>JAIRVR010000013.1 GCA_031253795.1 Burkholderiaceae bacterium
CCAGCACGGCATGCGCAACTCCAACTGCGTGGCCATCGCGCCCACGGCGACGATCTCCAACATCGTGGGTGTCGATGCCTCCATCGAGCCCTCGTTCGGCAACCTGTCGGTCAAGTCCAACCTGTCGGGCGAGTTCACCGTCATCAACCAGTACCTGGTGCGCGACCTCAAGCGCCTGGGCCTGTGGGACGACGTGATGGTCATGGACCTCAAGCACTTCGACGGCTCGCTGCGCCCCATCGACCGCGTGCCCCAGGACGTCAAGAGCCTGTACGCCACGGCCTTCGAGGTAGAACCCGTGTGGCTGGTGGAAGCCGCCGCCCGTCGCCAGAAGTGGATCGACCAGGCCCAGAGCCTGAACATCTACATGGCCGGCGCATCGGGCAAGAAGCTTGACGACACCTACAAGCTGGCCTGGCTGCGCGGTCTCAAGACCACCTACTACCTGCGCACGACCAGCGCCACCAATATCGAAAAGTCCACGGTGCAAAGCCGCGTGCTCAACGCCGTTCCCACGGCGGCCGCACAGCCGGCCGCCGCCGTGAGCACCTCCAGCGCCCTGGAAGCGGCTGCCGCAGCGGCCCGCGCCCAGGCCCCGGCGACGGACATCAAGTTCTGCGCCATCGACGATCCCGGCTGCGAAGCCTGCCAGTAAGCCGCGCGGCGCGGGGCCCGGCAATCGGTGTCCCGCGCAGCCCGCCAGCCAGCGCCATGCGCAGGATCTTCGCCAGGGACCTTGGGCCTGCTCAACATGCCGACGCGCCCCTGGTCCTACATTGACCGGAGCAGAAAGAGAGGCCTCTTTCGCACCGAATGAACTGAACATATGCCCCAGGGCATGCCGGAGAAAAATGCAATGCTGACCTTTGACGACGACACCTCCCTCTCGAACACGCCGGCCGGCGCCGGGAACGGATCCACGTCCTCCAGCACACACCAGCGCGTCAATGCCGCCGACAAGCGCATCATCAACGCCAAGACCGACGTCAACCAGCTGGTGCCCTTCAAGTACAAGTGGGCCTGGGAAAAGTACCTGGCCACCTGCGCCAACCACTGGATGCCGCAGGAAGTGAACATGAACCGCGACATCGCGCTGTGGAAGGACCCCAACGGCCTGACCGAGGACGAGCGCCGCATCGTCAAGCGCAACCTGGGCTTCTTCGTGACGGCCGACTCGCTGGCCGCCAACAACATCGTGCTGGGCACCTACCGCCACATCACGGCGCCCGAGTGCCGCCAGTTCCTGCTGCGCCAGGCCTTCGAGGAAGCCATCCACACCCATGCCTACCAGTACATCGTGGAGTCGCTGGGCCTGGACGAAGGCGAGATCTTCAATGCCTATCTCGAAGTGCCCTCCATCCGCGACAAGGATGAGTTCCTGATCCCCTTCATCGAGGCGATCATGGACCCCAGCTTCAAGACCGGCACCTTCGAAACCGACCAGACCCTGCTCAAGTCGCTGATCGTTTTCGCCTGCCTGATGGAAGGTCTGTTCTTCTACGTGGGCTTCACCCAGATCCTGGCGCTGGGCCGCCAGAACAAGATGACGGGCGCTGCCGAACAGTACCAGTACATCCTGCGCGACGAGTCCATGCACTGCAACTTCGGCATCGATCTGATCAACCAGCTCAAGCTCGAAAATCCGCAGCTGTGGACGCCCGAATTCAAGGACGAAATCACGGCGCTTTTCGTCAAGGCCGTGGAGCTCGAATACCGCTACGCCGAAGACACCATGCCGCGTGGCGTGCTCGGCATGAACGCATCCATGTTCAAGGGCTATCTGCGCTACATCGCCAACCGCCGCGCCACGCAGATCGGCCTCGAGGCCCTGTTCCCCAACGAAGAAAATCCGTTCCCGTGGATGAGCGAGATGATCGATTTGAAGAAAGAACGTAACTTCTTTGAGACACGCGTCATCGAGTATCAAACCGGAGGCGCACTTTCCTGGGATTAATCGCTTCTCTGCAGGCACAATGCAATCCATGAGCGCTCCACGCATCCGCATGTTCCACCGGGACGTTGCGGCGTGGAGCGCATCCGTGTTCATTGCGATGCGTCACTCCACATCGCATTGAATCGCTTCGGAGCCTCGTACCCCGAAGTGTTTTGTGCAAATCAACGAAGGAGAAGATGATGGCAACTGCGAAGAAGACGGCCTCGACCAAGGCCTCGACCGAAAAGAAGACTCCCGCAAAAAAGGCTGCAGCCCCCAAGGCCGCGGCTCCCAAGGCTGAAGCCGTGAAGAAGACCACGGCCACTGCCAAGGCCGCTGCCCCCAAGAAGGCAGCAGCACCGGCCAAGAAGGCCGCCGTCGCCAAGAAGGCTGCAGCCCCTGCCAAGAAGGCTGCCGCACCCGCGAAGAAGGCAGCCGCTCCGGCAACGAAGGCCGCTGCCGCTCCTGCCAAGAAGGCCGCTGCACCCGCCAAGAAGGCTGCGCCCGCCAAGAAGGCTGCACCTGCCAAGAAGGCCGCTGCACCCGCGAAGAAGGCTGCCGCTCCTGCCAAGAAGGCCGCTGCAGCTCCTGCCAAGAAGGCTGCCGCTCCCGCCAAGAAGGCTGCACCTGCAAAGAAGGCTGCACCCGCGAAGAAGGCTGCCGCTCCTGCCAAGAAGGCCGCTGCGCCCGCAAAGAAGGCTGCACCCGCCAAGAAGGCTGCCGCTCCTGCCAAGAAGGCTGCGCCCGCCAAGAAGGCTGCCGCTCCCGCCAAGGCCGCTGCGCCCGCCAAGAAGGCTGCCGCTCCTGCCAAGGCCGCTGCACCCGCCAAGAAGGCTGCCGCTCCCGCCAAGGCCGCTGCACCCGCAGCCAAGAAGCCTGCAGCCCCCAAGAAGGCCGCCGCGCCCAAGAAGGCTGCCGCGCCTGCTCCCGCAGCTGCACCGGCCGCTCCCGCCGCTGCACCTGCACCCATCGCCCAGACCCGTCTGGCACCCCAGGCTGCATGGCCCTTCCCCACGGGCAACAAGCCCTGATGACGCGCAGGCCACGGCCTGCTGCGGCAAGAAAAAAGCCCGGCTCCTGCGAGTCGGGCTTTTCTTTTGGTGCGCCCCGTCATGCGGTGCGGGCCTGCTGCCGGCCGGCATGCGGCGAAGCAGGGGCGCCATCGTTTCGGAGCACGATGGCCGTCAGGGCCTGGCGAAATCCAGCATGTAGTTCTGCGGTCCGCGGCTGGCGATCTTGAGCGAGCCCATGCGGTTGCCGAGTTCGGCACAGCGCACCAGGTCCCAGCCACGCTCCAGGCCGAACAGCAGGGCACCACGCCACGCATCGCCGCAGCCCGTGGGATCGACCACGGCCTCGGCAGCCACAGGAGCCACCAGGCGCTTGCTGCCGTTTTCCCATACCTCGCAGCCTTCGGCACCCAGGGTCACGAACAGGCCGCGGACACGCGTGGAAATCTGCTCCATGCTCCAACCCGTGCGCTCGCCCAGCATGCGCGCTTCGTAATCGTTCACGGCCACCCAGTCGGCCTGTTCGATGAAGGCGCGCAGCTCGTCACCATTGAACATGGGCAGGCCCTGGCCCGGGTCGAAGACGAAGGGAATGCCGGCGACCTTGAACTGTGCGGCATGTTCGAGCATGGCCTGGCGACCGTCGGGAGCGATGATGCCCACACGCACCTGGTCTGCGAGCTCGGGGGTGATGCGGTTGCCATGCGCCTGCATCATCGCGCCCGGATGGAAGGCCGTGATCTGGTTGTTGTCGCGGTCCGTCATGATCATGCACTGGGCCGTGTGCGTGTCCTGCAGCTGGCCCACATGGGCCGTGTGCACGCCCAGCGTCTGCATGCGCTGAACGTAGTCGGCACCATCGCTGCCCACCATGGCCATGGGCCAGGCATCGCCGCCCAGCAGGTTGAGCGCATAGGCGATGTTGCCCGCGCAGCCACCGAAATCGCGGCGCAGCGTGGGAACGAGAAAGGACACATTGAGGATGTGCAACTGGTCGGGGAGGATCTGGTCGGCAAACCTTCCATCGAAGGTCATGATGTTGTCGAACGCAAGCGATCCGCAGATGAGAGCGGCCATGGTGTCGTGAACTTTCTAAATATCAGGGATAAAAAACCAGTGCCCGATAGCCTGCCACCTCGGCCTGCAGATCGCGCACCTCGACGGGGGCCGTCACACTCCACTCGCCACGCGCCTCGATCTGCGCCGGAGCGCCCAGCTGATCCAGGCGGATCACGCGCCGCAGCAGCAGCTTGTCCTGCGCATCGGTCAGCGTGAGTTCCACGGCCGGCATGGCCACGGGCAGGTCGGAGCGGTTTTCCAGGCTCAGGCTCCACTGGTACTGGCCACTGCGCGGCGTCTGGCGAAAACCCGAGCTGCCGATCACCACATCGCCGATCTGGCGTCGCGGCTGCAGCGTGCAGCCCGCCATGGAGCACAGGGCCTGCAGCGAGGGTGCCAGTGCAGGATGCTGAACAGCCAGCGCGTCGCGCTGCTGCCAGGCCACCTGGGCCGCCAGCACAGCGGCGGCGACCAGGCTGGCCAGCAGCAGCAGGCCGCGCACGGCAGGCTTGCGCCAGAAGGCCTTGCGCCGCGCCTGGCGCACGAAGCCGGGCTCGGCCTCGGGCAGCTCGGCCGAACTGCCGCCCTGGCTCTCGCTGTCGGGCCAACGCGAATATTCCGGTGCGGGCAGGGAAGGCTCGCGCGCATCGTCGTCCTGGGCTTGGTCACCGCCTTCGGTCCGGGCCGATGGAAAGTGGGTCGCCGCCAGCGCATCGGAGGCCGGCTCTTGATCCGGCTCGGCGGACGCATGCGGCGCAGCGTGCAGCGTGGATTCGGCCACAGACCCGGGTTGGGGCCCGGGCCGGGGCTCGGCCTGGGCTGCCACGGACGTGGCAACGGGCTCCGGGAGCCGCTGTACCGCCTCGGCCGCAACCTCTTCGGCCAGCGTGGACGCAGGCAATTCATGGCCGGCATCCGCAAGCGGCTGGCCTGCCTGCGCCGTCGCAGACCCGGACGCAGGACTGAGTCCCGGCACGGGGTTCTGCACCGGCCCAGGTTCCAGCCCGTGCGCTGGCCCGGGCGGCGCGGCCACCGGAGCCATGGCGGCCGGCGGTGCTTCGTGCACGGGCTCCTTGGCTGCCGACGCGGGTGGCATGGGCAGCCACATGGACTCGCGGAATTCGCGGATGTCCTGGTCTTCGGAATCCTCGTGCAGGTCCCCGTGCTTCACCGGGTGCGCGGGCTGGCCCTCAGCTACCACGGGTGCTGCGGCAGGCGTAGGCAGGGGCTGCAGGTCCTGGGATGCGTCAAAGACCTCATGGCAGACGCCACAGCGCACCCACCCCTGCGAAATGCGCAACTGGTCGGCGACCACCTTGAAGCGGGTGGCACAGGCAGGACAGCGGGTGACTTGGCTCATCAGCGGTCGATTGTAGGCAGCAATGGAGAAGGCGCCACCCGGGCGCCATCCGCATGCAGGATCAGGCGGCGCGCTGCGCCGTCATCAGGATCCAGCCGTCCTCGCTGTCCGCCACTTCCAGCGACAGATAAGGCGCATAGGCCTCCTTGAGCTCATCGGCCTGGCGTTCCAGGATGCCGGCCAGCACGAGGTGGCCGCCCGCCTGCACACGGGCGCACAGCAGAGGAGCCAGCACCTTCAGCGGCGTGGCCAGGATATTGGCCAGCACGGTGCGGTATTCACCCTCCACGGCATCGGGCAGGCCCGCCTGCAGCTGCACCTGGTTGGCGTCGGCGTTGTAGCGAGTGGACTCCACGGCCGCGGGGTCGATATCGACGGCATCAATGCCCGTGGCGCCAAACTTCGCCGCACCAATGGCCAGAATGCCCGAGCCGCAGCCATAGTCCAGCGTGCGGCCCAGGCTGCCCTGGGGCTGGCGCGCAATCCAGCGCAGACACATGCGCGTGGTCGGATGCGTGCCCGTGCCGAAGGCCAGGCCGGGGTCCAGGCGGATGCTCACGCGCGCCTCGGGGGGCAGCTCATGCCAGGTGGGCACGATCCAGAACTCGGGCGTGATGTCCACGGGGGCGAACTGGGACTGCGTCAGGCGCACCCAGTCCTGCTCGGGCACCTGCTTGACGGCGATGATGCTGCAGCCTTCGAAGAAGTCCTGGAGCAGCAGCAGGCTGCGCGCCTCCTCGGCCACTTCCTGTGTCGGAAACAGCGCCACCAGCCGGCTGCGCTGCCAGCCATCCTTGGGCGGCGGCATGCCGGGCTCGCCGAACAGTGCCTGTTCGGCCTCGGTCTGCGCATCGGCATCCTCCACGGACACGCTCAGTGCGTCCAGGGCATCCAGCGCATCGCTGATGGTCTCGACCCGGTCTTCCGGGCACAGCAGGCTCAACTCGAACATGGGCCCATCCTTTTTTCTGCAATAAATGAAAATGCTGGCCTCCGTCGCCGGGGGCCAGCATGCATGGTCAATCAGGCAAGCCGCTCAACGCTTGTTGGCGCTGCGGTGTGCCAGCCACTCTTCCAGGTAGTGGATGTTGGTGCCGCCTTCCATGAACTTGGCATCCACCATCAGGTCCTGGTGCAGCGGGATATTGGTCTTGATGCCTTCGACCACGGTCTCCAGCAGCGCCGTGCGCATGCGCGCCAGCGCCTGTTCGCGCGTATCGCCATGGACGATGATCTTGCCGATCATGGAGTCGTAGTTGGGCGGCACGAAGTAGTTGTTGTAGACATGGGAGTCCACGCGCACGCCGGGTCCGCCGGGAGCATGCCACATGGTGATGCGGCCCGGGGAGGGCATGAAGTTGTAGGGATCCTCGGCGTTCACGCGGCACTCGATGGCATGGCCCTTGAGCTGGGCATTGATCTGGCGCTGGGTGAAGGGCAGCTTCTCGCCGGCCGCAACCATGATCTGGGTGCGCACCACGTCCACTCCCGTGATCAGTTCGGTCACGGGGTGCTCGACCTGCACGCGGGTGTTCATTTCGATGAAGTAGAACTCGCCGTTTTCGTACAGGAACTCGAAGGTGCCGGCGCCACGGTAGCTCAGCTTCTTGCAGGCGGCCGCACAGCGCTCGCCGATCTTTTCGATCAGACGGCGCGGGATGCCGGGGGCCGGAGCCTCCTCGATCACCTTCTGGTGGCGGCGCTGCATGGAGCAGTCACGCTCGCCCAGATAGACGGCGTTCCTGTGGTTGTCGGCCATCACCTGGATTTCGATGTGGCGCGGGTTCTGCAGGAACTTTTCCATGTAGACGGCCGGATTGCCGAAGGCAGCGCCCGCCTCGGCCTTGGTCATCTGCACGGCATTGACCAGGGCTGCCTCGGTGTGGACCACGCGCATGCCGCGGCCACCGCCGCCGCCCGCGGCCTTGATGATCACGGGATAACCCACGGCCTTGGCGATGCGGCGGATCTGCACGGGATCGTCGGGCAATTCGCCATCCGAACCCGGCACGCAGGGCACACCCGCCTTGATCATGGCCTGCTTGGCCGAGACCTTGTCACCCATGGTGCGGATGTTCTCGGGCGTGGGGCCGATGAAGGTGAAACCGCTTTTCTCGACGCGCTCGGCGAAGTCGGCGTTCTCGCTCAGGAAACCATAGCCGGGGTGGATGGCTTCGGCGTCGGTCACCTCAGCGGCCGAGATGATGGCCGGCATGTTGAGATAGCTCAGCGGCGAAGGCGCCGGACCGATGCAGACGGCCTCGTCGGCCAGCTTGACGTACTTGGCGTCACGGTCGGCCTCGGAATACACCATCACCGCCTTGATGCCGAGCTCGCGGCAGGCGCGCTGGATGCGCAGGGCGATCTCGCCCCGGTTGGCAACCAAAATTTTCTTAAACATGAAAGTCCTCGCGGCTTGGCACCTGCGCCGTGGCACAGGGGCATCTACCGTCAGTTCAGTTTTCCATCGCGCTGTGCGCACCGAGCCCGCACGCGACTTCGGCAGGCCCCGTCCCGGGAACGCATGCCATGGACCACCTGGCCGTACCGGGCCGCGCCACCTCGCAGGGGGACGCGGCACCGCCGCTCAGGGGGTATCCCATTTTCCAATCACTCGATCACGAACAGAGGCTGGCCGTACTCTACCGCCTGGCCGTTCTCACCCAGGATGCGGGTCACCGTGCCGCTCTTGTCGGCTTCGATCTCGTTGAGAATCTTCATGGCTTCGACGATGCAGATCGTCTCGCCTTCCTTGACCTGGCTGCCCACTTCCACAAAAGGCTTGGCGCCGGGGCTGGAGGCGCGGTAGAAGGTGCCCACCATGGGCGACTTCACGATATGGCCGGTCGCTGCAGCCTCGGCGGCGGGGGCGGCAGCCACGGGGGCGGCGACAGGCGCTGCCACGGGCATGGCCACAGGAGCCTGCTGCACAGGTGCCGCCACGAACTGCTGCACGACGGCGCCTTCGCTCTTGACGATCCGGACCTTGCCCTCTGCTTCGGTGATCTCCAGTTCCGACACGTTCGATTCGGACACCAGATCAATGAGGGTCTTGAGTTTTCGCAAATCCATGGG
>JAIRVR010000042.1 GCA_031253795.1 Burkholderiaceae bacterium
CATGCTGGCCGACGCCGTGATGGTGCTGAGTACCCTGGACATCGTGTTTGGAGACGTTGACCGATGATTACCGAAGCGACCAAGGAGCGCTTTGCGCGCGAGGTGGCCAAGTACCCGGCTGACCAGAAGCAGTCGGCCGTGATGGCCTGCCTGTCCATCGTCCAGCAGGAGCAGGGCTGGGTCAGCGCCGAGAGTGAGGCTGTGATTGCCGAATTCCTGGACATGGCCGAGATCGCGGTGCACGAAGTCACCACCTTCTACAACATGTACAACCAGCGGCCGGTGGGCAAGTTCAAGCTCAACGTCTGCACCAACCTGCCCTGCCAGCTGCGCGACGGCTACAAGGCGCTGCACCATCTGGAATCCCGCCTGGGCATCAAGATGGGCGAGACCACGGCCGACGGCATGTTCACGCTGCAGCAGTCCGAGTGCCTGGGCGCCTGCGCGGACTCGCCGGTGATGCTGGTCAATGACCGCTGCATGTGCAGCTTCATGAGCAATGAAAAGCTCGACGAACTGATCGACGGCCTGCGCGCCGCGGAGGGCAAGGCATGAACGCCGCCGCACAATCGGTCCTGGCCAAGTTCGCCTCTTCCGGCAACGAGACCTGCTTTCACGACCGCCACATCAATCCCCAGATCTATGCCGAGCTGAATGGCGCCAACTGGTCCATCAAGGACTACGAGGCGCGCGGCGGCTACCAGGCCCTGCGCAAGATCCTGGGCAAGGACGGCGGCGAAGGCCTGACCCAGGACCAGGTGATCGCCACGGTCAAGGAATCGGGTTTGCGCGGCCGCGGCGGCGCAGGTTTCCCCACGGGCCTGAAGTGGAGCTTCATGCCCCGTCAGTTCCCGGGCCAGAAACACCTGGTCTGCAACTCGGACGAAGGCGAGCCCGGCACCTGCAAGGATCGCGACATCCTGGTCTACAACCCGCATATCGTGATCGAGGGCATGATCATCGCGGCCTACGCGATGGGCATCTCCATCGGATACAACTACATCCACGGCGAAATCTTCGAGGCCTACGAGCGCTTCGAGGCCGCCCTGGAAGAGGCGCGTGCCGCCGGATACCTGGGTGACAACATCCTGGGCGGCAGCTTCAGCTTCCAGCTGCATGCACACCATGGCTTCGGCGCCTACATCTGCGGCGAGGAAACCGCGCTGCTGGAATCGCTGGAAGGCAAGAAGGGCCAGCCGCGCTTCAAGCCGCCATTCCCGGCCAGCTTCGGCCTGTACGGCAAGCCGACCACCATCAACAACACCGAAACCTTTGCGGCCGTTCCCTGGATCATCCGCAACGGCGGTGCTGCGTACCTGGAATGCGGCAAGCCCAACAACGGCGGCACCAAGATCTTCTCGGTCAGCGGTGACGTGAACCTGCCCGGCAATTACGAAGTGCCGCTGGGCACGCCGTTCTCCAAGCTGCTGGAACTGGCTGGTGGCGTGCGCACCGGCCGCAAGCTCAAGGCCGTGATCCCCGGCGGATCGTCGTCGCCCGTGCTGCCGGCCGACATCATCATGGAATGCACGATGGACTACGACTCCATCGCCAAGGCCGGCTCCATGCTGGGCTCGGGTGCCGTGATCGTGATGGACGATTCGCGCGACATGGTCGAGAGCCTGCTGCGCCTTTCCTACTTCTATCAGCACGAGTCCTGCGGCCAGTGCACGCCCTGCCGCGAAGGCACGGGCTGGCTGTGGCGCGTGGTCAACCGCATCGAGCACGGCGAAGGCCGTCCTGAAGACATCGAGCTCTTGGACTCGGTGTCCGTGAACATCATGGGACGCACGATCTGCGCACTGGGCGACGCGGCTGCCATGCCGGTCCGGGCCATGATCAAGCACTTCCGCCACGAGTTTGAAGCGAAGATCCAGAGCGCTTCCAAGCAGGCTGCCAACGCCGCCTGATCGCGAGACAAGCATATGGTTGAAATTGAACTGGACGGAAAAAAGGTGGAGGTCGCCGAAGGCTGCATGGTCATGCATGCAGCCGAAAAGGCAGGAACCTACATTCCTCATTTCTGCTACCACAAGAAGCTTTCCATCGCCGCCAACTGCCGCATGTGCCTGGTGGACGTGGAAAAGGCCCCCAAGCCCATGCCCGCCTGCGCCACGCCCGTGACGCAGGGCATGATCGTGCGCACCAAGAGCGAGAAGGCCATCAAGGCCCAGCAGTCGGTGATGGAGTTTTTGCTCATCAACCACCCGCTGGACTGCCCGATCTGCGACCAGGGCGGCGAATGCCAGCTGCAGGATCTGGCTGTGGGCTACGGCGGCTCCTCCTCGCGCTACGAGGAAGAAAAGCGCGTGGTCTTCCACAAGGACGTGGGCCCGCTGATCTCCATGGAGGAGATGAGCCGCTGCATCCACTGCACCCGCTGCGTGCGCTTTGGCCAGGAAGTGGCCGGCGTGATGGAGCTGGGCATGATCAACCGCGGCGAGCACTCCGAGATCACCACGGTGGTCGGCGACACGGTGGACTCCGAGCTGTCGGGCAACATGATCGACATCTGCCCCGTGGGCGCGCTGACCAGCAAGCCTTTCCGCTACAGCGCCCGTACCTGGGAGCTGTCGCGCCGCAAGTCGGTGTCCCCGCATGATTCCACGGGCGCCAACCTCATCGTCCAGGTCAAGAACCACAAGGTCCTGCGCGTCGTCCCCTTCGAAAACGAAGAGGTCAACGAGTGCTGGATCGCCGACCGCGATCGCTTCTCCTACGAAGCCCTCAACAGCGATGAACGCCTGACCCGTCCCATGCTCAAGCAGGGCGGTGAGTGGAAGGAGGTCGACTGGCAGACGGCCCTGGAATACGTGGCCAACGGCCTGCAACAGATCCGCAATGACCATGGCGCGTCCTCCATCGGTGCCCTGGTCAGCCCGCACAGCACGCTGGAAGAGCTGTTCCTGGCAGGCAAGCTGGTGCGCGGCCTGGGCAGCGAGAACATCGACTACCGCCTGCGCAATGCCGAGTTCACCGCCGCCAAGGGCGTGCAGTGGCTGGGCGCGCCCATCGCATCGCTGTCCAGGCTGCAGTCGGTCCTGGTGCTGGGTTCCAACCTGCGCAAGGACCATCCGCTGTTCGCACAGCGCATCCGTCAGGCTGCCAAGCAAGGCTGCGCGGTGCTGTCCATCAACGAGCGGGTCTACGACTGGGCCATGCCCGTGACCGCTTCCGTCGTGGCTGCCGGTGACTGGGCCCAGGCCCTGGCCGATGTGGCTGCCGCCGTAGCCCAGGAAAAGGGCGTGGACGCTCCTGTGTCCGCTGCCAATGTGCACGCCGAAGCGCAGGCCATCGCCTCCGCCCTGCTGCGTGGCGAACGCAAGGCCATCCTGCTGGGCAATGCCGCGGCCCACCATGGCCAGGCGTCCGTGCTGCTGTCGCTGGCCAACTGGATCGCCGAGCACACCGGTGCCAGCGTGGGCTACCTGACCGAAGCCGCCAACACCGTCGGCGCGCAATGGGTGGGTGCCCAGCCCGCAGCTTCCGGCCTGAACGCCGGCGAGATGCTGGCCGGCAACCTCAAGGCCGTGCTGCTGCTGAACAACGAACCCGTGTTCGATTCGGCAGCCGGCGCCCGCGCCGCCGAAGCCCTGGGCAAGGCCGAAATGGTCGTGACCCTGAGCCCCTTCAAGGCCAACATGGAATTCAGCGATGTGCTGCTGCCCATCGCGCCGTTCACGGAAACCTCGGGCAGCTTCGTCAATGCCGAAGGCCGCCTGCAGAGTTTCCACGCGGTGGTCAAGCCCCTGCTGGACGCCCGTCCGGGCTGGAAGGTGCTGCGCGTGCTGGCCAATCTGCTGGGCCTGCATGGCGTGGACTACGAGACGTCTCAGGACGTGCTCGCCGCCGCCACCGGCGGTTTCACCAGCGTGCCGGCCGAGCGCCTGGACAATGGTGCCGCAGCCGTGAATTCCATCGCCCCTGGCGCCGGCCTGGCCGCGCCCGTGGTGGCCAGCATTTATCAGCTCGACAGCATCGTGCGCCGCGCCACGTCGCTGCAACTGACGGCGGACGCCCGTCAGGCTCGTGAGGGAGGCGCCGCATGATTGACGCACTCAAGACGGCCGGTGCCGGCCTGATCGCCGCATCCTGGTGGACCGACGTGGCCTGGCCCGTCATCTGGATCCTGCTGGGCATCGTCGCCATCGTCGCGCCCCTGATGGGCGCCGTGGCCTACCTGACGCTGTGGGAGCGCAAGCTGCTGGGCTTCATGCAGGTTCGCATGGGTCCCAACCGCGTGGGTCCCTTCGGCCTGCTGCAGCCTCTGGCCGACGGCCTGAAGCTGCTGACCAAGGAACTGATCCAGCCCACGGCCGCAGCCAAGGGACTGTTCTACGTCGGTCCCGTGATGGCCATCATGCCGGCCCTGGCCGCCTGGGTGGCCGTGCCCTTCGGTCCCGACGTGGCCCTGGCCAACGTCAACGCCGGCCTGCTGCTCATCATGGCCATCACGTCCATCGAAGTCTATGGCGTGATCATCGCGGGCTGGGCCTCGAACTCCAAGTACGCCTTCCTGGGTGCGCTGCGAGCCTCGGCACAGATGGTCAGCTATGAAATCGCCCTGGGCTTCTGCTTCCTGGTCGTGATCATGGTCACAGGCAGCATGAACCTCACGCAGATCGTGCTGAGCCAGGCCCAGGGCCAGTTCGCCAGCATGGGCATGAGCGTGCTGTCCTGGAACTGGCTGCCCCTGCTGCCCATCTTCGTGGTCTACCTGATCTCCGTCGTGGCCGAAACCAACCGCCATCCCTTCGACGTGGTCGAAGGCGAAGCCGAAATCGTGGCCGGCCACATGGTCGAGTACTCGGGCATGGGCTTTGCCATCTTCTTCCTGGCCGAATACGCCAGCATGTG
>JAIRVR010000056.1 GCA_031253795.1 Burkholderiaceae bacterium
TTTGCAGCGGCTGCCCGCACAACACCAGCACCCGCGTGCCCGAGGGCAGCCGCGCCGTGGCCGGCATCGGCTGCCACTACATGACGGTGTGGATGGACCGCTCCACCAGCACCTTCACGAAGATGGGCGGCGAGGGCGTGACCTGGGTGGGCCAGGCGCCCTTCACCAAGGATGCCCATGTGTTCGCCAACCTGGGCGACGGCACCTACTTCCACAGCGGCCTGCTGGCGATACGCCAGAGCATTGCCGCGGGCGTGAACATCACCTACAAGCTGCTGTACAACGACGCCGTCGCCATGACCGGCGGCCAGCGCGTGGGCGAACGCCCCGAGGGCCACTCGGTGCTGCAGATCATGAACAGCCTGAAGTCCGAGGGCGTGGCCCGGCTGGTCATCGTGACCGACGAGCCGTCCAAATACGATGGCGCGCCGCTGGCCGAGGGCGTGACCGTCCACCACCGGGACGAACTCGACCGCATACAGCGCGAATTCCGCGAGATTCCCGGCTGCACGGCCATCATCTACGACCAGACCTGCGCCACCGAAAAGCGCCGCCGCCGCAAACGCGGCACCCTGGCCACGCCCGACAAGACCGTGGTCATCAACGAACTGGTCTGCGAAGGCTGCGGCGACTGCTCGGTTCAGTCCAACTGCCTGTCTGTCGAGCCCGTGGAAACCGAGTTCGGCCGCAAGCGCCGCATCAACCAGAACACCTGCAACAAGGATTACTCCTGCGTCAAGGGCTTTTGCCCGAGCTTCGTCACCGTCGAGGGCGGCCAGCTCAAAAAACCCAAGAAGGAGAAAAAGGGCGACCTGTCCGCGCTGCCTCCCATCCCCGAGCCCGTGCTGCCTGTGGCCGAGCAGGCCTGGGGCATCGTGGTGGCCGGCGTGGGCGGCACGGGCGTCATCACCATCGGATCGCTGCTGGGCATGGCGGCCCACCTGGAAGGCAAGGGCGTGATCACCCAGGATGCGGCCGGCCTGGCGCAAAAGGGCGGCTCCACCTGGAGCCACATCCAGATCGCCAACCGCCCCGAAGCGATCTACACCACCAAGGTGGATACGGCCAAGGCCGATCTGGTCATAGGCTGCGACCCCATCGTCACGGCCACGCCCACCACCATGGCCGCAATGCAGCCCGGCCGCACCTTCGTGGCGCTCAACAGCCATGGTTCGCCGACGGCGGCCTTCGTCAGCAATCCGGACTGGCAGGCCCCCGACGACCGCTGCGCCAGCGCCCTGGCCCAGGCCGTGGGGCCCGAACTGCTGGGTACCTTCGACGCCGAGCAAGTGGCCGTGCAGCTGCTGGGCGACAGCATCTACACCAACCCGCTGATGCTGGGCTATGCCTGGCAAAAGGGCCGCGTGCCCCTGTCCCGGGCGGCGCTCATGCGCGCCATCGAGCTCAACGGCGTGCAGACCGCCAACAACCAGGCGGCCTTCGAATGGGGCCGCCGCTGCGCCCATGACCTGGCCGCCGTGCGTTCCCTGTTCCAGGCCGCCCAGGTGATCCAGTTCGTGAAGAAGCCCTCGCTGACCGAGCTGGTGGCCAAGCGCGTGGACTTTCTCACGGGCTACCAGAACGCCGCCTACGCCCAGACCTACAAGGCCTTCGTGGACCAGGTCCACGCCGCCGAGCGCGGCCTGGGCCAGGACACGCGCCTGTCCCAGGCCGTGGCCCGCTACCTGTTCAAGCTCATGGCCTACAAGGACGAGTACGAGGTGGCGCGCCTGCACACCGACCCGGCCTTCCAGCAGCGCCTGGGCGACATGTTCGAAGGCGACTTCCGCGTCGTCCACCACCTGGCGCCGCCGTCCTCCGCCCGCAAGGACGAGCAGGGCCATCTGGTCAAAAAGGCCTACGGCCCCTGGATGCGCAAGGCCATGGGCGTGCTGGCCCGGATGAAGGGCCTGCGCGGCACGGCGCTGGACCCCTTCGGCCGTACCGAGGAGCGCCGCACCGAACGCGCCCTGATCATGGAATACCGCCAGTGCATCGAAGGCCTGCTGGCCGATCTCACCCCCGAGCGCCTGGCCCTGGCCGTGGAGATCGCCAGCATTCCCGAGGACATCCGCGGCTATGGCCATGTGAAGGAACGCAATCTGGCTGCCGCGCGCACCAAGTGGCAGGCGCTGGTGGCACGCTGGAACGCCCCCGTGCGCAGCCAGGCCGCCCCGGGAGGACACAGCGCAGCCGCCTGAGGGCAGCTCCGCTAAAATCCCTGTGCCGCCCGCGCCGCAAGGTGCCGGGCGGCACATTGTCTTGTCATGTCTGCAGCCATGGCGGGCCGGGCGCAAAAATCACGAAAAACCGCGCTCCACCTCTTTAAAAACGGCAGCCTGCTGCCAGTTGCAGCCATCGTCGCCGAAAAACCCGTGCCCGCCAGGTCCTGGCAGGCAGCGGGGTCAAGGCGGACGCATACAATGTTCCGTTCTCCTGTGGGCGCCTCCTGCATGGCACGCCCGCAGCGACCGATTTTTTGACCATCCGATCCTGGAGTCTTGACCGTGTTTATTTCTTCCGCTTTCGCCCAGACCGCCCCCGAAGCTGTCGCCAGTGGCGGCTTCATGTCGCAGCTGACCGGCATGCTGCCGCTGGTGCTGATGTTCGTGGTGCTGTACTTCGTGATGATCCGTCCGCAGATGAAGCGCCAGAAGGATCACCGCAACATGGTCGAAGCCCTGGCCAAGGGTGACGAAGTGGCGACGGCCGGCGGCATCATCGGCCGCGTGACGCGCCTGTCCGAGCAGTTCCTGCACATCGAGATCGCCTCCGGCGTCGAGATCCAGATCCAGCGCAGCGCCGTGGTTCAGGTGCTGCCCAAGGACACGCTGAAGTAAGCGCCGTCCCCATCTTGCGGGTGTGCGGTCCGCGCTGGCGGCGGCACACCCTTTTGTGCGTTGCTGTCTTTAAAGAGCGAAGAGCGCGATCATGAACCGATATCCGGTCTGGAAGTACGCGATCATCGTGATCGCGCTGCTGGTAGGGGTGCTCTACACCCTGCCCAATTTTTTCGGTGAGGCGCCTGCGGTGCAGGTGTCTTCGGCCAAGGCCACCGTGAAGGTGGACAACGCCGTGCTGCAAAGGGTCGAACAGGCCCTGCAGGCGGCCAGCGTCAAGCCCGATGTGCTCACGCTGGAAGGCACATCGGTGCGCGCGCGCTTCAACACGCCCGACGAGCAGCTCAAGGCCAAGGACGTGATCCAGAAGGCCCTGATCCCCGATGCCAGCGATCCCGCCTACATCGTGGCGCTGAACCTGGTCTCGCGCTCGCCCCAGTGGCTGACGGCCATCGGCGCCAAGCCCATGTACCTGGGCCTGGACCTGCGCGGTGGCGTGCACTTCATGCTGCAGGTGGACATGGCAGCGGCCCTGACCAAGAAGGCCGACTCCTTCGCGGGTGACCTGCGCACCACGCTGCGCGACAAGAACATCCGCCACGGCGGCGTCTCGCGCGACGGCAACAACATCGAGATCCGCGTGCGCGACGAGGCCACGCTGACGGCCGCGCGCAACCTGGTCTCCGACCAGTTTCCCGACCTGACCTCGACCACCGAGCCCGACGGCGCCGGCTTCAAGCTGCGCGCCTCCATCAAGCCCGAGGCCCTGCGCAAAGTGCAGGAACAGGCGCTCAAGCAGAACATCGTCACCCTGCACAACCGGATCAACGAACTCGGCGTGGCCGAGCCCGTGATCCAGCAGCAGGGCCTGGACCGCATCATCGTGCAACTGCCCGGCGTGCAGGACACGGCCAAGGCCAAGGACATCCTGGGCCGCACGGCCACGCTGGAAGTGCGCCTGGTCGACGAGTCGACCGAGGCGCGCGGCGCCGAGATGGGCACGGGCCCCGTGCCCTTCGGCTCCGAAAAGTACCTGGACCGCAACGGCCAGTCCGTGATCGTGCAAAAGCAGGTGGTGCTGACCGGCGAAAACCTGACCGACGCCCAGCCCGGCTTCGACAGCCAGACCCAGGAGCCCACGGTGAACCTGGTGCTGGACGCCAAGGGCGCCCGCATCTTCAAGGACATCACGCGCGAAAACGTGGGCAAGCGCATGGCCATCATCCTGTTCGAAAAGGGCAAGGGCGAGGTCGTGACGGCTCCCGTCATCCGCACCGAAATCGGTGGCGGCCGCGTGCAGATCTCGGGCCGCATGACCACGGCGGAAGCCAACGACACCGCGCTGCTGCTGCGCGCCGGCTCGCTGGCCGCGCCGATGGAAATCATCGAGGAATACACCATCGGCCCCAGCCTGGGCGCCGACAACATCAACCGCGGCATCCACTCCGTGGTCTGGGGCCTGGTGGCCATTGCCGCCTTCATGTGCGTGTACTACATGCTGTTCGGCGTGATCTCCACGGTGGCGCTGTCGGTGAACGTGCTGCTGCTGCTGGCCATCCTGTCCATGCTGCAGGCCACGCTGACCCTGCCCGGCATCGCCGCCATGGCGCTGGCGCTGGGCGTGGCCATCGACTCCAACGTGCTGATCAACGA
>JAIRVR010000017.1 GCA_031253795.1 Burkholderiaceae bacterium
TCGATGTCGTGTCCCGTCTATGCGAGCAGTTGCGCAGCCAGGGCGCTCCCGGGCTGCACTTCTATACGATGAACCAGAGCGTCGCCACGCTGGAAATCTGCGATCGATTGGGCCTTTGAGCGCGCAGCCACTGCGCCGGCCCCGGGCGGCCCTCTAGAACTTGGGAACGGTCAGGCGTTCCCTGGAGGTTTTTGCCCATGGATCGTAATTTTCGACGCCTGCATTGGCGCTGGCTGGCCATGTGTGCCATCACTGCCACCCTGGCGGGCTGCGCACCGGCCCCCGTGGCCCAAACCGATGCCGAGTCCGGTGCCCTGATGGCCGGTTCTGCTGGTTCGGCAGGTGCCGAGGCCCTGGCGGAAAGCCAGACGCCTGCGGCCGTGCCCTCCGCAGGCAAGCGCAGCGGCCGCGCCTCGCGGGCCGCGCAGCCTGCCAGCAGATCCGCGGATGCCAGGCCCTCCGAACCGGCTTCGCCAGAAGAGAGCGCCGACACTCCCTCCAATCCCGATTTCGCCCTCGTTCCCTCGCGCGACAGCGACCAGCAAGGCCTGGCTTCCTGGTATGGCCCGGGCCTGCATGGCCGGATGACGGCCAGCGGCGAGCGTTTCGACAAGGAAGAGCTGACGGCTGCGCACCGCAGCTTCTCCTTCGGCAGCCGTGTCTGCGTGCGCAGCGCCGCGACAGGCAGGACGGTGGTGGTGCGCATCAATGACCGGGGGCCGTTCGCTCCCGGCCGAGTGATCGACCTGAGCCAGGCCGCTGCGCAGGAGCTGGGCATGGTCGGCCTGGGCATCAAGCCCGTGGAGCTGTGGCAGCTCGACGAAGGCGAGGAAGAATGCCCCGAAACCCTGGTCACGGCCAAGAAGGCAGAGTCCCTCAAGAAGACGCAGCAGGCCAAGGCACAGACACAAACGCAGGCGCGGACCCAGGTTCAGGCAAAGGCCCCGGTCCGGCCGCGCGTGCAGGCCAAGGCGCCCGCACCCAGGTCCAATGCACGCACGGCCGTGGCCAGCCGTGCCGCACCTGCCGCCAAGCCGGTGGCGAAGGCAGCAGCACCCGCCGCAGTCTCGGCCACGGCAGTGGCCTCCGCTGCGTCGAGCCCGCGCTGAACCGTGTTCAGCCGCCGGATTCGAGCGTGAAGGCCGCGTTCTCGTCCTGACCGAGCAGCTTGACCAGCTGCGGCATGGCTGGCTTGAGCTGTTCCTTGAGATTGAACGGCGGATTGATCAGGAACATGCCGCTGGCCGGCAGGCCGCCGCGCTCCGACGTCTTGTTGCTCTTGACCGTGAGCTCCACATGCAGCCAGCTCTTGCCGGCCTTGGTGGTCATGGTCTTCAGGCGGCGCGGCAGATCGTGCGCTTCGGGGCGCGGGATGATCGGGTACCAGACCGCATAGGTGCCTGTGGCAAAGCGCTTGAGGCTGTCGGCCGCCATGTCCAGCACCCTGGCGTAGTCGCTCTTGAGCTCGTAGCTCGGGTCGCACAGCACCAGGGCGCGGCGCGATGGTGGCGGCAGGAATTTCTTGATGCCCTCGAAGCCGTCCTCGTGCAGCACGGCGACCTGGCGGCCTGCTTCGAGCTGTGCAATGTTGCCCGCCAGCGAGCGCATGTCGGTGGGATGCAGCTCGAAGACCTTGAGCTTGTCGCGCTCCTGCACGCGCAGCAGGGACTGGATGATGAAGGGCGAGCCCGGATAGTTGCGCAGCTGCGCGCCCTGGTTGAAGGAGCGCACCGTGGCCAGGTAGGCCTGCAGCACCGGGGCCAGCTCGGCCTCCTTGGCCTGGGCCAGGCGCAGGATGCCGTCGGCGGACTCGCCGCTCTTGTTGGCGTAGTCGCCATCCAGGCGGTACAGGCCGGCGCCGGCGTGCGTGTCCAGCACCGTGAGGGCGGCCTCCTTCTGGAGGAGGTATTGCAGGGTGGCTATCAGCACGGTGTGCTTGAGCACATCGGCGTGGTTGCCTGCATGGAAGGCGTGGCGGTAACTGAACATAGGCGTATGGTAACCAGCCGCGCTGCCGGGTGGTTGTCCGTGGCGGCTGAAGGATGGGGGCCGGCGCTGAAGCCAGCGCGGCGGGAGCGGGGATGGCGAAGACCTGCCGTTTTTGTATAATGGAGGGCTTCGCAGCGATTTTAGGGTCCCGCGGCGAAGTTTACCTCCCCGCCTAAGAGGCTTCCTTTTTGAAGAAGCACCGACCGCGGAAAAGGGCCCGCCAAACCTTTCTTGAAAGAGAAGACTCATGTCTACATTCAGCGCAAAGCCCGCTGAGGTGCAACACGAGTGGTTTGTGATTGACGCCACCGATAAGGTGCTCGGACGTGTCGCCAGCGAAGTGGCACTCCGTCTGCGCGGCAAGCACAAGGCCATTTACACGCCTCACGTTGACACTGGCGACTACATCGTCATCATCAACGCCTCCAAGCTCAAGGTCACCGGTACCAAGAGCCTGGACAAGGTGTACTACCGCCACTCTGGCTTCCCCGGCGGCATCACTGCCACCAACTTCCGCGATCTGCAGGCCAAGTTCCCCGGCCGCGCCCTGGAAAAGGCCGTCAAGGGCATGCTGCCCAAGGGTCCCCTGGGCTACGCAATGATCAAGAAGCTCAAGGTGTATGGCGGTGCAGAGCATCCCCACACCGCCCAGCAGCCCAAGGCGCTGGAAATCTAAGGAGGCCTAGATGATTGGTGATTGGAACAACGGCACCGGCCGTCGCAAGTCCAGCGTCGCCCGCGTGTTTCTGAAGAAGGGTTCCGGCAAGATTACTGTGAATGGCAAGGACATTCAGCAGTATTTCGGCCGCGAAACCTCGATCATGATCGCGAAGCAGCCCCTGGCGCTGACGAACAACCTGGAAGCTTTCGACATCCAGGTCAACGTCCACGGTGGTGGCGAATCCGGCCAGGCCGGCGCAACCCGCCACGGCATCACGCGTGCCCTGATCGACTATGACGCAGCGCTCAAGCCCGTCCTGAGCCAAGCCGGCTTCGTGACCCGCGACGCCCGTGAAGTCGAACGTAAGAAGGTCGGCCTGCACTCCGCTCGCCGCGCCAAGCAGTTCTCCAAGCGTTAATCCGCCTGGGCTGCAGGAGGGTCCTTCGGGGCCTTCCCCAGAAAAAAAACCGCCCTCGCCGGCGGTTTTTTTCTGGGCGATGCAAATCCCTCGCATCCAGCAGGGCAATGCCCCCACTTGCACTGTCGTCAAGTGCGGTGCCCCGGCAATTCCCGAGAGCTTTGCTGTAGCATTCGGAACAACTGAGAACACTTCGGAGTATCCCCATGAGTGCCGTCGCCGAAAACATCGCCACCGAAATGCCCGCCCCCATCCTCTTCACCGACAGCGCTGCTGCCAAGGTGGCGGACCTGATTGCGGAAGAAGGCAATCCCGACCTGAAGCTGCGCGTCTTCGTGCAGGGCGGCGGCTGTTCGGGCTTCCAGTATGGTTTCACCTTCGATGAAATCACCAACGAAGACGACACCACCATGACCAAGAATGGCGTGTCGCTGCTGATCGACGCCATGAGCTACCAGTACCTGGTCGGCGCCGAGATCGACTACAAGGAAGATCTGCAGGGCGCGCAGTTCGTCATCAAGAACCCCAACGCCAGCACCACCTGCGGCTGCGGATCGAGCTTCTCGGTATAAGCAGCTGCGGCGACGGCAGTGAACCCCGCACCAGCCCGCCGCACACCCCGCCATCAACCGCCGCGCAGCAATGCGCCGGCGGTTTTTTGTTGCCTGCACCGCCCCTGAGTTCCCGTGGAAAACAACGCTTCCCAGTCTTCTTCCCGCTCCGTGCTGCTGTGGCTCGTGGCCATCGGCTTTTTCATGCAGACGCTGGACGGCACCATCGTCAACACGGCCCTGCCCACCATGGCCGAGGCCCTGGGCGAGAGTCCGCTGCGCATGCAGTCGGTCATCGTCGCCTACTCGCTGACCATGGCCATGCTCATTCCGGCCTCGGGCTGGATGGCCGACCGCTTCGGCACGCGGCGCGTCTACCTTTGGGCGATTGCCCTGTTCGTGCTGGGCTCGGTGCTGTGCGCCTTCGCGCCCAATCTGCCGTTGATGGTCGCGGCGCGCGTGCTGCAGGGGATGGGCGGCGCCCTGCTCATGCCCGTGGGGCGTCTGGCCGTGCTGCGGGCCTTTCCGCGCGAGCAGTTCCTCAAGGCCATGAGCTTCGTCGCCATCCCGGGCCTGGTCGGTCCCCTGATCGGCCCCACGCTGGGCGGCTGGATGGTGGAATACGTCAGCTGGCACTGGATCTTCCTGGTCAACGTGCCCGTGGGGCTGGTCGGCCTGGCGGCGACGCTGCGCTTCATGCCCGTGGGCGACCGCTTCGCGGTCAAGCGCTTCGACACCGTGGGCTATGCCCTGCTGGCCTTCGGCATGGTGGCCGTGTCGCTGGCCCTGGACAGCATGTCGGGCAAGGGCATCCATGGCGCCATGGTCTTCATCCTGCTGATCTTCGGCCTGGCCAGCCTGGCCGCCTACTGGCTGCATGCGCTGCGCCGGCCCGACCCGCTGTTCGCCCCCGAGCTGTTCGCGGTGCGCAGCCTGCGCGTGGGCCTGCTGGGCAACCTCTTCTCGCGCCTGGGCAGTTCTTGCATGCCCTTTCTCATCCCTCTGGTGCTCCAGGTCTGCCTGGGCTTTTCCCCCATGCAGGCCGGCATGATGATGCTGCCCACGGTGCTGGCCAGCATGGCCATGAAGCGCCGCACGACCTCGCTGATCCAGCGCCTGGGCTACCGCCGCGTGCTCATGGCCAACACCCTGGTCCTGTCGCTGATGATCGCCAGCTTCGGCACCATGTCCACCTCCCTGCCGCTGTGGGTGGTGATCGCGCAATTGCTGGTCTTCGGTGCCACCAACTCCATGCAGTTCACGGCCATGAACACCGTCACCCTCAAGGACCTGGACGCCGGCAATGCCAGCAGCGGCAACAGCCTGCTGTCCATGGTGCAGATGCTGGCCATGGGCATGGGCGTGGCCGCGGCCGGCGCCGTGCTCGCGGGGTTCAGCGAATGGTTCGGCGGCGATACACCCCAGCAGACGCTCAACGCCTTTCGCGCCACCTTTGTGTGCATGGGAGCGGTGACCCTGGCCTCGACCATGATCTTTTCGCAGCTGGGCAGCGACGAGGACGTGCGGCCCGAGCCGCTGGAGCCGGCCGAGCACGAGTGAACAGGCCTGATCTGCGGTTTTCTTGCGGGTTTACCCTTGTTTTTGACAGGGGTATATGGCAGTGCACATAGGAAATATCGAAGCCGTCTTATGCGTTTGGGCGGGCCTGGACTTAACCTCGGTGGCATCCGAATCGTCCACGCACAACCAGTTGCCCCACGCGCATGAGCCAGAGCCCCAGTTCCCAACCCATCCGCTTCTACCACCGCGGCCAAGTCGTCGAGGTCGGTGGCGAGCATCCCACGCGCTCGGTGCTTGACTGGCTGCGGGGCGAAGCCCGCTGCACCGGCACCAAGGAAGGCTGCAACGAAGGCGATTGCGGCGCCTGCACCGTGGTCATCGGCGAGCTGGCCGAGGAGGGCGCGGCCGACGCCATCGGCGGCCTGCGGCTGCAGACGGTCAATGCCTGCATACAGTTCCTTCCCACGCTCAATGGCAAGGCCTTGTTCACCGTGGAGGACATCAAGGGCCAGTGCGCCAGCCAGGCCGGCTGTGCGAGCCAGGCCGGGGCGGCCCATGCCGGGGCGGCCCACGCCGGGGCGGGGCGGGCGGCTGTCCCCCTGCATCCCGTGCAGCAGGCCCTGGTGGACTGCCATGGCTCCCAGTGCGGCTTTTGCACGCCGGGTTTCGTGATGTCGCTGTGGTCGGCCTATGAACACCACCAGCAGGCGGGAACGCGTCCCTCGCGCCAGCAACTGGCCGACGAGCTGTCGGGCAACCTGTGCCGCTGCACGGGATACCGGCCCATCCTGGATGCGGGCCAGCGCATGTTCGACCTGCCCGCCGCGCGCCTGGCCACGGCGCCCGTGGTGCAGGCGCTGCAGGGCCTGCGCGGCCAGGAGCCGGGCTTTGACTATGCCGCGGCCAATGCGGCCCAGGGCGGGCGCGTGGACAGCTTCCATGCGCCGCATACGCTGGAGCAGCTGGCGGCCCTGTGCGAGGCCAAGCCGCGCGCGCGCCTGGTGGCCGGCTCCACCGACGTGGGCCTGTGGGTGACCAAGCAGTTCCGCGACCTGGGCGATATTGTCTATGTGGGTGGCGTGGCCGAGATGAAGCGCGTGCAGGAGCAGGCCGGGCCCGAGGGCGACGAGCTCTACATCGGTGCCGGCGCTTCTCTGGAAGCCGCTTGGGGCGCACTGTCGCAGCGCTTCGAAGGCCTGACCGATGTCTGGCTGCGCTTTGCCTCCATGCCCATCCGCCATGCGGGCACCATGGGCGGCAATGTGGCCAATGGATCGCCCATCGGTGATTCGCCACCCGTGCTGATGGCCCTGGATGCCCAGATCGAGCTGCGCAAGGGTGCGCGCGTGCGCCGCATGCCGTTGCCCGATTTCTACCTCGACTACATGAAGAACCAGCTGGAAGCCGGCGAATTCGTCCAGGGCCTGGCCGTGCCGCTGAGCGCGGCACGGCGCCAGACGCGCGCCTACAAGATCAGCAAGCGCTTCGACTGCGACATCTCGGCCCTGTGCGCGGGGATGGCCATCGAGCTCGACGGCGAGGTGGTGAAGTCCGCGCGCCTGGCCTTCGGTGGCATGGCGGCTGTGGTCAAGCGGGCTGCGCTGGCCGAGGCCGCCATCGTGGGCCAGCCCTGGGATGCATCCGCCGTGAAGGCCGCCCAGGCCGCCCTGGCCCAGGACTTCAGGCCCATGTCCGACATGCGCGCCAGCGCCGACTACCGGCTCAAGGTGGCGCAGAACCTGCTGCAGCGCCTGTGGCTGGAAACCCGTCCCCAGCAGCCGCTGCCCGTCCAGGCCACCAGCGTCTGGAGCGTCATGCCGCACGCCGCAGTGCAAGGAGCCTGAAATGAACCGCCCCACCGACCCCTCCCTGCTGCACTCGCCCGAGGCCTTTGCCCATTACCTGAAGAACACGGCTTTCCGTGTGGACGAGCGCGCCGAGGCCAGCGCCCATACCGAAGGACGGCGTGTCGGCATCAGCCGCCCGCACGAGTCGGCCCATCTGCATGTGGCCGGCGAGGCCGCCTACATCGACGACCTGCCTGAGCTCGATGGCACGCTGCATTGCGCCCTGGGCCTGTCGCCCGTGGCCAACGGCCGGCTCAACGCGCTGAAGCTCGATGCCATTCGTGTCATGCCCGGCGTGGTGGCCGTGCTCACGGGTGAGGACATTCCCGGCGTCAACGATTGCGGCTCCATCATCCACGACGATCCCATTCTGTGCAGCGGCGAAATCCGCTATGTGGGCCAGCCACTGTTCGCCGTGATCGCCAGGAACCGTGAATCCGCGCGCCTGGCCGCGGCACAGGCCAAGTCCGCCGCCGACATCACGGCCGAACCGCCCGTGCTCACGCCCCAGCAGGCCCATGCACTGGGCCAGTACGTGCTGCCGCCCATGCACCTGGAGCGCAGCAGCCATGCGGGCGGCACGCGCGGCGCCATCGCGGCCGCGCCGCGGCGCCTGAAGTCCAGCTTCTATGTGGGCGGGCAGGAGCAGTTCTACCTGGAAGGCCAGATCAGCTACGCCATCCCCAAGGAGGACGGTGCCGTCCATGTGCACTGCTCCACCCAGCACCCCAGCGAAATGCAGCACCTGGTGGCTCATGCCCTGGGCGTGCACGCCCATGCCGTGCATGTGGAATGCCGCCGCATGGGCGGTGGCTTCGGCGGCAAGGAGTCGCAGTCGGCCCTGTTCGCCTGCGTGGCCGCCGTCGCCGCAACGCGGCTGCGCCGTCCCGTCAAGCTGCGCCTGGACCGCGACGACGACTTCATGATCACGGGCCGGCGCCACTGCTTCTGGTACGACTACGAAGTGGGCTTCGACGACGAGGGGCGCATCCTGGGGGCCGAGATCTCCATGGTCTCGCGTGCCGGCCATTCGGCCGACCTGTCAGGCCCCGTGATGACGCGTGCGCTGTGCCACTTCGACAATGCCTACTGGCTGCCCGACGTGTCCATGCACGGCTACTCGGGCAAGACCAATACGCAGAGCAATACGGCCTTCCGCGGCTTTGGCGGACCGCAGGGCGCCATCGCCATCGAGAACATCATGGACTCGGTGGCCCGCGAACTGGGCCGCGATCCGCTGGATGTGCGCCGCATCAACTTCTACGGCAAGACCGAGCGCAATGTCACGCCCTACAGCCAGGTGGTCACCGACAACGTCATCCATGAGCTGGTGGCCGAGCTGGAGTCGTGCAGTGACTACCGCACGCGCCGTGAGGCCGTGGCCGGGTTCAACGCCACCAGCCCTGTGCTCAAGCGCGGCCTGGCGCTGACGCCGCTCAAGTTCGGCATCTCCTTCAACGTCAAGCACTTCAACCAGGCCGGTGCCCTGGTCCATGTCTACAACGATGGCTCCATCCTGGTGAACCATGGCGGCACCGAAATGGGCCAGGGCCTGAACACCAAGGTGGCCCAGGTCGTGGCGCATGAACTGGGCGTAGGCTTCGAGCGCGTGCGCGTCACGGCCACCGATACCACCAAGGTGGCCAATACCTCGGCCACGGCGGCATCCACGGGCGCCGACCTCAATGGCAAGGCGGCCCAGGACGCAGCGCGCCAGATCCGCGAACGCCTGGCGGTCTGCGCCGCCGAGCGCCATGGAGGCCACCCCACGGGCGTGCGCTTCGCCAACGACCAGGTGCATGTCAACGGCAAGGTGCTGGACTTCAAGACCGTGGTCGGCGAAGCCTACCTGGACCGCGTGCAGCTGTGGTCCGACGGCTTCTATGCCACGCCGGGCCTGTCCTGGAACAAGGACACCATGCAGGGCCGGCCTTTCTTCTACTACGCCTACGGCGCGGCCGTGAGCGAAGTGGTGGTCGACACCCTGACCGGCGAATGGAAGCTGCTGCGCGCCGACGTGCTGCATGACGTGGGCCGCTCCCTGAACCCGGCCGTGGATGTGGGCCAGGTCGAGGGCGCCTTCATCCAGGGCATGGGCTGGCTGACCACGGAGGAGCTGGTCTGGCACCCGCAAAGCGGCAAGCTCACCACGCACGCGCCCAGTACCTACAAGATCCCGACGGCCAACGACTGTCCGCCGGTGTTCAACGTGCGGCTGTTCGAAGGTGAGAACTTCGAGGATTCCATCCACCGGAGCAAGGCCGTGGGCGAGCCCCCGCTGCTGCTGCCGTTCTCGGTGTTCTTCGCCATCCGCGACGCCGTCTCGGCCGCGGGCGACCACCGCCTGTGCCCGCCGCTGCAGGCGCCGGCCACGCCCGAATCCATTTTGCGTGCCGTCGAGGCCGTACAAGGCGCGGGCCACTGAACAGCGGGGCCGGCCCCCGCCTCCCATCCCCGAATTGCGCGCGCCGCCTGTGTGCGTGCAACAAGACCATGGCTGCCCCGCGGGGTGCCATGCCCTGTGCCGGCCCCAACCGCCGGTGCACCACCCTGGGCGCTTTCACAACCGTTGCGCCCCGCATGCGAAAACAACACGGAGACAAAGCAATGAACTGGATGGAACGGGTGTTCAAGCTCACCGAGCACGGCACCAATGTAAGAACCGAACTGGTCGCCGGCCTGACGACTTTCCTGACGATGGCCTACATCATCTTCGTCAACCCCTCCATCCTCGGGGATGCGGGCATGCCCAAGGGCGCGGTCTTCGTGGCCACCTGCCTGATCGCGGCACTGGGCACGACCATCATGGCGCTGTACGCCAACTATCCGATTGCGCTGGCGCCGGGCATGGGCCTGAACGCCTACTTCGCCTACGTGGTCGTGCTGCACATGGGCTTTACCTGGCAGGCGGCACTGGGTGCGGTCTTCGTCTCGGGCTGCCTGTTCCTGCTGGTGACGGTCTTCGGCCTGCGCGAACTCATCATCAAGGGCATACCGCCGTCCATACGCATAGCGATCACGGTGGGCATCGGCCTGTTCCTGGCGCTGATCGCACTCAAGAGCGCGGGCATCGTCGCAGCCTCGCCGGCCACCTACGTGACGCTGGGCGATCTGCACAAGCCCGAGGTCATCCTGGCCTCGCTGGGCTTTCTGATCATCGTCGTGCTGGACCGCCTCAAGGTGCCGGGCGCCATCCTGATCGGCATCGTGGCCGTGACCGTGGCCTCGTTCTTCTTCGCGGGCAACGAGTTCCACGGCATCTTCTCCGCGCCGCCCTCGATCGCTCCCACCTTCCTGCAGCTGGACATCAAGTCGGCGCTGACGGGCGGCATCCTCAACGTGGTGCTGGTGTTCTTTCTGGTCGAGCTGTTCGACGCCACGGGCACGCTCATGGGCGTGGCCAAGCGCGCCGGCCTGCTGGTGCCTGCACGCATGCAGCGCTTCAACCGCTCGCTGCTGGCCGACAGCGGCGCCATCTTCGCGGGTTCGCTGCTGGGCACATCCAGCACCACGGCCTATGTGGAAAGCGCGGCCGGCGTCCAGGCTGGCGGCCGCACGGGCCTGACGGCGCTGACCGTGGCCGTGCTCTTCCTGTGCTGCCTGTTCCTGGCACCGCTGGCCGGCGTCGTGCCCGCCTATGCCACGGCACCGGCCCTGTTCTTCGTGGCCTGCCTGATGCTCAAGGAGCTGACCGAGATCGAATGGGGTGAAACCACCGAGGCCATCCCCGCCGCCGTCACGGCCCTGCTCATGCCCTTCACCTACTCGGTGGCCAACGGCCTGGCCTTCGGCTTCATCACCTATGCCGTGCTCAAGCTGTTCACGGGCCGTGCCAAGGAAGTGCACTGGATGGTGTGGCTGATCGGAGGCGTCTTCCTCTTCAAGTTTGTGTATATCGGCGGCTGATACCGCAGCGATGCATGGTGGGGGCCCGTGCCTGGCAGCGATGCCTTGCACGGGCCTTTTTTGCAGGGAGGTGCTATGCGGGGTAGATGGCGCCCAGGATGCGCGGGCCGCGCGCGCCCGTGACGGCCGGCAGGTTGCCCGGCAGGCCCAGCAGGGCCTGGCGTGCCAGCCAGGCGAAGGCAGCGGCCTCCACCTGCAGCGGCGGCAGGCCGCGCGTGGCCGTGGTGTCCACGGCCACGCCGGGCAGCAGGGCGGCGATGCGCTGCATCAGATGGGCATTGAAGGCGCCGCCGCCGCAGACCAGCAGTTCGCTGCCTGCGCGCCCGAAGCGCTGCACGGCGTCGGCGCAGGCACGGGCCGTGAATTCGGTGAGCGTGGCCTGCACATCGGCCGGGGCCGTACCGGCCGCACAGGCGGCGAGATGGCCGGCCAGCCATTCGGCGTGGAACAGGTCGCGGCCCGTGCTCTTGGGCGGCGGCTCGCGCAGAAAGGGCTCGGCCAGCAGCCTGTCCAGCAAGGCGGGCCACACCTTGCCCGTGGCGGCCCATCGGCCTGCATCGTCGTAGGGCTGGCCCGTGTGGGCCTGGCACCAGCCGTCCATCAGCGCATTGCCGGGGCCGCAATCGAAGCCCAGCACACCGCCGTCATCGGCCAGCACGCTGAGGTTGGCAATGCCGCCGATGTTGAGCACCAGCACGGTCTTGCCGGGCTGCCCGAACACGCCCTGGTGAAACGCCGGCACCAGAGGCGCACCCTGGCCCCCCGCCGCCACGTCGCGGCTGCGCAGATCGGCCACCACGGCAATGCCGCACAGCTCGGCCAGCAGGGCAGGGCTGTTGAGCTGCAGCGTATAGCCCGTGCCATCGAACATCTGCGGGCGGTGGCGCACGGTCTGGCCATGGGCGCCGATGGCGGCGATCCGGCTCGGCTCCATGCCCGTGGCCTTCAGCAGTTCGCGCACCACCTCGGCATAGCAGCGCGCCAGCCCGTTGGCCGCCAGGGCCGCACGGTGCAGCTCGTCGCCGCCCTCGGGGCGGTTGAGGGCCAGCAGCTCGGCGCGCAGCGGCGCGTCGAAGCCGCGGCTGGCATGCCACAGGACCTGGCTGCCCCGGGAGAAGTCCACCAGCACGCCATCCACGCCGTCCAGCGAGGTACCGGACATCAGGCCTATGCAGTAGCGATGGGGGAGGGGGGACGTGGTGGGCTGGGTCATGCGGCAATGGTAGCTGCGCGGTCTGCAGGTCGGGTCACAAAACGCACGTGGCCCGGAAGCGGCAAAGGCTGCCGAAGCAGCCTTTGCGGGATTGATGCCGGAGGGGCGTGCTCAGCGCTCGCCGGTGCTGGCCAGGGCCAGGGCTTCGTTCGAGGCCTGCAGCTCGATGCGCATCTGCGAGGCCAGCCTGTCGAAGGCCGCGCGGCCGGCCTTGGAGACCGGGCGGGCCGAATCCGTGGCCTGGACGATGGTCATGGGGTCGCGGTGCTGGCCGTTGACGCGGAACTCGAAGTGCAGGTGGGGGCCCGTGGCCCAGCCTGTGGAGCCCACGTTGCCGATGATGTCGCCCTGCTCCACGCGCTGGCCGCGCGTGACGCCGATGTGGCTCAGGTGGGCGTAGACCGTGGTGTGGCTGTTGGCATGGTCCACGAAGACCACATTGCCATAGCCGTTCTGCACGCCGGCGAAGGAGACCACGCCATCACCGACGGTGCGGACCTTGGTGCCCGTGGGGGCCGCGAAGTCCGTGCCCAGGTGGGCGCGCCAGGTCTTCTGGATGGGGTGCATGCGCATGGCAAAGCCGCTGCTGATGCGCGAGAACTCCACGGGCGAGGTCAGATAGGCCTGGCGGCGGCTCTTGCCGTCCATGGTGTAGTAGTCGCCCTTGGCCTTGCCTTCATCCTGGAACCACAGGGCCTGCACGACCTTGCCGTTGTTGTGGAATTCGGCGCTGAGCACACGGCCTGCACGCAGGGGCTCGCCGTCGGCTTCCAGCGATTCGTAGACCACCGAGAAGCGGTCGCCCTTGCGCAGGCTGCGGCGGAAGTCCACATCGCCCTGGAAGATGTCGGCCATCTGCATGGCCACGGTGTCGGGGATGGAGTCTGCGTCGGTGGCCGCGAACAGCGAGCTGCGGATGACGCCGCCGGCCAGGCGAGGCGAGGCGGTCAGCTTGCCGCTTTCGATGCGCGTGCTCAGTTCATTGTTCCTGCGCTCGACCACGAGGCGGCGGAAGCTGCCGTCCTCGTCGGGTGCCCAGCGCACGGTCAGCTGGGTGAGCTGGTGGTCGGGCGTGGTCTCGGCGGTGACCAGGCGACCGGCGCGGCCCAGCACATGCTGGCGCACCTGGTCGTTGGAACGCATGAAGGCGGCGGCGGCCGGGTCGGCCACGCCCATGCGCTGCAGCAGGCTTTCGGCCGTGTCGCTGCCGCGCGTGTATTCGGACCGGTACAGGGTCAGGCCCTGGAGGCTGTCGGTCAGCTCCGCGAGCGACTGGCCTTCGGCCAGCGATTCCACAGGCGTGGACAGCATGCGCACGGGGATGTCGGCGGGATCGGGGCCTAGATTGGCCACGGCGAAGGCGGCGCCACCGCCTGTGAGCAGGAAGGCGGCCACGGCTGCGGTGACACGCTGGGGGTATTGCTGGACAACGGAGCTCAGCTGCACAACGAGGGCACGGCTGGCATTGATCAAGCCAAATTTCACAACATTGAATCCTTGGGTCGCGCGCATCCAGGTGGATGAACCATGCGTGGAGCATCGCGGCGGCGGGATACGCGCTCCAGACGGGCAACATGTCCGCGCTCTGCGGTGCGGATAGTCGGGCGTCTAGAATTCGCCGCAGCGAGAAAATTCCCGGAGTATACCGACGCCGTCCTACGCCGCCTGGCGAAAAACCCTTATGAATCAATCTGCTGTTACAACATACCCGGTCACCGACGGTGTAGGCCAAGCGCTTGAAATCACCCTGCGTGGCGTGGACGAGCTGCTGCCCCAGGCCGACTGGGTCCAGAAACTGGCCCGTTCCGAGGCCACGGGCGTGCCGCTGCGCATCAAACTGGGCCTGGATCCCACGGCACCCGACATCCACCTGGGCCATACCGTGGTGCTCAACAAGATGCGCCAGCTCCAGGACCTGGGCCATCAGGTGATCTTTCTGATCGGCGACTTCACCACCCTGATCGGCGACCCCTCGGGCCGCAACAGCACGCGTCCGCCGCTGACCGCCGAGCAGATCAAGGTCAACGCCGAGACCTACTACACCCAGGCCGCCAAGGTGCTGGACCCGGCGCGCACCGAAGTGCGCTACAACAGCGAATGGTGCGACAAGCTGGGCGCGCGCGGCATGATCGAACTGTCGGCCAAGTACACGGTGGCCCGCATGATGGAGCGCAACGATTTCCACCAGCGTTTCACCGACGGCAGCTCCATCAGCCTGCACGAATTCCTGTACCCGCTGCTGCAGGGCTATGACTCCGTGGCCCTGAAGTCTGACCTGGAACTGGGCGGAACCGACCAGAAATTCAACCTGCTGATGGGACGCCACCTCCAGCAGGAATATGGGCAGGAGCCGCAGTGCGTGCTTACCATGCCGTTGCTGGTAGGCCTGGACGGCGAGCAGAAGATGTCCAAGTCCAAGCACAACTACATCGGCATCACCGAGGACGCCAACACCATGTTCGCCAAGGTGCTGAGCATTTCGGACACGCTGATGTGGGACTGGTACACCCTGCTGTCGTTCAAGAGCCTGGCCGACATCGCCGCGCTCAAGGCCGAGATCGCGGGCGGGCGCAACCCCAAGGACGCCAAGGTGCTGCTGGCCAAGGAAATCACCGCGCGCTTTCACAGCGCGGCCCTGGCCGATGCGGCCGAGCAGGATTTCATCAACCGCAGCAAGGGCGGCGTGCCCGAGGACATCCCCGAAGTCCGCCTGGAAGGCGCTCCCCTGGGCATTGGCGCCCTGCTCAAGCAGGCCAACCTCGCGCCTTCGACCAGCGAGGCCAACCGCCTCATCGACGGCGGCGGCGTGCGTGTGGATGGGGCGGCCGTCAGCGACCGCGGCCTCAAGCTGGAGGTCGGGACCTATGTGGTTCAGATCGGCAAGCGCAAGTTCGCCCGCGTGACCCTGGGCTGACAAGTCGGCAGTCGCGCAGACCGGCACGGCCCTTCGGGGCCGTTTTTCATGGGCTATCGGGTGCCAGCACTTCGCGCGTGACCTCGGCCTGTTCCAGCAGCCACTGGCAGAAGGCCGCGACCTCGGGGCGTTCGGCGCTGCGCGGTCCCACCAGCAGCCAGTAGGCCAGCGGTGACTCGAGCCGGTGGCGCGGCAGTGCCTCCACCAGGGTGCCCGCGGCCAGCGCATCGGCCACCAGAGGCAGCCGGGCGATGGCCAGGCCCTGGCCGGCCAGGGCGGCCTGCACGATCTGGTGGGCATAGTTGAAGTACAGCCAGCGCGGCGGCTGGAGCTGGTCGCAGCCCTGGGCGCCGAACCAGCGCTGCCAGCTCAGCCATTCGAGCTGGGGCATGCGGTGCACGTCGCCGGTCTCGATCAGCGTGTACTTCGCGGCATCGGCCGGATGGCGCAGCGGCGGGCCCTGCTCCAGCAGGCGCGGGCTGGCGACCACCGCCAGCTGTTCGCCGAACAGACGCCGTGCCTGGGGCCAGGCATCGCTGGCGCGGCCATAGCGCAGGGCCAGGTCCACGTCCGTGGTGTCCAGGTCCATCACGGTGTCGCTGGTGTCGATGCGGATGTCCACGTCGGGCCAGGCGCGCTGCAGCGATTCGAGGCGCGGTATCAGCCACAGGGAGGCAAAGCTGGCCCAGGTCGTGACGGCCACGCTTTTGCGGCCCACGGTCTGGCGGATCTGGCGCACCGAGGCATCGATCTGCTCCAGTGCGGGCGCTGCCGAGCGCAGCAGCAGGGCACCGGCTCCCGTCAGCTCCACGGCCCGCGTGTGGCGCAGGAACAGCGGCACACCGACCTCGTCTTCCAGCGACTGGATCTGGCGGCTGACGGCCGACTGGGTCAGGGCCAGCTCGTCGGCCGCAGCGCGGAAACTGAGGTGGCGCGCCACGGCCAGAAAGGCTCGCAGATGGCCGGCGCCGATGGCGCGTGTGCGCAACAGGGGGGCGGAGGCGGTGGTGGCATGGGGCATGGCGCTGCCGAGCATACGGCAATCGGGCGACACGGCGCGTTGTCATGCGCGTGGCGGCAAGAGACTGGCACCATCGTGCCAGGGGCTGATAATCATCGCGTTGCCGGCACTGCTTGGCGCTTCCACTGAAACACCTATGACAGCACCTCTGGATCTCGTCATCATGGCCGCGGGCAAGGGCACGCGCATGAAGAGCCGCCTTCCCAAAGTCCTGCAGCGCCTCGCGGGCCGGCCCCTGCTGGGCCATGTGCTCAGCACCGCGGCCCGGCTGCAGGCGCGTTCGGCCGTGGTCGTCACCGGCCACTGTGCCGAACAGGTCGAGGCTGCCATGTCGCAGGCCCACGGCGATGGCGGCATGGCCCTGCGCTTCGTGCGCCAGGAACCGCAGCTGGGCACGGGCCATGCCGTGCAGCAGGCCGTACCGGCCCTGGCCGGCGATGGCACCGTGGTCGTGCTCTCGGGCGATGTGCCGCTGACGCGTGCCGATACCTTGCAGGCCCTGGTCGATGCAGCCGGCGGTGAGCACCTGGCCCTGCTGACCGTGCGCCTGCCCGATCCCACGGGCTATGGCCGCATCGTGCGCGGCCCGGACGGCACGGTCCGGCGCATCGTCGAGCAAAAGGATGCCAGCGAGGCCGAGCTCGGCATCCAGGAAATCTACAGCGGCATCATGGCCGTGCCCGCGGCCCGTCTGGCCGGCTGGCTGGCCCGCCTGACCAATGACAATGCCCAGAGCGAGTACTACCTGACCGACGTGGTGGCCATGGCGGTGGCCGACGGCGTTCCCGTGGTCGCCCACCGCATCGACGATGCCGTGCAGGTGGCCGGCGTGAACAGCCCGCTGCAGCTGGCCGAGCTGGAGCGCGCCCACCAGGGCGCCCACGCCCGTGCCCTGATGGAGCAGGGCGTGCGCCTGGCCGACCCGGCGCGCCTGGACCTGCGCGACGACGCGCGCGGCCGCGCGGCCGAACTGGTCTGCGCCCAGGACGTGGATATCGACGTGGGCTGCATCTTCAGCGGCCGGGTGGAGATCGGCGAAGGCACGCGCATCGGCGCCTATTGCAGCATCGCCAACGCCACGATCGCCGCGGGCGCCGTCATCCATCCCTATACCCACATCGATGGCGAAAAGGCCGGCGTCAGCGTGGGCGAGGGTGCCCTGGTCGGCCCCTTCGCGCGCCTGCGCCCCGGCGCGCAGCTGGGCCGCGAAGTGCACATCGGCAATTTCGTCGAGGTCAAGAACTCCCAGCTGGCCGATGGCGCCAAGGCCAACCACCTGGCCTACCTGGGCGATGCCACGGTGGGCGAGCGCGTCAATTACGGCGCAGGTTCCATCACGGCCAACTACGATGGCGTGAACAAGCACCGCACCGTCATCGAGGCGGATGTCCAGATCGGCAGCAATTGCGTGCTGGTGGCCCCCGTGACCATAGGCGCCGGCGGCACCGTGGGCGGCGGCTCCACCATCACCAAGAACACGGAACCCGGCGTGCTTTCCGTATCGCGGGGCCGGCAGGTCAGCATCACCAGCTGGAAGCGGCCGGTGAAGCTGCCCAAGCCCTGAATTGCGCGGGCCGGCGGTCCGCTTTTTCCTGACTTTCCCGTCCATGCATATGAAGGAAAACTCCGATCCCATGGCATCGACCGACCCGCCCAGCGACTGGGCTGGCACTCCCAGGACGCTGGAGGCCGCGCTGGAGCGGCTGACCCAGCGCGAGCAGGAATTGCAGGCCCTGCGCCAGGCCCAGCAGGAATGGCTGCACGCGGTCTCGCACGACCTGCGCGCGCCGCTGCGCCATGTGCTCTCGTTCGGCCCCCTGGTGGACGAACTGCTGGGCCAGGCCATGCCTACGCCCCAGGACTTGCAGGAGGCGCGCGAATTCCTGCGCACCATGGACCAGTCGGCACGCCGCATGGGCGGCATGCTCGACGGCCTGCTGGCACTGGCACGCGCCGCACGCACTCCGCTGCAGTGGCAGCCCGTGGCCTTGCAGGAGCTGCTGGTGCAGGCACAGCAGGCCGTGCTGGCGCGCCCGCAGTGGGCGGGACTGCAGGGCGCGCAGCCGCCACGCCAGGTGCAGTGGCTGCTGCCGCCGCAATGCCCGGCCGTGCGTGCCGACGCCGGCCTGCTGCGCCAGGTGCTGGAGGAACTGCTGGACAACGCCCTCAAGTTCACCGGGCCTGTGGCCCAGGCGCGCATCGCCGTCGAAGTCGAGCGCGATGCGGACGGGGGCATGGCCCTGAACGTGACGGACAACGGCGTGGGCTTCGATCCCTCGCGCGCGGGTGCGCTGTTCGGCATCTTCCAGCGCATGCACCGGGAGTCGGAGTTCCCGGGCCTGGGCATGGGCCTGGCCATGGCGCGCAGCATCATGCGCCGCCATGGTGGCGAGGCCAGCATACGCGCCATGCCGGGCAGCGGCTGCAGCGTCTGCCTGCGCTGGCCTGGCGGCGAAGTGCGCAGGACGGATCGCTAGACGCTGCCGTCCGCGATCAGGCCCGCGTGTCGTCGGCTGCGGGCTCGGGCTCGGCACCCAACTCGTCGGGCGGCGGCGTGCGCCGGGTCAGCGGGGCACTGGGAGCCAGCAGGGGTGCGGGAATCACCTGGTCGCGGCCTGCGTCCTTGGCGCTGTAGAGCGCGCTGTCGGCGGCCTGTATCCAGTCCTTGACCGACAGAAAGCTGGGGTCGGCGGCGGCCACGCCGATGCTGGCGCTGACGCGCAGATGGGGATGCTCGCGCACGCGCAGCTGACTCAGCTGGTTGCGTATGCGCAGTGCCACCGCATAGGCATCGTCCAGCTGGGTGTGCAGGCACAGCACGGCGAACTCGTCGCCACCATAGCGGCCCGCCGCGTCGTGCGAGCGCAGGCAGTGCCGGATGGTCAGCCCGATGGCCTGCAGCACTTCGTCGCCCACCGTATGTCCGAAGCTGTCGTTGATGCGCTTGAAATGGTCGATGTCCACGATCAGCAGGCAGGCCGAGGCCTGGGTCTGGCGGTAGTCGCGCAGCGCGGCCCGTGCCTTTTGCCACCAGTAGTCACGGCTGTACAGCGTGGTCAGCGGATCGATGCGGCTGAGCACCTGCAGCTTCACGTTCTGGTGGGCCAGTTTGCGCACCAGCTGGCGCGTGGACCAGCTGGAGAACACGCTGTGCAGCAGCAGCAGGGGCAGCATGCTCAGCTGCATGGCCAGGCTGGCTTCCCAATAGGGTTCGGGCCTGAGCAGCAGGGTCACGGCGCCGGCCGCGGCCAGGGTGGCGAACAGGGAATGAAGCCAGCCGTCGCGCGTGGAGGTGTGGTTGCGGTCGGCAATGCTGATGGACAGCAGCGCAATGCTGGGCAAGGCGCAGAAATGCATGACCGGAATCCAGCTGCCGATGATGATCGCGTCTATCTGCAGATTGGCGTGTTCGGCGCGGTGGCTGTCGCTGCTGTTTCGCGCATGCAGGAAGGCGATATGGGGCCATATCAGCGAGCTGACCAGGACAAAGCCCCAGACAGCCGTGCTGGCACCCAATTCCGTCATGGCGGTGCCCACGACCAGACCACCCAATGCCATGCTGGATACGCGCAGGGGATAGGTGCGGCGGTGGATGCGCTGGCGCAAGGACATGGCGGTGCGGGCCGGGTGCGCGCCAATGGGCAAAGCGCGTCAGAGTGTTGTTGCATCAATTTGTATCATTCTCGCCCCCTGCGCGCAACGGCCCAGGATATGCGGCAGGGCTGGAAAAACGTCCAATCGGTCGCCTGCGGATCACGCCTTTTCGCCATCAGGCCTGATGGGGCGGTGCTGCGGGGCCTGGCAGCGGCATTGCCGTCGAGAATTTGGCGCGCTTGATGCTGAAAAAATTTTTTACATTTCGCACATTCGCATCACTGGTAAACAACCCCTGGCCGATCTGGAGAAACGATGGCATATCGATGGCTGCCAGTACCAGAATGAAATCCGGTCCCGACGACACGCGCCAGCATTGCTGAACCGCCTCATGGGCCACGGCCCGTGCCTCGAACGCATCCAGGGATGCGCTGTCCTGGCGGTCCAGCGATACTTCGACAATGGCTTGCAGCCCGTGGCCCAGGGCCGCCGCCAGCCGCTCGGGCTGCAGCAGGGCGACCTGGCGCTCGATCAGGCCGCTTTCCTGCAGGCGGCGCACGCGGCGCAGGCAGGTCGGGGGGGACAGCCCCAGGGCCTGGGCCAATGCATGATTGCTCTGGCTGGCGTCCTGCTGCAGAGCCTGCAGCAATTGCAGGTCCACAGCGTCCAGTGCTATCGGTTTTTTTTCCATGAAACGAATGATATTGAACGAATATTTCAGTTTAGTGTTTCATTGAAATAATAGTTCGATATATGAAGAAATTTGATTGAAAATTTCTTTGTAACCTGCGTAGCATCCGTCTCCATTCCGAAACAAGGAGCTTGTCTATGTGCGGCATCGTCGCTGCGGTCTCCCACCGCGATATCGTCCCCGTCCTCGTCCAGGGCCTGCAGCGCCTGGAATACCGCGGTTATGACTCCTGCGGCGTGGCCGTCCAGGCCCTCGATGCCCAGGGTGTGCACAGCCAGGGGCTGAGGCGCTCGCGCTCCACGGCCCGCGTGGCCGAACTCATGGCCCAGGTGGCCCAGGACCATGTGGCAGGCCATACCGGCATCGCCCATACGCGCTGGGCCACGCATGGCGAGCCTGCCGTGCGCAACGCCCACCCGCACTTCAGCCACGGCCCCGGCATTTCGCCCGTGGCCGACGCCGACCAGCCGGCCCGCGTGGCCCTGGTGCACAACGGCATCATCGAGAACTACGAAACCCTGCGTGCCAAACTGCAGGCCAAGGGCTATGTGTTTGCCAGCCAGACCGATACCGAGGTCATCGCCCACCTGGTCGACAGCCTTTACGGCGGCGACCTGTTCGAGGCCGTGCAGGCCGCCACGGCGCGCCTGCACGGTGCCTTTGCCATCGCCGTCATGCACAAGGACGAACCCAGCCGCGTGGTCGGCGCGCGCGCCGGCTCGCCGCTGATCCTGGGCGTGGGTGGCGAGGGCGCCGAACATTTCCTGGCCAGCGACGCCATGGCCCTGGCCGGCGTCACCGACCAGATCGTCTACCTGGGCGAAGGCGACATCGTGGACCTGCAGCCGGGCCGCTACTGGCTGGTCGGCAAGGACGGCGATCGCCTCACGGCGGAGCAGCGCCCCGTGCGCACGGTGCTGGCCCACAGCGGGGCGGCCGAGCTGGGCCCCTACCGCCACTACATGCAAAAGGAAATCTTCGAACAGCCGCGCGCCATTGCCGACACGCTGGAAGGCGTGCAGGCCATCGTGCCCGAACTGTTCGACGGCGCGGGTGCCGATGGCAAGACCGGCACCTCGGCCTGGCGCGTGTTCAAGGAAATCGACCGCGTGCTCATCCTGGCCTGCGGCACCAGCTATTACAGCGGCTGCGCGGCCAAGTACTGGATCGAGTCCCTGGCCGGCCTGCCCTGCAGCGTGGAAGTGGCCAGCGAATACCGCTACCGCACCAGCGTGCCCCATCCCAGGACCCTGGTCGTCACCATCAGCCAGTCCGGCGAAACGGCCGACACCCTGGCGGCCCTGCGCCACGCCCAGAGCCTGGGCATGAAGCACACGCTGACCATCTGCAACGTGGCCACCAGCGCCATGGTGCGCGAATGCGAGCTGGCCTACATCACGCGCGCCGGCGTGGAAATCGGCGTGGCATCGACCAAGGCCTTCACCACCCAGCTGGCCGGACTGTTCCTGCTGACCCTGGCCCTGGCCCAGACCCAGGGGCGCCTGTCCGAGGAAAAGGAGCAGCAGTACCTGACGGCCATGCGCCATCTGCCCGTGGCCCTGCAGTCCGTGCTGGCGCTGGAGCCCCAGATCATCAGCTGGTCCGAGGACTTCGCCCAGCGCGAAAACGCGCTCTTCCTGGGCCGAGGCATCCATTACCCCATCGCGCTCGAAGGTGCTCTCAAGCTCAAGGAAATCAGCTACATCCACGCCGAGGCCTACCCGGCCGGCGAACTCAAGCACGGCCCCCTGGCCCTGGTGGACAGCGCCATGCCCGTGGTCACCGTCGCACCCAACGACGAACTGCTGGAAAAGCTCAAGAGCAACATGCAGGAAGTGCGTGCGCGCGGCGGCGTGCTCTACGTGCTGGCCGATGCCAAGACCAATATCGACAACAGCGAAGGCGTCCACGTCATCCGCATGCCCGAGAACTATGGCGCGCTCAGCCCCATCCTGCACGTGGTCCCGCTGCAGCTGCTGGCCTACCACACGGCCTGCGCGCGTGGCACCGATGTGGACAAGCCGCGCAACCTGGCCAAGAGCGTGACGGTGGAGTGAGGCGGCGGGCCAGGCAGGCCCTTGTCGGAAATACCTGAAACAGCCCTCCTGCATGCGGGCCGATGGCCTTTTGTCTGGTCCTTGCCCGCAGGCGTCCATGTGCGCGGGCAGGCGCCCCGCGCAGTGGTCTGTCGCCGGACGGCGCAATGCCTTGATGGTGACGGGTCATGCCTCACACGGCATTCAGATGGACAGAATTTCCCAGCAAGAATCGGATTTTCCAGAAAAAGCCTGCCGCATACCATTTTCTTCAGTGATTCATGCGTTATGGATTTTGGGGGCCGCAGAAGAGTCGGGTGACCGATCTGCCGGATGGATCGTGCGGATCGTCGGATTCATCCGCATTCATACGGAACAAAGGGGGCAGAATTCCTGGGATCTTTGCGGTGATTCCAATGCATGGATTTTTTCATCCGATGGTTTTCGGGTGCATCCATCAACCTGAAGGAAATTATGAGCAAGCCATCCCATTTCGGTCCGGTTCTTGAAAATACGCTGAAATATGCTTTGCAGCATCTGGATGCCCTGAAAACAAGCCCGGTGGCGGCAAGCGCAAGCCTGCAAAGCCTGCGCGAACGTCTTTGCAAGCCGCTCAACACCGCCGGCATTCCTGCGGAACAGGTCATCGATGATCTGGTGGCCGATACGGCTGGCGGCATCATGGGCAGCGCTGGCGGTCGCTTTTTCGGCTGGGTGATTGGCGGCGCGCTGCCCGCGGCACTGGCGGCGGACTGGCTGACCAGCGCCTGGGATCAGAATGCTGCCTCCTATTCCTGCGGCCCCGCGGAGGCCGTGGTGGAAGAGGCCTGCGGCACATGGCTGAAGGATTTGCTAGGCTTGCCTGCGCATGCCAGTTTTGCGCTGACCAGCGGTTGCCAGATGGCGCATGTCACGGCGCTGGCTGCGGCGCGCAATGCGCTGCTGCAGCGCTGTGGCTGGCACGTGGAGCGCAAGGGCCTGTTTGGCGCGCCGCCCATCCGCATCCTGAGCAGCGATCAGTTCCACGGCAGCGTGACCCGCGCGACGCGTTTGCTGGGAATGGGAACCGAGGCGGTCATCGGCCTGCCGGCCAGCCCAACCGGTCAACTGGAAGCCGAGGCACTGGAGCAGGCCCTGCAGCAGGCGCCCGACGCATTGACCATCGTGTTGCTGCAGGCGGGAGATTTGAACATTGGTGCCTACGACAGATTTTCCGAATTGATTCCGCTGGCACACCGCCATGGTGCCTGGGTGCATGTGGATGGTGCCTTTGGTCTGTGGGCCCACGCAAGCCCGCGCCACCAACACGTGCTCAAGGGCGTTGAACTGGCCGATTCATGGGCGACGGATGGACATAAATGGCTCAACGTGCCATATGACAGCGGATTCGCCTTTGTGGCGAATGTGGATGCCCATCGCAGCGCCATGTCATACGAGGCCAGTTACATCACACACAACGACGGCGTCCGTGAGCAAAAGGACTGGAACCCCGAGTGGTCACGTCGTGGACGTGGCATCGCTGTATATGCCGCATTGCGCCAATTGGGGCGTCAAGGCGTGGCGGACCTGGTCGATGCCTGCTGCGAATCGGCACATGAGTTGGTGATGGGTATTTCTGCGTTGCCGGGCGCTCAATTGATATGGGAGCCTGCTGTCAATCAGGGCCTGGTCCGCTTTCATGATCCCCGCCCCGGCTCCACGGAAAATGACCATGACCGATATACCGATGCCATTGCCGCTGCCGTTGCGGCAAGCGGCGAGGCTTTTTTCAGCAATACCACCTGGCGTGGCATGCGCTGCATGCGGGTCTCCGTCTGCAACTGGCAAACCGATGCGCAGGATGTGGGGCGGGCCGTGGCGGCTGTTGCGCAGGCCCTTGAAAGGACGGGTTGGCGGCGCTGAGCGCCCACTGGCGAACCCGGGCGCATCGCTGCAAGCGGTTAGGCAGGGTGCGTGCGCAAGCGCCTGGTGACCGATTCAGCGGACGCGGCGGGTGTTTTCCAGCGTACGGCGCCTGCCGCGGCGAGCCCGGCCCATGCATGCCGCGACCATACCCAGGGACAAGGCCAGCAGCGCGGGAAAGCCCATGGTCGGAACCGGCAAGGCGGACACGGGCTGTGGGGGCGCGGCAGCGGCTTCACCGCGGATGCCCAGCAGTACCGGAGTGCTGTCGGGGGACCAGCTGGTGCCGCCGTTGGACGAGTAATAGCTCTGGGGGGTGCCCGGAGCGGTTTCCCAGGCGAAGAATCCGCTGCTGGCGCTGCTGCGCGCGATCACCCAGACATGGCTGCTGGCTGCAGCGGCATGGAGACCCGAAAAGCGCACATTGCCCATGGTGGGCAGGATGGGGTCCTGGGCCGTGAAAGGCGTGCAGCCGGTGCCGGGGCTGGTGCCGCCGGGGCCGTCCCCGCACACTTGCACGGTCAGTCCGGTCGTACTGCCTCCGTCGCGCAGGCTCAGGGTGACTTCGGTGACGTTGAAGACCGTCGCAGCCGTGGGAATGCGCGCTGCCATGGACTGTGTGGCGCTGATTCCCGAGTACCAACCCAGGCCGCCCTGGTCCAGGTTGTCGAACAAGGAGGTGGTCGGTGCGGCAACGGCGGCCGCACTGCCCAGGGCAAGGAGCAGGACGGCGGCATGGCGTGGGGAAATGGATGGAGTGGGCAGTGGCATGGATGGAGCAAGGACAGGGAGCCGGCATCGCCTGCACACGACCGTGCGGCAGGCTGCCGAGCAAGTTCCCAGCCTAGGCCCGCAGCCTGCGCACGGCTTGACCCTGCGTTGTGGCGGCTTTTGACCCGCTGTTGTTCCGCCGGTCAGCCCATCAGTCCCAGCAGCCAGTCGGCATACTCTGCCGAATTGCGAGGGGCGAGGCCAGGCAGGTCCGCGGCGCGGGCCGCCTGCGACATGGCACGCACATCGCTGGGCGTGTGCTGGAACATGGCGCGGAAGGCGCGGCTGAAATGCGCCTCGCTGGAAAACCCCAGGCGTGCAGCCACATCCGCCACGCGCAGGTGCCGGTGCGCAGGGGTGGACAGCATCTGGAAGGCACGCTGCAGCCGACGCTGCTGCACATAGCGCATGACGCCTCCCAGTGGTTCGAACAACTGGTAGAGCTGGTGGCGGGGGAGACCGAAGTCGCGGCACAGCGTTTGGGGCGAGAGGGCCGATCCGAGGTGGCGGGCGATGTGGCGCTGCAGGCGCTCCAGCGTGACGGCCTGCATTTCGGAGCGTGCCTCGGCCAGGCTGCGCTGGCTTGGCCGGAGGCAGGCCGCCACCATCTGCATGGTGGCATGGACCACGTCATCGGCCTGTTCCTGGGTGATGGATGGCAGGCGGCCTTGCAGCGCCGCCAGATGGTCGGTCAGCAGGCCGCCGAACAGGCTGTCGCCTGGCAGGATGTTCCCATGCAGTCCGTTGCCTTGGCCGGCCAGGACCGAATCGCCGAGCTTGCGGGGCACGACCAGTGAGAGCACCTGCGACTGGTGTGCCAGCGTGTGCTGGGAGCGGGCCATGTCGAATACGACCACATCGCCGGCCTTCACCTGCAGTCCGTTGGCGTCGCCGTGCTCGCCTGCGAAGCCGCCGCTGCGATACCACTGGACCAGGTAGTGGTCCAGGCCGTCACGCGCGGTGCGTGCGGTGTTTCGCGAAAAGCGCTGGGCACCGAATTGCAGATCGCCCACGAGCAGCTGGCCCAGATGGACAGCCTGTACCGATGCATGGAATCCGGTGTCCGGATGACCCAGCGGAGCCACGTCAAACAGGACGGAGATGCTGCTGCGCCAGGCATCGAAGCGATCCCCGGCGGAGGGTTGGTCGGTGGTGAACGCCGTGCTGGGCAGGACGGATGATGGTTGCATGGCTGTGCAGCGGCGCTGAGGGCGCATGGTGGCTCCTCGACGTGGAGCGTGCCCTGCCGCGCAGGGCCTCGAGACTATACAGGCGCCCCGATCCGGGCGAGGCGGCGTGCCCGGCTCCGCCTCTACAGGTCATTGAGCCGCTTGCCGCGCAGCTGCCTGGCCAGGTAGTCGATCAGGGAGCGCACCTTGCCCGCCATCAGCCTTTGGTGGGTCATCATGGCGAACACCGGCCGGGCCGGTGTTTCGCATTCGGGCAGCAAGGGCAGCAGACGGCCCGCGGCCACATGGTCGGCGATGGCCCAGGCGGGCGCGTGCACGATGCCGGCGCCCGCCACGGCCGCGGAGACGACGCCGTCGACCGTGTTGGAGCGCATGCGCGTGTTCATGGCCACGGTGACGGGCTTGCCGCGCTGCATCAGCGTCCAGGCCTGTTCGGTGGCGGAGTGGCTGTAGACCAGGCCGTCGTGCCCGGCCAGATCGCGCAGGCTGGCGGGCGTGCCACGGCGCGCCAGGTAGTCGGGCGAGGCACCGAGCACCCAGCGTATGGAACCCAGACGCCGGGCGACCAGGCTGGAGCTGGGTTGCTCGCCCACCAGCACGGCCAGATCGATACCTTCCTCGAGCATGTTGACGGGCCTGTCCAGCAGATGCAGGTCCAGCGTGACCTTGGGATGCTGGACCAGGAACTGGGCCAGCAGGGGCTGCAGGTGGACGCGGCCGTACAGGGTCGGGGCCGTGACGTGCAGGCGGCCCGCGGGCTCCAGGGCATCGGTCTGCATGCTGCTTTCCAGCTCGTCCATGGAGGCCAGCAGGCGCCTGGCCTGCGCACAGTAGCGCTGGCCGGCCTCGGTCAGCCGCAGGCTGCGGGTGGAGCGTATGAGCAGGCGCGTGCCCAGGCGCTCTTCCAGCGCGCTGATATGGCGGCTGACCGAGGCCAGTGAAATGCCGGCCACGCGCGCTGCACCGCTGAGGCTGCCCTGGTCCACGGCCGCCACCAGCAAAGCCATGCCTTCCGATCGATTCACCATGTGTGCGCCCCCGAGGTCTTTGCCGCCATTGTGAAGCCGCGCCAGCCTTGCAGGCCTGCAAGAATGGTTTGCAGCGGGCGTGGTTCTCGGCGCCGGGGCACGCTTTCATACTGGCCGCCCGATTGTTCAACGCCTTGTGCCGCCATGCCGCTGCCCGCCCTGTCCCCGCCCGCCGACGCCAGGCCCGCGCCTTCCTCGCGCCGCCTGGCCATGCTGGCCGTTTCCCTGTCGCTGTCCATGGCCACGCTGGACACCTCGATGACGAACACGGCCCTGCCCTCGATGGCCGCGGAACTGGGCGTGGGGGCCGCCGATGTGATCGGCGTGGTCACCATCTACCAGCTGGTGATGGTGGCCACCATGCTGCCGCTGGCGGCGCTGGGTGGCGCCCTGGGCCACCGGCGCGTGTTCATGCCGGCCCTGTGGCTGTTCCTGGCCGCCTCCGTGGGCTGCGGTGCGGCGCCCACGCTGGCCGCGCTGGAGGCGGCGCGTGCCCTGCAGGGGCTGTCCGCAGCCGCGCTCATGGCCTGCAACATGGCCCTGGTCACCCACATCTATCCCCGGCACGCGCTGGGCCGGGGCCTGGGCCTGAACGCCATGATCGCGGCGGCCTCGCTCGCGGGCGGGCCGGTGCTGGCGTCGGCCATGCTGACCGTGCTCAGCTGGCACTGGCTGTTCTACGTGAACATTCCGTTTTGCCTGCTGGCCCTGGCCCTGGCCGCCAGATCCCTGCCCCCTGTGCCAGGCGACGGCCAGGTCCCGGACCTGGGCGCCGCCCTGCTGTGCACCCTGGCCCTGGGGCTGTCGGTGGCCGCGCTGGAGGGCCTGCCCCAGGCCGACAGCGGCACGGCCGTGCTGGGCGGGCTGGCCCTGGCCTGCTGGGTGCTGCTGCTGCGCCGCGAGCGCGCCAGTGCCCGGGCGATCATGCCCATGGACCTGGTGCGGCTGCCGGCCTTTGCCATGGCCATCGGGGTGACCGTGCTGGCCTTCGCGGCCCAGGGTGCGGCCATGGTGGCCCTGCCTTTCTGGCTGGGCCAGACGCAGGGACGCAGCGTGGCCGAAGTGGGCATGCTGATCGCGCCATGGCCCGTGATGGGCGCCTGCATGGCGCCGCTGTCGGGCAGTCTGTCGGACCGCATGTCCCCGGGGCGCCTGGGCCTGGTGGGCCTGGCGTTGCTGGCCCTGGGGCTGCTGGGCGCCAGCCGGCTGCCCCCGGGTGCGCCCCTGTGGTCCGTGATGCTGGCCATGGCGCTGTGCGGTACGGGGTTCGGCCTGTTTCTTTCGCCCAACCAGCGCCTGACCATGTCCAGTGTGCCCGTCCAGCGCACCGGCGCCGCCAGCGGCCTGTCGGGTCTGGCCCGGTTGCTGGGCCAGACCCTGGGCGCCAGCCTGGTGGCCGCGGGCTTTGCCGCCAATGGCCGGATGGGGCCCGTCTGGGCACTGTGGGCGGCCGTGGCCTTCGCCCTGGCCGGCTCTCTGGCCAGCGGTGTGCTGGGGCGCAGGGGCAGTCCCGGCGAGCACTGAAACCGCAGGCAGGGGGAATCGTGCGACGGGGATGGTTTTGTTTGTTATAACATCACAGATTCTCGTGTTTCACGCCGTTTCCGGAGCCGCCCATGTCCTCTTCCCGTTGTATTGCGCTGGCGCTGTGGCTGGGCGCCGTGGCCGTACCGGCCCTGGCCCAGCCGCATGCCCACACCCATGGGCGCATGGCGCTGGATGTGGCCGTGGACGGGCAGTCCGTCGCCTTGCGCATGGAGGCTCCGCTGGAGGGCCTGCTGGGCTTCGAGCGCGCACCGCGCACCGCGGCCGAGCGCCAGCGCGTGGCGGACATGGTGGCCCGGCTCAAGGCTGCCGATTCCCTGTTCCAGGTGGATGCGGCCGGAGCCTGCTCGCTGGACCGGGTGGCGCTGCATTCGCCCGTCCTGGGGCTGGGTGGCGCAGGCCGGGAGAGTGCGGCCGGCGCGGATGCAGTGGATGAAGCGGATGATGGCCATGCCGACATCGACGTGGACATGGTTTTTCGCTGCGCGCAGCCGGACCGGGCCCGCTTCATCGATGTGCGGCTTTTCGACAGCTACCCGCGCGTCCTGCGTATCGATGCGCAGGTGGCCACGCCCCGTGGACAGTTCAAGCGCAGCCTGCGGCCGCAAGCCTCGCGCCTGGGCCTGGTGCGCTGAGGAGGCGCCATGTCCGCACCGCTTCTGGACATCGCCGGGCTGCGCTTCAGCTGGCCCGGCAGCGACCAGCCCTGCCTGAGCCTGGAACCATGCCAGGTGGGGCGTGGCGAGACCGTCTTCCTGCATGGCCCCAGCGGCTGTGGCAAGAGCACGCTGCTGTCGCTGATGGCCGGCGTGCTGCTGCCCCAGGCCGGCCAGGTGTCCCTGCTCGGCACGGCCTGGAGCGCGCTGGGCGCCAATGCACGCGACCGCCGCCGTGCCGACCATGTGGGCTATATCTTCCAGCAGTTCAACCTGCTGCCTTATCTGAGCGCGCTGGACAATGTCGTGCTGCCCTGCCGCTTCTCGCCGGCCCGGCATGCGGCGGCGGCGCGCCACCAGGGCTCGCCGCGCGCGGCGGCCCGGCACTGGCTGGCCGGCATGGGCCTGGACGCGCCGCTGTGGGAGCGTCCCGCGCACCGGCTGTCGGTGGGCCAGCAGCAGCGTGTGGCCGCTGCGCGTGCCCTCATAGGCCAGCCCGACCTGGTGATCGCCGACGAGCCGACTTCGGCGCTGGACGAGGAGCGGCGCGAGTCCTTCGTCACGCTGCTGCTGTCGGCCTGCGCCGCCGCGGACAGCACCCTGGTCATGGTCAGCCACGACCGGCGCATGGCCGGACGCTTCATGCGCCAGCTGTCGCTGCCGGACATCAACCGGGCGGTGTCCGGCATGGAGGGCGCATGCGGCGCGGATTCCTGCTGAGCCTGGCCTGGCGCAGCGCCTGGAACCGGCGTCTGACCCTGGCGCTGACGGTCTGCTCCATCGCCCTGTCCACCTTTTTGCTGCTGGGCATGGAGCGGGTGCGCAACGATGTGCGCAGCAGCTTCGGTTCGGCAGTGTCGGGGACCGACCTCATCGTGGGCCCGCGCACGGGCTCGGTGCAACTGCTGCTGTACGCGGTCTTTCACATCGGCGCGGCCACCCACAATATGCGCTGGAGCAGCGTGCAGGCCGTGGAGGGCCTGCGCGGCGTCGCCTGGGTCGTGCCCCTGTCGCTGGGCGATTCGCACCGGGGCTTTCCCGTGCTGGGAACCACGCCGGCCTATTTCACGCATTTCCACTACGGCGAGCAGCAGTCCCTGCGCTGGCGCGAGGGCCGCCGCTTCGAGGACTTGTACGACGCCGTGATCGGCGCCGAGGTGGCCGAGCGCCTGGGCTATGGACTGGGCCAGCGCATCACGCTGGCCCACGGCACAGGCGAGGCGGGGCCGGGCACCGACCATGGTGACAAGCCCTTCACGGTCGCGGGCATCCTGGAGCGCACGGGCACGCCCGTGGACCGCACGGTCCACATCAGCCTGCAGGCCATGGAGGCCTTGCATGTGGACTGGTTGGCGGGTGCGCCGCTGCCGGGCGCGCGCATCGGCGCGGAGCAGGCGCGGGCCATGGACCTGCAGCCCCGCAGCGTGACGGCCGCCCTGGTGGGGCTGCAGCACCGCGCCGCCGTGTTTTCCGTGCAGCGCCAGATCAACCACCATGGCGCCGAGCCGCTGATGTCCATTCTTCCGGGCGTGGCCCTGGACGAGCTCTGGGACCTGGTGGGCACGGCCGAGCAGGCCCTGCTGCTGATGTCGGCCATGGTGGCCCTGGTCAGCATGGCCGGCCTGGTGTCCGTGGTGTTTGCGGGGCTCAATGAAAGGCGCCGGGAACTGGCCGTGCTGCGTGCCGTGGGCGCCAGTGCGGCGCATGTGCTGGCCCTGCTGGTGCTGGAAGGCAGCCTGGTCACTCTGGCCGGCATGGCCGTGGGCATTGCCGCCCTGGCGGCCTGCGGCCTGGCCCTGGGGCCTTGGTTGCAATCGGCCCTGGGGCTGTCGCTGCAGCTGGGCCAGCCCACCGCCTCGCAGTGGCTGCTGCTGGGCGGCCTGCTGGTGGCAGGCTGTGCCGCCAGCCTTCTGCCCGGATGGCGGGCCTACCGTCTATCGCTGGCCGATGGACTGTCTCCCCGGATGTAATGCCATGAATTCCACCGCTGCGGTCTCCATCTTCACCTCCAGGCGCCGCATGCTGCAGGCGCTGGCCGCCTGCGGCATGGCCGCTGCCCCCGGCCTGTGGGCGGCGCCGTTTCCCGAGCTGCGCTGGGAGGCTCTGGTGCCTGCCGACTGGGACCCGATGAAGTCCTTCCAGGACCTGCAGAAGCTGGCCGCACTGCCCGATTCCGATCCCCGCATCCAGCGCATGTACGACAGGATGCGCAAGGTCTGGGACGAGGCCCCCACCGTTGCCTCGCTCGAAGGCCGCCAGGCCCGCATGCCCGGCTTTGTCGTGCCGCTGGAAGGCGGATCCAGGGGACTGCGCGAATTTCTGCTGGTTCCCTATTTCGGCGCCTGCATCCACACGCCGCCACCGCCCGCGAACCAGATCATCCATGTGCGCCTGGATGCGCCGGTCAAGGGCTTCCAGAGCATGAGCGCCGTGTGGGTCAGCGGCACCCTGGGCCTGGAGCGGTCGGACTCGGAGCTGGGCGTGAGCGGCTACAGCATGAAGGCCCGTCGGGTCGAGAAGTACCAGGACCGGTAGTCCTGGTGCGGCTAGGCGGCGGCCTGGGTGCCGCAGCGCGCGCAGACGCCGTGCATCTCGACCGTGGTGGCGCCCATGCGAAAGCCATGGTCCCGCGACCAGGTCTTGAGGCGCCGCTCGATGGCGGGGTCCGCGAATTCGTCCACATGGCCGCACTGGTCGCAGATGGCCAGCACGGCCGGGCCGTGGCCATGGTCGTGGGGATGGGCGCAGACGACGAAGGAATTGAGCGTTTCCACACGATGGACCAGGCCGTATTCCATGAGCTTGTCCAGCGCGCGGTAGACCTGCTGCGGCGCGCGCAGCCCCTCGCCGCGCAGCTGGTCCAGCAGGGCGTAGGCGCTGGCGGGCTGCTCCTCGCGGGTGAGTGCATCCAGCACCAGGGATTGGTGGCGGGTCAGCTCGGGAGGATGCGAAGAGGCCGTGGTCGACATGGAAGGCGGGAGTGGGTGGAGGGCGCGGCCAGTTTAGCGCCTCCCGGGCGCCCGGTTCGGCAGGGCCGTGCCTTCGCTCAATGCCGCTTGCGCAACAGCTGGCTGCGCTTTTCGGCGTCCAGGCCGGGTGTCTGCCGCAGGTCGGTATCCACCTGTCCGGACTTCAGGTCCTCATGGGCCTGGCGCATGACGGGATCGGGCTGGGCACTGGTGGCGTCCAGACCCTGGTCGCGCTCGTGGGGCAGGCGCAGGTCGCTGTGGGCGGCAGCGGATTCGCCGGGCGCATGGGGCGCCTTGCCCACCTGGCCGGCCGCGCGGGCTCCGGGCTTGCGGGCCTTGTCGGTTGCGGTCGAGGCCGTGCCGGCTTTTTGCGATGTGGTGTCGTGTGTTCGCATCGTGGTCTCCATGGGTTGCGCCAACAGGGGCACGGGACAAGCCTGACATGGCCGTGTGCGCGGGCAGGGTGGGTGCAGGGCCTCCATGCGGGTAGGAAGCCGCCCATGCGGTCCCGCAGGCCGCATGGGGCGGTGCTTTGCGCGGGCCGTGGGGCCTGGGTCCACAAGGCCCTGGGCCACACTCCTACGCCCGTTGGACGCGAGCTCGCACGCCGCCGCGCCACCCCGGCGATCAGCATGAAGGCATTGCAACAGCCAAGGAGAAATCCATGACGCAAACCAATCCTGCCAACCGTGATCCCCTGAGCGACGCGCCCGGTGCCCATCCCGTGGGCACGGGCCTGGGCGCCGCAGGCGGGGCCGTGACCGGTGCCGCCTTCGGCGCCATGGGTGGCCCCATCGGCGCGGCCGTGGGCGGCGTGGCCGGTGCCGTGGTCGGTGGCATGGCCGGCAAGGGCGCGGCCGAAGCCGTCAACCCCACGGTGGAAGACGCCTACTGGCGTGATGCCTACCAGTCCGAGCCCTATTACGTGGCGGGCCGCAGCTACGAGGAATACCGTCCCGCCTATGCGCTGGGCTGGAGTGCAGCCAACCGCCCCGAGGCCGACTTCGACGCCTTCGAGGATGAATGGCAGCGCCAGTGGACCACCACGCGCGGCGCCAGCCACCTCGATTGGGACCAGGCCCGTCCCGCTGCACATGCGGCCTGGGCAAGGGCGACCCGGCGCGATGTCCAAGACCCGGCCATGGCGGCCCCTGTGGACAGGGACGAGGTGGCCCAGGTGCTGGACGAATTGCGCGAGTCCTGCCGCGATGGCGAGTACGGCTTTCGCACCTGCGCCGAGAACGCCGACTCGGCCGACCTGCAGGACCTGCTGCAGCGCCATTCCGCGGAATGCGCCACGGCCGCCCAGGAGCTGGAGGCCGAGCTGCACCGCATGGGCAAGCAGCCCTCGTCGGGCGGCACCATCACGGGCGCCCTGCACCGCGGCTGGGTCAGCGTGAAGACCGCCTTCACATCGCGCGATGACAAGGCCGTGCTGGAGGAATGCGAGCGCGGCGAGGACGCGGCCGTGGCCCAGTACCGCAAGGCCCTCAAGCAGCCGCTGCCCGCCGCCGTGCGGGCCCTGGTGGAGCGGCAGGCGCGGGGCGCCCAGCGCAACCACGACCAGGTGCGCGACCTGCGCAACCGCCTGCGCGCCGCTTCCTGACCGTCAGCCCGCGGAGCGGGCAGGGCGGCGGCCTGGTTGCATGCCGTCGTCCTGTGCCAGGCCCAGGCCGGCCATGACGCGGCGGGCATTGGCACTGCAGTCCATGCCTTCGGGCCGGGCCTCGATGCGGGCCATGAGGTCCAGCAGCTGGCCGCGGTTGCGGGCCAGCTGCGCCTGTCGGGCTTCGATCTCCGCCACTTTGCGTTGCAGGCTCTTCAGCACGCCGCCATGCTGCCATGCCGTGGCGCCGCCGGCACCGGTGGGCAGCAGGTCGCGCAGCTCCTGCAGGCTGAATCCCGCGGCCTGGCCGGCCGTGATCAGGCGCAGGGCCAGCACGGCGTCCCCGCCGTAGTGGCGGTAGCCGTTGGCCTGGCGTGCAGCCGGCCCGAGCAGGCCCGTGCGCTCGTAAAAGCGGATGCGCGAAGGCGCCAGGCCGGTCAGTCGTGCAAGCTCTCCGATTTTCATGGTGCGGCGCCGGATGCGGTCTGCGGGGTTTGACATTGAACCTGGCTTCAAGCTTAACCTGGGTGCACAGGCAATCCATGCCCATGCGAAAGGTGACACCATGCAGACCATCCTCGGGGCCAACGGCCAGATCGCCACGGAGTTGGCGCGCGCGCTACGGCGTGAGCATGCCGACGCGCTGCGTCTGGTCAGCCGCCATCCGCGCAAGGTCGATGGGCGCGACGACCTGGCGTCCGCCGACCTGCTGGATGCGCGCCAGACCCGCGAGGCCGTGCGGGGCAGCCGCGTCGTCTACTTCACGGCCGGCCTGCCGCCCGATACGCGGCTGTGGGAAGCGCAGTTTCCGCAGATGCTGCAGAACGCGCTGGATGCCTGCCGCGCCGAAGGCGCCAGCTTCGCCTATTTCGACAACACCTACATGTACCCGCAGGACGCACAGCTGCAGACCGAGGACATGCGCTTCGCGCCCGTGGGGCGCAAGGGCAGGGTGCGGGCGCGCATGGCCTCCATGGTGCTGGCGGAAATGCAGCGCGCCGACATGCCCGTGCTCATTGCGCGTGCCCCCGAGTTCTACGGCCCGGGCCACACGCAAAGCATCACCAACACCCTGGTGATCGATGCCCTGAAGGCCGGCAAAAAGCCCCGCATTCCCGTGCGCGACGATACGCGGCGCAGCCTGATCTGGACACCCGATGCCAGCCGCGCGCTGGCGGCCCTGGGCAACGCACCCGATGCCTTCGGCCAGACCTGGCACCTGCCCTGCAGCGACGAGCGGCCCACCTACCGCGACTTCGTCACCCTGGCCTGCGAAGCCTTCGGCCGGCCTGTGGCCTGGCAGGTACTGGGCCGCTGGAGCCTGGCCGCCGCGGGCCTGTTCTCGCGCCAGGTGCGTGAGCTGGGCGAACTGTTGCCGCGCTACGGCCAGGACAATCTTTTCGACTCCTCGAAGTTCAGGCGCCGCTTTCCCGCCTTCGAGGTGACGGGCTACCGCCAGGGCCTGGCGCAGATGCGGCGCGAGTGGGACGGGCAGGCCGGGGCGGTCTGAACGCCGCGCACCGCCGCCTCAGCCACCGACGCCATAGGGGGCGAAATGGCGGGTGTTCTCGTCCACCTGCAGGCCCTTGCCCACATAGGGAAAGGCCCGCTGCGGGCACTGGTCGCGTTCGCAGACCTTGCAGCCCATGCCGATGGGCGTGGCGGCCTCGGGATCGCCCAGGTCCAGGCCCTTGGCGTAGACCAGGCGCGCCGCATGGCGTATATCGCAGCCCAGGCCGATGGAAAAGCCCTTGCGGGGCGAGCCATAGCCGCTCTGGCCGCGCGAGACCGAGCGCGCGATCCACAGGTAGCGGCGGCCATCGGGCATGCTGGCCAGCTGGCGCAGCACCTGCTCGGGCTGGCCGAAGGCCTCGTAGACGTTCCACAGCGGGCAGGTGCCGCCCGTGCGGCTGAAGTGGAAATGCGTGGCCGACTGGCGCTTGGAGATATTGCCGGCGCGGTCCACGCGCACGAAGAAGAAGGGCACGCCTGGTGCGCCCACGCGCTGCAGGGTGCTGAGACGGTGGCAGACCGTCTCGAAGCCCACGCCGAAGCGCTGGCCCAGCAGGTCGATGTCGTAGCGCAGCGCCTCGGCGGCTTCCAGGAAGCGGCCGTAAGGCAGCAGCAGCGCACCCGCGAAATAGTTGGCCAGGCCCACGCGGGCCAGGCTGCGCGAGGCCGCATCGGCCGCGAAGGCCGGCGTGTCGGTCAGACGGTCCAGCGTGCTGCCCAGCTCCAGCAGGGCCAGCTGGGTCGCCATCTGGAAGGCCCGCTGGGCGGGCTCCAGCGCGGTGGAAAGCCACAGGCAGGCCGTGGCCGGGTCGAAGCGGCGCTGGCTGGCGTGTGCGTCCTCGGTCCAGCGCAGTTGCACGCCATGGCGCTGCTGCAGCCGCCGCACCAGCCAGTCCGCGAGGTGTCCGGGACTGGTGTGCGCCTCTTTGGCCAGGACCTCGTCCGCCGGGGCCATCTCGGCCCGGGCCATGGCGGCCAGGGCTTCGGCGGCACGGTCCACGGCGTCGAAATGGTTCTGGTGGGCGAAGAAGAAGTCGCGCACCACCTCGAAGGGCATGGCGCGCGGCAGATGGGCCTCGCTGCGGTCGTCGCCCAGTTTCAGCGACAGCGTCTCCAGCCTTTCCATGGCTTCCAGATGGCGGCGGTGCAGGGCGATCACGGCGCGTCCCAGGGCGGGCATCTGGGCGGCCACTTCCTGCAGCTCGGGCAGGGCGATGGATTCGGGCGCATCGCCCAGGGCCTCGCGCAGACCGGCCACCAGGCGTGCTTCCTCGTCCTCGGAAAACTGCTGGATGTCCACCCCCAGCGCGCGGTGCAGCCTGAGCAGCACGGACACGGTCAGGGGGCGCTGGTTTTGCTCCAGCTGGTTCAGATAGCTGGGTGACAGCTCCAGGGCCTGGGCCAGGGCGATCTGGGACAGGCCGCGCTCGGCGCGCAGCTTGCGCAGCTTCACACCCATGAAGCTCTTTTTCATGGCCGATCCTCGGGGTGGGGGTTATTCGCAAAATTCGCAATATCGGGGGATTCGTTTCGCAAGAATTCGCCTTTTCAGTCCTGTTGTCGCCCCCGTATTTTGCGTAGATTGCGAAGTATGACAACACCCCAAGGAAGCGCCGAGCTGCGCGAACTGGTCCTGCCGGCCCTGGCCAACCACCACGGCACGCTGTTCGCGGGCCAGGGCCTGCAGCTCATGGCCAAGGCCGCCTTTCTGGCCGCGCGCAGCCTGGCGCGCCAGGAAGTGGTGATGGCCGGCGTGAGCCGTGTGGATTTCCTGGCGCCCGTGCCCGTCGGCCACGCGCTGCTGCTGCGCAGCTGGGTCAGCCGCGTGGGGCGCAGCTCCATGACGGTCTGTGTCACGGGCCTGGCCGACCTGCCAGGCATTCCCCCGGAAGAGGCGCTCAAAGGCATTTTCGAAATGGTGGCCGTGGACCGCACCGGCCGCCCCATCGCCATCGCCCATCCCCATTCCCAACCGCATACGGAGACCGCCCCATGAACACCGCCGCCACCGAAGCGCCATCCCTGGCCGCCTTCAAGCCCAAGAAATCCGTCGCCCTGTCGGGCGTGACCGCCGGCAACACGGCCCTGTGCACCGTGGGCCGCTCGGGCAACGACCTGCACTACCGCGGCTATGACATCCTGGACATCGCCGAGGTCTGCGAGTTCGAGGAGATCGCCCATCTGCTGGTGCACGGAAAGCTGCCCACGCGCGCCGAACTGCGGGCCTACAAGACCCGGCTGAAGGCCTTGCGCGGCCTGCCTTCCAGCGTGAAGCTGGCGCTGGAACAGCTGCCCGCGGGCGCCCATCCCATGGACGTGATGCGCACCGGTGTTTCGGCCCTGGGCTGCGTGCTGCCCGAAAAGGAGGACCACAACCTCGCGGGCAGCCGCGACATCGCCGACCGGCTCATGGCCAGCCTGGGCTCCATGCTGCTGTACTGGTACCACTGGAGCAACTCGGGCCGGCGCATCGAGGTGGAGACCGACGACGACTCCATCGGCGGCCACTTCCTGCACCTGCTGCATGGGCAAAAGCCGTCCGAAGGCTGGGTCCGAGCCATGCACACCTCGCTGAACCTCTATGCGGAGCACGAGTTCAACGCCTCCACCTTCACGGCGCGCGTGATCGCGGGCACGGGCAGCGACATGTATTCCTCCATCGCGGGCGCCATCGGCGCATTGCGCGGTCCCAAGCATGGCGGTGCCAACGAAGTGGCCTTCGAGATCCAGAAGCGCTACGACAGTCCCGACGAGGCCGAGGCCGACATCCGCCGCCGCGTGGAGGCCAAGGAGGTCGTCATCGGCTTCGGCCACCCGGTATATACCGTCAGCGATCCGCGCAATGTGGTCATCAAGGGCGTGGCCAGGCGCCTGTCCGGCGAGGCGGGATCGACCAAGATGTATGACATCGCCGACCGGCTGGAAGCGGTGATGTGGGAGACCAAGAAGATGTTTCCCAACCTGGACTGGTTCAGCGCCGTCAGCTACCACCTGATGGGCGTGCCCACGGCCATGTTCACGCCGCTGTTCGTGATCGCGCGCACCAGCGGCTGGGCGGCCCATGTGATCGAGCAGCGCCAGGACAACAAGATCATCCGCCCCAGCGCCCACTACACCGGGCCCGAGGATTTGCAGTTCGTTCCCATCGACGAGCGCCGTTGAGGTCCTGGCCGCCGCGCGTCGCATGGCGGGCATGAATCAGCCGTGAAATGGGATGTGGCAGTTTTGAAGCAATCATGAAACACAACCTCCTGTGTTCCGGGGCCGCCGGCGCCCGACGCCCGCGCCGTGCGTGCAGTGGCGGGCCTTGCGGCTGCTGCGGGTTTCTCCCCGGCCCGCATGGCATGGGGCTTGCAGTTGCGAACCGGCATAGCGATTCACAACAACGCAGGAGACAGACCATGGGCCTCGACCGCCGCCAATTTTGCGCCACCCTTGCCGCCACCGCCCTGCCCGGCATGGGCCAGGCCCAGGAGACCTTTCCCAGCAAGCCGCTGAAAATCGTCTGCCCGTTCGCGCCGGGCGGCGGCTCGGACTTCATCGCGCGCGTGGCGTCCAACGTGCTCAACGACCGGCTGGGCCAGGCCGTGGTGGTGGAAAACCGCCCCGGCGCCGGCGGTACGCTGGGCACCGAGTACGCGCTGCGTTCGCCGGCCGACGGCTATACCCTGCTGCTGGTGGCCGGCAGCTATACCGTCAACCCCTCGCTGTACAAGCTGCGCTTCGATCCCGTGGCCGACATGACGCCCGTGATCCAGCTGTCCCGTGGTGCCTACGTGGTCTGCGTCAGCCCGCGCGTGCCGGCCCGCAATCTCCAGGAGCTGCTGGCCCATGCGCGCGAGAATCCGGGCAAGCTGACCTTTGCCTCGGCGGGCAATGGCAGCCACCTGCACATCGTGACCGAGTACCTGTTCGGCATGGCCAAGGTCAAGGCCACCCATGTGCCCTACCGTGGCACGGGTCCTGCCGTGACCGACCTGCTGTCGGGCAATGTGGACATGCTGGTGGCCGGCACCGAGGCCCTGATGCAGCATGTCAAAAGCGGCAAGCTCCACGCGCTGGCCGTGACCACGGCCCAGCGCCTGCCTGCCTACCCCGAGATCCCCGCCGTCGCCGAAAGCGGCCTGCCCGACTACGACGTGGTGGCCTGGCATGGCCTGCTGGCACCGCGCAACCTGCCTGCGGCCGTGCTGGCGCGCATCAATGGTGCGCTGGACGCCGGCCTCAAGGCCCCGGCCCTGCTGGCCCAGCTCGAACCCACGGGCGTGTCACCGGCCGGTGGCAGTCCGGGACAGTTCGGCGCGCTGATCCAGTCGGAGATTCCCCGCTATGCGCGCGTGGTAAAGGACAACGACATCCGCGCCCAGTAAGGCCCGACCCCGGCGGTGCCGTGCCGCGGTGCCGCCTTTTCCCGAGAACCACGACCCCATGAATCCTGATTACCGCCGGCCCCTGCCCGGCACCGATCTGCACTACTGCGATGCCCGTGCCGCCGTCGATGCCCTGCAGCCGGGAGCCTGGGCCACGCTGCCCTATACCGCGCGCATCCATGCCGAGAACCTGGTGCGCCGCGCCGATCCAGCCCACCTCGACGACTACCTGCTGCAGCTCATCGAGCGCAGGCGCGACATCGACTTCCCCTGGTACCCGGTGCGCGTGGTCTGCCATGACATCCTGGGCCAGACCGCCCTGGTGGACCTGGCCGGCCTGCGCGATGCCATCGCCAAGGAAGGCGGCGACCCGGCCCAGGTCAATCCCGTCGTGCCCGTGCAGCTCATCGTGGACCATTCGCTGGCGGTGGAGTGCGGCGGCTTCGAACCCGATGCCTTCGCCAGGAACCGCGCCATCGAGGACCGGCGCAACGAGGACCGTTTCCACTTCATCGAGTGGACGAAGAAGGCCTTCGCCAATGTGGACGTCATCCCCGCGGGCAACGGCATCATGCACCAGATCAACCTGGAGAAGATGTCGCCCGTGGTCCATGTGCAGGACGGCCTGGCCTTTCCCGACACCTGTGTCGGCACCGATTCGCACACCCCCCATGTCGATGCCCTGGGCGTGATCGCCGTGGGCGTGGGCGGCCTGGAGGCCGAGAACGTGATGCTGGGCCGCGCCTCCTGGATGCGCCTGCCGGACATCGTGGGCGTGCGGCTGGCGGGCCGGCGCAAGAGCGGCATCACGGCCACCGACATCGCCCTGGCTCTGACCGAGTTCCTGCGCCAGCAGAAGGTCGTGGGCGCCTATGTGGAATTCTTCGGCGAGGGCGCGGACAGCCTGTCGATCGGAGACCGGGCCACCATCTCGAACATGTGCCCGGAATACGGCGCCACGGCCGCGCTGTTCTACATCGACGCGCAGACCACTGCCTATCTGCGCCTGACCGACCGCAGCCCCGGCCAGGTGCAACTGGTGGAGACCTATGCCAGGACCGCGGGCCTGTGGAGCACCGAACTGCAGGGTGCGCAGTACGAGCGCGTGCTGGACTTCGACCTGTCGTCCGTGGTGCGCAACATGGCAGGTCCGTCCAACCCGCACCGCCGCCTGCCCACCTCGGCCCTGGCCGAGCGCGGCATCGCCGATGCAACCAAGCTGGCAGCGGGCCGGCAGCAGGAATCCCAGGGCCTGATGCCCGATGGCGCCGTCATCATCGCGGCCATTACCTCCTGCACCAACACCAGCAACCCGCGCAATGTCATCGCCGCGGCCCTGCTGGCGCGCAATGCCAACCGCCTGGGCCTCACGCGCAAGCCCTGGGTCAAGTCTTCGCTGGCGCCGGGCTCCAAGGCCGTGGAGCTGTACCTCAAGGAGGCCGGCCTGCTCACCGAACTGGAACAGCTGGGCTTCGGCATCGTGGCCTTTGCCTGCACCACCTGCAACGGCATGAGCGGTGCACTCGAACCCGCCATCCAGCAGGAGATCATCGACCGCGACCTCTACGCCACGGCCGTGCTGTCGGGCAACCGCAACTTCGACGGCCGCATCCACCCCTATGCCAAACAGGCCTTCCTGGCCTCGCCGCCCCTGGTCGTGGCCTATGCCATCGCGGGCACGGTGCGCTTCGACATCGAGCAGGATGTGCTGGGCGTGGTCGATGGCCGCGAGATCCGCCTGCAGGACCTCTGGCCCGGCGATGAGGAAATCGATGCCATCGTGGCCCGGGCCGTCCGCCCCGAGCAGTTCCGTGCCGTGTACGAGCCCATGTTCATGCTGCGCCAGGACGATGGCGAGCAAGCCGCGCCGCAGTACGATTGGCGCCCCATGTCCACCTATATCCGCCGTCCGCCCTACTGGGACACCGAAGGCGTGGGCGCGCTGGCGGCCTTCCCGCGCACCTTGCGCAACATGCGTCCGCTGGCACTGCTGCCCGACAACATCACCACGGACCACCTGTCGCCGTCCAACGCCATCCTGGCCGACAGCGCGGCCGGCGAATACCTGGCGCGCATGGGCCTGCCCGAGGAGGACTTCAACTCCTACGCCACCCACCGCGGCGACCACCTCACGGCCATGCGCGCCACCTTCGCCAACCCGCAGCTGGTCAACGAGATGGCCGTCATCGACGGCGTGCAGCAAAAGGGCTCGCTGGCCCGCATCGAGCCCGAGGGCCGCGTGGTGCGCATGTGGGAGGCCATGGAAACCTATCTGAACCGCCGCCAGCCACTGATCATCGTCGCGGGCGCCGACTATGGCCAGGGCTCCAGCCGCGACTGGGCCGCCAAGGGCGTGCGCCTGGCCGGCGTGGAAACCGTGGTGGCCGAGGGCTTCGAGCGCATCCACCGCACCAACCTCATCGGCATGGGGGTGCTGCCGCTGCAATTCCTGCCCGGCACCGACCGCAAGACCCTGGCGCTGGACGGCACGGAAATCTACGGCGTGGAAGGCGAGCGCACCCCGGGCGCCCGGCTCACGCTGGTGATAGAGCGGCGCGACGGCCGGACGCTGCACGTGCCCGTGACCTGCCGGCTGGACACGGCCGAGGAGGTCTCGGTCTACGAAGCCGGCGGCGTGCTCCAGCGCTTTGCCCAGGATTTTCTCGCTCAGACCCAGGAGGCTTGATGAGCACGGTTGCCCAGATCCGAATTCCCGCCACCTACCTGCGCGGAGGCACCAGCAAGGGTGTGTTCTTCCGCCTGCAGGACCTGCCCGCGGCGGCGCAGCAGCCCGGCGCCGCGCGCGATGCCATTTTGCTGCGCACCCTGGGCAGTCCCGACCCCTATGGCAAGCAGATCGACGGCATGGGCAATGCCTCGTCCAGCACCAGCAAGTCCGTGATCCTGTCCGCCAGCTCGCGCGAAGGCCATGACGTGGACTACCTGTTCGGCCAGGTCGCCATCGACCGGCCCTTCGTGGACTGGAGCGGCAACTGCGGCAACCTCTCGGCCGCCGTGGGACCCTGCGCCATCCACATGGGGCTGATCGATCCTGCCCGCATACCGCGCAACGGCACGGCCACCATCCGCATCTGGCAGGCCAACATCGGCAAGACCATCGTGGCCCATGTGCCCATCGTGGACGGGCAGGTGCAGGAGACGGGCGATTTCGAGCTGGACGGCGTGACCTTCCCTGCGGCCGAGGTGGCGCTGGAGTTCCTGGACCCGGCCGATGAGGGCGAGGAGGGGGGGAGCATGTTCCCCACGGGACACCTGGTCGACCGTCTGGACGTACCCGGCGTGGGCAGCTTCGCGGCCACGCTGATCAATGCGGGCATACCGACCATCTTCCTGAACGCCCGGGACCTCGGCTACACGGGCTGCGAACTGCAGGAGGCCATCAACGGCGACGCCGAGGCGCTGGCCCGCTTCGAGGCCATCCGCGCCCACGGGGCCTTGCAGATGGGCCTGATCCAGGACCTGGCCGAGGCGGCCACGCGCCAGCACACGCCCAAGATCGCCTTTGTGGCGCCACCGGCCGGCTACACGGCATCGAGCGGCAAGCGGATCGAGCCCGCCGACGTGGATCTGCTGGTGCGCGCCCTGTCCATGGGCAAGCTGCACCACGCCATGATGGGCACGGCGGCCGTGGCCATCGGCACGGCGGCGGCCGTGCCCGGCACCCTGGTCAATCTGGCCGCCGGCGGTGGCGAGCGCGAGGCCGTGCGCTTCGGCCACCCCTCGGGCACGCTGCGCGTGGGGGCGCAGGCACGCCTGGTGAATGGCCAGTGGCAGGTGACCAGGGCCTTGATGAGCCGCAGCGCGCGCATTCTGATGGAAGGCTGGGTGCGCGTGCCCGGCGACTGCTTCTAGCCGCCGCGCCCCGGTTCTTCGGCTGGCCGCGCGAAGACGCGCGCTGCCGGCAGGCCTCCCAGCTGGGCGAAGGCCGGTTCGCGCCTGGTGTCCCCGCATGGAAAACCCAGGTCGTGGACCGTGGCCATGTGCTGCCCTCATGCGATGGATGCGGCGATGGGGGAAAGATGAGTCAATGAAATAATATTTGCTTGTCTGACTTGTGCATGAATTCTGTTCACCAATATGCTGGAACGCACCCATCTGGCCATCGTCCGTGAAGTCGAAAAGCAGGGCTCGCTGACCGCCGCCGCCGGCGTGCTCTGCGTCACCCAGTCCGCGCTGAGCCACAGCATGAGGAAGCTGGAGCAGCAACTGGGCACGGACATCTGGCTGCGCGAGGGCCGCAGCCTGCGCCTGACCCAGGCCGGCCAATACCTGCTGGCGGTGGCGAACCGGGTGTTGCCGCAGCTCGACCTGGCCGAAGAGCGCCTGCGCCAGTTCGCCCAGGGCGAGCGCGGCGCGCTGCGCATCGGCATGGAATGCCATCCCTGCTACCAGTGGCTGCTCAAGATCGTCGCACCCTACCTGGCGGCCTGGCCCGATGTGGAAGTGGATGTGAAGCAGAAATTCCAGTTCGGCGGCATCGGCGCGCTGTTCGGCTACGAGATCGATCTGCTGGTCACGCCCGACCCGCTGTTCAAGCCCGGCCTGCAGTTCGTGCCCGTGTTCGACTACGAGCAGGTGCTCGTGGTCTCCAGCGCGCATGCCCTGGCCGGCGCCGACCATGCCACGCCCGCCCAACTGGCATCCGAGGTGCTGATCACCTACCCGGTGCCCACGGACCGGCTGGACATCTACAACCAGTTCCTGCTGCCGGCGGGCGTCACGCCCAAGCGCCAGAAGGCCATTGAGACCACGGACATCATGCTGCAGATGGTGGCCAGCGGCCGCGGCGTGGCGGCCCTGCCGCGCTGGCTGGTGCAGGAGTACGCCGACCAGCTCGACGTGGTGCCCGTGCGCCTGGGGCCGCAGGGCATTGCCAAGCAGATCTTCCTGGGCGCGCGCGAGGCCGATCTGGCCACCGACTATCTGCAGGCCTTCATCACCCTGGCCCGCCAGCCCCTGGCCGGTGCGGCCACGGCATGACGGCAGGTGACGGCCTGTCGGTACGCGCCGCCGTGCCGGAGGATGTGCCGGCATTGCGTGCGCTGTTCCTGCGCGCGCGCCGCGACAGCTTTGCCTGGCAGGACGGCCGGGCCTGGCAGTTGGAGGACTTCGACGCCCAGACCCGTGGCGAGCGCCTGTGGGTGGCGGTGCATGGTTTGCGCGTGGTCGGCTTCATCGCCCTGTGGGAGCCCGACGACTTCATCCACCACCTCTACATCGACCGGCCCTGGCGGCGCCGCGGCGTGGGCGGCAGGCTGCTGAAGGGCCTGCCTGGCTGGTCCGCCACGCGCTTTCGTCTCAAATGCCTGTGCCGCAACGCAGCGGCGCTGGCCTTCTACCGTGCCGGCGGTTTCGCCGAGGTCGGTTCGGGTGGTGAGGGCGACGAGGCCTATCTGCTGCTGGAGTCGGCGCCCTGAGGGCGCCGCTTTTCCAGGCGGATATCACCGGCGCCCAGGTCACGTTCGCCGCCCCATCCCAGGTGGCGGTAAAAGCCCGCGGCGCGGCTGTCCGCCGCGGTCTCCAGCCAGGCCAGGTCATGGTGGCGGAACAGGGCGGCTTCGGCGGCCCGTACCAGGCCACGGCCCAGGCCCCGGCCTTCGTGGCCCGGCAGCACGAATGCGGCGAAGAGGCAGGCCGTGTCCAGGTCCACCATGGAAAATCCCCGGACCGTGCCGCCGTCCTCGGCGACCCAGGCGCAGGCCGCGGCTTCGATGGCTGCGGCAATGGCCGGGGGCGTGATGCCCAGGCGCGCGAGCGCTTCGGCATCCAGGGCGTTTTCACGCACCGAGGTACGGATCCTGAACATGGCGGCCACGTCGGCCGCGCGGGCGGGCCGGATCATGGGGGCAAAAGAGTCTTGGCGCATGCCGGGAGTCTAGGGTCTGTTCACCCTTGTCAGGGATCCCCACATCCGTGTGAACAGGCCCTGGGCCGAGCTCCGGTTCCGCCCCCTGTCAGAACGCGCCGCGCAGCGTCAGCATCACGTTGCGCGGGTCGCCGTAGTGGCTGCTGTTGAGCAGGTTGCCCACGGACACGTAGTAGGTCTTGTCGAACATGTTGTTGAAGTTCAGCGAAGCCTCCCACTGCCGGTTGATGCGGTAGCGTACGTAGCTGCTCCAGACGGCGCGGCCGGGCACGGTGATGGCCACGGCGCCCACCTGGCGGTAGTTGGAGCTTTGGGCATTCACGCCGCCGCCGATGGTGAAGCGGCTCCACTCGCCGGGCAACTGGTAGGTGGTCCAGACGCGCAGCAGGTGCTTGGGCGTGTAGGTGTTGAAGCTCTTGCCTTCGCTGCTGATGTCCTGCGCGTACTTGTTGGTGTTGTAGGTATAGCCCGTGAACAGCTTCCAGCCGCGGGCCAGCTCGCCGCTGATCTCGGCGTCCAGGCCCTGGCTGCTGACCTTGCCGGTGTCGGTATAGCAGTAGTAGCCGTCGCGGCAGGTGGGGCTGGTGGACAGGTCTTCCTGGGCGCGGTGGTTCTGGTTGACGCGGTAGATCGCCAGCGAGGTGTTCACGCGTTTGTCCATCAGCTCGCCCTTGATGCCCAGCTCATAGGTGTCGCCGGTGATGGGCTTGAGGTTCTGGCCCGCCTCGTTGAGCAGGGCCTGCGGCTTGAAGATGGACGAATAGCTGGCATAGGCCGACCACTGCGGGCCGAGGCTGTAGATGGCGCCGACGAAGGGCATGAGGCGCGTATTGGCCTGGGGCGCCTTGCTCACGGTGAGCACGCCCGCGGAGCGGCTGTAGGTGTCCCAGTCGGTCGTGTAGCGGCTCAGGCGCGTGCCCACCACCAGCTTGAGCGGATCGCTCAGTTGCAGGCGCAGTGCGCCGTAGAGGCTGGTCTGCTCGGCCCTGGCGAGGCGGTTTTCGCTGAACACGGCGGCCAGGGCGGCATCGCTGGGTTCGGGGATATGGACGTTGGGCGCAGTGACGTCGATGGGGCTGGCCGTGGTGAAGGCGTTGTAGGTGGTGTTGGCGCGCGAGCGGCTGTAGGTGGCGCCCAGCACCAGCTCGTGCTGGCGGCCGAAGGCATCGATGTCGCCGGTCAGGTGGGCGTCCAGGCCCGTGGCGTTGGTGGTGGCGCGGGTCATGGCGGGGATGTTGCCGCCCAGCATGGTGGAGGGGTTGACCGAGCGCAGCGAGGCCGCGTATTTCAGGTCCAGGTCTTCGCGCAGATGGATGGCGGAGACCTTGGCGCGCCAGCGGTCGTTGATCTGGTGGGACAGGTCGGCGTACAAGGCCTTGTTGGAGTTGTCCTGGCGGTTCCAGTCGGCGCCCAGGAAGGTGGAGCGCGGCAGGCCGATGTCCGCGCCGTTGGCATAGCGCGGCAGGCCCGAGATGAAGGGGCGGCCCTTCACGCTTTCCAGGCTGGCGCCCACGCTCAGCTGGGTGTCCCGCGACAGCCGGTAGTCCAGCGTTCCGTACAGCGTGGTGTTCTGGCTGTTGACATAGTCGATGAAGGAGTGCTCGTCCTGGCGGTCGAGCACGGCGCGGCCGCGCAGCGTGCCTTCCTCGTTGAGCGAGCCGCTGGCGTCCACCTGGGCACCGTAGCGATCCCAGGAGCCGGCCTTGGCGGTGACGGTGACGCCGGATTCCTCCAGCGGGCGCTTGCGCACCAGGTTGACGGCGCCGCCCGGGTCGCCCCCTCCCTGCATCAGACCGTTGGCGCCGCGCAGCACTTCCACGCGGTCGTAGATGACCGAGCTGCCGGCGTAGTTGCTGGCGCGGCCGTAGAGGCGTTCCACGGGAATGCCGTCGTACTGCATGCTGGTCACGTCGAAGCCGCGCGCATAGATGTACTTGCCGCCCTGCGGGCTTTGCAGCAGGGTGATGCCCGTGGTGCTGGCCAGGGCCTCATAGACCGAGCTGATGTTCTGCTCCTGCATGAGCTGGTCGGTCACCACGCTGATGGACTGGGGCATGTCCTTGAGCGCCTGCTCGCTCTTGCCCATGCTGACGGCGCGCGGCGTGTAGCTGCCCGTGCCTTCGGTGGACGCGCCGCGCTGGGCTTCGGCGGTCACGCGGACCTCGCCCAGGGCATGCGTGGCCGCAGGCCGTGGCACGGGCTTGAGGGTGAAGCCGCCGCTGCGTTCGGTGGCGATGGCCAGGCCCGAGCCGGCCAGCAACTGCTCCAGCGCCTGGCGCGGCGTGAACAGGCCCTGCACGGCCTGTGCCTGGCGTCCGGCCAGGTCGGCCTCGTCGAAAAGCACCTGCAGTTTCGACTGCTTGCCGAAGGCGCCCAGGGCGCTGGACAGCGGCTGGGCCGCGATGTCGAAGGACACGCGTGCCTGTGCCTGTGCTGGCGCCGGCAGCGCCATGGCCGCCACGGCGCTGGCCACGCACAGCGAAATCAGGCCGTACCCTGCGGCCACGCCGCTCCCTGCTCCTCCCCGGCTGCCTTGCATGCCCGCTCTCAGCACCTGGCCCATCAGGGCGCTCCTCATTTGTTTTGCCCGCTTCACGTTGGAATCCTGCGTCTTGTTGCACGGCGCGTATGCGCCCCATGGCCCTGCGCGCGCAGGCCGGCTCCGGCTGGCGCGCGCGGCGAACCGCGTTGGCGGCCGTTGGCTAGTGGCGAGGTCGTGCCCCGCTGGCTGGCAGCCGAGGGAATGCCGGCGAATCCGGCCCCTGGTGAAGGAAGACGTGAAATCCATCCGGCCTGCGAACCCGGGACTGGATGAATATTTGAAACAAATTGTAAATAAGCTGCGGTCAGCGCCGGGTGATCAGCCAGCCGCCCGCCGTCTGCCGGCGCACGCGCACGGGGATGAGGTCGGGCAGCAGTTCGATGAAGCGCTCGGGCGAGGCCGTGGAAAAGAAGGCCGACACGGGCAGGTCGCCCAGGTCCTCGGAGCCCAGCGCCACGGGCTGGCCCAGGTAGCGCGACAGCTCCTGGGCCACCTCGTCCAGCGGCGTGCGCTGAAAGCGCAACTGTCCCGTGCGCCAGCCGGCCACGCCGTCGGTGGGGGCCGCCACGGCCACATGGGCCCCCGTGGCGGCGTCGATGGCCACGCCCGTGCCCGGCCCCAGGCGCATTGCGGGCGCGTCCGGGGTGGCGCGGTCGGCCCGGACCTCGACCTGGCCCCGCAACACCTTGACCACCAGGCGTGGCGGCGCCGCGCGCACATTGAAGGCCGTGCCCACCACCTTCACCTGGCTGCGTCCCGAGTCCACGGTGAAGGGCCGGGATGCATCGGGCGCCACCTCGAAAAAGGCCTCGCCGCTGTCCAGCACCAGCTCGCGGCGGCGCGGGTAGTAGCGCACCTGCAGGCGGCTGTCGATATTCAGGGCCACCCGGCTGCCGTCGGGCAGGGTGATGTCGCGGGTCTCGCCTGCGGCCGTGGCCACGTCCAGGCTGTAGCCCGCCGTGCGGTCCCACAGCTGCCAGCCGCCGACCAGCAGGGCGCAGCAGCAGGCCAGGGCGGCACCGGTCCAGGCGGTGCGCCAGCGCTGCCGGGCCCGCGGGCCCGGTGTTTCGGCGCGCCGCGCCGTGTCCTGGGCGCGCGGCATGGCCCGCGGCCGTTCCAACTGGGCGAACAGATGGCGCGTGCGGCCCATGCTGTCGAAGATTTCGCGGTGGAAGGGGTCGGCGCCCAGCCAGGCGTCCAGCGCCCGCTCGTCGGCCGCCGTCCAGCCCGCCGTATGGCGGCGCGTGAACCAGTCGGCCGCGGCTTCGTGCAGGTCCACCAGGGTGTCGGGGTCCATTCCCGGAGGCAGGGTCTTGTTCATGGCGTGGGGCCGCGCCCGGGCGCGTGTTCTGTGTCGGCGGCCTGGGCCTTCAGCCGCTGCATCTGCTCCATGCTGCCGTACTGCAGGCGCAGTTCGCAGTAGGCATAGGCCCGGCTGATGTGTTTGGAGACCATGCGCAGCGAAATATCCATGCGCCGGGAAACTTCCTCCTGGCTCAGGCCTTCCATGATATGCAGGCAAAAGGCCTCGCGCTGGCGTGCGGGCAGCTCGTCCAGAGCGTCGGACAGCCGGTCCAGGTACTGGCGCCGCTGGGCCTGGCGCACGGGGTCGTGGTGCGCATCGGCGGCCTGGGCCTGCAACTCCTCGCCGCAGTCTTCGGCCGACACCATGACCATGGCCTGATCGGCGCCGCCCCGGCGCCAGTCGTCGATGGCCACATGGCGTGCGGCCCGGCTCAGATAGGCCTGTTCCTTGCCCGCCTCGGGCAGCCGGCCCGACGCCGCCATCTGGGTGAAGACCTGCTGGGCCGTGTCCTCGGCCTGGGCACGGCTGCCCAGGCGTCCCTGCAGCAGGCGCACCAGGGGCTGGCGCCAGCGCGCATACAGCGCGGCCAGCGGCGAGGCGGGTGCGGCTTGCAGGTCGCCGCGCGTGGTGGTGAAGGGGTCGCGCTTCATCGCGGTCCGGGTACCGGGCGGGCGGCATGCGGCGCGCCGGCCCGTGTCCCGGCCGGGCAGGGGGCGAGCGTACCGGTGGCGGTCGGGCAGGAAAAAGGCACGGAAAACAGCATGTGGCCGGCGGGGCGCGGCCGGAGGCGATTGCTTTCGGGCCCGTGGCGCCTGGGTGGAGGCAGTGGCGATTGTACTGAGAATGATTCGCATCGCTATCGCTTGTCTCACAACAGCAGCCACGGGCGCCGCGCTGCGCGGGGACCATGCCGCCGCCGCCGGGAAATCTTTACGATGGCTGGCTGGGGCGGGCCGCCGGTCCGTCCCGGCTTCCAAAAGGACTTGACGCATGACATTTTGCAGACGCACCTCGATCGCCGCCCTGCTGGGCCTGCCCCTCCTGGTCCTGGCGCAGCCGCAGCCGCAGCCGCAGCCGGCCGCGCCCGGTGTGCAGGTCGGCTTTTCACCCGAAGGCTCGGCGCGCACCCTGGTGCTGGAGACCATAGGCGGGGCCCGGCAAAGCATCCAGATGCTGGCCTATGCCTTCCAGGCGCCCGACATCATGCAGGCCCTGGTCGACGCCAAAAAGCGCGGCGTGCAGGTGCGCGTGGTCATCGACAAAAAGCGCAACCTGGGCAAGACCAGCAAAAAGGCCATGGACTTCGTGACCGCTGGCGGCGTGGAATTGCGCACCAACGACCATTTCCACATCCACCACGACAAGACCATCATCGTGGACGGCGAGAAGGTACAGACCGGCTCCTTCAACTACGCACCATCGGCCGAGACGGCCAACTCCGAGAACGTGGTGGTCATCCGCGGCATGCCCGACGTGGCAGGCCAATACGTGGCCCACTGGCAGTCGCGCTGGGATCTGGGCCAGCCCTATCCCGCGCGCTGACCGGGGCCCGGCCTGGCGCGGCCCGGCCTGGCGTGGCCCGTCCCATCTGCCGTGTGGCGGATCAAGAAACCGTCGATTGCAGCCATCCACAAGGCCTCGCGCCGGCATGGGACGCCCGGTGCGCCTTAAAGTGGCGCCCATCCATGCAAACCACTCCCCACATCCAAGGCTGGTGCCCCGGCGCCTGGCAGCCCATGGCCTCCGGCGACGGGCTGGTGGTGCGCGTGCGCCCGCCCCTGGGGCGGCTGGGCGTGGCCCAGGCCCGGCGCCTGGCCCGTCTGGCCCTGGTGCATGGCAACGGGGTGCTGGAGCTGTCCAGCCGCGCCAATGTGCAGTTGCGCGGCATCGCGCCGGGCCGCCATGGCGCCGTGCTTGGCGCACTGGCGTCCATGGGCCTGCTCGATGCCGACGCGGGCCGCGAGCGCCGGCGCAACCTGGTCATCGATCCGCTGTGCCGGCCGCCGGAGGGGGTCCAGGCCCTGGGCCTGGTCCTGCAGCAGGCCCTGGATGCCGCGCAGGACCTGGACGGCCTGCCCGCCAAGTTCGGCTGGTCCATCGAGGGCGCGCCGGGCCGGCTGGCCGGTGTGTCGGCCGATATCCGCCTGCAGCGCGATGCCGGGGGCTGGCTGGTGCGGCCCCACGGCCGCGATCAGGCCCTGCAGGCCCGCGACGGGAACGAGGCCGTGGCCCTGGGGCTGGGGCTGGCGCGCTGGTTTGCGGGCCGGTCCGCGCAGCGCCGCGCCCTGGGCCTGCGCCCCGGGCGCATGGCCGCCATGGCGCGGGAGCTGCAGGCGCCGCCGGGAGCGGCCTGGGTGGCGGCGCAGCCCGAAGCGCCCTGCGAAGGTCCTGCCCCTGGCGCGGTACCGGGCCTGGGCTGGCTGGTGGCGGCGCCGCTGGGCCGCCTGCCGGCGCTGACCCTGTTGCGGCTGCTGCGCGCCCTGCCTGGCCGGGCAGGGCTGCGCGTCACGCCCTGGCGCATGCTGTTGCTGGAAGGGGACGGCGACGGCAGGCCCGCCTGGTGGGGCGCCGCGGGCCTGGACGATGACTGGGCCTGGATCACCGGCGCGCAGGACCCGCGCCTGCGCGTGTCGGCCTGCACGGGGGCGCCTGGCTGCAGCCAGGCCCTGGGGCCCACCCAGGACCTGGCCCTGGAACTGGCCGACCATGTGCCCGAGGGCGACCATCTGCACGTCACGGGCTGCGCCAAGGGCTGCGCGCGCCAGGCACCGGCCACCGTGGTGCTCAGGGCCGAGCGGGACGCGGGGGGGCAGGCCGTCTACGGCCTGGTGCACCAGGGCCGCGCAGGGGATGCGGCACTGCAGCAGCGGACGGCGGCCGCTCTGCGAGACAATCCGGGATTGCTGTTTTCCAAAGAATAATGCCGCATCGCTACGAAACCGATGGCGCCGAGATCTATCGGCAGTCCTTTGCCACCATCCGCCGAGAGGCGGCGCTGCAGCGCTTTGCCCCCGTGGAAGAGCGTGTGGTGGTGCGCATGATCCACGCCGCCGGCATGGTCGAGCTGGCCCCCCATGTGGAGTTCTCGCCGGGCATGGCCGAGGCCGCCGCCCGGGCCCTGCAGGAGGGCGCGCCCGTGCTGTGCGACGTGCGCATGGTCAGCGAAGGCATTACGCGCTCGCGCCTGCCGGCCGCCAACCCCATCATCTGCACGCTGCAGGACGAGCGCGTGCCCGCACTGGCCCGCGAAATGGGCAATACGCGCAGCGCCGCAGCGCTGGAGCTGTGGCGTCCCCACCTGGCCGGTGCCGTCGTGGCCATCGGCAATGCGCCCACGGCCCTGTTCCACCTGCTCAACATGCTGGAGCAGCCCGGCTGCCCCCGGCCCGCGGCCATCATCGGCTGCCCCGTGGGCTTTGTCGGCGCCATGGAATCCAAGCAGGCGCTGATGCAGGACCTGCCCGTTCCCTCCATGATCGTGCGCGGACGCCTGGGTGGCTCGGCCATCACCGTCGCCGCCGTCAACGCGCTGGCCAGCCATGCGGAGTGAGCCGTTGCGCCCCAGCCAGGGCGGGCCTGGCATCGTCTGCGTGGGCCTGGGACCCGGCGACCCGGAATTGATGAGCGTCAAGGCCGACCGCCTGGTGCGCGGTGCACGCCAGGTGGCCTTTTTCCGCAAGAAGGGCCGGCCCGGCAAGGCGCGCCAGCTGGTGGCCGGCCTGCTGGCCGGCGGCGCTGCCGAGCATGCCATGGAGTATCCGGTGACCACCGAGCTGCCCGTGGACAGCCCCGCCTATGTGGACCTGCTGGCGCGCTTTTACGACGACTGGTGCCTGCGCCTGGAAGACCTGGCGCGCACCGAGCCGCTGGTCGTGCTGTGCGAGGGCGATCCCTTTCTCTACGGCTCCTTCATGCATCTGTATACCCGGCTGCGCGAGCGCGGCCAGGTGGCCCTGGAAGTCGTGCCGGGCATTCCCGGCATGGTGGGCTGCTGGCATGCCACGGGCGAGCCCATCACCTGGGGCGACGACGTGCTCAGCGTGATGACCGGCACGCTGTCCGAGGACGAGCTGGTGCGGCGCATGGCATCGGCCGAAGCCCTAGTGGTGATGAAGGTCGGCCGCAACCTGCCTCGCATACGCCGCGCCCTGCAGCGTGCAGGCCGGCTCGATGCCGCCTGGCTGGTGCAGAACGGCACCACGGACAGCGAACAGGTGGCCCGGCTCAGCGAGGTCTCCGACGATGCCTGTCCTTATTTCGCCATCGTCCTGGTCCATGGCCAGGGCCGGCGTCCGGAGGCTGCATGGTGAGCACCATGGCGGCATCGGGCCGCCTGACGGTGGCCGGCCTGGGGCCGGGCGCCCTGGAACAGATCACGCCCGCGGCCGCCGCCGCATTGCAGGCGGCCACCGATGTGGTCGGCTATCTGCCCTATGTGGAGCGCGCGCGCGAGCTGCTGGCCCGGGCCGGCCTGGGCTGCGAGGGCGGCCCGGCCGTGGCCTGGCATGCCTCGGACAACCGCGTGGAACTGGAACGCGCGCGCCAGGCACTGGAGCTGGCGGCCGGAGGGCGGCAGGTGGTGGTCGTGTCCTCGGGCGATCCCGGCGTGTTCGCCATGGCCTCGGCCGTGTTCGAGGCCATGGAATCCGCCGACGCGGACCCCGCCTGGCAGGCGCTGGACATCCAGGTGCTGCCCGGCATCACGGCCATGCTGGCCGCGGCTGCCCGCGCCGGTGCGCCGCTGGGCCATGATTTCTGCTGCATCAACCTGTCGGACAACCTCAAGCCCTGGGCCGTCATCGAACGGCGCGTGCGGCTGGCCGCCGAGGCCGACTTCGCCATGGCCTTCTACAACCCGCGCTCGCACAGCCGCCCCCAGGGCTTTGTGCGGTTGCTGGAGCTGCTGCGCGCATGCTGCGAGCCCGGCCGCCTGATGGTGTTCGCGCGCGCCGTGTCCACGCCGCAGGAAGCGCTGCGCGTATGCACGCTGGCCGAGGCCCTGCCCGAGATGGCCGACATGCGCACCGTGGTCCTGGTGGGCAACAGCGCCACCCGCCGCGTGGGGCGCTGGACCTATACGCCGCGCCACTACGGCATGGACGGCTCCGATTCCTCGGGCAGCCGGCCATGATCGATCCAGTGCAGCACGGCGGCCACCGACGCGGTGCGCGCGCGCAGCGGCAGGGCGGGGCGCTGCACCATGACCACGGGAAGGCCCAGGGCGCGCGCCGCATCGAGCTTGCCGCGCGTGGCCTCGCCGCCCGCGTTCTTGGCCACCAGCCATTCGATGCCATGGGTGCGCAGCAAGGCCTCGTCCTCGGCCGCGCCGAAAGGGCCACGCCCCAGCACCACCGTGGTCCGGGGCAGGGGCAGGTCCCCGGAGCCGGGTGCATCGACCAGGCGCAGCAGATAGTGGTGCCAGGGCTGGTCCGCGAAGGCGGCCAGCTGCTTGCGTCCCACGGCCAGGAAGACGCGTGCGGGCGTGCGGGGCAGGGCGGCGGCGGCGGCATCCATGTCGGCCACTTCCAGCCAGCGATCGCCGGCACCGGCCTGCCAGGGCGCGCGCTCCAGCGCCAGCAGGGGCGTGGCCGTGGCCGCGCAGGCCGCGCAGGCATTGCGGCTCATCTGGGCCGCGAAGGGATGGGTGGCATCGACCACATGGCTGATGCCCTGCTCGCGCAGGAAGCGGGCCAGGCCCTCGGCGCCGCCGAAGCCGCCCACGCGCGTGGGCAGCGGCTGCGCCAGGGGCGAGCGCGTGGCGCCCGCATACGAGAACAGGGCCGGAACACCGGCCTGGTGCAGGGCCTGGGCCAGCTGGCTGGCGCCGCTGGTGCCGCCCAGCAGGAGAACATGGGGCATGACTGATCCCTGGTTGAATTTGGTGGGCCTGAACGAGGATGGCCTGCAAGGACTGGCACCGGCCGCGCTGCGTGCGCTGGACGCTGCCGAAACCGTGTTCGGCGGGCCGCGCCACCTGGCGCTGGCCGGCGTGGGCGCGCGTGGCCGGCCCTGGCCCGTGCCCTTCGACCTGGCGCCCGTGCTGGCCTGCCGCGGCCGGCCCACGGTGGTGCTGGCTTCGGGCGATCCGTTCTGGTTCGGGGCGGGCGGCAGCCTGGCGGCGCACCTGGCGCCGCAGGAATGGCTTTGCCACGCCCAGCCCTCGACATTTTCGCTGCTGGCGGCCCGCCTGGGCTGGAAGCTGGAACACACGCGCTGCCTGGGCCTGCACGCGGGTGCCGTGCAGCAGCTGCTGCCCCTGCTGGCGCCCGGCCGCCAGCTGCTGGTACTGCTGCGCGATGGCGCGGCCGTGGCGGGCCTGGCCGACTGGCTGGTGGGTGAGGGCTGGGGCGACAGCCGCCTGGAAGTGATGGAGGCCGTGGGCGGCCCGCGCGAGCGCCGCCGTGCCTGGCTGGCGCGCGAGGCCGCCGCCGCCCTGGCCCGCGACCCCGCCCTGGCCCCGGTGGCCGTGGCCCTGGTCGCCGAGGGCGGGCAGGCCCTGCCCCTGGTGCCGGGACGGCCCGACCACTGGTACGCCAACGACGGCCAGATCACCAAGGCCCCGGCACGTGCCCTGACCCTGGCCGCGCTGTCGCCGCGCCATGGCGAATGCCTGTGGGACATCGGCGGCGGTTCGGGCTCGGTGGCCGTGGAGTGGTGCCTGGCCGGCGGCTCGGCCATCAGCCTGGAGCAGCATGCGGCACGCGCGGACAACATCCGGCGCAACGCCGAGCGCTTCGGCCTGCAGGGCCGGCTGCAGGTGGTGCAGGGCAAGGCGCCCGGGGCTCTGGCCCAGGTACAGGCGCTGGCCCGGCCCCAGGCCGTGTTCGTGGGCGGCGGCTTCGACGCGGCGCTGTTCGAGCGCCTGCAGGCCCTCATGCCCGCAGGCTGCCGCCTGGTGGTCAATGCCGTGACCCTGGAAACCCAGGCCCTGCTGGTGCAGCTGCATGCCGCGCAGGGCGGCCAGCTGCTGCGCGTGGAGCTGGCCAGCGCCGAACCCCTGGGCCGCATGCGCAGCTGGAAGTCGGCGCGGCCCCTGGTGCAGTGGAGCTGGCAGCGATGAGCCAGGACACGGACACCGCACCCTCCGGCCACCGCTGCGGCGTGCTGGGCCTGGGCATGCACACGGATGCGCGGCCCGATGCGCTGCAGGCCCTGTGGCAGCAGGCCCTGGACCGGCTGGAGCAGGAACATGGCGCGCCGCAGGCGGTCTGCGCCGTGGCCGTGATGGACACCAAGGCCGGCCACCCGGCGCTGGCCCCCTGGCTGGCCCAGGCCCTGTCCTCGCCCGTCCTGGTCCGCGTGCCGCCCGAACAATTGCCCGGCCAGCCCGTGGTCACGCAGTCGCCGCGCATGCTGGCGCGCTATGGCACGGGCAGCGTGGCCGAGGCCGCGGCCCTGGCCGCCGCCGGGCCCGGCGCGGCCCTGCGCCTGGCGCGCATGGTGGCCGGGGACGGCAGCGCCACCCTGGCGCTGGCGCTGCGCCAGGCCGGACCATTGAACTGCTGCCTGGCCCATGCCGGCGAGGCGGCCAACCAAGGAGCGACGGCATGACCGTGCATTTCATTGGCGCCGGCCCCGGCGCCGCCGACCTGATCACCGTGCGCGGGCGCGACCTCATGGCCGCCTGCCCGGTCTGCCTGTACGCGGGCTCGCTGATTCCGCGCGAACTCCTGGCCCATTGCCCGCCGGGCGCGCGCATCGTCAACACGGCCTCCATGAGCCTGGATGACATCCTGGCCGAGATCCAGGCCGCCGAGGCGCAGGGCCAGGACGTGGCGCGCCTGCATTCGGGCGACCTGTCCGTGTGGTCGGCCATGGGCGAGCAGCTGCGCCGGCTGCGCGAGGCCGGCATTGCCTACACCGTCACGCCGGGCGTGCCCTCGTTCGCGGCCGCGGCCGCCACCCTGGGGGCCGAGCTGACCCTGCCCGGACTGTGCCAGTCCGTGGTGCTGACGCGTACCTCGGGCCGCGCCACGGCCATGCCCGAGGGCGAGAGCCTGGCGGCCTTCGCGGCCACGGGCGCCGTGCTGGCCATCCACCTGTCCATCCATGTGGCCGACAGGGTGCAGGCGCAGTTGCTGCCGCACTATGGCGCCGACTGCCCCGTGGCCATCGTCTGGCGCGCCAGCTGGCCCGACGAGACCGTGGTGCGCACCAGCGTGGGCGGCCTGGTCCAGGCCGTGGCCAGCCACATGGAGCGCACGGCCCTGATCCTGGTGGGCCGCAGCCTGCGGGCCGAGGACTTCGCCGAAAGCCGTCTGTACGCGGCCGACTACGACCGCCGCTACCGCCCGCTGGGTGCGCAGGCGCGCTTTCCCGCCACCGATGTGCGTGCGGGCGTGCCGCTGGACACGGCACGCGACACGCCGCTGCCCCAGGGTGGCGCATGAGCGCGGCCCCCGCGCCCGTGGCGCTGAGCCTGATCGGCATAGGCACGGGCAATCCGGCCCATCTCACGCGCGAGGCCCAGGCCGCCATGCAGGCGGCCGACCTCATCCTGCTGCCCCACAAGGGCGAGGACAAGGCCGAACTCGCGGCCCTGCGCCGCGACCTGTGCGATGCCGTGCTCACGGTCCCGGGGCCGCACATCGCGGGCTTCGAGATGCCCTTGCGCCGGGGCACGGGCGACGACTACCTGGCCCAGGTCGATGAGTGGCATGCCGCCATCACGCGCCGCTGGCAGGAAGCCATCGCCGCCGCCCTGGCGGATGGGCTGCGCCCGCGCCTGCCCGGCCAGGCCCTGCGCGTGGCCCTGCTGGTCTGGGGCGATCCGGCGCTGTACGACAGCACGCTGCGCATCGCGGCGCGCATGCAGCCGGCGCCGCTGAGCGTCAGCGTGGTAGCGGGCATCAGCTCCATGCAGGTGCTGTGCGCGGCCCATGCCATCGCCCTCAACGGCATCGGCCAGCCCTTCGTGGTCACCACGGGCCGCCAGCTGCGCGAGCAGGGCTGGCCCCCGGGCGTGGACACCGCCGTGGTCATGCTCGACGGGCAATGCAGCTTCACCGGGCTGGCCAGCGAAGGCCTGTCCATCTGGTGGGGCGCCTACCTGGGCATGGACCGCCAGATGCTGGACAGCGGCCCCCTGGCCCAGGCCGGCCCGCGCATCGTCGCGGCCCGCGCCCAGGCGCGCGAGCGGCATGGCTGGATCATGGATATCTATCTGTTGCGGCGCGGGGGCTGACGGCAGGGCCGCCGCGGCCGCGCCGCGCGGATCAGGGCGCCACCACCATGCGCCCCGCATCGAGGATGGAGATCAGCGTCACCTGCAGGGCGCGCACGCTCTGGCCCTTCTCGATGTCCAGGTATTCCTTGGTCGAGTGGTTGAGGCTGCCCACGCCCGAGGCTACGGTCACGGCCGGGATCTTCAGGCTCATGGGCAGGTTGGCGTCGGTGCTGGCGCTGGCCACGCGCGCGGGCCAGCCCTGGGAGCCCGAGGCGGCCAGCGCGATCTGCACGATGCGCTGGTCGCTGGGCGTGCTGCCTGCGGGGCGGTCGCCGACCAGCTTGTACTGCATGCTGATGCTGCCCGACTGCGTGGAGCGGGCCTGGTTCTCGGCGGCCACGGGGGCGGCGATGATCTGGAGGAATTCGGCCTCCAGCGCCGCCAGGTCCGGCTGCGAGGCCGAGCGCATGTCCACCTGCATCCAGGCGTCGTCGGGGATGGAGTTGATCGAGGTGCCGCCGCCGATCAGGCCGATGCTGTAGGTCGTGCCCTTGGGGGTCCGGATGCGTCCGATCTCGCCCATGGCCGCGCCCAGCGCATACATGGGGCTGACGATGCCGAAGGCGCGGTAGCTGTGGCCGCCCGGTCCCTTGTAGTGCACTTCATAGCGCTTGCTGCCGGCGGCCTGGGCGATGACCTGGTCGGGCGAGCCGGTATCGACCATCACGGCCGAGCGGATGCGGTCCTTGTATTCGCTGCGCAGGAACAGCTGCTTGACGCCGCGCAGGTCGCCCAGGCCTTCCTCGCCCACGGTGGCCACGAAGAGCAGGTCGTCATGCGTTTGCACGCCGGCGTGCTTCATGGCGCGCACGATGCCCAGCAGGGCGGCCAGGCCGCGCGAGTCGTCGAGGATGCCCGGCGCGATCAGCCGCGTGCCCTCGCGCTTGATGCGCAGGTCCACATCGCGGCCGAAGACCGTGTCCAGGTGGGCGCCGACCACGTGCACGGCGCCCTTGCCTTCGGTGCCCTTCCACAGCGCCAGCACATTGCCGGCCTCGTCGATGCGGGTGTCCAGTCCGGCTTCCTGCATGAACTTGGCGAACAGCTGTGCCTTGGCGCCTTCCTCGAAGCTCGGTGCCGGCACCTGCTGCAGCGCGATGTTCTGCTCGACGATGCGGTCATGGTCCTGGTCCAGGTAGGCGGCCATGGCCTTGTACTGGGCGGTGCCGAGCAGGGACTGCACGGCCGTGGTGGCTTCGGCCGGCGTCATGGCGGATGCGCCCGGCGGCAGGGCCAGGCAGGCGGCGATGGCGGACAGCGCGGCCAGGCTGTGCAGGGGGCGGCGGGAGGGCTTGTTCATGGATGGATGCATGGGTAAGTGGATGGATGGGCTCATGCCTGGGCGGAGGAGCGCCTGACGGACGGATGGCTTTCGAAGTATGCGGCCATGGTCTTGAGCAGGCCCGTGAGGTCCTGGCGCACGCTCTCGAAGCCGGCATTGCGTTCACGCGTGTCCTCGTCCATGTAGATGGGACGGCGGATTTCGATCTGCATGCTGTGGCGCTGCAGCGCGGGCTGGCCGATGCGGGCGATCAGCTGCACGCCCTTGTAAGGGTCGTTGCGCGCCACGGTGTAGCCGCAGCCGCGCAGGTATTCCTCGACCAGGGCGACGAAGGCCGGCTCGCAGGTGCTGCCGTCGCGGTCGCCCAGCACGAAGTCGGCCAGCGGCCGCTCGCTGCGGATCTGCAGCCGCTCATAGGCGTTGTTGGGCATGGAGTGCAGGTTCAGGTGCCACACGGCGCCAAAGCGCTGGTGCGTGTCCTGCACGGCCCGGGCCAGCGCCTGGTGGTAGGGCTGGTAGCAGCGCGCGATGCGCTGCTGCACTTCGGCCACGGACAGCAGGCGGTCGTAGATGGGCTGGTTCTTGACGGTGCGCCAGATCAGGCCCGAGCCGATGCGCGTCTTCTCCCCGGGCGCCAGCGGCGTGGGCCAGGGCGTGGCCAGCAGGGCCGGGTCGATGTCCTCCAGCGTGCGGTTCAGGTCCAGGTAGCTGCGCGGGAACAGCGCCTCCACCAGGGTAGCGCCCAGCGCGGGCGCGGCGCCCCACAGGGCTTCGACATGGGTGTCCTCGGCGGCGCGCAGCACGGCGCGCGGCACGGCATGGCCGAAGTCGCCGGGGTAGCGCACGCCGCTGTGCGGCGAATCGCAGACCAGCGGGATGGCGGCACCCTCGGGTGCATGCAGCACGAACATGGATGGGTCCTGGATGGTGTCCTGCATGTTCACTCCGCGCTGATCTTGGCGACCTTGGCCACGGCGGCGTAGCGCGCCACGGCCTGCTCGATCTGGGCCTGGAACTGCTGCGGCGTGTTGGGGATCAGTGTGGCGCCGGCATCCGCCATCTTCTTGATGAAGTCGGGGTGCTTCATGGCCGCGTGGATGGCCTGGTTGAGCCTGAGCACCACCTTGGGGGGCGTACCGGCCGGCGCGACGACGCCGAACCAGCCGCCATTGCCCATCTGCGGAAAGCCCAGCTCTCCATAGGTGGGCACGTCGGGCAGGGCGGGAGAGCGCTTGTCCGAGAGCACGGCCAGCGCGCGCAGGCGCCCGGCCTGGATGTGGGTCAGGGCCGAGGGCAGGTTGTCGGTGATGGCATCCACCTGGCGGGCGATGGCGTCGTTGAGCGCCATGCCCGAGCCCTTGTAGGGCACGTGCAGCAGCTGGATCTTGGCCAGGCTGGAGAAATACTCGACGTTGGCATGGCCCAGCGAGCCCATGCCGGGCGAGGCGAAGGTGATCTTGCCCGGCTCCTTTCTGGCCATGGCCAGCAGGTCGGCCATGGTCTGGGCGGGGAATCTGGCGTTGACGGCCAGCACGCTGGGCACGGTGGCCACATTGCTGACCGGGGCGAAGTCCCTGACCGGGTCGTACTTGAGCCGGCTGCCGTAGGCCGCGGCGTTGGAGCCGTGGGTGCTCATGGTGGCCATGCCCAGGGTGTAGCCGTCGGGGCGCGACTTGGCCACCTGTTCCATGCCCAGCGAGCCGCCCGCACCGGCGCGGTTTTCCACCACGATGGCCTGGCCTAGCTCGCGCGCCGCGTATTCGCCGATCAGGCGCGCGGCCAGGTCGGTCGAGCCGCTGGCCGCAAAGGGCACGATGAGGCGTATGGGCCGGTCGGGAAACTCGGCGCGGGCCGCCGTGGCGCCCAGCGTGGCGACGGCGGTGGCGGCGAGTGCGAGAAGGGTGGCGCGGCGTGCGCGGCGGGCAGTGGGCGTGTTCATGGCCACCAAGTGTCGATGGCACGCCCCGTGCTTTCAAAACGACAATTTGGCCGCTAGCATGACTGCCGCGCATGCTCGCACCGGTTTGGGGCGCGCCGCTCCGCTGCCCGCCACCGCCACCGCACCCGCGTCCCGTCGCCTTGTCCCATGCGCCTGCACTCGCCATCGATGTCCGAACTCCACGCCTTCGCCACGGCCGCGCGGCTGGGCAGTTTTTCGCGTGCGGCGGCCGAGCTGTGCGTCACCCAGAGCGCGGTGAGCCGTGCCGTGGCGCGGCTGGAGCAGCACTATGGGCTGGCCCTGGTCAAGCGCAACGCCCATGTGCTGCAGCTCACGCCCATGGGCCGCGAGCTGCTGGATGCCGTGCGCGAGCCGCTGGCCGCCATCGAGGAAACCAGCGAGCGGCTGCGGCTGGGCCAGGCCGACCGCCCGCTGAACCTGGCGGTCGTGCCCACGCTGGCCAGTGTCTGGCTGATTCCGCGCCTGCGCAGCTTCCAGCAGCTGCACCCCGGCATCCAGGTGAACTTCGTGCCCTATCGCAAGAACGAGGATTTCTCGGGACCGGCCCCCGATGCCGCCGTGCTCACGGGGCTGGGCCCCGAGGACTGGCCGCATTGCAGCTGCGACTACCTCATAGGGCGCGAGATGGTGCCCATCTGCCACCCGGCACGCCTGGCCCAGCGCCTTTGCCAGGGAGGCTGGCGCCGGCCCGGCGACCTGGCCACCGAACCCTTGCTCTATCACACCACGGCCCCGGGCAACTGGACGCAGTGGCTGCGCGCGGCCGGTGCGGGCCGCAAGGCGCCGCAGCTCACCACGGCCTTTGACCAGGTGTCCATGCTGATCCAGGCGGTGATCGCCGACATGGGCCTGGCCCTGGTGCAGCGCTGCCTGGTGCGCGAGGAGCTGCGCGCCGGCACCGTCGTGGTGCCTTTCGATCTGCCCATCACGCTGCAGCGCGGCTACTTCCTGTGCGTGCCCGAGGGGCGCCGCCCCCGGCCGGGCTTCGCACAGCTGCGGCGCTGGCTGCTCGATATGGCGGCGGACGACATCGCGGCCATGGGCCTGGGCCCACGGCCCTGAGGTGCAGCGGACTCAGGCCGCCAGCGTGGCGTTGTCGATCACGAAGCGGTATTTCACGTCGCCGCGCAGCATGCGCTCGTAGGCGGCGTTGATCTCGTCGGCGCGGATCATCTCGATGTCGGCGACGATGCCGTGCTCGGCGCAGAAGTCCAGCATCTCCTGGGTCTCGGGGATGCCGCCGATCATGGAGCCGGCCAGGCTGCGGCGCTTCATGATGAGGTTGAAGACCTGGGGCGAGGGGTGGGGCGTGGCCGGTGCGCCGACCAGGGCCATGGTGCCGTCGCGCTTGAGCAGGGCGAAGAAGGCGTCCAGGTCGTGCGGTGCCGCCACCGTGTTGAGGATGAAGTCCAGGCTCTGGGCCTGGGCGGCCATTTCCTCGGCATTGCGCGAGACCACGACCTCGTCGGCACCCAGGGCGCGCGCGGCCTCCCGCTTGGATTCCGAGGTGGTGAAGGCGACCACGTGGGCGCCCATGGCATGGGCCAGCTTGATGCCCATATGGCCCAGGCCGCCGATGCCGACCACGCCCACGCGGTGGCCGGGCCCCGCCTTCCAGTGGCGCAGCGGCGACCAGGTGGTGATGCCCGCGCACAGCAGCGGCGCCACGGCGGCCAGCTGTTCTTCGGGGTGGCGGATGTGCAGCACATAGCGCTCGTGCACCACGATGCGCTGGGAATAGCCACCCAGGGTATGGCCGGGGGCATCGGGCGTGGGGCCGTTGTAGGTGCCGACCATGTGATCGCAGTAATTCTCCAGGCCCTGCTCGCAGTCCGCGCAGTGCTTGCAGCTGTCCACGATGCAGCCCACGCCGACCAGGTCGCCGGGCTTCACGCCCGCCACATGGGCGCCCACGGCCGACACGCGGCCCACGATTTCGTGGCCGGGCACGCAGGGGTAGAGGGTGCCGGCCCATTCCGAGCGCACCTGGTGCAGGTCGGAGTGGCAGACGCCGCAGTAGGCGATCTCGATCTGCACGTCGTGGGCGCCGGTTGCACGGCGGCTGATGTCCAGCGACTGCAGGGGCTGGTCGCCCGCATGGGCGCCGTAGGCTTTGACGGTCATGGCATGTGTCCTTGTGGGAAGGGGGTGCGCCGGGTCGGCGGCATGGTTGGGTCCCCGATCTTCGCCAACGCGGCGGGCCTTGACTAGCTAATGAATGCTTAATGGGTATATAAGCTGCACTCATCAATCAGCCACGCTAGGCTTGGCCATGGCACGACGCAATCTCAACGACCTGCTGGCTTTCGTCACCGTGGCGCGCGAAGCCAGCTTCACGCGCGCCGCCGCGGCCCTGGGCGTGACCCAGTCGGCGCTGAGCCAGACCATACGCGCGCTGGAGGAGCGCCTGCAGATCCGCCTGCTCACGCGCACCACGCGCAGCGTCTCGCCCACGGCGGCCGGCGAGCGGCTGATGCAGGCCATAGGCCACCGCTTCGACGAGATCGAGGCCGAACTCGACGCCCTGACCGCGCTGCGCGACAAGCCCGGTGGCACGGTGCGAATCACCTGCGGCGACCATGTGCTGAGCAGCATCCTGCTGCCCCAGCTGGCACCGCTGCTGCGCAGCCATCCCGACATCCAGATGGAGTTCGACGTCTATTACGGCTTTCGCGACATCGTGGCCGACCGCTTCGATGCCGGCGTGCGCCTGGGCGGCACCATCGACAAGGACATGATCGCCGTGCCCATCGGCCCGCCGCTGCGCATGGCCGTCGTGTCCTCGCCCGGGTATTTCGAACGCCATCCTCCGCCCAGGGCGCCGCAGGATCTCATGGCCCACCTGTGCATCAACCAGCGCATGGTCACCTCGGGCGGCCTGTATGTCTGGGAGTTCGAACGCCGCGGCCGCAAGGTCAATGTGCGCGTGGACGGGCCCCTGGTCGTCAACACCACGCCGCCGCAGGTGGACGCGGCCCTCGCCGGCCTGGGCATTGCCCTGCTGCCCGAGGACGAGGTCAGGGAGCACCTGCAATCGGGCCGCCTGGTGCGCGTGCTGGAGGACTGGTGCCACCGTTTCGACGGCCACCATCTGTACTACCCCAGCCGCCGCCAGCCCTCGCCGGCCTTCTCGCTGGTGGTGGAGGCCCTGCGCTGGCGCGGTGCCTAGCGGTGCTGGTGGTGCAGGCCCTGCGCCGGCGAGGCGCAAGGGCGGATCGGTGCCGCAGCGCGGGGGCGGGCCATGGCAGGCCGGGCGGCGCCTGCACGGCATGCAGGCGCACAATGGACGTTTTTCCGAACCCGGTCCGCCAGCGATGCAGCAAGAACCCGATTTTCTCCACAACCTGAACCAGGAATTGCGGGATGGCAGGCGCTGGCTGGACCGCAGCATCGTGCTGGCCTATGCGGCGGCTGCCGGGCTGTGTGTGGTGGCCTTCACGCTGATGGCCGATGCGGGCTTCGCCTTTTTCGAGCGCATCTACCACTGGCAGGGCGGCTGGCTGGTGCTGTTCTGGATGCCCGCCGTCACGGCCGCCGCCGTGTGGCTGACGCGGCGCTGGGCACCGGGCGCGGCCGGCTCGGGCATTCCCCAGGTGATCGCCACGCTGGACCCGTCCCTGGACCCGGGGCAGCGTGGGCGCTTCGTTTCGCTGTGGCTGTCGTTCGCCAAGATGGTGCTGGCCAGCGCGGGCTTTGCCGCGGGCCTGTCCATAGGCCGCGAAGGACCCTCGGTGCAGGTGGCGGCCGGCGTCATGCACCATGCGCGCCGCTGGTTCGGGCCCCAGTCCGGCATCAGCAGCCATGCCCTGCTGGTGGCCGGCGGCGCCGCCGGCATCGCGGCGGCCTTCAATGCGCCGCTGGCGGGCGTGGTCTTTGCCATCGAAGAGCTGTCGCGCAAGCTGGAGTCGCGATCCAGCGGGCTGATCATCGCGGCCATCGTGCTGGCCGGCCTGATGGGCGTGTCGGCTTTCGGCAACCTCAGCTACTTCGGTCGCATCCAGGTGCCGGGACTGACCTGGGACGCGCTGCTGCCGGGCCTGTGCGTGACCCTGGCCTGCGGCGTGCTGGGCGGCCTGTTCGCCAAGCTGCTGGCGGCTTCGCTCACCTCGGCGCCCGAGCGCCTGAACCGGTTGCGCGCGCGCTTTCCCATACGCTTTGCCGCGGCCATCGCCCTGGTCATCGCCGTCATCGGCCTGGTCACGGGTGGTGCCACGTTCGGCGCAGGATCGGAAGCCGTCAAGCACATGCTGGCGGGCCAGGCCGACGTGCCTTCGTTCTATGTCACGCTCAAGTTCATCGCCACCTGGCTGTCGGCCTGGGTGGGGGTACCGGGGGGCATTTTCGCGCCCTCGCTGTCCATCGGCGCGGGCGTGGGCCAGAACGTGGCCTCGCTGATGGGCGCCGACATCGCGCCGGCCCTGATCGCCATGGGCATGGCGGCCTTTCTGGCCGCCGTCACCCAGGCTCCGCTGACGGCCTTCATCATCGTCATGGAAATGGTGGATGGCCACTCCATGGTGCTCAGTCTCATGGCGGCCGCCATGCTGGCCAGCCTGGTGTCGCGCATGCTGGCCCGGCCCCTGTACGAGACCCTGGCCCAGCACATGCTGAGCCTGGTGCCGGCACCCGCACCCGCACCGGCACCCGCGTCCGCGCCCGCACCCGCACCTGCACCCGAACAGGAGCCTGCGCCCGCACCCGCCCCGCAGGACAGGGCGCCGGGCGCCTGAGCGCGGCGGCGCGCCCGCTCAGAAGTCCATGCTGGCGCTGAGGGAGAAGGTGCGCGGGGCACCCAGGGTCATATAGCCCGAACCCGGGTAGCCGCCCACCGAGGCCCAGTAGTTGCGATCGGTCACGTTGTCCACGCGCAGGCGCAGGGTCAGCAGCTTGCCCTGGACTTCGGTCATGTAGCGCACGCCCAGGTCCAGGCGGTTCCAGCCGGCCACGCGCAGGCTGTTGACGTCGTTGGCATAGCTGGCGCCGGTGTGGACCAGGCGGCCGTCCAGGGTCAGGCCCTTGACGCCGGGCACATCCCATTCCGCGCCCATGGTGGCCTGGAAGCGCGGTACGCCGATCACGCGCTTGCCGTCCGTGGTGGCATTGCCCGTGCTGTCCTGCTTGGCATCCAGCCAGGTGGCGCCACCCAGCAGGCGCAGGCCGCGCACGGGTTCGCCGAACAGGTTGAGCTCCAGCCCCTGGTGGCGGTCCTTGCCTTCCGAGGTGAACCGGTTGCCGTCGATCAGCGAGCGCGGCTTGTCCGTGGAGAAGAAGGCCAGGCCGCCTCCCAGCTTGCCGCCGTCGTACTTGACGCCGACTTCCTTTTGCTTGGTCACATAGGGCGACATCTGCTCGCCCGCGTTGACGATGACGGTGTTGCCCGAGCGTGCCGGCGCCGTATCGCCCTGGGCCAGGCCCTCGATGTAGTTGCCGTACAGCGAGACCTGGGGCGTGAGCTTGAACACCGCGCCCAGCACGGGGCTGGTGCGGCTCTGGTCATAGGCCGTGCGCACGCCGCCCGGGCTGGTGACCACGCCGTTGTTGACCACGCGGTAGGTCAGGGAATCGGTCTCTATGGTCTGGTGGCGCACGCCGGCCGTGACCAGCAGGCGCCCGTCCATCATGGACAGCGTGTCGCCCAGCGCAAAGCTGTTCAGGCGCGTGCCCCGGTTGTAGGCCGGGTTGGACAGATCGTTGCCCAGGTAGGTCAGCGGCGTGGACGCGTAGTAGCTGGGGTTGTAGAGGTTGGTGTTGAGCGTGTTGCCCAGGCTCATGCCGTAGGCGTTGTAGACCTTGAGGTCGAAGGCCGAGTAGCTGGCCACGATCTCATGGCCCACGCTGCCGGTCTGCAGGCGCCCGCGCAGTCCGATCTCGCCCGTGCTCACGCGGTCCTTGCGTGCATTGTCGAAGCGGCTAGTCGTGGCTGCGCCGTTGCCGGTGGCAGCCAGCGTGATGTTGGCCAGCGAGTTGTTCTCGCTGCTGCGGCGCAGGCCGTAGGCGGCCCAGGCCGTCAGGTTGCTGTTGATGTCCCATTCGCCGCGCAGCGTGCCGAACAGGTCGCGTTCGTCGGAATAGCTCCAGGGCTGGGCCCAGTTGGAGGACGCGTCGGGGGCCGAGGGAATGGCCGTCAGCCCCGTGCCGGGCGTGACATTGGTGCGCGTGCGCTTGAGGCGGTTTTCCTGCCAGCCGATATCGCCCGACAGGCGCACATCGCGGCTGCGCCAGTCCATGCCCACGGACAGCAGGTCCAGCCGCGAGTGTTCCTGGTCGATGGAGGTGTCGCCCGCGCGATGGGCCGCGTTCACGCGGATGCCCGTGCTCTGGTCGGGGCCGAAGCGCCGGCTCACGTCGGCGGCGATACTGGCCTGGCCGCCGCTGGCCACGCCGGCCGTCACGCGCGACAGGGGCTCGCTGCCCGCACGCTTGGGCAGCAGGTTGATGTTGCCGCCCAGGCCGCCGCCGTTGGGGCTTGCGCCCATGAGGAAGGTGGAAGCGCCGCGCAGCAGTTCCACGCGCTCGAACAGTTCGGTGGCGATGTACTGGCGCGGCAGCAGGCTGTACAGGCCGTTGTAGGCCACGTCGTCCGAGCTCAGCGTGAAGCCGCGCACGAAATATGCTTCCTGGAAGTTGCCGAAGCCGCGCGATACGCGCACCGTCGGGTCGTTCTGCAGCACGTCGCCCACGCTGCGGGCCTGGCGGTCCTGGATCAGCTCGTTGGTGTAGCTGGTGATGGAAAACGGTGTTTCCATGTTGTCGCGCGTGCCCAGGATGCCGGCGCGTCCGCCGCGCGCCACCTGGCCGCCCGCATAGGGCTTGGACAGGCCTTCGGCCGAGGCGTCGGCGCTGGCTTCCACGGTGATGGTGCCCAGCTCGGGCGTGGCCACGGGGGCCGCAGGCGCGGTCTGGGCCCAGACGGTGGCGGAGGACAGGAGGCAGGCCAGGGCCCCGGCGATGGGGGTCAGCGCGTAATGGCGGGAATGCATAGCGAGATGGGAATGAGAATGGTTCCCACTCATTTTAAAAGCGCGGGCCCCGTCGGCCGCCCGGGCGTATCCATTTGTATGTTTGTGCCCACACTGCCATGGTGTCATTCACAGCGGGCGCCATTCGTGGCAGGAGGGCCGTGCCGGGCCCAAGGCCCTAAAGGCGCAAGGGACTGAACAGGCGGTCGATCTGCTGGCCGTGGGCCGCATAGGCCGCCGTGGCCGCCTGGCGCGCCGCGGCCAGCAGCCGGTCGCGCGCCTCGCCGCTGGCCAGGTCCAGGCGCATGAAGGCCGGCAGGGGTTCGCCCTCGTGGTTCACGCGCAGGTAGCGCTGCTGCAGCAGTTCGCCGGCCTGGGCCGAGGCCGTGCGCTCCTGCACGTCCATGATAAAGCCCGGGAGATCGGCGGCCCATTGCAGGCCCGCGCGGCTGGCCGCCTCGGCGGGGCGCAGGGGCTGGTGGCCGGCCGTGCCCAGGCTGAGCATTTCCACGCGTTCCAGGGATGCGGGGCTGCGGCGCATGATTTCCATCAGGGCCAGCATGTCGGGGTTGTTCACGGCCAGGCCGCCATCCAGCATGGGAAGCCCGTCGATCTGGCCGGGCTCGAAGTAGGTGGGCGCTGCCGAAGTGGCCAGGCATGCCTGTTTGAGCGTGGCATCGCTGGCATGGGCCCGGCCGAAAAAGCCCGAGCGAAAGACCTGCACCCGGCCATGGACCCAGTCCACGGCGGGCACGACCAGGCCCTTGGCGATGGCCGACATCGGCGTGGCCGCATGGGGGCCCAGGCAGGCGTCAATGGCTTCGGACAAATGGCCGCTGTCGTACAGCGTGCCGAACAGCAGGCGCCGCAGCGTGCCCGCCTTGCGCGGCGCGAACACGCGGGGCCCGTGGGCGTCGATGGCCTCCAGCACCTGGCGGGGTGCGATGCCCACGGCCAGGGCGCAGGCCATCAGGCCGCCGATGGATGTGCCCGCGAACACGTCGAATGCCCCGTCCAGCGCACCCTCGTGCCCGGCCTTGCGGCACAGCGTGACCAGGGCCTGGGCCGTGAACAGGCCGCGGTAGCCGCCGCCTGTCAGCGACAGCACGCGCAGCGGCGCAAAGGCCTGGCGAGCACCCGTACCGGGCAGCGGCTGTGGCAGGGCGTCCAGGGCCTGCTGGAAATCGGGCGCGAAGGCGGGGCCGGACGCGGCGTCAGAGGGCATGGATGGTGACGCCCAGGGCCTGCAGGGCCGCATGCTCGGGCCGGGCGGTTTCCACCACGGCCAGGCCTTCGTGCATGGCCGTGGCATAGACCTGGCGCTCCACCTGGCCCACGCCGGGAATGCTGGCGTCCATGCACAGATGGGCCCACATCATGGCGTGGGGCAGCTCGAAGCCCAGCGGGCCCAGGCCCGAGTCGGCCTTGATGCGGTCCAGCAGGGTGTAGAGATCCGTTTCCAGGTATTTGCGCACGGCGGCATTGCGCTGCGTCTCGATCTTGGCCGTGGCCAGGGCCACGGAAATGGCGCTGGTGCGTATGCTGCGCGCATCGATGGCGTTGGCCCATTGCCTGGCCGCCGTCTGGCCCGAACCGATGAGCTGCAACAGGGTGCCTGCCGTCAGCAGCCAGTTCATCGACGCCCTCGCGCGGCCTTGGGCAGGGCCTTGGCATCGACCTCGGGCAGGGCCAGGTCCGGCAGGCCGTCGTCGGGCAGGGCGCGGGCCTCGAGCACCGGGCTTTTGCCCAGCTTGTGAAACGGCAGGGAATCGACGATCTCGCCCAGCGTGCGCGAAGGGCGGGCCTGGGCGATGCGGTCGCGGAACACGGTCAGGTCGACCAGGATGGCCGATGGCCCGGCCTGGGTCTTGGCGTTCTTGATGAGAAAGCCCCGGCCCGTCTCGGCCGAACGCCGCATCAGGCCCGGGATGTCGGCACGCGCCGCGCCCACGGCGACGTTCTCGACCTCCAGCTCCACCGCACCGCCGCTGCCCAGGGCAAATCTCAGGACACTCATGGCTGCCTCCACTGCAATCGGATGTGTACGCGGCCCCCACGGCATGGAGGCCTTGATTTGTACATGATGTGCAAATTTAGCACCGCAGCCCCCCGGCAGCAAATCCGGGCCGGCATCGCCGGACCGTGGCACGGGTCTTTGCCGGTGCCAGGGTCAGACCCTAAAGGCGCTGTGCCTGGGCGCTCAGATAGGCGTTGCGCGAGGGCTGGAGGTGCTCGGCACACAGGCGCACCAGGCTGTCCCGGTCCTGGGCGCGCAAGGCCTCGATCATCTGCCAGTGTTCCTGGCGCGCACGCTCGCGGTAGTCGGCCGAGACCAGGGAGGCAAAGCGTATGGGATGGGTCTGGCGCGCGTACTCGGCAATCGCCTTGCGCAGGGTTTCGTTGCCGGTGAGGGAGAACAGCTCCTGGTGGAAGGCCAGGTTGATGCGAAAGACCAGGCGCGCATGGCCCTGGGCCACGGCCGCATCGTGCTGGTGCTGGATGGCGACCAGGCGCTCCAGCCGCACAGGGTCCACGGGCAGGGGGATCTTGCGAGCGGCCTCGGTCTCCAGCATGCCGCGCAGCTCGTAGAGCTCCTCGACCTCCTGGGGGGAGAAGGAGCGCACCAGGGCGCCCACGTTCTTGCGGCGCTCGATCAGGCCCATCCGGTCCAGGGCCGCCAGCGCCTCGCGCGCCACGTGGCGCTTGACGTCGAAGCGGGCCATGAGCTCGTCCTCCACCAGGCGTTCGCGTGGATGCAGGCGCCCGAAGACCACGTCTTCTTCCAGCGCAGCCACCATGGCGCCCAGGGCGTCGGTGGCCGACGGGGCGGGGTCGGCATCCAGGGAAATCGGCAAAGAGGTGGCGGAGACCATCGCAAAGACAGGATTGGACAAAAGCGCCATTTTGTCCGAGAAGACGCCGTGGCCGGAAGCGGCCACCGGTGCCAATCGTCCTTGCCGGCCTCCCGGTCCGGCCTAGGACCGGTTTTCGGGCACGCTGCCACGTGCGGTGGCGCCGCGCAGAAAATCGAAGTCCACGCCCTGGTCGGCCTGGGTGACCGTGGTCAGAAAGAGCTTGCGGTAGCCGCGCTCGGCCGTGGGTTCGACCACGGGATTCTCATGGGCACGGCGCGCCAGCTCCGCGTCGTCGACCAGCAGCGCCAGTTCGCGCCGCGCTACCGACAGCCGGATACGGTCGCCGCTGCGCACCTGGGCCAGGGGGCCGCCCACGGCCGATTCGGGCGTGACATGCAGGACGATGGTGCCGAAGGCCGTGCCGCTCATGCGGCCGTCGGAGATGCGCACGATGTCCTTGACGCCGGCGCGCGCCAGCTTGCGCGGGATGGGGATGTAGCCCGCCTCGGGCATGCCGGGCGCGCCCTTGGGGCCGATGTTCTTGAGCACCAGGATGTCGTCGGCCGTGACATCCAGGTCGTCGCTGTCGATGCGCAGTGCCAGGTCGGCCGCGTTCTCGAAGACCACGGCCCGGCCCTCGTGCTCCATGAGCTTCGGATGGGCGGCCGACTGCTTGATGATGGCCCCCCCCGGCGCGAGATTGCCGCGCAGCACGGCGATGCCGCCCTGCGGGTAGATGGGGTTGGCGCGCGTGCGCACCACGTCCTGGGCAAAGCCCGGGCCGGCGCGTTCTATTTCCTCGCCCAGCGTGCGGCCCGTGACGGTCAGCGCCTCCAGCCGCAGCAGGGGCTTGAGTTCGCGCAGCAGGGTGGCCATGCCGCCCGCGTGGTGGAAGTCCTCCATGTAGTGCTCGCCAGAAGGCTTGAGGTCCAGCAGCACGGGCGTGTCGCGGCCCATGCGGTCCAGGGCCTGCAGGTCGATGTCATAGCCCAGCCGTCCCGCGATGGCCGCCAGGTGCACCAGGCCGTTGGTCGAGCCGCCGATGGCCAGCAGCACGCGCATGGCGTTCTCGAAGGCCGCGGGCGTGAGGATTCTGTCGATGGTCAGGCCCTGGCGGGCCATCTCCACGGCCTGGGCGCCGGTCTGCTCGGCGATGCGGATGCGGTCGGCCGTCACCGCCGGCGGCGAGGCACCGCCGGGCACGGTCATGCCCATGGCCTCGGCCAGGCAGGCCATGGTGCTGGCCGTGCCCATGACCGAGCAGGTGCCCACGCTGGCCACCAGCTGGTTGTTCACGTCGGCGATTTCCTGGGCGTCGATTTCCTCGGCGCGGAACTTGCCCCAGTAGCGGCGGCAATCCGTGCAGGCGCCCACGCGCTCGCTGCGGTGCGAGCCCGTGAGCATGGAGCCGGTGATCAGCTGGATGGCCGGTATGCCGGCCGAGGCCGCACCCATGAGCTGGGCCGGCACGGTCTTGTCGCAGCCGCCGATGAGCACGATGGCGTCCATGGGCTGGGCCCGGATCATTTCCTCGGTGTCCATGGACATGAGGTTGCGCAGGTACATGCTGGTCGGCGCCGAAAAGCTCTCGTGCACCGAGATGGTGGGGAAGTCCATGGGCAGGCCGCCGGCCATCAGGATGCCGCGCTTGACGGCCTCGATCAGCTGGGGCGCATTGCCGTGGCAGGGGTTGTAGCTGCTGCCGGTGTTGGTGATGCCGATGACGGGGCGCGCCAGGGCCTCGTCCGTATAGCCGGCCCCCTTGATGAAGGCCTTGCGCAGGAACAGCGAAAAGCCGCGGTCGCCGTAGTTGGTCAGCCCTTTGGAGATGCCGGTGGCGGCGTCGGCGGGGGCGATGTCGTGGCCGGGAGCGGCGGGGGTCTGGGGATCGGTCATGTCGTGGGCCTGGGTCGGGGTCTATGGAGAGGGCGCGGTCTGGCGGTGCCGGTGCGGCAAGCATAGCGGGCGCGTGTTGAATTATTGTCGTCGTTATCACCTATATTATTAATAATCTAATTGATTAAACATGCGGCACGCCCGGCCATCCCACCGGGCCGTTCCACCCTTCCAAGGAGACCCCGCATGACTGCACGCCCCGCCACCCGACCCCTTCATCCCCCCAACCGACGCGCCATGCTGGCCGCGGCCCTGTGCGCCCTGGGCCTGCCCATGGCAGGAAGCGCGGCCGCCGAGGGCGCCTATCCCCAGCGTCCCATCAGGCTGGTCGTTCCCTATACGCCAGGTGGTGCCACCGATGTGATCGGCCGCGTGGTCGGCCAGAGGCTGGCCCTGTCCCTGGGCCAGCCCGTGGTCGTGGAAAACCGTGCCGGAGCCGCGGGCAACCTCGGCGCTGCGGCCGTGGCCAAGGAAAAGGCCGACGGCTACACCCTGCTGCTGGGCGCGCTGACCAGCCATTCCATCAACAGCGTGCTCATGGCCTCGACGGCCGGTTTTTCCATGGACAGAAGCTTCGCGCCCATCGCCGTCGTGGGCCGCGTGCCCCTGGTGGTCACGGTGGGGCCTTCGGTCAAGGCCGCGAACCTGGACGAGTTCATCGCCCTGGCGCGCAGCCGGCCCGGCGGGCTGAACTACGGCTCTTCGGGCAATGGCTCGCCCCAGCACCTGGCTGCCGAGCTGTTCAAGCGCCAGGCCGGCGTGTCCCTGACCCATGTGCCCTACAAGGGCAGCACGCCCGCGCTCAACGACCTGATGGGCGGCCAGGTCGACGTGGTCTTCGACACCCTGCCCGCCACCCAGGGCTTCATCAAGGGCGGGCGGCTGCGCGGCCTGGCCGTGACCACGGCCCAGCGCCTGCCGTCCATGGACCAGGTGCCCACGGCGGCCGAGGCCGGCCTGACGGGTTTCGAGGTCACCTCCATGTTCGGCGTGCTGGCGCCGGCGGGCACGCCCGCGCCCGTGGTGGCGCGGCTGAGCTCTGCGCTGCGGGACATCATGGCCCAGTCCGAGGTGCGCGAGGCCCTGGTCGCCCAGGGCGCCATGCCCGGCTTCACCACCCCCGAGCAGGCCAGGGTGCAGATCGCCGAGGAAGTGGGGCGCTGGGCGACCGTGATCCGCGAGGCCGGCATCCGCCCGGATTGACGCCGGCCAGGCCCCGTTCCGGCGGCTTCAGCGGGCTGCCGGCCGGGGCTGGCGTGCGCGCGTCTCGGGCAGGAAGGCCGTCACCAGGCCCAGCAGGGGCAGGTAGGCAACCAGGCCATAGACCCAGACGATGCCATGGCTGTCGGCCAGGTTGCCCAGGCCGGCCGCGCCCAGTCCGCCGACGCCGAACATCAGGCCGAACATCAGGCCGGAGACCAGGCCCACGCGGCCCGGCACGGCCTCCTGGGCATAGACCACCAGGGCCGCGAAGGCCGAGGACATGACCAGGCCGATGGCGATGGACAGGACCGCCGTCCAGAACAGATCGGCATGGGGCAGCAGCAGGGCGAACGGGGCCACACCCAGGAAGGACACCCAGATCACGGCCTTGCGCCCGATGCGGTCGCCCACGGGGCCGCCCGCGAAGGTGCCGGCTGCCACCGAGGCCAGGAAGGCGAACAGGTACAGCTGCGACTGCTGCACGGGCAGGGCAAAGCGCTCGATCAGGTAGAAGGTGAAGTAGTTGGCGAAGGCCGCGATGTAGACGAACTTGGCGAACATCAGCACGCAGATCACGGCCAGGGCGCGCACCACCTGGGCACGGCTGAGCCGGTTCAGCGCCTGCCGGCCCGCGGCCACGACCTGGGCCGGCGCATGGTGCAGCCGCCATTGCGTGATGCGCAGCAGCACCCAGATGGCCAGCAGGGCCACCAGCATGAACCAGGCAATGGCCTGCTGTCCGAAGGGGACGACGATGGCGGCGACCATGAGCGGGCCTATGGCCGAACCCGTGTTGCCGCCGACCTGGAAGGTGGACTGGGCCGTGCCGAAGCGCCCGCCCGAGGCCAGGCGCGCCACGCGCGAGGCCTCGGGGTGGAAGGTGGACGAGCCCACGCCCACCAGGGAGGCGGCGACCAGCAGCATGGGATAGCTGGTGGACAGGGCCAGCATGCCGATGCCGAACAGGGTGACCACCATGCCCAGGGGCAGCAGATAGGGCTTGGGGTGGCGGTCCGTGTAATAGCCTATCCAGGGCTGGAGCAGGGAGGCCGTGACCTGGTAGACCAGGGAGATCCAGCCGATCTGTGCAAAGCTCAGCGAGAACTGCGACTTGAGCATGGGGTAGACGGCCGGCAGCACGGCCTGGATCAGGTCGTTGAGCAGGTGGGCGAACGCGGCGGCGCCGACGATGCGCAGCACAAAGCCCTGGTGGGCGGTGGCAGGTGGTGCGGCGGCGAACTCGCGCGGGGCGCCGAGGGAAGAGGTATTGCTGGTCATGGAGAGGAAAGCCGCGAGGGCAGGGGCCGTGGGTTGACGGCGGTCAAGCCAAAGATAGGCCCTGGGCGATCGTCTGTCTCGCTCTATACTGACCTTTTTTGTAGAGATCGGGACAATCGTCCACGCCCCATGTCCGGCGAGCTTCCGCGCAGGTACCTGCGCTACCACCAGACCGAACGCCCCATGGCCGCCATGCAGGCCAACTGGGTCCATGGCAGCTCCACGGGCTGGCATGCGCATCCGCGCGGGCAACTGCTGTATGCCATCGAGGGGGTGATGTCCGTGCGCCTGGCCACGGGCTCCTGGCTGGTGCCGCCCAACCGCGGCCTGTGGATCGTGGCGGGCGCCGAACACGATGTGCGCATGTCGGGCGACGTGAAAATGCGCACGGCCTACATCGATGCCTCGGCCTTTGCCGACCTGCCGCAGCGGACCTGTGTGGTCAACGTCTCGCCCCTGCTGCGCGAGCTGGTGGTGGCCGCGTCCCAGGTGCCGCTGGACTATGCGCAGGGCAGCCGCGACGAGCGCCTCATGCACCTGCTGGTCGACGAACTGCGCACGGCCGAGGTCCTGCCCCTGTACCTGCCCGGCACGGCCGAGCCCCGGCTGCGCCAGGTCTGCCAGGCCCTGCTGGACGACCCGGCCAGCACGGCCACGGCCGGTGAATGGGCGGGCCGGCTGGGCATGAGCACCAAGACCCTGCAGCGCCTGTTCGTACGGGAAACCGGCATGCCCTTCGCTCAGTGGCGCGAGCAGGCGCGCCTGCTGTTCGCGCTGCGCCGCATCGCGGGCGGCGGCCGCATTATCGACATCGCCCTGGATTGCGGCTATGCCAGCCAGAGCGCCTTCACGGCCATGTTCCGCCGCCATTTCGGGGCGCCGCCCTCGGCTTTCTGCCGTTGAGCCCGGGCGCGGCCCCGGGCCTTGATCCAGGTCCAGATACCTGCTGCGGCACAAGCATATGCCCAAAGATTCGTTCGCGCGCGGCCCCATCCTGGCCATACTGGACGGTCCATCCTTCCCGGCCCCGACCTTCCGTGCAACCCGAACCAGCCACCGACAGCGCGGAGCAAGCGCAGATCGACCGCGTGATCGACGGGCTGCTCAACGGCCTGCAGTGGCGTGCCAGCGTATTCCATGCCGGCCAGTACTGCGGCCGCTGGCGGGCCTCGACGGCGGGACGCGCGCGCGCAAGTTTCCACCTCATCCTGGACGGCCGCTGCTGGCTGCACCTGCCGGGCCAGCCCTCGGTGGCGCTGGCACCACGCGACGGCGTTTTCCTGGCGCGCGACGTGCCCCACTTCATTTCGCCCTATGCCGATCCGGACATGGCCTGCTCGCCCCGGCCCATGCGCCCCTTCGAGGGTGCCGCAGGCCTGGGCGAGACCGCGCTGGCCTGCGGATTTTTCAATTTCGAGGGACCCATGCGCGGCCTGGTCGCCGATGCCCTGCCGGACCATCTGGTGCTGCGCGGTCAGGACCATGCCATGGGTGGCGCAGCCATGCTGTTCGACCTGATGCGGGCCGAGGCCCAGCGCGCGGGTACCGAGCCCACGGCCGTGATGGACAGGCTGGTGGGCCTGCTGTTCTTCTACGGCCTGCGCCATCTGGCCCAGGGTGACGCGCGCGCCCGCGGCATCTGGAGCCTGCTGCGCCGGCCGGGCTTCGCGCCCCTGGTGGCCGAACTGCTGCGCGAGCCGGGCCGCAACTGGAGCGTGGCCGACATGGCCGCGCGCGTGTGCCTGTCGCGCGCCACCTTTTTCCGCCAGTTCGCCGAGGCCTGCGGCCAGCCTCCCCAGCAGTTCCTGCTGCTGCTGCGCATGCAGCTGGCCGCGCGGCGTCTGGCCCAGGGCGAGGCCATAGGCCAGGTGGCCGAGGCCGTGGGCTACGAATCCTATGCGGCGTTCTCGCGCGCCTTCAAGCGCGTCATGGGCGAGCAGCCCGGCGCCTGGCAGCGCGCCAGCGCCCGCGGCTGACACGCTCGGGCATAAATCCGCGACGCCCCGCCATTGATGGTCCCGGCGGCGCGGCCGATCATGGGGGCACTTTCCACCCTTCTTCGGACCTCCATGGCACGCCTGACCCTGCACACCGTCGATACCGCTCCCGAAGCCAGCCGCCCCTTCGTCGAGCGCGCCCTGGCCGGCAACGGCTTCCTGCCCAACCTGATCGCCATCCTGGCCAACTCCCCCCAGGCGCTGGAAACCTATGTCAGCGTGGGCCAGATCAATGCGCGTGCCCAGCTCACGCTGGCCGAGCGCGAGGTGGTGCAGATCACGGCCGCGCGCATCCATGGCTGCGACTTCTGCGTGGCCGGCCACACCAAGCTGGCGTCCAGGCAGGCCGGCCTGTCCCAGGAGGAGGTGCTGGCCCTGCAGCAGGGCAGGGACACGGGCCAGCCGCGCCTGGATGCCGTGCGCAGCTTCGCCGAGGCCGTGATCGCCACGCGCGGCGCCGTGGCCGACGGGCAGCTGGCCGGCTTCCAGGCCGCGGGTTTCAGCGAACAGCAGGCTCTGGAAGTGGTGCTGGGCATCAGCCTGGCCACGCTGTGCAACTTTGCCAACAGCCTGGCGCAAAGCCCCGTCAATCCCCAGCTGCAGCCCTATCTGCCCGGCCGCTTCGGCGCCGACCAGGAGGCCGGCCATGCAGGATGAGTCGTTGCACCGCTGGCTGGACACCCATGCCGAGTCGCTGGACCAGGGCCCGGACCAGGCGGGCGAGCTGCTGTCCCGGCTGGCGCAGCCCGGCCTGTTCGGCGTGGGCGTGCCCCGGGCCGAAGGCGGCCAGGGCGGCAGCCTGGGCGATGCGCTGGAAGCCATCGCAGGCGTTGCCGCGCATTCGCTGACCGCGGGCTTTGTGTTCTGGGCCCAGCGCGCCTTCATCGAATACCTGCTGCAATCGCCCCATGCCGCGCTGCGCGCGCGCTGGCTGCCCGGTCTGCTGCAGGGCAGCCAGGCCGGCGCCACGGGCCTGTCCAATGCCATGAAGTACCTGGGCGGCATCGAATCCCTGCAGGTACAGGCCAGCCCCCGGGGAGCGGACGGCCTGCGCCTGGACGGACGCGTGCCCTGGGCCACCAACCTGCTGCCGGGGCGCTTCGTGGTCGCCGTGGCCGTGTCGCGGGGCGAGGGCGCGGCGCCCGTGGTGGCGGCCCTGCCGTCCACGGCCCAGGGCATGGCGCGCAGCGCCGACCTGGACCTGATCGCCTTGCGCGGCAGCCATACGGCGGCCCTGTCCATCAGCGGCCTGGACCTGGGGCCGGACGACCTCATCCACGGCGACGCCAACGAGTTCCTGCCGCGCGTGCGGCCCGCCTTCATGGGCCTGCAGCTGGGCCTGTGCCTGGGCCTGGCGCGTGCTTCGCTGGCGGCGGCATCGGCCTGCGCGGGCGCGGGCAGGGGCGTGCTCGCCGGACCGCTGGAGCAGCAGCGCCGCGCCCTGGACCTAGCCACGGCCACGCTGCATGCGGGCCTGGGCGACGGCCGGTTCCTTGACCAGCCTCAAGCCCTGTTCCGGCTGCGCCTGGCATTGAACGACATCGTGCAGCAGGCCTTGCAGCTGGAGCTGCACGCCAGCGGTGGACGCGCTTATCATCGCGACCAGCCCCTGGGCTTCGCGCGCCGTTGGCGCGAGGCCGCCTTCATTCCCATCGTGACGCCCAGCGTCACCCAACTGCAGGGCGCGCTCGCGGGCGCGCTCCCGGCAAGCACGCATTCATGACCCAGACGGAAACACCCCGCAGCGACTCCAGCGCGCCCGTGCTCCAGGCACGCGGCATGGGCTTTGGCTATGCGCCAGGCCAGGCCGTTTTCGACGAAGTGTCGCTGCAGATCGCCCCGCGCGAAATCGTCTGCCTGCTGGGCGGCAGCGGCTGCGGCAAGTCCTCGCTGCTGCGCGTGCTGGGCGGCCTGGAGTCGCTGGACGGCGGTGCCTGGAGCCGGGGCACGCTGCAGTTCCTGGGCCAGCCGCTGAACGGCCCGCACCCGCGCGCGGCCCTGGTGTTCCAGCAACCCAGCCTGCTGCCGTGGCTGGATGCGCGGCGCAACGTGGGCTTCGGCCTCGACTTCGCGCGCCAGCCCGACCTGTCGGCCGGGCTGCGGGCCCAGCGCGTGGAACAGGCGCTGCAGGCCGTGGGCCTGGGCGGCAGCGGTGCGCTGTATCCGTCCCAACTGTCGGGCGGCATGGCCCAGCGCGTGGCCCTCGCCCGGGCCCTGGCACGCGAGCCCCAGCTTCTGCTGGCCGACGAGCCGTTCTCGGCCCTGGATGCCATCACGCGCGCCGAAATGCAGGAGTTGATGGTGGACCTGGTCCATCGCTGGAACACGGCGGCCCTGCTGGTCACCCACGACATCGATGAAGCCATCCTGGTCGGCGACCGCATCCTGCTCATGGGCGGACGGCCCGGCCGCATCGTGCGCGAGTGGCGCGTGGACATCGCGCGCCCGCGCGAAGACCAGGCCGCGGCCGTGACGGCGCTGCGGCTGGACATTCTTTCTGCCCTGCATGGCGTGCGCCATGCGGCCCAGGCCTGAGCGCCTGTGCGTTTCAACCCCCGCTCTTCTGAAAGGTCTTTCGCATGAGCACCGCTTCCCCGGACTTTCAACGATTCACCCACGTCTGTGCCTCGTCCGCCTGCGGCTGCGGCCTGACGCGGCGCGACATGCTGCGCCTGGGCGCGCTGGCCACGGCCGGCGTGGCAGCGCCGCTGCTGGCCGCGGGCGACGCGCGCGCCCAGGCCTTCAAGGGCGATGATCAGCCCGTCAAGATCGGCTATCTGCCCATCACCGACGCCACGCCCCTGCTCGTGGCCCATGGCAACGGCCTGTTCGAGGCGGAAGGCCTCAAGGCCGAGGCGCCGCGCCTGTTCCGTTCCTGGGCCCAGATCGTCGAGGCCTTCGTGGCCGGCCAGGTCAACGTCATCCACCTGCTCACGCCGTCCACGCTGTGGGTGCGCTACGGCGCCAAGTTCCCGGCCAAGATCGTGGCCTGGAACCATGTCAACGGCTCGGGCCTGACCGTGGCGCCCGACATCCACAAGGTGCAGGATCTGGGTGGCAAGACCGTGGCCATCCCGTTCTGGTATTCCATCCACAACATCCTGCTGCAGGATGTGCTGCGCAAGGCGGGCCTGACGGCCGTCACGCGCGCGCGCGGCGGCGCCATCGCGGCCAACGAGGTCAACCTCGTGGTGCTGGCGCCGGCCGAAATGGTCTCGGCCCTGGCCGGCAAGTCGATCGCGGGCTTCATCGTGGCCGAGCCCTTCAACGCGGCCGCCGAGATCGCCGGCGTCGGCAAGATGCTGCGCTTTTCGGGCGATGTCTGGAAGGACCATGCCTGCTGCGTGACCTTCCTGGCCGAGCGCGACCTGGCCGAGCGGCCCGAATGGTCACAGCGCGTGACCAATGCCGTGGTCAAGGCCCAGCTGTGGACGCGCGACAACCGCCTGGCCGCCGCGCGCCTGCTGTCCAGCAGCGGCGAACGCCGCTACACGCCGCACCCGCAGCAGACCCTGTCCAAGGTCCTGGCCGCCACCGACTACGCCAGCTACGAAGCCAGCGGCGTGGTGGTCAACAAGGGCTGGCACCAGCGGCGCATCGACTTCCAGCCCTATCCCTATCCCTCGTACACCGAGCAGCTGGTGCGCGCCATCAAGGCCACCAAGGTGGAAGGCGATACACGTTTCCTGGACACGCTGGACCCCCAGTTCGCGGCCAGGGACCTGGTGGACGACCGCTTCGTGCGAAAGGCCATACAGGCCGTGGGCGGGCCGCAGGTCTTCGGCATTCCGGCCGACTTCACGCGGCGTGAAATCATCGTCGTCTGATGGCTGTGCTGCGACGCTTTGGATTGCCCCTGCTGGGCGGGGCCCTGGTTCTGGCATTGTGGTGGGCGGGCAGCGCGCTGCTGGCGCGCGGCACGCCCGTGGCCGCGGCCTTCGCGCCCTGGCCCTCGCTGCAGGCCCTGGGCCAGCTGCTGGCTGGCGCCGACATCTGGATGCATGCGCTGCTGAGCCTGCAGCGCGTGGCCGTGGGTCTGCTGCTGGCCTTCGTGGCCGGTGTGCCCCTGGGCGTGCTGGTCGGCCTGTCGCGCGGCTTTTCCCAGACCTTCTCGCCGGTGTTCCAGTTTCTGCGCATGATCTCGCCGCTGTCCTGGATGCCGATCGCCGTGATGGTGCTGGGCGTGGGCGATGCGCCGGTCTACTTCCTGCTGGCTTTCGCCGCCGTCTGGCCGATCCTGCTGAGCACGGCCGCGGGCGTGGCCCAGCTGGACCGCAACTGGCTGCTGCTGGCCCGCAGCCTGTCGGCCACGCGTGGCGAAACCATCTGGCGCGTGGTTCTGCCCGGTATCACGGCCCAGATCCTCACGGGCGTGCGCCTGGCCATCGGCATCATCTGGATCGTGCTGGTGCCCGCCGAAATGCTGGGCGTGTCGGCCGGCCTCGGCTATTTCATCCTCGACACGCGCGACCGCCTGGCCTACTCGGAGCTGATGGCAGCCGTGGTGCTGATCGGCGCCCTGGGCTATGCGCTGGACCATGCGGCCCGCTGGCTGCACCAGCGCTGGCTGCATGCCTGAGCGCGGCCTGGCCGCGGCTCAGCCGGCCTGCGGGTCCATGGCCGTGGCGTGGCCCGTGGCCAGGATGGCGCGGTGGAGCAGATCGGTCATGGTCTGCACCAGCGCCGAAGGCGTGGCGCCGTCCAGCACCGCGATGCCCAGCCGGTAGCGTATGCGCGGTGCAAACGGACGGCTGCTGAACGAGCCGGGCTGGCAGTAGCTGGCCAGCAGGCCGTTGACGATGGACACGCCCAGGCCCTGGGCCACATGGGCGCAGGCCTCGGTGACGGAATGCACCTCGATGGCCACGCGCGGCGGTACGCGGGCGTGGCGGAAGGCCATGTCGATGTCGTGGCGTATCTGGCGCTGGCGGCCCAGCAGGACCAGGGCTGTATCGGCCAGGTCCAGGGGCGCGACGGCGTCCAGGGCCTCCAGCGCATGGCCCCTGGGCATGATGCACACGGCATCGGACTGCAGGCAGGCCTCGGTGCGCAGGCCCGGCATGACCATGGGCAGGCGCACCAGGCCGAGGTCGGCATCGCGCGCCAGCAGCGCGCGCTCGGCCTCGGTGTAGGAGCCCGACAGCACTTCGATCACCACATCGGGATGGGCCTGCATGAACTGCCGGGCCAGGGCCGGCATCAGGCTGGTGGCCAGGGTGTTGGGCACGGCCACCTTGAGCAGACGCCGCTTGAAGCCACCCAGGCGCAATTGTTCCGCATGGCGGCGAAAGCACAGTGCCGATTCCATCAGCACCTGGGCATCCTGCAGCAGGGCCTCGGCTTCCAGCGTCGGCGCGAGCCGGCCTTTCTCGCGCACGAACAGTTTCAGTCCCAGGTCTTCCTCCAGCTGGGCCAGCAGGCGGCTGATGGCGGGCTGGGACAGGCCCAGGCGTTCGGCGGCGCCCGTGGTCGAGCCGCTGAGCATGATGGCCTGGAAGGCTTCGAGTTGCTTGAAATTCATGGTCGGGACAGCAGAGGCTTTCATGATGGCGGCGCGGCCTGGCGCGCACAAAGCACATCACCAATTGCATAGGGTAATACGCGTCCGTCATACCGTTGTGGGACAGGGGATGGCTCCAGAGAATCGGCGCGTCCGACCAACACGACACGAGGAGCGAGACTTCATGAAGGACCTGCCACGCGCCGCCGCCTGCGGCCTGTTCATCCTGGCCGCCGGCCCCGCTATGGCCGAGGAGGTACAGGTCTACGGCCAGATACGGCTGACCGTCAACCGCATCCAGACCGGCAAGGCCGACCCCATGCTGGAGGAGCGAGACAATGCTTCGCGCCTGGGCATTCGCGGCAAGGAGGAACTGGGCGGCGGCATGGCGGCGCTGTTCGGCATGGAAATGGGGCTGGACGCCGACACCGGATCCCTGACCACGCCGGCCTTTCGCAACAGCTACGTGGGCCTGCGCGGCGGCCTGGGCACGGTGGCCCTGGGCCGGCTGGATTCGGCCAATCCCACGGGCTCGCCGCTGTATTCGCAGGTGACGGCCATCACCTCGTTCGCGGCCAACGACGCAGGGGCCACGGCCATAGGTACTTCCATGCTCAATGCACGCAACCGCACCTCCAACTCCCTGGGCTACCAGAGCCCGTCCTGGGGCGGGGCCGTGCTGCGCGCGCGCTACTACCTGCGCGGCGATGCCAAGGTGGGCGGTCAGGAGGACGAGGCCCGTTCGCTGGACCTGGGCCTGAGCTATTCGGCCGGCCCGTGGACTGCGGGCCTGGGCTATGCCAAGGACAAGCGTTCCGGCGGCCTGCTGGCCAACGAATTCGACAGCAAGTGGCAGATCGGCCTGCGCTATGCGCTGGGCGCCGTCGAGCCCTATGTGCTGTGGGGGCGCGACCGCTACAGCCACAAGGCCGGTGTCTCGCGCGCCGACGTGGACTACTGGCTGGTGGGCGCCCGCCTGCGCCAGGGTGCGCACTCCGTGGTGCTCAACCTCATGCAGCGCGATGTGCAGACCTCGCTGACGGGCGTGCGCCGGCGCCAGCAGCTGGCCTATGCCTATGCGCTGTCCAAGCGCACCGAGCTGCAGGCCTTCGTGGACCATGACGGCGTGGATTCCAGCCGCACGAACGTGGCCGTGCGCGCCATCGGCGCCGGCGTGCGCCACGATTTCTGACCACACCGCGCCCCTGGCATTCCCGATGGAGAAACCGATGAAACGCTTGCCAACCCTGCTGTCCCTGGCCTGCCTGGCGCTGGGCCTTCTGCCCCTGTCCGGCCAGGCCGCCGACTACCCCGACAAACCCGTGCGCATCGTCGTGCCCTTTCCCGCGGGGGCCGCGGCCGACGCGGCCATCCGCGTGGTGGCGCGCAGGATGTCCGAGCTGTGGCACCAGCCCGTGGTCATCGACAACCGGCCCGGTGTGCACGGCATTCAGCTGGTGTCCGCGGCATCGCCCGACGGCTACACCCTGCTGCTGGGCGCGGGTTCGGGCATGGTGACTGCGCCCCTGCTGTCCAGCAAGCTGTCGTACAAGCCCTCGCGCGATTTCGTGCCTGTGGGCCGGGTGCTGATCAATGTGCCCATCCTGACCACCCACCCGGGCCTGAACGTGGCCAGCGTGCAGGAGCTGGTGGCCTTGGCGCGCAAGAACCCCGGATCGCTCAACTACAGCTCCAGCGGCAACGGCAGCCCCGGCCACCTGTCCATGGAGATGTTCCAGGCGGCCACCGGCACGCGCATGCTGCAGATCCCCTACAAGGGCGGGGCGCCGGCCGTCAACGAACTGGTGGGCGGCCATGTGCAGCTGGGCATCAATGCCGTGCCCAGCGTGCTGCCGCAGATCAAGGCCGGCAAGCTCACGCCCCTGGCCGTGGCCAGTGCCCGGCGCTCGCGGGCCCTGCCCCAGGTGCCCACCATGGCCGAGGCCGGCGTCAAGGACTTCGAGTACGACATCTGGTATGCCCTGTTCGCGCCAGCGCGCACGCCGGCCGCCGTGGTCGCCAAGGCCAGTGCCGCCCTGCGCAGTTCCCTGGAAGACGGCGAAGTCGCCAGGGCCCTGATCGCGCAGGGCGCCGAGCCCGCGCCCACCACGCCCGAGGAACTGGCGCGCTTCATGCAGGAAGACACGGCGCGCTGGGCCCGCCTGGTCAAGGAACGCAATCTCCAACTCGACTGAGCGCCCACGTAATGAGCCACACGGAAACCACCGCCATCCCCGGCGTTCTGCGCCAGACCCTGAGGGTGGCCATGCGCGACGGCGTGCACCTGGCCACCGACCTTTACCTGCCCGAAGGTGCGCGCGGACCGCTGCCCGTGCTGCTGGAGCGCACGCCCTACGGCAGGAACGAAGCCACGCGCCGCGAGCGCAGCGCAGCCAACCCCCAGCCCATGCGCCGCGGCGAGGTCGCGGCCCGCTTCGCGCGCGAAGGCTATGCGGTCGTGGTCCAGGACTGCCGAGGCCGCTTCGGGTCCGAAGGCCAGTTCACCAAATACCTGGGCGAGGCCCATGACGGTGCCGACACCCTGCAATGGATCATGGAGCAGACCTGGTGCAACGGCAGCGTGGGCACCTATGGCCTGTCCTATGCGGCCCACACGCAGACGGCCCTGGCCACGCAGCGGCCACCGGGCCTGCGGGCCATGTTCCTCGAATGCGGCGGCTTCGCCAACGCCCACCGCGGCGGCATACGCCATGGCGGGGCCTTCGAGCTCAAGCAGGCCGTCTGGGCGCTGCGCAACGCCAGGAGTGGCAGCAACCACCTGGATGCCGCAGCCAGGCAGGCGCTGGAGCAGGCCGACATCGCGCAATGGTGCCTGCGCCTGCCCTGGTCGCGCGGCGATTCCCCGCTGCAGTGGGCGCCCGATTACGAGGACTATCTGTTCGGCCAGTGGGAGCGCGGCCGCTTCGACGACTACTGGCGCCAGCCCGAGCTGTACGCGGCCGGCCACTATGCGGCCTTCGAGGGCCTGGCCGTGATGCTGGTCTGCGGCTGGTGGGACCCCTATGCCCAGACCACCACGGACAACTACCTGGGCCTGTCGCGCCAGGGGCGAGGCAGGGTGCACATGGTGCTGGGGCCCTGGACCCACGGGGAGCGCAGCGTCTCGCACGCGGGCGACGTGGACTTCGGCCCCCAGGCCGTGCTCGACGGCACGCTGGCCGACGACTATGTGGCCATGCGCCTGGCCTGGTTCGACCACTGGCTCAGGGGCCGGCCGCTGGAGGCGCGCCAGCAGCCCGCCGTGCGCTACTTCCGCATGGGCGGTGGTTCGGGGGGACGCACGGCCCAGGGCCGGCTGGACCATGGCGGGGCCTGGCGCAGCGCCGGCCACTGGCCCGTGCCCGGCACGCGGCCCACGGCCTGGCACCTGCATGCCGACGGCCGCCTGGACCTGCGGCCGCCGACCGTGCCGGCCGCGCGCAGCTACCGCTTCGACCCCGCCTGCCCCGTGCCCACCATCGGCGGCTCCATCACCTCGGGCGAGCCGCTGATGTTCGCGGGTGCCTACGACCAGGTGACGCGCGAGGACACCTTCGCCGCGCGCGCTCCCCATGGTCCGCTGGCCGCGCGCGACGATGTGCTGGTCTTCCAGACCGAGCCCCTGGAGCAGGATGTGGAGGTCACCGGCACCATCACCGTCGAGCTGTACGTGTCCTCCACCGCGCCCGACACCGATTTCACGGCCAAGCTCATCGACCAGTACCCGCCCAGCGCCGAGTACCCGCAGGGCTATGCCATGAACATCACGGACGGCATTCTGCGCTGCCGATACCGCGACTCCTGGGAGACGCCGCAGATGCTGGAGCCTGGCGAGGTGGTGCGCATCACCATCGAGCCCATGCCCACCTCCAACCTGTTCCGCAAGGGCCACCGCATGCGGCTGGACATCTCCAGCAGCAACTTCCCGCGCTTCGATGTGAACCCCAATACCGGCGCCCCGGAGGCAGGCGCCGGGCCGAGGCAGGTGGCCGTCAACAGCGTGCACATGGGTGCGGTCCATGGTTCGCGCATCGTGCTGCCGGTGGTGGCCGTGCAGGAGGACGGGGCGGCGCATCCTGTCTGAATCCCCTGGTCCATTCCGTATTTGGTTGTATGATGCAACCAAATTGCGAAGGAGCAGGGCCATGGAAACACTGCACAGTCCGCTGGAACTTGCCGGCCCCCTGCCGGTGGCGGCGCCCTCGGGGCGGCTGCGGGGACGGGTCTGCCTGGTGGTGGGCGCCACCAGCGGCATAGGCCGTGCCACGGCCCTGCGCATGGCCGAGGAGGGGGCCGCGGCCGTGGTGGCCACGGGGCGGCGCGAGGCCCTGGGCCTGTCGCTGGAGCGCGAAATCCGCCACAGGGGGGCCGAAGCCCTGTTCCTGGCCTGCGACGCGGCGCGGCCGCAGGACATGGAGGCCGCGCTGCATCGTGCCGTGGCGCGCTTCGGCCGGCTGGACGCGGCCTTCAACAATGCGGGCTTCCAGGAACGGCGCGCCGCCCTGGCCGATCAGGACGACGCGGCCTATGCCCGGGTCTTCGACACCAATGTGCGCGCGGTCTTCCACGCCATGCGCCATGAACTGGCGGCCATGCTGGCTGGCGGCGGCGGCTGCATCGTGAACAACACCAGCGTCAGCGGCATGCGCAATCCCAACCCGGGCCTGTCCCTGTATGGCGCCTCCAAGGCGGCCTGCCTGTCGCTGACGCGCGCCGCCGCCATGGAGTACGCGCCGCGCGGCATACGCATCAATGCCGTCGCGCCGGGCCGCGTGGTCACGGACATGATGCTGGGCTCGGGCATTGCCGATATGCGCGCCGTGGCGGCGGCCCTGCCGCTGCGGCGCATGGGCCATCCGCAGGAAGTGGCCGCGGCCGTGGTCTGGCTGATGTCGGACGAGGCGGCCTATGTGGTGGGCCATTGCCTGGTGGCCGATGGCGGCTTCATGGCGTCCTGAAACCGGAAGCCATGGCGGCGAAGTGAGCACTACGGGGTTTGTTATGATGACTGTATAAAGATACAGTTTCCGGGCGGCTGGCTGTCCGCTCCGCGTGGTCCATGCTTGCCCCCCATCGCTTTTACTACCTGCACAACTTCCAGCGCGCCCTGGACTGGATCGCCGAGCGCTACGGGGACTTGCTGGATGCATCCGAGCAGGATTTCCTGGCGCAGTTCTGCGGGCTGCCCCAGGCTTCGCGCGCGCTGATGGTGCGCCTGCTGATGCGGCGCGGCCCCTGGTTTCGCGCGGGCAAGCTGGTCTATGAGGAAATCCCCGATATCGGGGACGCGGCCGCACCGCTGCTGGCCCTGGGCTGGCTCGATGCCGACCATCCCATGGCGCTGGAGGAGCTGTTCGCCCTGCACACCAAGCCCGAGCTGCTGCAGATTTTCTCCCCGGCGGCCGGGGGCCTGCATGCCGGCATGCGCAAGCCCGAAATGCTGCAGGCCCTGCAGCCCGCGCAGGGCCTGGCCCGGACCTATGGCCAATGGCATCCGCAGTCCGGCGAGGCCGCCTGGCGCGTGATGGTGGGCGGGCTGGGCGAGCGCCTGCGGCTGATGTTCTTCGGCAACCTCCACCAGGACTGGTCGGAGTTCGTGCTCGCCGATCTGGGTGTGTTCCAGTACGAGCGCGTGGCCTTCGACGCCGGCTCGCGTGCCTTCCAGTCGCGCGCCGATGTGGACGGCTACCTGGCCCTGCAGGCCAGCCGCGCCGCACTCGAGGAGGGCTCGGACATGGCCGCGCTGCTGGAACAGGTGGCGGGCCAGGCCAGCGCCAATCCCTGGCTGGAGCAGCGCCGCGCCAAGCTGCTGCTGCGCCTGGGCCAGGCCTGCGAGCGCGCCCAGGACTGGCCGCTGGCCGAAAAGGCCTATGCCCTGAGCGCCTACCCGGGCGCGCGCCATCGGCGCATGCGCGTGTACGAGCGCATGCAGCGCTTCGGCGATGCCATGGCCCTGGCTCAGGCGGCCCAGGCCCAGCCCGAAAGCGACGAGGAGTTGCAGCGCGTGGCGCGCATGCTGCCGCGGCTGCGACGCAGCCTCGGCCAGGGCGGCGGCGTGCGCACCGCCAGCCTGGCGCCCGCCGTGGCGCGCATGCGCAACGACCTGGAGCTGGAGGCACCTGCCGATGGCCGCAGCGTGGAGTACGCGCTGCGCGACCACTGGCACAGCGAGGAGGCCCCGGTGTTCTACGTGGAGAACGCCCTGGTCAACTCCCTGTTCGGCCTGCTGTGCTGGCCGGCGCTTTTCGCGCCTCTGCCCGGCGCCTTCTTCCACCCTTTCCAGAGCGGGCCGGCCGATCTGGGTGCGCCCGATTTCGTGCGGCGCCGCGCCGATCTGTTCGGTGCCTGCCTGGCGGCCCTGGACGACGGCAGCTACCGTGCCGTCATCCGGCAGCGCTTTGCGGACAAGCAGGGCCTGCAGTCGCCCTTCGTGTTCTGGGGCGTGCTGGGCGTGCCCCTGCTGGACCTGGCCCTGGACTGCATGCCGGCGCAGCACCTGCGCCTGCTTTTCGCGCGGCTGCTGAGCGACCCCCAGGCCAACCGCACGGGATTTCCGGACCTGGTGCGCTTCTGGCCCGCTCAGCGGCGCTATGAACTGGTCGAGGCCAAGGCGCCCGGCGACAAGCTGCAGGACAACCAGATCCGCTGGCTGCAGTACTGCGCCGAACACGGCATACCCGTCAGCGTCTGCCATGTGCAGTGGCGCCAGCCGCCGGGCGGAGAGACCGCGTGAGCTACACCGTGGCCGTACGCGCCCTGTGCGAGTTCACCGCGCGCGCCGGCGACCTGGACCTGCGCTTCACGCCCGCGCCCAGCGCGCTCGAAGGCATGGCCGGCCACGCCCTGGTGCAGTCGCGCCGCGGACCGCACTACGAGGCCGAGATCAGCCTCTCGGGCTGCCACGAGGACCTGGTGGTGCGCGGCCGCGCCGATGGCTTCGACGCCCAGGCCGGCCAGCTGGAGGAAATCAAGACCTACCGGGGCCAGATCGAGGGCGTGCGGCCCCACCACCGCGCCCTGCACTGGGCCCAGGCGCGCATCTACGGCCACCTGCTGTGCCAGGCGCGCGGGCTGGAGCGGCTGAAGCTGGCTCTGGTGTATTTCAACGTGGGCACGCAGGAGGAAAGCCTGCTCGTGGAGGAGCAGACGGCCCAGGCGCTGGACGCCTTCTTCACCCTGCAGTGCCAGCGCTTTCTGGCCTGGGCACGCGGCGAGGCCGGGCACCGCGGCGCGCGCGACGCCGCGCTGCGCGCACTGCGCTTTCCCATGGAGCGCTTTCGCGCGGGCCAGCGCGCGCTGGCCGTGGCCGTCTACCGCAGCGCCTGCGCGCCGCAGGGCGGCCAGTGCCTGATGGCCCAGGCGCCCACGGGCATCGGCAAGACGCTGGGGACGGTCTTTCCCCTGCTCAAGGCCATGCCGGACCAGGGGCTGGACAAGCTGTTCTTCCTCACGGCCAAGGGCACGGGCCACGGCCTGGCGCTGCAGGCCCTGGCCACCATCGGCCGGCAACTGGACGGCCAGGCGCCCGCGGGCCGCTTGCGCGTGCTCGACGTGCTGGCGCGCGACAAGGCCTGCGAGCATCCCGACAAGGCCTGCCACGGCGAATCCTGCCCGCTGGCGCGCGGATTTTTCGACCGCCTGCCGGCCGCGCGCGCCGCGGCCGTGGAGCTGGCCGGGCCCTGGGACCCGCCGACCCTGCGCAGCCTGGCCCTGGCCCATGGCATCTGCCCCTATTACCTGGCCCAGGAGCTGGTGCGCTGGAGCGACGTGGTCGTGGCCGACTACCACTACTTCTACGATGGTGCGGCCATGCTGCATGCGCTGACCCAGGCCCAGCAGTGGAAGGTGGCCGTGCTGGTGGACGAGGCCCACAACCTGGTGGAACGTGCGCGCCGCATGTACACGGCCGAGCTGTCTCCGTTCTCGCTGGCGGGCGCGCGCGGCCAGGCCACGGGCGCCGTGCAAAAGGCCCTGGAACGGCTGCAGCGCAGCTGGAACGCGCTGAACAGGGAGCAGGCAGGGGACTACCGGGCCTGTGACCAGGTGCCAGCCCCCGTGCTGGGCGCCGTGCAGCGCGCCGTGGGTGCCATCGCGGATGCCCATGCCGACCGACCCATGCTGCCCGGCGATCCGGTGCTGGATTTCTACCGCGAGGCCTTGCAGTTCATGGCCCTGGCCGAGCAGTTCGGCGGCCATGCCCTGTTCGATGTGCAGCGCCTGCCCGCGCGCGCGGGCTCGCGCAGGGCGCCACCTTCCCAGCTGTGCATACGCAATGTCGTGCCTGCGCCCCACCTGGTCGCGCGCCATGCGGCGGCCCATGCCACGGTGCTGTTCTCCGGCACGCTGGGCCCCGCGCACTTTTACCGTGACATGCTGGGACTGCCAGGGGACACGCGCTGGATGGAGGCGGAATCGCCCTTCCAGGCCGAGCAGCTGTCCGTGCAGGTGGCCGGCCATATCTCCACGCGCTGGCGCGACCGCGAGCGATCGCTGCAGCCCATCGCCGACCTGGTGGCTGCGCAATACGCGCGCCAGCCCGGCAACTACCTGTGCTTTTTCAGCAGTTTCGATTACCTGCAGCGCGTGGCCGAATGCCTGCAGCGCAGCCATCCCGAACTGCCGTTGTGGCAGCAGACGCCGGCCATGGACGAGGCCGGGCGTTCGGCCTTCCTGGAGCGCTTCACCGACCAGGGCCAGGGCCTGGGGTTCGCCGTGCTGGGAGGGGCGTTCTCCGAGGGGGTGGATCTGCCGGGCAGGCGCCTGATCGGCGCCTTCGTGGCCACCCTGGGCCTGCCCCAGGTCAACCCCGTCAACGAACAGATGAAGCAGGCCATGGACCGCCATTTCGGTGCGGACAAGGGCTATGACTACGCCTATCTTTATCCGGGCCTGCGCAAGGTGGTGCAGGCCGCGGGGCGCGTGATCCGCAGCGAACAGGACCGCGGCGTGGTCTACCTGATCGACGACCGCTTCCGCCGTGCCGAGGTGCGGGCGCTGCTGCCGGGCTGGTGGCAGCTGGGGGCGGCGCGCTGAGGCCGCGATTCCGCACGGCCGCGTAGGGGCAAGAGCGCAGGGTGCCGCACCGGGCTTGCTTATGCTCGCGGGCCATGGAAATGCCTTGGAACCGTTCCGGCCTGCGCTGGCCGCTGGCCGCCGCCGCCCTGCTGGCCGGCGCGACCGTGTTCGCAGGCTCGCATGAAACCCTGGCGGAGCTGACGGTGGCGCCCACCCAGGCCCAGACCGTGCTGCCCGCGGTCAGCCAGGGAACGCCGCCCGTTTACCCGGCCGAGGCACGCCAGGCGGGCCTGCAGGGCAGGGTGCTGGTGCGGGCGCTGGTGGACAGCCAGGGCCGGGTCATGCAGACCGAGCTGCGCCAGTCCAGCGGCCATGCCGTGCTGGACCAGGCGGCCATGGACACGGTGCGGGGCTGGCGCTTCACGCCGGGCACCCGCCACGGCGTGGCCGAGTCCATGTGGGCCATGGTTCCCATCCGCTTTTCGCTGGACGGCAAGGTCGCGCCCGCCGTCCAGCGCACGCGCGCCCCGTTCTATCCGCCCGAGGCGCGGCAGCTGGGCCAGCAGGGCCGGGTGGTGGTCCGCGTCCTGGTCGACGAACAGGGCAAGGTGGCCGAGGCCGTGGTCAAGGAGTCCAGCGGCCATCCGCTGCTGGACCAGGCCGCACTGGCCGCGGCCCGGGGATGGAGCTTCACGCCGGGCCGGCGCCATGGCATGCCCGAAGCCATGTGGGCCCGCGTGCCCATCCATTTCACGCTGGACCCCAAGGCCGGTCGCTGAAGCCGGGGCCAGGTGGTCCGGGTGCAGGCATTGCACCCTTTTCGTTTGGAAACTAGTATTCACAGAATTTGACAAATGCTGCCGATGGCGTCGGCACGCATCTGGCGGCCGGCTCGTTGCGCCAGTCCTGTCCATCCAAAGAGAGGGAAGTCCATGAAGAAGACGGTTCTCAACAGTCTGCTGCTGCTGTGCCTGCCCACGGCGACCATGGGTACGGCATGGGCCGCCGATATCGTCCTCACTCCGCCGGCGGGCGGCGGCGTGCTCATCAATTCGGGCACGGGCAGTCCCGCCTTGCGCGTGGGGCCCACCGGCAGCGTGGACCTGCCCGGCCTGCCGGCCACGGCGGCCTCGCTGACCAGCCCCGTCTGCCATGACGCAGCGGGTGCGCTGGGCCGCTGCGACCCGGCCTCGGTGGGCATGGGGCCCACCGGGCCTGCGGGTCCAGCTGGCGCGACTGGTGCCACGGGTGCGACGGGTACCGCGGGCACGGCCGGTCCGGCAGGTGCCGCAGGCCCGACCGGTGCCACGGGCGCCACCGGCCCCGAAGGACAGCCGGGCGTGGCGGGGCCGACGGGTGCCACCGGTGCCACAGGCAGCATGCCGCCCGACCAGGGTTTTTCCGCCACCGTGGCGGGAAGCGACCTGTTTTCCGCCTCGGCGCCGCTGGGAGGCTGGTCGGCTGGAACCCCTTTTGATGCGTCCCCCAACTTCAATGCGATCACCGGAACCTTCACGGTGCCCCAGAACGGTGTCTACAGGATCAGCGGAGCGATCCAATTTGCCTTGAGCAATGCAGTCAACATCAGCCTGGGGGCCGGGGTCAATCCCGCGGTCGAGATGCGCCGCAATGGCAACGCCGCACTGACCTTGGCCAGGTTGCCCATTCTCAATGTCAATATCGCCTTGGTTCTGACCCTGCGCGCGCCGCTGGCCAGCGCCACCGTTCCGCTGGATGCCGAGGTGCGTCTGGATGCCGGCGACACGGTCAGTCTTTACTACAACGCCAGTGGCTTTTCGCAGAACCTGGCCTTCACGGGCAGCACCTGGGCCATCCGCCTGATCCGCTGAAGCCCATGGGCCAGGCCCGGCCGGCTTGCGACCTGCCACAATCGCCGTCCATGTCGCGCCGCATCGATCCCTACAGCGTCCGCCTGTTCATCGCCGCCGCCAGGGCCGGCTCCATGGTGCGCGCGGCCGAGCAGGAGCATATCGCGCCCTCGGCCCTGGGCCGCCGGTTGGCCGATCTCGAACATGCCTTCGGCACGCCCCTGCTGATCCGCTCGCCGCGCGGCGTCGTGCCCACCGAGGCGGGCCGCCTGGTGCTGGAGCGCGGCGAGCGCCTGGACGAGGCGCTGCAGGCCCTGGTGCGCGACGTGCAGGACATGGATGGCGAGCTGCGCGGCACGGTCCGGCTGTACGCCAACATGTCGGCCGTGATCGGCTTTCTGCCCGAGCGCCTGCGCGTCTTCATGGCGCGCCACCCGGCCGTGCAGGTCTCGCTGCAGGAGCGCGACACGCGCGAGGTGGTGCGTGCCTGCCTGGACGACCTGGCCGATGTGGGCGTGGGCGTGGCCATGCCCCTGCCGGCCGGCCTGGACAGCTGGGCCTTCGCCGATGACCCGCTGCAGGTGGTCCTGCCCAGGGGTCATGCGCTGGCGCGGCGCAAGGGCCTGGGCTTTGCGCAGGTGCTGGAGCATCCATGGATCGGCGTGAACCCCGGCGGCGCCCTGGACCGCAGCCTGCACGAGCGCGCCGCCGCCCTGGGCCGGCCGCTCTCGGCCACGGTGTCGGTGGGCAGCTTCGATGCGGTCTGCCGCATGGTCGAGGCCGGCCTGGGCATTGCCGTCGTGCCGCGCAGCGCGGCCGCGGCCTATGCGGGCAGCCCGCGCTTTGCGCGCGTGCCGCTGGACGAGCCATGGGCCGCACGCCAGCTCAGCGTATTCGCGCTGCGCAAGCTGCCCCGGCCGCGTGCCGTGGCGGCCTTGATCGCCATGCTGCAGGCCTGAGGCCGGGGCCAGGGGTCGGGCTCTCGCATTTGGCGCGACCCCGTCCGCCGCAACAGCGCTTCGCACCAGGCGCCGCCCTGGCGAAGATGGGCCATGCCTGCCGACCTGCCCGCCTTTCCTCCTCTTGCATCCTGCCCCGAGCAGGCCACGGTGCGCTTTGCCGCAACCATTCTGTTCCTGAGCCAGTCCGCCCGGTCCACGGCGCTAGGCCTGCAAGGCCAGTCCCTGTCGCTGCAGCAGGCCCGGCCGCTGCGTGACGATGTCTCCACGGACGAAATCACGCCCCTGCCCATACTCACGCACTACGACGACCAGCTGGGGCGCCATCCCTACACGGGACTGCAGTGCGGCGATGTCCGGCCCATAGGCCGTGACGCCGTGCGTGCCGCGGGCATCGAGGTGGTGGTGGCGGGCCGGCGCTATGGCAAGGGATCGTCGCGCGAGCACAGCCCCGCGGCCGAGCGCCATGCGGGCGTGCGTCTGGTCATCGCCGAGAGCTTCGAACGCATCTACCGCCAGAACGCCGACAACATCGGCCTGTTCACCTCGACGGATTTTGGCCTGGTCGCGCGCATCCAGGCCGGCGAGGCCATTGCCCTGGCCGAGCTGCTGGCGGGCCGCGATGCGTTGACCGCGGCCATCCTGGGCAGCGGCGGCCTGCTGCGCTTCGGCCAGCGTTTCATGCGCGACATGCGTCCCGCGTCCCGCAGCGTCGAAGGATGCAGTGCAGTCGAGGCAGGTGACCGCGATGGCGGCCGACCCCGCACGCTGTTCGAGAAGATCGTGGCCCGCCACGCCCTGGCCTCGGAAGTGGCGGCCGGCGCTCCGGTGGCCGGCACTCCGGCGGCCGGCACCTCTGCGGACGCTGCACCGGAGGTGGGTCAGGGAGCCTTCGTGCGCGCGGACTGGCGCTTCATCCACGAGTACTACACGGGCATGGCGGCCCATATGCTGCACACGGCCTTCGGCCGGCCGCTGGCGCTGCGCGATCCCGGCTCGGTCATCGTCTTCGAGGACCACACCTCCTACGTGGATCAGAGCCCGGCCCATGTGCGCGGCGGCCTGGTGCCCAATGTGCTGCGCATGGTCGAGGCGCAGCGCGGGTTCGTGGCCGACTACGGCCTGCGCTGCCACCGCACGCCGACCGAGGCCCAGGCAGCGGCGGATGGCGAGGGTCGGCAGGCCGGCATCTCGCACGCCATGGTGGCCGAGCACTATGCGCTGCCGGGCCAGCTTGTCGTGGGCACGGATTCGCACACCCCGCACAGCGGCGCCCTGGGCTGCGTGGCCTTCGGCGTGGGCACGACCGACATGGCCAACGCCTTCATGACCGGCGCCGTGCGCATGACCATGCCCGCGTCGCTGCGCATCGTGCTCGACGGCCGGCCGGGCCCGGGCGTGACGGCCAAGGACATCGCCCTGCACCTGCTGGCCCTGCCCTTCATCCGCGAGGGCGGCGGCGTGGGCAAGGTCTTCGAGTTCTGCGGCGAGGCCATCGCCGCCCTGTCCACCGACGAGCGCGCCACCCTGACCAATATGACGGCCGAGCTGGGAGGCTTCACGGGCATGGTCGCACCCGATGCCGAAACGCAGCGCTTTCTGCGCGAGCGCCGGGGGCTGGACTTCGCGCTGCAGCCCTGGATGCGCAGCGACGAAGGGGCCGAATACGCGGCCACGCTGCGCGTGGACTGCGCCACCGTGCCCCCCATGGTGGCGCGGCCCGGCGACCCGGGCAATGGCATGGCGCTGGCGGCGCTGCGGCAGCCTCTGCGCGTGGACATCGCCTACGGCGGGTCCTGCACGGCGGGCAAGCGCGAGGATTTCGACCACTACCACGCCGTGCTGCGCTGGGCGGCGGACCGGGGGCTCGCGGTGGCTCCCCATGTGCGGCTGTTCCTGCAGTTCGGCACCACGGCCGTGCGCGACCACTGCATTGCCCAGGGCTATATGCAGGCCTTCGAGCAGGTGGGCGCACGCATGCTCCAGCCCTCGTGCGGGGCCTGCGGCAACTGCGGTCCCGGGGGCTCCGAGCACGCGGACCAGGTCACGGTCAGCGCCATCAACCGCAACTTCCCGGGCCGTGGCGGCCCCGGTCAGGTCTGGCTGGCCAGCCCGCCCACGGTGGCGGCCAGTGCCATCGCGGGCGAGCTGCTGTCCTTCGAACAACTGCGGCAACGGCATGAGACCGCAGACGGACGCCATCACAACACAAGGAGACAAACATGCCCCACATCCGATCCAGAAGGGTGGCGCTCGCCGCCCTGATGTCCCTGGCCTGCCTGCCGGCCGCGCATGCCCAGCCCGACAGGCCGCTGCGCCTCATCGTGCCGCTGGCCGCCGGCTCCACGGTGGATGCCGTGGCGCGCGCCCTGGCGCCGGGCCTGGGCCGGTCCGCCGGCCATCCCGTGGTGGTCGAGAACATCGCGGGCGCGGGCGGCATTCCAGGCACGGCCCAGCTGGTGCGCGCGCCGCGGGACGGCCTGACCCTGGCCATGGTCTCGTCCAACCATGCAATCAACCCGGGGCTGTACAAGTCCATCCCCTACGACAGTCTGCGCGACATCACGCCAATTGCCGTGGTCGCCACCGTGCCCCTGGTGCTGGTGGTCCATCCTTCCCTGCCCGTCAAAACCGTGCGCGAACTGCTGTCCCATGCCCGTGCCCATCCGGGCCAGCTCAACTATGGCTCGGCCGGCAATGGCAGCACCTTGCACCTGGCGGCCGAGCTGCTGGTGCGCGAGACGGGCCTGGACATGCGCCATGTGCCCTACCGGGGCACGGGGCCGCTGTTGAACGACCTGATCGGCGGTCAGGTGCAACTGGGCTTTGTCTCCATCTCCCAGGTCGCGCCCCATCTGCGTTCGGGCGCGCTGCGCGCCCTGGCCGTTTCCACGCCCCGGCGCTTGCCCGTGCTGCCCGACCTGCCCACCCTGGACGAGGCCGGCGTGCCCGGCTATGGCTTCGACGCCTGGATCGCCCTGGTCGGGCCCGGCGGGCTGCCGCGCGCCCTGGCCGACGCCAGCTATTCGGCGGCACGCGCCGCGCTGGCCTCGCCCGAGGCGCGCACGGCCCTGGCCGCCCAGGGCCTGAGCCTGCTGGACCTGGGGCCCGATGCCGCGCCGGCCTTTTTCCAGGCTGAACTGGCCAAGCACCAGAAGCTGGTGCGGCAATCGGGGGCCGCGATTGACTGAAGCCCTTTTCACGGCCTGCACGGCCGATCTCTGCGACCGCTTCGGCGCGGACGCCCGCACAGGCGGTGCCGATCTGCGCTCGTATGGCGGCCGTGACACGGCCCGCGGCCTGATTGCCACCCTGCAATGCCGGGAGGACGCCGCCCTGCTGCGCATGCAACTGGCCGAGCCCGGGCAGGGGCGCATCCTCGTCGTCGATGGCGGGGGCTCGCTGCAGGCGGCCCTGCTGGGTGAGCGCATGGCCGCCCTGGCCCTGGACCGCGGCTGGGCCGGCCTGGTCATCCATGGCGCCGTGCGCGATGTGGCCCGCCTGCGCAGCCTGGACATCGCCGTGCTCGCCCTGGGCCAGGTTCCACGCCGCGGCGGCCGCACGGGCGCGGGCTGCACGGGCACGGACCTGTTCTTTGGCGGCCTGTGGTTCAGGCCCGGCCAGTACCTGTGCCTGGACGCGGATGGGATGGTCGTGCTGGACCACGCGCCGGCCTGAGCGCGCGGCGCACTACCATGGACCCCGGGGGCCGCCGGCCGCGCGGCCCGGGAGTGCACCATGAAAATCGTGATCACCAGCGTGTTCGTCGACGACCAGGACAAGGCCCTGGCCTTTTACCGCGACGTGCTGGGTTTTGTGCCCAAGCACGACATTCCCATGGGCGGCGATGCGCGCTGGCTGACACTGACCTCGCCGGGCGACCCCGACGGGGTGGAGCTGCTGCTGGAGCCCGACATGCACCCGGCCGCCCGGCCCTTCAAGACGGCGCTGCATGCCGACGGCATACCCGCCACCTTTTTCGGCGTCGACGATGTGCAGGCCGAATACCAGCGGCTGAGCGCGGCCGGCGTGCGCTTCACCAGGCCGCCCACGCACCTGGGCCCTGTCACCATCGCCGTGTTCGACGACGGCTGCGGCAATCTCATCCAGATCAATCAGCGGCACTGAGCGTGCCACACGGGTCGCGTCAGGCCACGGGGCGTGTGCCCGCCAGGCCGTCGAAGGTGGTGCTGCACACCCAGTCGATGATTTGCCCATGGGTGTACTGGCCCGATTCCTTGAGCAGGGCCACGACGGGATCGCAGGCGCGCGCGAACAGGGTGTAGAGCACCAGCTCGGCCGGGAAACGGGCCTGCAGCTGGCCGCTGGTCTGGGCCTCGGCAATCCAGATGCTCAGGCGGTTGCTCAGCGAAATCAGGCGGTCCATGTAGGCGTCGTTGGACTGCAGCGAGGCGCTGAGGTGGGAGTTCTGCGCGGGCAGGGAGGGCATTTCGCCTTCCAGCTGGGTCTGCATGGCCCAGCGGGTCACGGCCTTGAGCTGGTCCAGGGCCGCCACCGGGCTGCCGCTGTCCGCGGCCTCCTGCGCCTGGGCACGCAGGCCGTCGACAAAGGCCAGCGCCCGGTCGAGCACGCCCACCATGGCGGCTCCCGCCAGTTCTTCCTTGGAGGTGAACAGCTTGTAGAGACTGGCCTTGGCCAGGCCGGCCTCGGCCGCCACCTCGTCCACGGTCATGGCGTCATAGCCCTTGGTGGCCAGCAGGCGGTTGACGGCGGCCACGATGGCTTGTTCGCGCACGCGCTGGATCTGCTCCTTGATGGATGAACGGGCTTTCATGGGGCGCCATTTTAGACCGATAGGAATTATTTAAGTACTTTGTGGTGCAAATTTCGGATTAAGTGTTTATAGTTTGAACTCATCAGTTCACGTTTTGATCTTGATGGTTTTACAGGGGGCACGGTATGCATCGCATCGCAGTCATCGGGTCCGGTATCTCGGGGCTTGCCGCCGCCTGGCGCATGTCGGGCCGCCATGTCTCCCACCGCATCACGCTGTTCGAGGCCGGCAGCCATTTCGGCGGCCATGCCCATACCGTGGACCTGACGCTGGATGGCGCAACCCATGGTGTGGATACCGGTTTTCTGGTCTTCAACCACCGCACCTACCCGCTGCTCACCCGCCTGTTCCGCGACCTGGGTGTGGAAACGGCACCGTCCGAAATGTCGTTTTCGGTCCAGGTTCCCGGCCCCGGTGGCCAGGAGGGGCTGGAGTGGAGCGGGCGCTCGCTGGGCGCCGTCTTTGCCCAGCGCCGCAATCTTCTGCGGCCGCGCTTTGCGCGCATGCTGGCCGATATCCTGCGCTTCAACCGCCTGGCTACGCGGCTGGCGCACGGCGAGGCCGGGGAGGACATGCACGGAACGGTCGGCGCCTTCCTGGACCGCCATGGCCTGGGCCAGGCCTTCCGCGAGGAATACTTCCTGCCCATGATCGGCTGCATCTGGTCCTGCCCCACCGAGCAGATGCTGGACTTCCCGCTGGCCACCCTGATCCGGTTCTGCCACAACCACGGCCTGGTCCAGGTGACGGACCGCCCCGTGTGGCACACGGTGCGCGGAGGTTCGCGCAATTACGTGCAGCGCATGCTGGACCAGATCGCCCAGGGCGGACGCCACGAGGTGCTGCGCAACACGCCTGTGCTGGGCCTGGTGCGCCAGGAGCAGGGTGTGCTGCTGCGCACGGCCCAGGGAACCCAGCGCTTCGATGCCGTGGTGCTGGCTTGCCACAGCGACCAGGCCCTGGCCCTGCTGGGCGAGGACGCGACGGCACAGGAGCGCCAGGTGCTGGGCGCCATCCGCTACCAGTCCAACACCGCCGTGCTGCACACCGACACCGGCGTGCTGCCGCGCCGCCCTGCCGCCTGGGCGGCGTGGAACTTCGAGCGTGCCGGCCTGCCCGTGCAGCGTGACGGCACTGGCGGCGTCTGCCTGCACTACCTGATCAACCGGCTGCAGCCCCTGCCATGGCAGCGGCCCGTCATCGTCTCGCTCAACCCGGCCCGCCCCATCGACGAAGGCCAGGTCCACCGCCGCATCGAGTACAGCCACCCCGTCTTCGACCAGGCCGCCATCGAGGCCCAGGGCCAGGTCCATGGCCTGCAGGGCCAGCGCCGTACCTGGTATTGCGGCGCCTGGTGCGGCTATGGCTTCCACGAGGACGGACTGCGCTCGGCCCTGGCCGCCGCCGACGGGGTGCTGGACGCGCTGCGGCGTGGCCTGCCGCAGCCGGGGTATGACGACCTGGGCGTGGCCGAGCGCCGGGAGGCGGCATGACCGATACCAGGGTCCCGCAGCCCCAGATCGGCTTCGGCCAGGTGTGGCACCGCCGCCTGCGGCCGGTGGAGCACGCCTTCCGCTATCCCGGCTATTTCCTGCTGCTGCCGCTGCGCAGCCTGCGCGAGCAGCCCTGCGCGGCCCTGCGGCGCAACCGCCTGGGCTGGCTGAGCTTCCATGACAGCGACCATGGGGAGGGCGGGGACGACGCCCTGGCCTGGTTCGACGCGCTGCTGCACGGCGAGGGCATAGGCGATGCCGATGGCGAGGTCTGGCTGCACACCTTTCCCAGGGTGCTGGGCTATGTCTTCAAGCCCGTGAGCTTCTGGTACGCCCACCGCGCCGACGGATCGCTGGCGGCCGTGCTCGCCGAGGTGAACAACACCTTCGGCGAGCGCCACGCCTATCTGCTGGCCGGACCCGGCCTGGACTGGGGCCGCGAACAGACGGCGGACAAGGTGTTCCATGTCTCGCCCTTTTGCGCGGTGGCCGGGCATTACCGCTTTCGCTTCGAGCGCAGCGAGGCCTCGCCGGCCGGGCCCGCGCGCACCCTGGTGCGCGTGGACCTGCACGACGAGGCCGGGGCCTTGCTCCAGACCAGCGTGGGCGGCCACCTGCAGCCGCTGAGCGCCCGCGGCCTGCGGCGTGCCTTTTTCGGCACGCCGCTGATGACCCTGGGCGTCATCGCACGCATTCACTGGCAGGCGCTGCGCCTCTGGGCCAAGCGCGTGCCCTTCCATGGCAAACCTTCCAAGCCGCAAAGCTTCGTCACCCGATGAATACCACCACCGCGCCCCGACTGAGCCCCGGCCTGGCCCCGGCCTCCTCCATGCCCGCAGCGGCGCGCCGCGTGCTGGCCCTGCTCGAAGGCCTGCCCTGCGGCCAGTTGCAACTGCAGCTGCCGCAGGGCGGTGTGATGCACCTGCCCCGAACCCCGCCTGCGGGCAGCGCCGTGCCCCAGGACGGGGAGCCGGCAGCCACGCTGGTGCTGCACGACTGGCGGCTGTTCGAGCGCCTGCGCCGCTCCGGCGACATCGGCCTGGCCGAAAGCTATATCGACGGCGAATGGGACAGCCCCGACCTCGCGGCCCTGCTGCGCCTGTGCATACGCAACCGCGACCATGCACAGGACCTGGTCTACGGCCACTGGTGGGGGCGGCTGGGCTACCGCCTGCGCCACCTGCTGCAGCGCAATTCGCGCGCCGGCAGTGCCCGCAACATCCATGCGCACTACGACCTGGGCAATGACTTCTACCGGCTGTGGCTGGACCCGGGCATGAGCTACAGCGCCGCCTGGTTCGAAGGCTGCACGGCGGCCGGCGCTTCGGCGCCCGACGCAGCGGCGCCCGGTGACCTGGAGCAGGCGCAGTTGGCCAAGATGCGCCATGCCCTGCGCCAGGCGCGCGTGCAGCCGGGCCAGCGTCTGCTGGAGATCGGCTGTGGCTGGGGCGGGCTGGCCGAGACCGCGGCCCGCGAGTTCGGCGCCCGCGTCACGGGCGTGACCCTGTCGCGCGAGCAGCTGCAGTGGGGCCGGCGGCGCCTGCAGGACGCGGGCCTGGCGGAACAGGTGGAGCTGCGCTACGAGGACTACCGCGACCTGCCGGCCCGCCATGCGGGCCAGCCTTTCGATGCCATCGTCTCCATCGAGATGTTCGAAGCCGTGGGGCGTGAATACTGGCGCGGCTACTTCGACACCCTGCGCGACTGCCTCAAGCCGGGCGGCTACGCCTGCATCCAGACCATCACCCTGCGCGACGACCTGTTCGCGCGCTATCTGCGCTCCACCGACTTCATTCAGCAGTTCATTTTCCCCGGGGGGCTGCTGCCCAGTCCCTCGGCCTTCGAGGCCGAGGCCCGCCGCGCCGGGTTCGTGGTCGAGCACCGGCTGGCCTTCGGCCGCGACTATGCCGAGACCCTGCGGCGCTGGAGCCAAGCCTTCGAGCGCGAGATCGCAGCAGTCCAGCGCCAGGGTTTCGATGCACGCTTTCAGCGCATCTGGCGCTTTTACCTGGCCTACTGCGAGGCGGCCTTCGACACCGGCAACACCGATGTCATGCAGTTCACGCTGCGCCGGCCACTGCCATGAAGGCCATCCACACCCCGGGCCACGCCACGGCCTTTGTGCTCGCCAGCCTGTTTTGCCTGCTCGCCATGACCCATCCTGCCCACGCCGCCCCACCCCTCGCATCCGCCCCATCTGTCGCCGCTCCCGCCGAGCTGCGCCAGGCCCTGCCCGAGGCCCGTCTGGTGGGCACGGGGGCGCTGCGCTTCTTCGGGCTGCGCGTCTACGAGGCCCGGCTGTGGGCCGGGCCCGGCTTCGAGCCCCTGCGCTACGACCAGCAGGCCATGGCGCTGGAACTGGTCTATGACCGCAGGCTGGAAGGCGGGGCGATTGCCGAACGCTCCATCGCCGAGATGCGCCGCGTCGGCCCGTTCAGCGAGGAGCAGTCGCGCCAGTGGCTGGCCCTGATGCGCCAGGCCTTTCCCGATGTGGCCGCACAGGACCGCCTGCTGGGCCTGAGCGACGGGCAGGGCGGGGTGCGTTTTTTCCACAATGGACAGCCCACGGCCCAGATCCGTGATGCGCAGTATGCGCGGCTGTTCTTCGGCATCTGGCTGGCCGAGCAGACATCGGCGCCCGCACTGCGCAATGCCCTGCTGGGCCTGGCGCACTGAGTCTTGCCGCCACCGGGGCCTGACCATGGCATCACCCTCTACCGAGCCCGACCTGCCCTGGCGCCTGGGTATGCGCTATGGGGTCCTGGGCGTGCCGCTGGCCTTTGTTTCGCTGCCGCTGTACGTGAACCTGCCCCACCATTACGCCGAGGTGGCGGGCGCGCCCCTGGCCGGGCTGGGCGCCGTGCTGCTGGCCACGCGGGCCTTCGATGCCGTGCTGGACCCGGCCCTGGGCCGCATGGCCGATGCGCTGCTGCGCCGTGGCCTGGCCCAGGCCTGGTGGGCCGCCGCCGTGGGCAGCACCCTGCTGGCCCTGGGCTTCGCCGCGCTGTGGCATCCGCCGCGGTCCGGCCAGGCCGCCATGCTGGCCTGGCTGGCGGCCACCCTGCTGTGGAGCACGCTGGCCTACAGCGCCGTCACCATCCTGCACCAGGCCTGGGCCATGCGCTGGGGCGGTTCGCCAGGCTGGCGGGCCCGGATCACGGCCTGGCGGGAGGGCGCCACGCTGGCGGGGGTGGTCCTGGCCAGCCTGCTGCCGGCCTGGTGGGGCCTGGACGCGGCCAGCCTGTGCCTGGTCCTGGGTCTGGTCGCAGGCCTGGCCTGCCTGCGCGGCCTGCGCTGGGGGACCACCGCAGGCGCCGGGCCGGATGTTGCCCGGCCCGGCCCCTCGCCCTGGCGGGATGCGGGCTTTCGCTGGCTGCTGGCCGTGTTCATGGCCAACGGCGTGGCCGCGGCCATACCCGCCACCTTGCTGCCCTTCTATGTGGCCGATGTGCTGCAGGCGCCGCACTGGCAGCCCTGGCTGCTGCTGTGCTATTTCGGCGCAGCGGCCCTGGGCCTGCCGCTATGGGCGCGGGCCGTGCCGCGCTGGGGCCTGGCGCCCTGCTGGCGCGCCGGCATGCTGGCCAGCGTGCTGGCCTTTGCCGCCACGCCCTGGCTGGGGGCCGGCGATGCCCCGGTCTTTGCCCTGGTCTGCCTGGCCAGTGGCCTGGCCCTGGGCGCGGACCTGGCGCTGCCGGGCGCGCTGCTGACCGGCGTGATCCACCACAGCGGCGCCGGCGCCCGGGGCGAAGGGCGCTACCTGGGCTGGTGGACCTGCGCCACCAAGCTCAACCTGGCCCTGGCGGCAGGCCTGGCCCTGCCCCTGCTGGCCGCCAGCGGCTACCACAGCGGCGCCACCGACCCGCAGGGCCTGCGTGCCCTGGCCTGGCTGTACGGCGGCCTGCCCTGCGTTCTGAAACTCGGCGCCGCGGCCGTGCTGTGGCAGGCCGAACAACGGCATCCTGTGTGGAGGCGGATATGAAAGCACTTGCCGATATCTCTCGGGCGCCGCGCGCGCCCTGGCTGCGCCGGGCCTGTCTGGGCCTGGCCTGCGCCGGACTGGCCGCCCTGCTGTCCGGCTGCGCCGGACCCCAGGTCCGGGACTATGCGCGCGAGCAGCCCGCGCTGGACCTGCGCGCCTACCTGGACGGCCCGCTCACGGCCCATGGCATGTTCACCGACCGCTCGGGCAAGGTGGTCAAGCGCTTTACCGTGCACATGACGGGCCGCTGGCAGGGTGATGAAGGCCAGCTGGACGAGCATTTCGTCTACAGCGACGGCACCGAGCAGCGCCGCGTCTGGCACTTGCGCCACCTGGGTGACGGGCGTTACAGCGGCCGCGCCGACGACGTGGTGGGCGAGGCCCGGGGCGAGGGGGCGGGCAATGCCTTCCGCTGGCGCTACACGCTGGCGCTGCCGGTGGACGGGCGCGTCTGGAACGTGGACATGGACGACTGGATGTTCCTCATGGATGGCCGCCACATGCTCAACCGCACGACGATGCGCAAGTTCGGCATCCACCTGGGCGACGTGACCCTGGCCTTTGTCAAGGAGTGAAGGCCATGGCGCTGTTCTCCCGTCCGCTGAACCCACCGCTGGCCGACTGGCAGGGGCGCTGGGCCTGGGTCGTGGGGGCTTCGTCCGGCATAGGCCGGGCCACGGCCCATGCCCTGCACCAGCAGGGCGCCCGGGTCATCGTCTCGGCCCGCCAGGCGAGGGCGCTGCAGGCCTTTGTGCAGGACCATCCGGGCTGCGTGGCCCTGCCGCTGGATGTGACCGACGCGACCGCCATGCGCCAGGGCATGCAGGCAGTGCTGGCCCATGCAGGCCGGGTGCCGGACCTGGCGCTGTACTGCGCGGGCCACTACCGGCCGCAGCGCGCCACCGCCTTCGATCTGGCCGAAATGCAGCGCCACTGGGCGGTGAACTATGGCGGCGCCCTGCATTGGCTCGACGCCCTGCTGCCGGCTCTGGTGGCGGGCGGCAGCGGCCACCTGTGCCTGGTGGGCAGCGTGGCGGGCTATCGCGGCCTGCCCATGTCCCTGGCCTACGGGCCCACCAAGGCCGCGCTCAACAATCTTGCGGAAAACCTCTACCTGGACCTGCATCCGCTGGGTCTGGGCGTGTCCATCGTCAACCCCGGCTTCGTGGACACACCGCTGACCGAGGGCAACCGCTTCCATATGCCCGCCATGATCAGTGCCGAGCAGGCCGCGCAGCACATGCTGCGCGGCTGGGCCAGGGGACGGTTCGAAATGCACTTTCCACGCCGCTTCACGGCCTGGATGCGCCTGCTGCGCTGCCTGCCCCATGCCTGGTATTTCGCCGCGGTGCGCCGCGTCACGGGAGCCTGAACCCATGCCCATCGATGTCTCCGATCCGCGCCTGCTCCGGCTGGTGGCCGCCTATGAAACGCTGAGCCGCGACAACCTGCCGCAGCTGCTGTCCCTGTACGGTGAGCAGGCCTGGTTCAAGGACCCGTTCAACGAGGTACGGGGGCGCGCGGCCATCGGCCGGATCATGGCCCATATGTTCGACACCCTGGGCGCGCCGCGCTTTGTCGTCCACCAGGGGCTGGTGCAGGGCGAGCAGGGCTTTCTGGCCTGGGAGTTCCATGGCCTGCGCAGCGGCGGCCAGCCCCTGTGCATACGGGGCGCTTCCCATCTGCGCTTTGCGGCCGACGGCCGGGTGGACTGGCACCGGGACTACTGGGATGCGGCCGAGGAGCTGTATGCCAGGCTGCCCTTGCTGGGCCCCTTGATGCGCTGGCTGCAGCGCAGGCTGGCCGCACCCCAGCCTCCGGCCGCTGCTTTCCAGGACGTGGCCGGGCCCTGAGCGCCCAGGGCCGCTCCCGGGGCGAAGCTGTGTAGAATCCGTCCCCCTTTCTTCGCAGCACCATGTCCCAGATCGTCGTCGACCAGCTTTGCAAGACCTACCGCATCCATGAGCGCGATCCTGGCGTCATGGGCGCGGTGCGCGCCCTGGTGCGGCCGCGCCACCGCACGGTCCAGGCGCTGGATGGCGTGTCCTTCGCGCTGGAGCGCGGCGAGCTGCTGGGCTTCATCGGCCCCAACGGCGCGGGCAAGTCCACCACCATCAAGATCCTGTCGGGCATTCTGCGGCCCGATGGCGGCAGCGTGCGCGTCGACGGGCGCGACCCCTTTGACGACCGCGAGCGCCATGTGGGCCGCATCGGCGTGGTCTTCGGCCAGCGCAGCCAGCTGTGGTGGGATCTGCCCGTGGGCGACGGCTTCGCGCTGCTGCGCGACCTGTACCGGGTGGACCCCCGGCGCTTTGCGCGCACCCGCGACGAACTGGTGGCCATGCTGCACCTGGAGCGGCTGCTGGACCAGCCCGTGCGCCAGCTGTCCCTGGGCCAGCGCATGCGTGCCGAGATCGCGGCCGCCCTGCTGCACGAGCCCGACATCCTCTTTCTGGACGAGCCCACCATCGGCCTGGACGCACCCTCCAAGCTGGCCGTGCGCGACTTCGTGCTGCGCGCCAACCGGGAGCGCGGCACCACGGTACTGCTGACCACGCACGACATGCATGACATCGAGGCCCTGGCCCGGCGCGTCATCGTCATCGGCCACGGCCGCGTGCTGGCCGACGGTGCCGTGGATACGCTGCGGGCCCAGGTGCTGGCCGCGCGCCGTCCCGGTGAAGGCCTGGCCGACGGCGACGAAGGGGAGGGCATGGCCATCGAGGCCGTGATCGCCCGCTTCTACGCCATGCACGGCGCATCGGAGCACTGAGCGCCATGGGCTGGCCCCTTGCACTGCGCCCCTATGTGGCGGCCTTCGCCTCGCGCTTTCTGCTGATGCTGCAATACCGCACGGCCGCCTATGCGGGCTTTGCCACGCAGTGCTGGTGGGGCGCCATCAAGACCATGGTGCTGACGGCCTTCTACGACAGCGCGCCGCCCGGCAGCGCACCGATGGCGCTGGAGCACGCCATCACCTATGTATGGCTGGCCCAGGGCCTGTTCGCCCTGCTGCCCTGGAGCGGCGATCCCGATGTGGCGCTGGCCGTGCGCACGGGTGCCGTGGCCTATGACAGGCTGCGGCCTGTGGATGCCTATGCGCTGTGGTTCGTGCGGGCCGCGGGCTGGATCGCGGCGCGGGTGCTGCCGCGTATGGCGCTGATGCTGGTGTTCGCGGGCCTGGTCCTGCCGCTGGCGGGCCTGGGTGCCTGGGCCTGGCAGTTGCCGGCCGGATGGATGGCGGGCCTGGGTTTCGTGGTCTCGCTGCTGCTGGCCCTGCTGCTGTCCACGGCCCTGGTGATTCTGCTGAACGTCGCCGCGGCGGCCGCGCTCAACGAAAAGGGCATCAACACGCTGGCGGCGCCCGTGGTCATCGTGCTGTCGGGCAATCTGCTGCCCCTGGCCCTGATGCCCGACGCCTGGCAGACCGCGCTGCTGCTCCAGCCCCTGGCCGGCGTGATGGACATTCCCGCCCGCATTTATTTCGGCCAGATGGCCGGCCAGCAGATGCTGGCAGGCCTGGTGCTGCAAGGCCTGTGGATTGCCGTGATCGTGGCCCTGGGCCGCATGGCCATGGCGCGCACCATGCGCCGGCTGGAAGTGCAGGGGGGCTAGCACATGGGATCACTGTCCATGTTCCTGCGCCTGGCGCTGGCTTCGCTGTCCGGCCAGGCGCGCTATCCGGCCTCGGCCCTGATGCTGACCCTGGGCCAGTTCCTGGTCACGGGCATCGAGGTGATCGCGGTCTGGGCGCTGTTCCAGCGCTTTGGCGAGGTGCAGGGCTGGCGCATCGGCGAGGTGGCCCTGTTCTACGGCCTGGTCAACTGCATGTTCGCCCTGGCCGACGCCCTGGGCCGGGGCTTCGACGTGCTGGGCACGCAGTTCCTGCGCACGGGGGCCTTCGACCGCCTGCTGCTGCGCCCGCGCCCCCTGTGGCTGCAGCTCATGGGCCATGACCTGCGCATCAGCCGCCTGGGCCGACTGCTGCAGGGGACCCTGGTGCTGGGCTTCGCCACAGCCCAGGGCGATGTGCTGTGGACGCCCCAGGCCGTGGCCATCGCGCTGTTCGCCGTGCTGGGCGGCGTGGCATTGTTCCTGGGCATTCTGGTGCTGCAGGGCGCGCTGTCGTTCTGGACCGTGGAAAGCCTGGAGGCCGCCAACGTGCTCAGCTATGGCAGCGTGGAAGCCGGCCAGTACCCGCTGGCCCTGTATGCGCGCTGGTTCCGCAGCCTGCTGACCTTCGTGGTGCCGCTGGCCTGCGTGGCCTACTACCCGGCCCTGGCCATTCTGGGCAAGGCCGACCCGCTGGGCGCGCCCGCCTGGCTGGGCTGCGTCTCGCCGCTGGCGGGCCTGGCCTTTCTCTGGCTGGCCTCGGGTGCCTGGAGGCTGGGCGTGAGGCATTACACGTCCACCGGCAGCTGAGGGCGGAGCGCGCGCATAGACTGCGTGTTTTGCTTTTTGGGAAACTCGCAGCATGACAGCAGATGAACGATTCGCCGCGGCCGCGCGCGAACTGGGCCACAGCTTCGACGGGGAGATCAAGATCGGCGGCAACTACACGCCCGTGGTGCGCGACGGGGGCCAGCTCTTCGTCAGCGGACAGATTCCGCGCGTGGGTGACCGGTTGCTCTACGTGGGTGCCGTGGGCGCCGACATCGGTCTGGCCGACGCCAGGACGGCCGCCGCCATTTGCGCCATGCGGGCCCTGGCCTTCGTGCAGCGCGCCGCGGGTTCGCTGCAGGCCGTGCGCGCCATACCTCGCATCACCGTCTATGTGCGCTCGGCGCCCGCCTTCACCCAGCAAAGCGAGGTGGCCGACGGGGCTTCCGACCTCATCGCCCGCGTGCTGGGCCCGGTGGGTGCCCATACCCGCACCTCGGTGGGCGTGTTCCAGCTGCCCAAGGGCGTGGCCGTGGAAGTGGACCTGATCGCCCGCGTGGACTGAGGCTCTCAGCCCTGGCTGGCCGGCGGCGTCTCGTTGCGTGCCTTCCAGGCCCGCAGTGCCTGCCGGTAGGCGTCCATCTCCAGGTCGTAGGTATCGAAGATGCAGGGGTCGCAGCCATTGCCGCAGCAGGCGTCCAGGTCGGGCTGCTCGGGTGGCTGGGGCATGGGATCGGGATCGGTGGCGGTTGCGGTGCTCATGGCCGCTATTGTCCTGCCTGGCCGGCCAGGACCTGCAGCCTGTGGCGCAGCGCATCGCGGTCGGCCACGAACCAGGTATTGCGGCCCCGGTTGGCTTCGCGCACAAAGGCGCTGAGCGCCTGGCTGCGTGCCAGCCAGGGCGATATATCTCCGACCACGGCGAGGCGGACGCCATAGTTCACCAGCTTTTGCAGGGCCATGCCGGCCAGGCCGCTGTCGAGCCGGAAGAAATCATCGGGCAGCGCATGGGCGTCGATGGCCACCCAGGCCGCTTCCTGCGCGCGCGCCGCAGCGACCATGTCCAGCACCTCGCTTTCACGCAAGGCAAATCCGGCGGGGGGAAGAAAGTGCAGCAGGCCGGGTTCGGCCTGTTCCGGGGTGGTGGTGTCCATGCAGGTGGTCCTGGTGTGGTCAATTCCCGTCCTGCGCCTGGGCCAGCAAGGTCTCCAGGGCGGACAGCAGGGTGGCCGTATCGGCCGGCGAGGCCGTCACGATGAGCTTGAGCCGGTCCGTGGCCGGGTCGAAGGCCGCGTCCAGCTGCAGCGGCTGGCCCGGGGCCGGCCGGCCAGAGGCCAGCGCCAGCAGCGACCGGGACAGATGGCGGTGCAGGGCCGGCGTGGCCGGCGCGATGTCCACGACGGTGGTGGCGCGGGCCACCGGGGCGGGGGCGGATGGAGGCACGGGCGCCAGCGCGGCCAGATCGGCGGGCAGGATGCGGTAGGCCTTGCCCACGCGCGTGGCATGCAGGCGGCCTTCGCGGATGAAGCGCAAAACGGTCTTGGGATGCAGTCGCAGCAGCCGGGCCGCGTCGTCGACGGTGTGGAACACGGGAACTCAGGTGATGGTGTATGTTTCCTATTGTTGCATTGAATAGGGTGCAATGTGGATCAATTTCCAAGGCAGCGGGGCGCCGGAAAATCGATCACGCCCTGGATCACCTGCCGCATCTCGGTGATCAGCGGCCGCACATCGTCGCGGCGCCACTGCACGGTATAGGTCAGCGGTGCCAGCGTGCCGCCGCCCGGCAGCACGCGCAGGGCGCCGCGCTGCTGCAGGGCCAGGGCCCACTGGGAGGGCATGTAGGTAAAGCCCAGGCCGTCCACCACCATGCCCACCACGGCGCCCCAGCTGTTGCAGCTGAGCTGGCGCTCCACGGCCAGGCCATGGCGCTGCAGCCAGTCATCCAGCGTGCGTGTGGCGCCCGAGCCCGTGGGCAGGGAAATCAGCAGCTGCTCGCGCACCAGGCGCTGCGGCAGCCCGGTGCCGGCCCGTGCGAGAAAGGCCTCGGAAGCCACCCACACGAAATGCGCCTGGGCCGCCTGTTCGAAGGCCAGGCTGGCGCGCGACGAGGTGCCGGCGATCACGGCGCAGTCCAGTTCCCCGTCCACCAGGCGCCGCTCCAGCACCTGGCCGATATCGGCATAGGGCTCCAGCTGCAGGTCCGGGTGCAGGGTGGCCAGCCGGTCCACCAGGCGGGGCAGCCAGGTCAGGGCGCTGAGTTCGCCCAGGCCCAGCCGGCAGCGTCCCTGCAGGCCCGCGCTGCGGCCCGCGGCCTCGCGCAGCTCGGCCGCGCCGTGCAGCAGTTCGCGGATGCGCGGCAGCAGCAGCTGGCCCTGGGGCGTGAGCTCGGCGGCGCGGCCGCTGCGGTCGAACAGCGGCACGCCCAGCGAGGCTTCCAGCTCGGCGATGCGTTTGGACAGCGAGGACACCGACACATGGACACGGTCGGCCGCCACCGAGAAATTCAGGCAGGTGGCGGCCCAGTAGAAAGCTTCCAGCTGTTTGAGCGTCATATGCTTATTTTCATAAAAGCGAATGATGGATTTCTATTTATTTCGCTTTTTCTTCACAGCGGCAAGGCCTACAGTGGCTGGCGATGACCTCCACCAACGCCTCCACCCCGTCGGCCGCCGCCCCTGCCGCCCGGCCTCTCCCGCTGCCCCGGCGCTGCCGCCAGGTGCTCTCGCTCGCCGACTTCGAGGAACTGGCGCGCCGCCACCTGCCGCGCCCCATCCATGCCTATGTCAGCGGCGCCGTCGAGGACAATGCCTCGCTGGCCGAGAACCGGCGCGCCTTCGCCGACCTGGCCCTGGTGCCGCGCATGCTGGTGGGCGTGTCCCGGCGCGACGCCTCGTTCGAGCTGTTCGGGCGGCGCTACAGCGCGCCCTTCGGCCTGGCGCCCATGGGCATCTCGGCCCTGTCGGCCTACCGGGGCGATCTGGTGCTGGCTCAGGCCGCCCAGCAGGCCGCCGTGCCGGCCATCATGAGCGGTTCATCGCTGATCCGGCTGGAGGAGGTCATGGCCGCCGCGCCCCACACCTGGTTCCAGGCCTATCTTCCCGGCGACCAGGCCCAGATCGACGCCCTGCTGGACCGCGTGGCCGCGGCCGGCGTGCAGACCCTGGTCATCACCGTGGACCTGCCGGTGGCCGCCAACCGCGAAAACAATGTGCGCGCGGGATTTTCCACGCCGCTGCGGCCCAGCCTGGGCCTGGCCTGGCAGGGCATCAGCCATCCGCGCTGGCTGTTCGGCACCTTCCTGAAAACGCTGCTGCGCCACGGCATGCCGCATTTCGAGAACAACTATGCCCACCGCGGCGCGCCCATTCTTTCGTCCAGCGTGCTGCGCGATTTCTCCGACCGCTCCCACCTGGCCTGGTCCCACCTGAAGGCCATACGCCATCGCTGGCAGGGCCAACTGGTGGTCAAGGGCATCCTCGCGGCCGAGGACGCGGTGCTGGCGCGCGAGCATGGCGCCGACGCCATCATCGTTTCCAACCACGGCGGGCGCCAGCTCGACGGTGCCGTGGCCCCGCTGCGCGTGCTGCCCGGCATCCTGCGCGCCGTGCCCGGCATGCCGGTCATGCTGGACAGCGGCGTGCGCCGCGGCACCGACGTGGTCAAGGCCCTGGCCCTGGGTGCGCGCTGCGTCTTCGTGGGCCGGCCCTTCAATTACGCGGCCGCCGTGGCCGGCCGCGCAGGCGTGGACCATGCCATCGCCCTGCTGCGCGAGGAAGTCTCGCGGGACATGGGCATGCTCGGCGCCACGCGCCTGGACCAGCTGGGCCCGGCCTGCGTGCGCCCCGTCCATGCCTGGGACGCGTTCTGAGGCACAGGCGGCGCGCTGCTGGCGCAGCCTAGGCGCGCCCGGATGCTGCCGCCTCGCCTGACGGCTGATCGTGGCGCGGCGGGTCTATGCGCTCGATATTGCCCAGCAGCAGGGCGCGGCCCGCGAAGTTGCCGCCCGCGGTTTCCAGTGCAAAACGCTCGGTGTCGCGGCCACGCACCTCGGCCTCCAGCGCATCGGCCTCGTCCTCGCTGGCGCCCAGGGCGCGCACGGCATGGCGGCCCATGAGCAGGGCCGACTCGAAGCTCTCGCGCACCACGTGGTCGGCGTCCTTCTGGATCAGCTCCAGCGCGTGCTCGCGGTCGTAGGCGCGCACGATGAGCCGGGCATTCGGGCATTCATGGCGCACGTTCTCGACGATGCGCGTGGCGGCGGCCTTGCTGTCCACGCAGACCAGAATGGCGCTGGCATGGCTGGCGCCGGCCGCGTGCAGGATGTCGGCGCGCGCGCCGTCGCCGAAGTAGACCTTGAAGCCATAGGGCTCGGCATTGCGTATCACGTCGGGGTCGTTGTCGATGATGGACAGCTGGGCGCCGCGGGCCAGCGGGCCCTGGCTGGCGATCTGGCCCACCCGGCCAAAGCCGATGATGAGCACGTTGCCGCGCAGGTCCCGGGGCGCCTCCACGCCTTCCAGCGAGACGGCCTCGGCACCCGCCAGGCGCCGGTGCAGCACGACCACCAGGGGGGTGATGGCCATGGACAGCACGACGATGGCCGTCATGTTGGCATGGACCTCGGGGCTGAGCACCCTGAGCTTGAGCGCCTCGGCGAACAGCACGAAGGCGAATTCACCGCCCTGGGCCATCAGGATGGCACGGTCCAGCGCGTCGGCATGGCTGCTGCGTGCCACGCGTGCCACGGCATAGATGCACAAGGCCTTGCCCAGCATGAGGGCCACCACGCCCAGGCCCACGATGCGCCAGTTCAGCGCCACCACCTCCAGGTTGAGCGCCATGCCCACGCCCAGGAAGAACAGGCCCAGCAGGAGGCCGCGGAAGGGCTCGACATCGGCCTCCAGCTGGTGGCGGAAGGCCGACTCCGACAGCAGCACGCCGGCGACGAAGGCACCCATGGCCATGGACAGGCCGCCCATCTCCATCAGCAGGGCCGCGCCCAGCACCACCAGCAGGGCGGCGGCCGTCATCACCTCGCGCGCCTTGGCCCTGGCCAGCACGCGGAACATGGGGTTGAGCAGCCACAGGCCCGCGCCCACCAGGGCGCCCAGGGACAGCAGGCCCAGGCCCACGCGCTGCCACAGCGGCGAGGCCGCGACGGGCGCGGCCTCCGCCGGCGCCAGAAAGGCCACGATGGCCAGCAGGGGAACGATGAGCAGGTCCTCGAACAGCAGGATGGACACGATGCGCTGGCCGCGGGGCGCCAGGATGTCGCCGCGCTCGGCCAGCACCTGCATGACGATGGCGGTGGAGGTCAGCACAAAGCCCGCACCGCTGACGAAGGCCACCTGCCAGGCAAAGCCGAAGGCCATGCCCACGCCCGTCAGCAGCAGGGCGCAGACCAGGACCTGCAGGCTGCCCAGGCCGAAGATCTGGCCGCGCAGATCCCACAGGTGGGAGGGCTTCATTTCCAGGCCGATGACGAAGAGGAACATCACCACGCCGAGTTCGGCCACGTGGAGAATGGTCTGGGCGTCGGTCACCAGGCCCAGGCCATAGGGGCCTATGGCCAGGCCCGCGGCCAGATAGCCGAGCACGGCGCCCAGGCCCAGGCGCTTGAACAGGGGCACGGCCACGACGGCTGCGCCCAGCAGGGTGACGACTCCGACCAGTTGGCCTGCATTGCCTTCGGCTGCCATGTGATGTCCTTGGTTGTCTGGCGTGGCGGGGGACGGCGCCTTGCGGGGCAGGGGCCGGCCCGTGGATGGGTGCCGAATGGTAAGCCAGCGCAGGGGCGGCAGAAAGCTTGTGCCCTAGGGCGCGCCCAGCATGTCGCGAAAGGCCTGGGCGGCCGGTGCCAGCGGCCGGCCGCGCCGGCGCACCACGCCCACGCTGCGCGCCACGGCCGGGTCCTCAAGGGCCACGGCCGCCAGGCCCGGGCGCAGCGCATGGCGCGGCACCACACCCACGCCCACGCCGGCCTCCACCAGGCTGAGCAGGGCCGGCACGTGGCGCACCTCGCAGCTCCAGCGCACGCGCGCCGCGGCCGTGCCCAGGGCCTGGTCGATGAGCAGGCGGTTGCCGCTGCCCGGGGCCAGCATCACGCAGTCATGGCCGGCCAGCTCGGCCCAGGCCATCCGGCGGCGGCGCGCCAGCGGATGGTCGCTGCGGCAGGCCAGCACAAAGGGCTCGGACAGCAGAGGCTCGAAATCCAGATCGGGCTCCTGCGTGCCCAGGTAGCTGATGCCGAAGTCGGCCTCGGCGCGGGCCACGGCCAGCAGCACATCGGGTGCGCTCTGGTCCAGCAGGCGCACGCGGATGCGTGGGAACTGCTGGTGGAATGCGCGCACCGTGCCGGCCAGGAAATGCTCCACGGCCGACGGAATGCAGGCGATGGACACCAGGCCGTGTATGCGCTCGGACAGCTCGCCCATGCCCAGCAGGGCGCCTTCCAGTTCGGCCAGCACATGGCGGGCGCGCGGCAGGAAATTGCGGCCCATGGCGTTGAGCTCCACCTTGCGCGTGCTGCGCTCGAAGAGGCGAAAGGCCAGTGCCTGCTCCAGCTTTTCCACGCGCCGCGACAGCGCGGGCTGGGACAGGTGCAGGGCCTCGGCCGCGGCGCGGAAGCTGCCCAGGTCGGCCACGGCGACGAAGGCGCGCAGATCGGCCAGATCGAAATTCATGCGTTATCCGGTTCAATCCCAAAGATTTTTGCAATTTACAGCATGAATGCCAGCGGTGAACATCCGAGGCATGCGGTGGCCCTGGTGCCGCCGCACCACAACACCTATCTGGAGACACCGATGCATTTCTTCGCGCCGCGCAAGGCCCTGGCTGCGCTGATGGCCGCCGGCCTGGCCGCCCTGGCACCGGCCGCCGAGGCAGCCTTTCCCTCGCGCCCCATCACCCTGGTCGTGCCTTTCGCGCCCGGTGGCGGCACCGACAGCATTGCGCGCGACATCGCCAAGAACATGGGCGAGCGCCTGGGCCAGCCCGTGGTCGTGGACAACCGGGGCGGTGCCGGGGGGGCGATCGGCGCGGCGGCCGTGGCCAAGGCGCCGGCCGATGGCCATACGCTGCTGTTCGCCACCTCCACCTTCATCACGAATGCGGCCGTGGAATCCCGGCTGCCCTACGACCCGCTCAAGGATTTCGCGCCCGTGGCCATGATCGGGCGCGGGCCGCTGCTGCTGGTGGCGTCGCGCGAGGTCGGCGCGACCAGCGTGCCCCAGCTGGTGGCTGCGGCCCGGGCCCGGCCCCAGGGCCTGAACTACTGTTCGGCGGGCAACGGCAGCATCAACCACCTGGCCGGCGAGATGTTCCGCCAGCGCGCCGGCCTGGAGTTGACCCATGTGCCCTTCAAGGGCAGCGGCCCCGCCACCGTGGAGCTGCTGGCGGGGCGCGTGGACCTGTTCTTCGCCACCGTGCCCACCATCCTGTCCCAGGTGCGCGAGGGGCGGGTGCCGCTGCTGGCCGTCACCAGCGCCCGGCGTTCGCCGCTGTTTCCCGATACGCCCACGGTGGCCGAGGCCGGCCTGCCGGGCTTCGAGGTCGGCACCTGGTGGGGTGTGCTGGCGCCCAGCCGCACGCCGGCGCCCGTCATCGATGCCCTGCACCGGGCCATCAACGAGGCCGCGGCCGCCGAGCCCGTGCCGGGCCGGCTGGAACACGAGGGCGCCAGCGCCCTGCGCCTGACGCCCGCGGCCTTCGGCGAGGAGCTGCGCAAGGAGCTGGCGCTGTGGCGCGGCATTGCCGCCCGCTCCGGCCTGCGGCCCCAGTGATACCCCACGACCCTGGTTCAACTGCTGTTTGGAAAGCCTTTCATGAAAATCATTGTTCTGCCGGGTGACGGCATCGGTCCCGAAACCATGGACGCCACGGTGCAGGTGCTGCAGGCGGCGTCGCGCCGCTTCGGCCTGGGCCTGGAGCTGGAGCACGACCTGGCCGGCCACGACAGCCTGCGCCGCCATGGCGCCACGGTCACGCCGGCCCTGCTCGACAAGGTCCGCCACGCCGATGGCCTGATGCTGGGCCCCATGGCCACCTACGACTTCAAGGACGAGGCGCGCGGCGAAATCAATCCCTCCAAGTTCTTCCGCAAGGAACTGGACCTGTATGCCAACATCCGCCCGGCCCGCACCTACCCGGGCATGGTGCAGAAGGTGGGCGCCTTCGACCTGGTGGTGGTGCGCGAGAACACCGAAGGCTTCTATGCCGACCGCAACATCGAATCGGGCGGCAGCGAAATGCAGATCACCTCCGATGTGGTGGTCTCGCTGCGCCGCATCACGCGCCTGTGCTGCGAACGCATCGCGCGCAGCGCCTTCGAGCTGGCCATGGCGCGGCGCCGCCATGTGAGCATCGTGCACAAGGCCAATGTGCTCAAGCTGGGCGACGGCATGTTCATCGACATCTGCCGCGCCGTGGCACGCGATTTCCCCGAGGTGGAGGTGGACGACTTCATCGTCGACGCCATGATGGCCCACGTGGTGCGCGCCCCCCAGCGCTTCGACGTCATCGTCACCACCAACATGTTCGGCGACATCCTGTCCGACCTGACGGCCGAGCTGTCGGGCAGCCTGGGCCTGGGCGGCTCGCTGAACGCGGGGCGCGATCACGCCATGGGCCAGGCCGCCCATGGCTCGGCCCCCGACATCGCGGGCCAGGACGTCGCCAACCCGTTCTCGCTCATCCTGTCGGCGGGTCAGTTGCTGGGCTGGCATGGCCAGCGCCGCGGCCTGCCGGCCTTCCAGGCCGCGGCCCGCGCCATCGAGGCGGCGGCCGTGGCCGCCATTGCCGAGGGCGAAGCCACGCGCGACGTGGGCGGCCACCTGGGCACGGCCGCCACGGGCCAGGCCTTCGCGCAGCGGCTGCTACGCGATTAGGCGCGCGGCGACGTGCCGGGCTGGGTCGCCATCAGGTCCACTACCCAGTCGATGAAGGCGCGCAGCTTGGCGCTGACATGGCGGTGGGAGGCATAGGCCAGATACAGGGGCATGGGGTCTATCCACCAGTCCTCGAACAGCGGCAGCAGGGCGCCGCGCGCCAGGGCCTCGCGGGCCATGTAGTGGGGCAGCCAGAGCACGCCCAGGCCCGCGGTGCCGGCCTCGATGTAGGCGTTGCCGTCGTCGACGGTCAGCAGGTGGCGGCCCTGCAGCTGCACGTTCTCGCCCTGCCGGCGCATGGCGCAGGCCAGGGGCCGGCCCGTGCGCGCCCAGCGAAATCCCACGATGCGGTGCTGCGGCCCTTCCAGCTCGCGCGGATGCGAGGGCGTGCCGGCCTGGGCCAGATAGGCCGGCGACGCGTACACGCCCAGCCGCAGCTCGCCCACGCGCCGCGCCACCAGGGATTGGTCGGCCAGCTCGCCGCCCCGGATGACGCAGTCCACGTTTTCATCGATCAGGTCCACGACGCGGTCGCTGACGCCCAGGTCCAGCTGGATGTCGGGGTAGAGGGCATGGAAGGCGGGCAGGGCGGGCACCAGGATGAGCCGCGCCAGCGGACTGGGCACATCCACGCGCAGCCGCCCCCTCGGCGTGGCCGAGGCACCGGGCAGGCTGGTTTCGGCGTCCTCCATGAAGGCCAGCAGGCGCTGCACGCTGTCGTAGTAGGCGCTGCCGTCGGCCGTCGGCCGGACCTTGCGCGTCGTGCGGTGCAGCAGCTTGACGCGCAGCCGGGCTTCCAGCTGCTGCACCAGCTGCGTGGCCGTGGTGCGGCTGATGTGCAGGGTCTCGGCGGCCTTGGTGAAACTGCCGGTTTCCACCACGCGCGCAAAGGCCTGCATTGCATCGAAGCGGTCCATGGGGCTCCCTCCCGCTGTCACGAAAATTGTTCGGATTCTACAAATGCAGCTGTCCGTGGCAGGGCCTAGATCGCCGTGGCCCGGCCTTCTACAGTGCCTGCATCGATGAACCGGGCCTGCGAAGGCCCATTGAAACAGGACTTTCCATGACTGCACGCGATGCCGTTTTCCCCCCGGGCCGCCAGGCGCTGTACGAGCGCAACCGCTACTCCCCTGCCGTGCGCGCCAATGGCCTTCTTTTCGTGTCGGGCCAGGTCGGCAGCCGTGAGGACGGCTCGCCCGAGCCGGGGCTGGAGGCCCAGGTGCGCCGCGCCTTCGACAACCTCAACGCCGTGCTGGCAGCGGCCGGCTGCAGTTTCGACGACGTGGTGGACGCCACGGTCTTCATGGTCGATCCCGAGAACCAGTTCGAAACCGCCTGGAAGGTGGCGGCCGGCTACTGGGGCCAGGCCCCCTATCCCACGCTGACGGGCATAGGCGTGACCTGGCTGTACGGCTTTCAGTTCGAGATCAAGGTCGTGGCCCGCCTCCCGCAGCAAGGGTAGTGGCTGTCGGCCAGGTGCAGCCGGCCAGGTGCAGCCGGCGAGGTGCGGCCGGCGAGGTGCGGCCGGCGAGGTGCGGCCGGCAAGGTGCCACCGGCCAGGTGCGGTACGGGCCGGAGAGGGGCTGCCCCGCCCGTCCTCAGCCCCGCCTGCGGCCCGCCAGCCGCTGCACCACGTCCGCGAGGCGATCGATTTCCTCGGTGGTGTTGTAGAAGGCCAGCGAGGGCCGCACCGTGGTTTCCACGCCGAAGCGCCGCAATATGGGCTGGGCGCAGTGGTGGCCGGTGCGCACGGCAATGCCTTCGGCGTTCAGCGCCTCGCCCACTTCGGCTGTGGTGTAGCCCTGCAGCACGAAGGACAGCACGCTGGCCTTGTCGGCCGCCGTGCCGATGAGGCGCAGGCCGGGGATGGCCGACAGCGCCCGCGTCCCGTATTGCAGCAGCGCATGCTCGTAGCGCGCGATGCGCTCCATGCCCAGGGCCTGCACATAGTCGATGGCCGCGCCCAGGCCCACGGCGTCGGCGATATTGCCGGTGCCGGCCTCGAAGGTATTGGGCAGGGGCTGGTAGACGGTCTTCTCGAAGGTCACGTCGGCAATCATGTTGCCGCCGCCCTGCCAGGGTGGCATGTCCTCCAGCACCTCGCGCCGTCCCCAGACCACGCCGATGCCCGTGGGTCCGAAGACCTTGTGGCCCGAGAACACGAAGAAGTCCGCGCCGATGGCCTGCACATCGACGGCCATGTGCGAGACCGACTGCGCGCCATCGACCAGGGTCCTGGCGCCCGCGTGGCGGGCCAGCTCCACGATGCGCCGCACGGGAACGACCGTGCCCAGCGCATTCGAGACCTGGGTGACGGCGACGATTTTCGTGCGCGGGCCCAGCAGCTTCTGGTATTCGTCCAGCAGCACCTGGCCCGTGTCGTCCACGGGGATGACGCGGATCCTCGCGCCCTTGGCGGCCGCCAATTGCTGCCAGGGCACGATGTTGGCATGGTGCTCCAGGTGGGAGACGATGATTTCATCGCCTTCGCCCACATGCCTGTCACCCCAGCTCTTGGCCACCAGGTTGATGGCCTCGGTGGTGCCGCGCACGAAGATGACTTCGTTCACATCGGGCGCATTGAGAAAGCGCCGCACGCGCTCGCGCGCGCCCTCGTAGGCATCGGTGGCGCGGGCCGCCAGGGCGTGGGCTGCGCGGTGGATGTTGGAGTTTTCGTGCGTGTAGAAATGGCGCAGCCGCTCGATCACCGCATGCGGCTTGTGCGTGGTCGCGGCATTGTCCAGCCAGGCCAGCGGCCGGCCGTTGACGCGCTCGGACAGGATGGGAAAGTCGCGCCGCACGGCATGCACGTCGAAGGGGGCGGTGGCGTCACCGGCATCACCGGCGTGTCCGCCGTTTCCGGCGGCGGGCCTGTGCAGCGGGTGGGCCGGCGTGGTGTAGCCGGCCGGCAGCACCACCGGGTCCACGAAGTAAAAGCGCGGCTCGGTCGATGGCACGGTGGAAGGGATGGCGGCGCCTTCGGTGGCCACGCCCACGCGTGGCACGCCGACCGTGGCGAAGGGCAGGGCCGCGAGCGCATCCAGCGGGTCCTGCGGGCCCTGGGCCACGCCCAGCGCCTGGGAGCCCAGGCGCGGCTCGTAGGCGGGCAGGCTGCCCACCGCCTGATCGGGCAGGCCGTTGCCGGCCTGGGCGTGGGGCAGCAGGGCCGGCGTGCGGTGGGCCAGCGAGGCCAGCGGGCCCGGCGAGGCCGGCAGCAGATTGCCGCCCGGCAGCTGGCCCTGGGGCAGGGGCGTGCCCGGAATGCCGGGGCCCAGGCCCGCGGGGCTGGCCAGGGGCGATCCCGGGGGCGCCACGTTGACCGGCGCCTGAACGCCCGCAGGCAGGGCCGCGGCCTGTCCGGGCGCGGCGGAAAACAGGGCGTTGGCCATGCGTGCCAGCGCCTCGGGGTCAAAGGGCGCCTGGGGCGCCACGGAGGAGATTGCAGACACGGTCACCGCCCCGTCCTTTACTTGTAGGTGTCGGGATAGTCGTGGTACTTGCCGATCTCGACATCGTCGAGCACGGCCAGTGCATCGGGCGTGAGCACGGCCAGCGAGCAGTACAGCGAAATCAGGTACGAGGCGATGGCATGGTTGTTGATGCCCATGAAGCGCACCGACAGCCCCGGGCTTTGCTCTCCGGGCAGGCCGGGCTGGTACAGGCCGACCACGCCCTGGCGCTTTTCGCCCACGCGCAGCAGCAGGATCTTGCTCTTGCCGTCGGCCACGGGCACCTTGTCCGAGGGGATGAGGGGAATGCCGCGCCAGGTGATGAACTGCGAGCCGAACAGGCTGACCGTGGGCGGCGGCGTGCCGCGGCGAGTGGCCTCGCGGCCGAAGGCGGCAATGGCCAGCGGATGCGCGAGGAAGAAGGCGGGCTCCTTCCATACCTTGGTCAGCAGCTCGTCCAGGTCATCGGGCGTGGGCGCGCCGGTCAGCGGGAAGATGCGCTGCTCCTCGGCCACCTGGGCCAGCAGGCCATAGTCGGGGTTGTTGATCAGCTCGCTTTCCTGGTTCTCCTTGATGGTCTCTATGGTCAGGCGCAGCTGTTCCTTAATCTGGTCGTGCGGGCTGCTGTAGAGGTCGGAGATGCGCGTGTGCACATCGAGGATGGTGGAGACGGCGTTGAGGAAGTACTCGCGCGGCTGCTCCTCGTAGTCCACGAAGGTGCGCGGCAGCTGGTTCTCTTCCTGCCTGGCCGTGCAGGTGACGCGGATGGCCTCGGGATTCTTGACGCGGTTGAGGCGGTAGATGCCCGCTTCCACGGGGGCCCATTGCAGCAGGTGCGTCAGCCAGCGCGGGCTGATGGTGGAAAGCTGGGGAACGGTCTTGGTTGCATTGGCCAATTGCCGCGCGGCGTTATCGCCGAGCGCGGTCGTGCCACCCACTGTTGCCGACATGTGCAGACTCCGTAAATCAGTTCAGAAAGGGACGGGAGGAAAAAAAACAGGGCCAGTGTCCGGCCCCGTGCACATGCCTTCAACATGCTATAGCCGCCAAGTGCAGGCCGCGTACCAGCTGGGCCTGGGCCACGGCCTCGCCGCGCATGACCAGGGCCGAGGGCGGCACGCCCAGCGAGACGGCCAGCTTCTCCACCGTGACCAGGGAGGCGATGACGCGGCCGCGCTCGATCTCGCCGACATAGGAACGGTTGAGGTCCGAGTACTCGGCCAGCCGCTCCTGCGACCAGCCCTGGGCCTCGCGGGCCTGGCGCACGGCGATGCCGAAGCTCGATACCAGGGGCGTGCTCATGCAGCCACCTCCTGCGCCGGCTGCCGGCGCTCGCGTGCATGGGCCTGGGTGACATGCACGCCGGCCGGCACGTCATAGGTCACCCAGACATTGCCGCCGATGACGGCGCCACGCCCCAGCGTGACGCGGCCCAGGATGGTCGCGCCCGCGTAGATGACCACATCGTCCTCCACCACGGGGTGGCGCGGCAGGCCCTTGCGCAGCTGGCCCTGCTCGTCGGTGGGAAAGCGCTTGGCCCCCAGGGTCACGGCCTGGTACAGGCGCACGCGCTCGCCGATGATGGCGGTCTCGCCGATCACCACGCCTGTGCCGTGGTCGATGAAAAATCCCCGCCCGATCTGGGCCCCGGGGTGGATGTCGATGCCGGTCTGGCCATGGGCCAGCTCGGCCACGATGCGTGCCAGCAGCGGCTGGCCCAGCAGGTACAGCTGGTGGGCCAGCCGGTGGTGGACCATGGCCAGCACGCCCGGATAGCACAGCAGCACCTCGTCCACGCTGCGCGCGGCGGGGTCGCCGTGGAAGGCGGCCAGCACATCGCTGTCCAGCAGGCGCCGGATCTGGGGCAGGGCCTCGGCGAAGGCCCTTGCGATGTCCAGGGCCATGGCATCGGCGCTCAGCGAGGAATGCGCGCCGCCCAGGCGAAGCTCCAGCCGTATCTGGCCCAGCAGGGCGTGCAGGGCCGTGTCCAGCTGGTGGGCCACGAAGATGTCCTCGCTTTCCTGGCGCAGGTCATGGGGTCCGAGGCGCATGGGAAACAGGGCGCCCTTGAGCTGGTCGACGATGGTCGCCAGCGCTTCGCGCGAGGGAAATTCCCGGGCCCCGGGCTCCTGGGAGCGGCCGTGGGCCTCGCGCCATTCGCGGCGCACCGCGTGCAGGCTCTGGGTGAGGTGGGCGATGTCGAAGCTGGCCATGTTCTGGTCCTTTCAGTGATCCGTTGCGCTATGCGCCTGCCGCAGCGCATGAAATCGGCACGGCCCGCCCCGGAACTCCGGGAAAGGGCCAGGGCCGGCCGCGCCGAGGCTGTGGCTTCGCCTCGGGGGAAGGCGCGAAGCGGCTCAGGGTGTGTTTCAGTCCTGCACCCAGGGCAGGCCGTGCAGGCGCCAGCCATCGCTGCTGCCGCGCTGCTGCCGGGCGTCGATCTCGCCCTCGAAGCCTTCGAGCACGTTGAAGACATGGGCGAAGCCTGCCTGGGCCGCCGCCTGGGCCGCAAGCACCGAGCGCTTTCCGCTGCGGCACAGCAGCAGGGCCACGGCCTGCTTGCCGCCGTGGGCAGCCAGCCGGGCCTCCAGTTCGCGCACGAAACGCGGGTTGCGGGTCAGCGCCGTCCCCGTGGCCCAGGCCACATGCAGGCTGCCGGGCACCTGGCCGACGAACTTGCGCTCCTCGGCCGTGCGCACATCGACCAGCACGGCCTGACCGGCCTGGACCAGGGCCCAGGCCACGGGCGGGCGCACGCCGCCGGCGTGGCCCAGGCCCTGTTCATGGGCGTGCTCCTGCGCCTGTTCCAGTGCCTCGGGCAGGGTGGTTTCCAATGCGGGGGCTGTCATGGCTTCGTTGTCCTCTGTCTGCGGTGGTGGCTATAGGCACCAATCTAAGAACAGGAACCCTGCCGGACAACGAATGAAAGCTGGCGTTGATAGAAGCAAAACGTCTAAGGCGCGCCGGTCGCCCTGGCCGGTCACCCTCGCCGGTCGCCCTGCGCGGGCTACGCCCGGCCGGCCAGCTTGGACAGGCGCCAGCGCACCAGGTCGTCGGCACCGGGACCGGCCTGTACGCGCAACTCGGACAGGGGCACGGCCTCGCCCGTGTCCTGCTCCACCAGGGCCAGGCGTACGGGGCGGCCCGTGCCGGCACGCACGAACTGCAGGGGGGCCGGCTCCCCCGACTGCCCGCGCCATTGGTCGCCGACCTGGGCCAGGGCCTGGATCACCAGGGACAGCTCGCGGCCGCGGGCCGTGAGCAGGTATTCGTGGCGCTCGGGGCTGCTCTGGTAGGGGCGGCGCTCGATCAGGCCCGACTGCTCCAGCTGGCGCAGCCGGTCGGTCAGCGTGGCATTGGTGATGCCCGTGGATTTCTTCAGGTCGTCGTAGCGGCGCAGGCCCAGCATCAGATCGCGCAGCAGCAGCAGGGCCCAGCGGTCGCCTATGGCCTCCAGCGCGGTGGCGATCGAACAGGCCATGCCCTCGAAGCTCTTGGATCGCATCGGATTCCTCTTGGTTGGTTCGCGTTGTCTCGGCCCTGGAGTGTCTCAGCAAACCCCAAGACCGCACAGGGGTGGATGGATTTTCGGCTTGTAACTCTAATGATTGGAGTTTATATTTGGAGTCACTTCGCAAACCGGGCAGCGCTGGCTGCCACAAGGCAAGTTCCCATGCACTCTCCACAAGGCCTTGCCATCGTCACCGGCGCCTCGTCCGGCACAGGCGCCGCCTACGCCGACCGCCCGGCCGCGTGCCGCCAGGACCGCCTGCAGGCCCTGGCCCAGGCGCCGACCCGCAGCGGCATGCCCGCGCAGCGCTACCGCGCACGGCCCTGAAATCCTTTCCCAACCCCCAGGCAAGACCAGGAGAAACAACATGCCCCTGTGGAAGATCTACCACCCCGAAAACGCCTTCAGCGACGAGGACAAGCAGGCCATGGCCCGGCGCATCACGGCGGTCTATGGCGACCTGCCGCGCTTTTACGTGGGCGTGGTCTTCGAGGCCGTTGCCAAGGCCTCGTTCTTCATCGGCGGCGAGCCCGCCGACGACTTCGTGCGCATATCCGTGGACCACATCGCGCGCCAGATCCGCGACGAGGAAACCAGGGTGCGCTTTCTCGAAGGCGTACGCCGCCAGCTCTCTCCCTACATCGCCGACCGGGGCCTGCGCTGGGAGATGCATGTGGACGAGACGCCCTTCAGCCTCTGGAGCATCCAGGGCCTGCGCCCGCCCGTGCCCGGAACACCCGAGGGCGAGCGGTGGCGCGCGGACAACCGGCCGTCGCCGTACTGAGCCTTGCTAGGCGGAGCGCGGCGCTGCCCGGTCCGCGATGCGGTGCACGCCTGCGCGCGCCTGCAGCGCCTGTTCGGCGGCCGCGTCATAGGCGGCCTGGGCCGCGTGCACGCTGTCCATGTGGCGCTCGGCCCAGTGCGTCAGGGCGGACACGGTCTCGGTCAGCGTGCGGCCCAGGTCGGTCAGCGAGTATTCCACCGTGACCGGCGTGGTCGCGGACACGGCGCGCGCGATCAGGCCGTCGCGCTCCAGCCGGCGCAGCGTCTGGGTCAGCACCTTCTGGGTGATGCGCCGGATGTCGCGCTTGAGCAGGCTGAAGCGGGCAGGCCCGTCTTCGAGGCGGTCCAGCACCAGGAGCGCCCATTTGTCGGCCAGGCGTTCCAGCACCAGGCGCGTGGGGCAGCGGTCCTGGTAGACATCGTAGGCGTGCAGCAAATGGCTCATGTCGGCGCTCCGTGGCGGTTTCCTGCGGGAAACCTGGTTTCATCCAGGTGCCTTCTTCCCTTGGGAAAAGGCCTTGCTGAAAATGTACCAGGTATCTTTTGGAAACCTTGAATGCCCGGTGGGGCAAGGAGTGCGACATGGATGGAAGAACGATTCTGGTGCTGGGCGCGGGCGGCAATGTGGGCCGCCCCCTGGTCCGGGCCCTGCGCTCGCGCGGCGAGACGGTGAGGGCGGCCAGCCGCTCGGGTGCGGCCGTGGAAGGTGCCGAGGGCGTGGCCTTCGACATCACGCAGCCCCAGGGCCTGACACCGGCCCTGGAGGGCGTGAGCCACGCCTATCTGATGCTGCCCGCCGGGCACGTGCAGGCCAGGGATTTGCTGCTGCCCGTGGTCCAGGCCCTGGCCGGGCGGGGCATCAAGACGGTGTTCCAGAGCGTGTTCGGCGTGGATGCCGACGACGCCATTCCCTATCGCCAGGTGGAGCTGGCGCTGCAGCGCTCGGGCACGGCCCATGTCATCCTGCGGCCCAACTGGTTCGCCGACAACTTCCACACCTACTGGCAGCAGGGCGTGGCCAGGGGGCTGATCGCCGTGCCCGCGGGCCAGGGGCGTTCGAGCTTCATCGATGTGCGCGACATCGCGGCCAGCGCCGTGGCCGCCCTGACCGGCGAGCGCTTCGATGGCCAGGCCTTCAATCTCACGGGGCCCGAGGCCCTGGACTATGGCGAGGCGGCACAGGTGCTGGCCCGGGTCCTGGGCCGCAGCGTGTCCTACCGGGCCGTCGATGACGCGGACTTCGTGGCGGAGCTGTCAGCGGCCGGCGTGGCCCCGGACTATGCCGGCTTCCTGGCCTCCATCTTCCACCCCGTGCGCGAGGGCTGGACGGCGGCCATCACCGACCATGTGCAACTGCTCACGGGCCGGCCCCCGCGGACGCTGCGCATCTATGCCGAGGACCATGCGGCCGAGCTGGCCGCCTGAATCCGGCGTTCAGCGCAGCGACAGGCCGGCCGACTGGATGGCCCGGGCATAGCGCGGGCGTTCGCTTTGCAGGCTCTGGCCCAGGTCCGCGGGCGAGCCGCCGGCCACCTTGAAGCCCATGTGCTCCAGCTGGGCGCGCACGTCGGGCGCCTGCAGCACGGTCTGCAGGTCGCGGTTGATCTTGGCGACGATGGGCGCGGGCGTGCCGGCCGGTGCGAAGTAGCCCTGCCAGCTTTCCACCGAAAAGCCCGGCACGCCGGCCTCGGCCATGGTCGGCACCTGGGGCAGGGCGTCGGAGCGGTAGGGCGTGGTCACGGCCAGGGCGCGCAGCTTGCCGGCGCGCACATACTCGGTCACGGCCGCCAGCGTGATCAGCGTGGCGTCCGTGTGGCCGCCCAGCACGTCCAGCGAGGCAGGGCCGCCGCCAGGGTACGGGATGTAGTTGACCTTGGCGCCCGTTTCCTGGCTCAGGATCTCATGGGCCACGTGGGCGATGCCGCCGTTGCCGGGCAGGCCCAGGCTGATGCTTTGCGGCCGGGCCTTGGCGCGCGCCAGGTAGTCGCCCAGGGTGTTGAGCCCCGTGCCCGGATGGACCACCAGCACCTGGGGATTGACCACGGCCTTGATGATGGGCGTGAAGGCCTTTTGCGTGTCGTAGGGCAACTGGGCGAAGAGCAGGCCGTTGAGCGTCAGGCCTTCGCCCTGCTGCAGCAGGGTGTAGCCGTCTGGCGCGGCCTTGGCCACGCGCGCCGCGCCGATGGTGCCGCTGGCACCGGCCACGTTCTCCACCACCACCGACTGGCCCCAGAGCGTGGCCAGCTTGTCGGCCAGGGTGCGCGTGAGCTTGTCGGCGCTGCCGCCGGGGGCCACGGGCACGATGATGCGCACGGGCTTGCTGGGGTAGTGGGCGGCATCGGTGGCGGAAGGGGCCGAGGCCTGGGCCGCGAAGGCGTGCAGGGCGAGGGCGGAAACGAGGGGAAGCAGCAGCGAACGGATCATGGCAGGGCGGGAAGCGGAAAGCGGATGGCCGCAGTCTGGGTGCCGGGCGCCGCCGTGTGAACGACGCATTGCGGCTATGCATATGCGGGACACGCAATAGCGAATAGCGGGGCGTGCCGTGGGCCTGCGCTTGATCCCAAAGCTCATATCCATATCCGCAATGCTTCGTTGAAGCCGCGGGCACCGGGGCCTACCGTCGGGGGCTTGCTGCAAAAGCCCTCTTCCGAAAGCCCTCCCCATGACCCAGACACATCTTTCCATCGACTTCAGCGGCAGCGACGTGGCCAGCCGCCGCGCGGCCGCCATCTCGGCCTTTCTGGCAACGGCCCGGCACCTGGTGCCCGACCCCGAGCAGGCCCGGCCCGAGCAGCTGCAGGCCGTGGCCCGCGAGCTGGAGGCCCTGGGCCTGCGCCACGAACTCTTTCCCCACGGGCAGTTCCCCGTCTCGCCCGCCAACCCGGCCCAGGTCTACCGGCTCAGCGAGGACGCGGGCGGGCGCTACGCGCTGTATCTGTCGGCCGGCCTGCCGGGCAAGGCACAGCCGCCGCATGACCACACGACCTGGGCCATCATCGCGGGCGTGAGCGGCGTGGAGCGCAACGTCTTCTTCGCGCGCGGCAAGACCGATGATCCGCTGCGCGACACCCTGGCGGCCGGCCACACGGCCGACGTGGGGCGCGGCAGCTCGGTCGTGCTCTCGCCCACCGATGTGCACACCATCGAGCTGGTCGGCGAGCAGCCGGGCCTGCACCTGCATTTCTATGGCCGGGGCCTGGACCGCATGCCCGGGCGCGTGGTCTTCGAAGGACTGGAAGGCGGGAGCTTTCGCACCTTCGGCCCGCCGAAATCCATACGCCACGCCCTGGTAGCGCCGGCCGCTCTCCGGCAGGCCCTGGCCGATGGCGAGGAAATCGCCGTGCTCGATGTGCGCGAAGCCGGCGTCTTCGCCCACCGCCACATCCTGTTCGCGGCCCCGGCCCCCGCCTGGCGGCTGGAGCAGCTCATCGACCGGCTGGTGCCGCGCCGCGGCACGCGCATCGTGCTGGTGGATGGCGACGGCTCCCTGGCCCATGACGCGGCGGCCAAGCTGGTGCGACTGGGCTGGCCCAATGTGTCCGTGCTGGACGGCGGCACCGACGGCTGGGAGGCCACCGGCCTGGAAATCTTCAGCGGCACCAATGTGCCCACCAAGGCCTTCGGCGAAGTCATCGAACACGAAAAGCACACGCCCTGGATCACCTCCGAGCAGCTGCAGGCCCATGTGGAGCGCGGCGACAACATCGTGGTCGTGGACAGCCGCACCCCGGAGGAATTCGCGGCCTTCAGCCTGCCCTTCGCGCACAGCCTGCCCGGCGCCGAGCTGGTCTACCGCATCGGCGGCATCGCGCCCGATCCCGAGACCCTGGTGGTCGTCAACTGCGCAGGCCGCACGCGCTCCATCGTGGGCGCGCAGACGCTGATCGATGCGGGCATTCCCAACCGTGTCGTGTCCCTGCGCAATGGCACCATGGACTGGCTGCTGACGGGCCGCAAGCTGGCCCATGGCCGGCGCACGCCCCTGCCCGAGCCCACGGCCGCCCAACTGGCCACCGCGCGCGAACGCGCCGCCGATGTGGCGCGCCGGGCTGGCGTGCAGGCCATAGCGGGCGCCGAACTGGCACGCTTCGAGGCCGAGGCTGGCGAACGCACCCTGTACCGCTTCGACGTGCGCACCCGCGAGGAATACCAGGCCGGCCACCTGCCGGGCTGGCGCTGGGCCCCCGGTGGTCAGCTGGTCCAGGCCACGGACGAATACGCGGCCACGCGCGGTGCACGCATCGTGCTGGCCGACTGGGACGGCGTGCGCGCCCAGACCACGGGTGCCTGGCTGGCCCAGCTGGGCTGGGAAGTCTTCACCCATGTGCCGCCGGCCCTGGCCCCGCTGGAAACCGGCGCCGAACCCGTGCGCGTGCTCTCTTCCCATGCGCCGGCACCCCAGCTCTCGCCCCAGCAGGCCCAGTCCCTGCTGGCCGAGGGCCGCGCCACCGTCTTCGACGTGGACAGCCGGCCGGCCTTCGAAAGGCAGCACATCGCCGGCGCACGCTTTGCCGTCCCGGACCGCCTTCCCGCCTTTGTGCAGACCCTGGCCGACACGCAGACCGTGGTGCTCTCCTCGCCCGACGGCACCCTGGCCCGCAGCGTTGCCGCCGAACTCGCGGCCCGCACGGGCCGCGATGTGCGCTCCATCGTCGGCGGCACGGCGGCCTGGGTGGCTGCGGGGCTGCCGGTGGGGCAGGGGGATGCCGATGTGCTGACGGGCGATGACGACCAGTGGTACAGCCCTTATGCGCATCGGGATCTGGCGTTGCGGGATGCGGGGTTCCAGGCGTATCTGGACTGGGAACTGGGGTTGGTGGCGCAGTTGGAGAGAGAGGGCTTTACGGGGATCCGGTTGTTGCCGGCTGCTGCCTGAGCGAGTCTTTTGGGCCTTGGTCGCGCCTCTGCCCCCAGAGGCGCGACAGAAACAAAAAAGACTCAGGCAGCCAACCGGGCCTTCTCCAAAGCCACACCCAAACCACGCTCCAGATCCGCAATCAGATCAGCCGGATCCTCCAGCCCCACATGCAGGCGCACCACAGGCGCCGTACCGCCCCACACGCTGTGCTCGCGCAGCCGCTCAGGCTGCGCCACCAGCGCCAGGCTCTCATACCCGCCCCACGATGCTCCCTGCGCGAAATGCCGCAACGCATCGACGAACGCCGCACCCGCACCGGCATGGGTCCCTTCGGTGAAGGCGAACGACACCAGCCCGCTGGCCCCGCTGAAATCCCGCTGCCACAGCGCGTGGCCGGGATCGGACGGCAGGGCCGGGTAGAAGACGCGGCCGACCTGGGGCTGCTGCTCCAGCCATTGGGCGACTTCGGTGGCATGGCGCTGATGCTGGGCCAGGCGCACGGGCAGGGTGCGCAGGCCGCGCAGGGCCAGATAGGCGTCGTCGGCGCCGATGGTCAGGCCCAGGGCCTCGTAGGCCGTGGCGATTTTCCGGGACAGCGCGGGGCCGTCGGTGATGACGATGCCCTGCATCACGTCCGAGTGGCCGGCGATGTACTTGGTGGCGGCCTGGATGGACAGGTTGGCGCCATGCTCCAGGGGCTGGTAGAACCAGCCTCCGCTCCAGGTGTTGTCCGTGGCCACGGGGATGCCGCGCGCACGCGCCACAGCCGCCAGCGCCGGCAGGTCCAGCACTTCGTAGAGCAGGGAGCTGGGCGACTCCAGATAGACCAGGCGGGTGTTGTCGCGGATTTTGGCGGCCAGGTCATCGCGCGAGGGCGAAAAGTACTCCAGCGTGATGCCCAGGCGCTGCAGCAGCGTGGCGTCCACGCGGCGCACGGGCGAGTAGACGCTGTCGGCCACCAGGGCGTGGTCGCCCGGCGAGAGCAGGGCGATCAGCACCAGGCTGATGGCCGACAGGCCCGAGGGCGTGAGGAAGGCGCGGTGGCCGCCCTCGAGGGCGACCACGGCGTCTTCCAGCGCGCGGTGGGTGTCCAGCCCATGGCGGCCGTAGGAGGCCACGCGCTCGCCGGCCTCGCGGCGGTGGTGCAGGTCGGCATAGGCGGCGCTGTCGGCAAAGCGCACGGTGCTGGTGCGCACCACGGGCACATTGACGGGGCCGGAGCCGCCCTGCAACGGGGGCGTGCCGGCGTGCAGCAGGCGGGTGGAGGGCCCCAGGGCCCGTGCGTCGTCGTGCTGCGCGCTCATGCCACGGCCTCGCTGGGGCGGAAGTAGGCGGCGTTGTAGTTCTTGACTTCGCCGGTCTCGGGGTCGATGGCCACACGGCCGCTCAGCGTTTCCAGCGGCTGGCCGTAGAGATGGAAATGCAGCGTGGGCTGGTCGCCGACCACGGCGATGGCATGGATGTCGTCGGGCAGGAAGGCGATGGAGGCGCCGGGCTGCACGGTGAACTCCCGCGCCAGGTGGATCCGGGCGTGCGTGGGGTCGCTGCGGTCGTCGGTGCGCTCGTACAGGCGGTTGATCTCCTGGCCTTCGACGGCCACGATCACGGCCCACGTCGTATGGTTGTGCGGCGCCGTGGTCTTGCCGGGGTTGATGGAGTTCAGGTACAGGGCCAGGCCGGCGTCGCCGTCGGCCGGGTTGAGCCGGTAGCGCGTGGAGGCGCCCACGCCCTCGGTCTGGGCCGGTGGCGGGAAGTCGGTGCGGTTGAACAAGGCCTTGTCGGTGGCCAGTTGTTCCAGGCGTTCGGTGATGGCGGCCAGGGCCTTGCGGTCCGGGGCGCCGGCCTGCAGCAGTCGGCGGACGTCGGCCAGGGCCGCGTCAACGGCCTGGCGGCGCCGGTCGGCGAGGGGGGAGGAGGAAGAGGTGGTCATGGCGGGGTTCCTGGTGGGGTGGTTCCGGGATGGTTCAGAGTGCGAAGCGCAGGCTGTTGAAGGCCAGCGGAGGATGGGCAGGTGCGGGCCTGGCGCGCGCTCCGTCGCCCAGGGCGCGCTGCAGGAATTCGCGCGTGCGTTCGCTGCGCGGGTTGCCGAAGATCTGGGCGGCGGGGCCATGCTCGACGATGCGGCCGGCCTCGGTGAAATAGACCTGGTCGCTGACCTCCTCCGCAAAGCGCATTTCGTGGGTGACCAGCACGCAGGTCATGCCGTCCCTGACCAGGTCGCGGATGACGGTCAGCACCTCGCCCACGGTCTCGGGGTCCAGGGCCGAGGTCACCTCGTCGAACAAAATGAGTTCGGGCCGCATGGCCAGGGCGCGTGCGATGGCCACGCGCTGCTGCTGGCCGCCCGACAGCTCGCCGGGGTAGGCGTTTTCCTTGTGGTCCAGGCGCACCTTCTGCAGCAGGGCCCGGGCCTCGCGTTCGGCCGTGGCGCGGTCGCGGCCCACCACGCGCGTGGGCGCGATCACCAGGTTCTCCAGCACCGACAGGTGGGGGAACAGGTTGTACTGCTGGAACACGAAGCCCACGCGCTTGCGCAGGGCGATCAGCTCGGCCTCGGTGCGCAGCTGGTCCACGCGCGTGCCGGCCACGGCAATGCTGCCCCGCTGGGGCCGCAGAAGGCCCGTGATGCAGCGCAGGATGGTGGACTTGCCCGAGCCCGAGGGCCCGATGATGGTCACGGCCTCGCCGCGCCGCACCTGGACGTCGATGCCCTGGAGCACGTGGTTGTCGCCGAAGGACAGGTGCACGTCCTGCAGGTCGACCAGGGCGGGCGCCGCCGCGGTGCCGGTCTCGGTGGTGGCGAGCCGGGAGAGGAAGGAGTCAGTGGCGTTCATGGCGGTGCTCCAGGGCGCGCGTGGCGCGCGCAATGGGATAGCAATAGGCAAAGAAAAGCGCGAGCAGCGTGAAGTACACGAGGATGGTGAAGTCCGTGCGGGCCACGGTGTTGCTCGCGATCTGGGCGGTGTCCACCACGTCGTGCACGCCCACCAGGGAGGCCAGGGAGGTGCTCATGGTGATGCTGGCATACAGGTTCATCCAGGGCGGCAGCATGCGGCGCACGCACTGGGGCAGGACGATGAGGCGGAAGATCTCGCTGCGGCGAAAGGCCAGGGACTGGGCGGCTTCCCACTGGGCGCTGGGAATGGACTGGATGGCGCCGCGGAAGATCTCGGCCACGTTGGCGCTGGTGGGCAGGGCCAGGCCCAGCACCACCTTGATCCAGTCGGGGAAGGGAAAGGTCCAGGACACCAGCTTCACCTCGAACGGAAACACATAGGTGGTGAAGTAGATGAGCACCAGGATGGGCGCATTGCGGAACAGCTGCACATACCAGCGCACGCCGATGCGCACGGCCGGTGCGGGCGACAGCGACAGGGCGCCCAGCACCAGGCCGACGGCCGTGCCCAGGGCCACGGCCAGCACGCTGATCTCGATGTTGACCCACAGGCCGCGCAGCAGGGCCGGCAGCCAGTTCCACAGGTGGACGAAGGCGGGCGGCGTGCTGCCGCTGGCGGTCCAGTAAAGGCACAGGGCCAGCAGGGCGGCCGCGCCGATCAGCCAGGGGCTGCGCGCGGCGCGCAGCAGGGCGGCGGGCGCCAGGCCCGCGGCGGGGCCGGGGTTCAGGGCGGCTTCATTGGCCATAGCCGGGCATCCTCAGTTGTTGTTCCAGCCACCGGCCTGCCAGGCTGACCAGCCAGGTCAGCAGGCCGAACCACAGCAGGATGAGCAGCAGCAGCTCCAGCACGTTGTCGCGCTGGGACCAGATCATGATGGACTCGTAGGTCACGTCGCCCACGGCGATGGCCGAGGCGACGGCCGTCATCTTCACCAGGTCCACCAGGTTGTTGACCAGGGAGGGCAGGGCAAAACGCAGGGCCAGCGGCAACTGCACGCGCGCCAGCAGCTGGCGCTGGGAAAAGCCCAGGGAACGTGCGGCCTCCAGCGTGGTGGCGGGCACGGCCTCGATGCCGGCGCGCAGGGCCTCGGCGTGGAACACGCCCTTGTGCAGCGAGACCACGACCACCACCCAGACGAAGGGCGTCAGCGGGTTGTTTCCCGCGCCCCAGTCGCGCAACTGCTGGGTGATGAGCATGTTGAGCACGAGAAAGGCGCAGTACAGCTGGACCAGGGTGGGCGTGTTGCGCGTGACCTCGACGAAGGCGCGCGCGGGGGTGGCCAGCCAGGGGCGGCCGGATGTCATGGCCGCCGCCAGGGCCACGCCGGCGGCCAGGCTACCGGGAATGGTCAGCAGGGCCAGCTGCACGGTCACCCACATGCCGCGCACAAAGGCCTGGCGTTCGCCTGCGTCCAGCACGAAGGCGTCGTTCAGGCCCAGGCCCTTGAGGGCCTGCACGGCCTGGGGCAGAAAGGCTTCGCTCATGCGGTGCTCTCCGCCTCGGCCAGGGGCCGGGGGCTGGGTGCGCGCAGCGCGGCCACGGCGCGCGCGATGCGGGCCGTGGCATCGGCCAGTACCCCGTCGCTGGTGGCGGTCGAAATGCGGAAGTAGGGCGACAGACCGTAGGAGGCGCCATCCACGGCGGCCACGCCCTCGGATTCGAGCAGCCACTCGACCAGGTCGGCCTCGGAGGCGATCGCCCGGCCATCGGGCCGCAGGTGGCCGAGCAGGCCGCCGCAGTGCACGAAGGCGAAGAAGGACCCCCCGGGCGGCAGCAGGCGCAGGCCGGGCACGGTGTTGATGGCCTCGGTGACCAGCCGCGCGCGGCGCGCATAGGCGGCGCGCGCCGTCTGCACGAAGGACTGGTCGGCCGAGTCCAGCGCCGCCGTGGCCGCGGCCTGGCCCACGGAGTTGGGGCCGGACGAGGCCTGGGACTGGACCACGGCCATGGCCTGGACCAGGGCCGCGGGACCGGCGCCCCAGCCTATGCGCCAGCCCGTCATGGCATAGGTCTTGGACACGCCGTTGACCAGCAGGCTGCGCTCGCGCAGGTCGGGTGCCACGGCCAGCCAGTGCGCGGGTGCCTCGGGCGTGAACCAGATGTGCTCGTAGAGCTCGTCCAGCAGCACCCAGACCTGGGGATGGCGGCGCAGCACGGCGGCCAGTGCCGCGAGTTCCTCGCGGCCATAGACGGCGCCCGAGGGATTGCCCGGGGTGTTGAGCACCAGCCAGCGCGTTCGCGGGGTGATGGCGGCCTCCAGCGCCTCGGGCCCGAGCTTGAAGCCCTGGTCCTGGCCCACGGGCACGATGACGGGCGTGCCGTCATTGATGCGCACGATGTCGGGAAAGGATGGCCAATAGGGCGCGGGCACGATGACCTCGTCGCCCGCATCCAGCGTGGCGGCCAGGGCGTTGTAGATGACCTGCTTGCCGCCGTTGCTGACGATGATCTGGTCCGTGCCGTAGGCCAGTGCATGCTCGCGCTGGTACTTGGCGGCGATGGCGCGGCGCAGCACGGCCGTGCCCTGGGTGGGTGTGTACCGGGTCTCGCCGCGCGCCATGGCGGCGATGGCGGCCTGCCGTATGGGCTCGGGCGTGTCGAAGTCAGGCTCGCCCGTGGTCAGCGCGATGATGTCGCGGCCCTGGGCGGCCAGGGCCGCGGCGCGTGCGCTGGCCGCCGCGTTGGCCGACAGCCTGGCGCGCTGCACGCGCCGCGAAAGATTCAGGGAAATGCTCATGTCGTGGGGCCTTGTTCTGGGAGCAGGGGCCGGGGCTGGTCCAGCACCTTGCCGGGGTTGAGCAGGCCCAGCGGATCGAAGGCCTGCTTGAGGCGGCGCATCAGCGCCAGCTCCACGCCGCTCTTGTAGCGCGGCAGCAGGTCGCGCTTGGTCTGGCCCACGCCGTGCTCGGCACTGATGGAGCCGCCATGGGCGTGCACGCTGTCGTGAACCAGGGCGTGGATGGCGTCTTCCTGCTCGAACAGCCGTGCCACGGGGCCGTCCGGCGCATGCGAGACGTTGTAGTGCAGGTTGCCGTCGCCCAGGTGGCCGAAGGCCACGGGCCGCACGCCGGGAAAGTGTGCCTGCAGCGCGCCAGCCGTGGCCGACAGGAAGTCGGGAATGCGCGAAATCGGCACCGAGATGTCGTGCTTGACGTTGCCGCCGTCGCGCCGCTGGGCCTCGCCCAGGGCCTGGTCGCGCAGGCGCCACAGGGCCTGGCTTTGCTGCAGGCTTTCGGCGATGGCGGCGTCGCTGACCAGGCCGTCCTCGAAGGCCTGGCCGACCACGGACTCGAAGCGCTGGCGCGCATGCTCCTCGCCTTCGCTGTCGGATAGCTCGACCAGGGCATACCAGGGCGCCTTGAGCGCGAGCGGCAGGGGCTGCTCCGGCACATGGCGGTCGATCAGGCCCAGGGCCGTGTCGGACAGCAGTTCGAAGGCCGTGAGGCTGGCGCCGAAGCCCGCGCGCGCCTGGCCCAGGAAGGCCACGGCATCGCATATGCAGCCGAAGGCCAGCAGGGCCGTGTGCTGGGCGCGCGGCAGCGGGTACAGCTTGAGCGTGGCCGCCGTGATGATGCCCAGCGTGCCTTCGCTGCCCACATACAGGTCGCGCAGCGCGTAGCCGGTATTGTCCTTGCGCAGTCCGCGCAGGCCGTCCCAGATCTCGCCTTCGGCGGTGACCACCTCCAGGCCCAGCACCAGTTCGCGCGCATTGCCGTAGCGCAGCACCTGGGTGCCGCCGGCATTGGTGGACAGGTTGCCGCCTATGGTGCAGCTGCCTTCCGAGCCCAGGCTCAGCGGGAACAGCCGGCCGGCATCGCGCGCGGCCTGCTGCACCTGGGCCAGTACGGCGCCGGCCTCCACGGTCAGCGTGTCGTTGTCGGTGTCGATGCTGCGTATGCGCTGCAGCCGGCCCAGCGACAGCAGCACGGCGCGGCCCGAGCCGTCAGGCGTGGCGCCGCCCATGAGGCCGGTGTTGCCGCCCTGGGGCACGATGGGCGTTCCATGGGCACGGCACAGGCGCACGACCTGGGCCACCTGGCCGGTGTCGGCCGGCCGCACCACGGCCAGGGCCTGGCCGGTGAGGCGGCGGTGCTGGTCGGTCAGGTAGCCGGCCGCATCCGCGCCCGTCAGCACATGGGCCTCGCCCAGGGCCTGGCGCAGGCCGGCGAGCAGATCGGAGGCGGTGCTCATGCGGGGGCCTTCCTGAATTTCTCGTGCAGCTCGTGCAGCAGCGGCGTGGGTGTCATGCCATTGCGCTTTTCCACCTCGATCAGCCAGCCCTTGCGGTGCCAGTCCTGGACGATGCGGTCGATGGCGGACTCGGTGTCGGATTCGCCCTTGCGCAGCCAGATCACCGAAGGCGAGGGGATGATGTCCGAGGGCGAGGCGATGGCATAGTCCTTCCACTCGGGGTTGCCGGCCACCAGCTCGCGCAGCGTGGGGCTGACGTGGACGGCGGCCGCGCAGTTGCCGCCCTTGAGGGCCAGCAGGGATTCGGGCTGGCCGCGGAAGGCCTTGATCTGGGCGCCATACTGCTCGGCCAGGGGCCTGGTGAAATTGCTGCCCTGGGACACGCAGACGGGCTTGCCGCGCAGGTCTTCCCACCGGGCGATGCCGCTGCCCTTCTTGGCGATGGCGGCGCCGCCCACTTCCTCGAAGGGCGTGGGCACGAAGGACAGGATTTCGCTGCGCTCCTGGGTCCACTGCATGTTGGCGATCAGGATGTCCACCTTGCCCTGCTGCAGGAACTGCACGCGGTTGGAGGGCTGGACCTGCACGGTCTCCAGGCCCACGCCCAGGCCCTTGGCCACGCCTTCGGACAGCTGCACGTTGTAGCCCACGTGCTTTTGCGTCACGGGGTCGATGGTGCCGAAGGGCGGACCAGAGAGCATGACGCCGACCACGATCTTGCCGCCCTGGCGGATCCTGTCCAGCGTGGCATCGGCATGTGCCGGCAGGGCGGAAATGGCGAAGAGCGCGGCCAGCGCGGCGGCGCAATGGGCGTTGCGCGGCTTCATGGCTTCTTCCCTTCGGCGGCCTGGGCTTCGGCGAAGACCGCGAAATCGTTGGGCGCGCGGTCGAACTGGCCCTTGAGCGCACGCTGGTGGCGCTCGGCGATCCAGGTGTCGGGCACGCCGCTGGCGCGCGCCACCTTCAGCAGAAAGCCCGAGCGGTGCCAGTCCTGTATGGCCTTGTCCACGAAGGCCTGGGTGTCGGCCTCGCCGCGGCGCGTCCAGACCACGGTGGGCGAGGGAATGAGCTGGTCCTGGGTGCCCAGCTCGAAGTCCTTCCACTCGGCGGCGTTGGGGCCGGTGAGCTTTTCGTAGAGCGCGGGCTGGATGTGGACCGAGGCCGCGCAGGTGCCGCCCTTGAGGGCCAGCAGCGATTCGGGAATACCGCGCAGGCCCTTGACCACGGCACCATAGGACTCGGCCAGGGGCTTGGCGAAGTTGCTGCCCTGGGACACGCAGGCCACCTTGCCGCGCAGGTCTTCCCAGCGCTTGATGCCGCTGGCCTTGGCGACCAGGGCGCCGCCGCCGATCAGGTCGTAGGGGGTGGGCGCGAAGGACAGGATTTCGCTGCGCTCCTGGGTCCACTGGATGTTGGCGATCAGCAGGTCCACCTTGCCGCTTTGCAGGAACTGCACGCGCGTGGAGGCCGTGACGGGCACGGTCTCCAGCGTCACGCCCAGGCGGCGGGCGATGTCGGCGGCCAGCTCGGTCTGGTAGCCGCCGGTCTTGCCCGTGGCGGGGTCGAGCACGCCGAAGGGCGGGCTGGCGCCGTCGATGCCGACGGCCAGCTTGCCGCGCTGGCGGATCTTGTCGAGCGTGGCGTCGGCATGGGCAGCGCCCGCGCCCAGCACCAGGGCCAGGGCGGCGGCGAAGGGGGAGAGAAGTCGGGACATGGGGGAATCCATCGGGGAACAGTCGGCCCGGCCCCGTCCTGCGGGGCCTGGGCCATGGTGGGGGGTGGTGGTGGTGGTGGCGGGCCCGGCGGCGGGCGTCAGCCGGCGGTCTTGAAGCGGGCCTGCAGCTCGGGCAGCAGGGGGTTGGCGGGCGCGATGCCCACGCGTTTTTCCGTGGCGATCAGCCAGCCCGTGCGGTGCCAGTCCTGCACCACCTTGTCCACGGCGGCGATGGTGTCGGCCTCGCCCTTGCGGGTCCAGACCACGGACAGGGCCGGCAGCACCTCGGTGGCGATGGGCGCCGTGTACTGGGCCCATTCGGGGTTGCTGCGCAGCAGGGGGTAGATCAGGGTGCCGTCGTGCACGGCGGCCACGCAGTTGCCGCCCTTGAGGGCCAGCAGGGAGTCCGAGGAGCTCTTGTAGCCATGGACCTGGGCGCCGTAGTCGTTGGCCAGGGGCTTGGCGAAGCTGCTGCCCTGGGACACGCAGACCGGCTTGCCGCGCAGGTCTTCCCACTTGGTGATGCCGCTGTCCTTGCGCACGGCGGCCGCGCCGCCCACGCGGTAGAAGGGCGTGGGCGCGTAGCCCAGGGTCTCGGCGCGGTCGGGGTTGAGTTCCATGGAGGCGATCAGCAGATCGACCTTGCCGGCCTGCAGGAACTGCACGCGGGTGGCGGTCTGCACCTGGACCAGCTCGGCTTCCACGCCCAGGCCCTTGGCCAGGGCGCGGGCCAGCTCGGGGTTCCAGCCGATCAGCTGCTGGCTGGCGGGATCGATGGAGCCGAAGGGCCCGCCATTGACCAGCACGCCGATGGTGACCTTGCCGCGCTGCCTGATCTTGTCCAGCGTGCCGTCGGCATGGGCGCCGGCGCTGGCCAGGGTGAGGGCCACGCCCAGGGCGGCCAGAAGAGGGGAAACCGGGGGACGGCGAAGGGAAGTGGACAAAGGCAGCATGGCGGAGTCTCGGGACCAGGGGAAGATGGGTATGCCGCCATCTTCGAATGGCCCCGGTGGCGCGGCAACAAAGCTTTCAGAACATGTTTATGCGCTTTGCTTCGCTGCACCAGCCCGGGGCACGCCTTCGCCGCCTGCCGTGGGGGCGAAGGCCGGCGCCGGCGCCAGCGGGGGCGCGCCGGCCGGCAGGCGAAAGGCTGCCAGCTCGTCGGGCGCGCACTGGGCGATCAGGCCGGTTTCCCATGCCAGGTAGCGGCGCGCGGCGTCCAGGTTGCCCTCGTGGCGGTCGTGGACGAAGAACAGGTAGTCGATGGACCGGGCGTCGCTGGGCGATTGCGGCGAGCCTTCCTCGGCCAGCCCGGCGGCGCTCCAGTCCTGGCCACGGGTCCAGAACAGGGCCGTGTGTCCTGGCAGCTCGCTGGCGGCCAGGGCGGCGGTTTCCACGTCGGGTGCCACCAGCAGCAGGGTCTGTGCCGGCTCCAGGTCGGCCAGATCGCCGGCCAGGTGCGGACGCAGCGACCAGCGCGCCCCGGCCGCATGGCGCTGGCGGAACTCCTGCGAGGGGCGCAGGTCCACGATGGCCGGCCTGTGGGTGGCGACCCAATCCGCCAGGGCCTGGGGCGGAATCTGCCCGGGCGGCGCCAGCGGCAGGGCGGATGCCGCATCCGGCAGGCGCAGGGCGGCGTGGATGCCGCCGGTCACGGTGGCGGCCTCATGGCCCAGCAGGCGCAGCCAGCCCGCCACCACGGGCGCGCGCACGGCCTCGGCGTCCAGCACCAGGATGCGCGCGCGGCGCACGCCCACGGTCTGGTCGGTGGCCTGCAGCAACTGTCCGCCCGGCGCGTGCAGGGCGCCGGCCAGGGTGCCGGCCACGAATTCCTCGGCGCTGCGGATGTCCAGCACATAGGTGGTGCGCGCGCCGTCGTCGATCCAGGCCTGGGCCTGTGCCGGTTCCAGCGCGGGAGCGCCGCTGTCGCGGGCAAAGCGCGCGGCGCGCTCGCGGTCCTGGTCGCTGGCGGCATCGGGCCCCTGGTGGCGGCGCGTGCTGCCGTGTTCGAGCTGCAGGCCGGCCAGAGCCCAGCCCTGGGTGCCGTTTTCCAGGGCCAGTACGGGGTTGGGAATGCCCAGGCTGCGCAGGATCTGGGCACCGATGATGGAGCGCGTGCGGCCCGCGCAGTGGATGACGATGGGGGTTTGCGGGTCCGGCGCCAGGGCGCTCCAGCGCAGGGCCAGCTCGCCATTGGGCAGGGAGATGGCGCCCGGGATGGCCATCTTGCGGTGTTCGGCGAAGGTGCGTCCGTCCAGCAGCACCAGGGGCTCGCCGCGTGCCTGGCGCTGGCGCAGCTCATGGGCGCTGATATGCGGCGTGCCGTAGGCCTGCTCGACCAGCTCGCCAAAGGTCTTGGACGGCAGGTTCACGCCCTGGAACAGGGTGTGGCCCGCAGCCGCCCACGCCGGCGCGCCGCCGTCCAGCAGGTGCAGATGGGTGTAGCCCAGGGCCTGCAGGCGCGCGGCGGCGCGCGCGGCCACGCCGTCGCCATCGTCCAGCAGCACGGTGCGCGTGCCGCGGCGCGGCACCAGCCGCGGCACATCGAGTTCGAGCCGGCTGTAGGGCGCGGGGATGGCGAAGAAGGGGTGGCCTTCGCCGAACTGGCCGGCCTCGCGGACGTCGAGCAGGGCGATTTCGGCACCGTCATTGAGCCACTGGCGCAGCGCGGCGGGGGTCAGGGTGGGAAGGGGCATGGGATTCGGGGAAGGGAACAAACCTGCCACCATAGGCGTGGTGCGCCGCCCTGGCTTAGAACATGTGGGCGCATGCTGCTGCACACCGGGTTCTTGCGCCCGCGTGCATTGATGGTGTAATCGCGACGGTCCAGCCCGTGTCCCTGGTGCCCACTCCATGAACCACGCCCTTTTGTCCCTTGCCCCCGCGGCCTGTGCTTCCCTGTTGCTGTACGGCTCCGTGGCCATGGCGGCCAATCCCACCAGCTCCGGCAGCTGCGAGGACGGCGCCGCGAACATGGCCGACGTGCGCGCCTGCCTGTCCGAGCGCAACAAGAACCAGGTCAAGGAGGCCTATGCCGCCCTGTCCGTCAAGATCAAGGCGCGCATGCCCCAGGCATCGGCGGCGCTGGAGGAATCGCAGCGGAACTGGGTGCTGTTCGCGCGCAACTCCTGCGACTTCTATGCCGAATTCAATGCCGAGTCCATGCTGCGCGAGGACGCGCGCAGCAATTGCTGGACCGACTTCACGCGCGCGCGCACCAAGGTGCTCAAGGCCTGGGAAATGCAGCTGGACAAGCGGCCCTAAGCGCCTGTCCGGCCTCCCGCCTGCGCCGCGTGCCACAGCGATCCGGCCATGGCGCCGATCTCCTGATGCAGGTGCAGGCGCTGCAGCCAGCGGGCGGGAATGGCGCTGGCGCCCCAGGTGGCGCCGGCCAGCTGGCCGGTGATGGCGGCCGTGGTGTCGGCGTCGTCGCCCAGGTTGGCGGCCTGCAGCACGGCACCCTCGAAACTGTCGTGGCGCGCGAAGCACCACAGCGCGGCTTCCAGGCTGTCCACCACATAGCCGCTGCCGCGGATTTGCGCGATCGGCCTGTCCCGGTAGCCACCCCTGGCGATGTCCCGCAGCCGCGGGCTGGCGCCATCGTCCAGAACGCCGCCCAGGTCCAGCACCTGCGGCCGGGGCAGTCCGCGCAACGCACGGCCCAGCGCCACGGCGAAAAGCCGGCATGCCTGCAGGCATTCGGGGGCGGCATGCGTGGTGCGGGAGCTGAGCTCGGCCATGCGTTGCACCAGATCTTCGTCCTGGCCGAAGAACATGGGCACGGGCGCCAGCCGCATCAGCGAGCCGTTGCCGGCCTGGTCCGGGTCGGGTGAGCCGGCCAGGGGGTCGCCGCTGGCCAGAAAGCGCTGGATGGCGGCCTTGGTGGCCATGCCGATGTCAAAGCAGTTGCCGGTTGAACTCCAGTAGCCCCATTCGTACCAGTTCGCATAGCGCGCCATCTGGTCCTGCGGGTCGCAGCCGCCGCGCTGCAGCAGGCTTTCGGCCAGGCACAGGGCCATCGAGGTGTCGTCGGTCCACTTGCCCGCGGGCAGGGCGAACGGCCCGCCGCCCACCATGTCGGTCAGCGGCGCGAAGCTGCCGCGCGGCTGGAATTCCACCGCCGTGCCCACGGCATCGCCGCAGGCCAGGCCCAGCAGGGCGCCGCGGTAGCGGTCCAGGCGGCTCATGGCTGTCCGCCCGGGCGCAGTTGCCCGCGCACCTGCATCAGCGCAAAGCCCAGCAGGTTCAGTCCGCGCCATTGCGCGGGGTCGGTGGCGCGTGCATCGTCGGCGGCCAGGCCGATGCCCCAGATGGCGTCCACGGGGCTGGCCTCCACCAGCACGCGATCGCCGGTGGACAGCAGATAGCCCGCCAGCGCCGGGTTCTGCGAGAACTTGGCCAGGTTGGCCTGCACGACGATGCCGAAGCGGGCCTGCTCCCAGCGGGCGTCATCGAAGCCCTGGATGCCGCGCCCCAGCTTCTTGGCCTCGCCCGGCGTGCGGCAGCGCACGATGGCGGCGTGCGCCGCCTCGTCGCCAAACAGCCGCGCCTTGCCCGCCATCATGCAATGCTCGGCCGTGGCGTAGTGCTGGCCATCGACCTCGAAGCCCGCTTCGAACCACTGGCTCATGCAGGTCTTGCCGATGGAGCCGTCGGCCGCCGGCTGGTGGCCCCAGAAGGGCAGGAAGCGGGGGGCGAGGCCCTGCGCCATGGCGTGCAACAGCTCCTGGACGGACGCCGGTGTGATTGTGTTCATGTCGTTCATGTCTTGCGTGCTTTCTTGTCGATGACTTTGCATTGGCGGCGGCCAGCCCATCACACCACCAGGCAGCCCTGCCGGTCGGAAAGCCCGATGGTGGCCTCCATGCCCGCCGTGAACTGCAGGTAGTCGGCCTCCATGCCGTCCGAGAAGATGATGCCGTGCTCGGGCATGCGCGAGCGCAGCCTCAAAGGCTGGCCGGCCGTGACCTGGCCGTAGACCAGTTCGGCGGTGGAGGAACGGCTGGGAAAGGGTTCGCGCACCGCGAAGTCCAGGTGCCCGGCATCCCAGGCAAAGGGCTGGTAGTCGAAGTCGCCCGCCGCGCCCCGGACCGCGCGGGCGATGCCCAGGGAGCCGGTGACGATGCTCTTGATCCAGGCCGACGAGCCCAGGCCCGTGGACACGATCAGGCCCGAGGACGACTGCGATTCCTGCCGCTCGCCCAGCGCGATGTCGTACAGCGCCGAGGTGTGGCTGCGCGGGCCGATGAACAGGTCGTTGGCGGCGCGCAGCACCTGTCCGTCGGACAGGCGGGCTTCGGCCAGGGTCACGGCCCGTGTGGGGCGGCGGCCGGCGGCCACATCGCCCAGCAGGGGGGCCATGTCGGCCGGTGCGAAGGGCAGCAGCACGCCGTCCCAGCGTTGCGGGTCGGGGTTGACGCCGATCAGGGGCTGGCCGTCCAGGTACTTCATGGTGTTGGCCACCATGCCGTCCTGGCCCAGGGCCACCACGATGTCGTCGGGGGCGAAGACGAAGTTGGGCACCAGGGCGCGGTCCACGATCTGGTAGCGGCCGCGTGCCTCCAGCGCCTGGACCACGGACTGCAGGGCGGTGGCGTAGGCGGCGCTTTCGCGCAGGTAGTCGCCGAAGTCGGCGCCCAGGTGCTCGATGTAGAAGCGCGCCTGCGACAGCGTGTGGTACCTGGCCAGCAGCTCGTCGAGCCGCGTGCGGCGCACCACGAGAACGGTCTTGCGGTCATGGGCGTTCACGGCGGCTCCTTGCGGGTTCGGGCTCGGCGGCTGCAGGGCCCGCGCCGGCCCCCATCAGCGACTGCAGCAGCTCGGGCGAGACGTTGAGCTGGCCGATGCGCTCGGCCTTCTCGGCGATGCCGCCAAAGGCCTGGGCGATGAGCTGGCCCGGCTGCATGCCGGACGCGGCCAGGGCCTGCACGGTGCGCGGGTCGGCCTTGTCCAGCGCGTTCATGACGGCGCCCACGCGGTAGGCCTCGGCGTCGGCCAGGGTGCGGCTGTTGGCGGCCTGGCCTTCGACGAAGTCCCTGCGGCTGCTCTCCAGCGCCACGTCGGCCGCCATCTGTTCGGCGCGCAGCTCGTTGTCCTTGCGCATCTGGGCGGCCTTGGCCTCCAGCTGGGCCTCGCGGATCTGGCGCTTTTTCTTCTCGACGGCCACATCGGTGTCCAGCTCGTTCTGGCGGATGGCGCGCTCGTTTTCCACGGCCGCCATGCGGCGCGTGTAGACGGCGTCGTCGGCGGCCTTGAGGTGGGATTCGCGTGCCTCGGCCTCCAGCGCGCGGGCGATGTCGGGCGTGGGTTTGACGGCCATGACGGACACGCCCAGGATTTCCAGGCCCAGGGCCGCGATGGCGGGCTGGGCGGCCAGGCCGGCCTGGGCCGTGCGCGCGATCAGCGCCGAGGAGCGCAGGGCCTGCTGGAGGTCCAGCGCCTGCACGGCCTGCTGGATGATGACCTCGGCCTGCAGGGTCACGCGGTCGCCCAGGCGCCGCGGGTCTTCCGACACATAGCTCTGCCCGTCGCGCGCCAGTGCGAAGTCCATCAGCGTGGCGGTCTGGCGCGGCGCGCTGATGCGGTAGGTGACCTGGCCCTGCACGGTGACGCTCTGGAAGTCGGCCGTGGCCAGTTCCAGCATGAAGTGGCAGTCCTGGCTGGCCACGGGCACGGCCACCAGGGTGGTGGTGGGCGCGTAGTAGAAAAAGGACTGGCCCACGCCTTCGCGCACCACCTTGCCGGCGCGGAACTGCATGAGGTGGACCGTGGGCGCGGATTTGATGAAACGGATGCCGAACATGCTGCTTCTCCTTTAAGTGGCACTGAACAACTTATATGGGTGGTACAGTACAACTTAATAAATCGGACGTCAAGCACAATCCCTTCCATGGCTGGCAACACTTCTTTCTTCCCCGGGGCCGCGCTGGACTTCCCGCGGCCTTTCACCACGGTGGACGTGGTCATCTTCACCGTGGCCGACGAGGCGCTGCAGGTGCTGCTGGTGCAGCGGCCCACGGGCGGCGGCGAGCCGTTCGCGGGGCAATGGGCCCTGCCCGGCGGTTTTGTCGATGTGGATCGCGACGCGGATCTGCTGGCCTGCGCGCGGCGCAAGCTGCTGGAAAAGACCGGCGTGGACAGCCCTTATCTGGAGCAGCTGGGCAGTTGGGGCGGGGCGTCGCGCGACCCGCGTGGCTGGTCGGCCACCCATGTGTATTTCGCGCTGATCCCGGGCCATGACCTGGTCCTGGCCCGGGGCGCCAACGCGGCCGATGTGTCCTGGTTCGCGGTCGATGGCCTGCTGCGCGCGCCCGCGTCGGGCGCCGGCGCACTGGCCTTCGACCACGGGGAGATCCTGCGCGCGGCCGTGGAGCGCTTGCGCGGCAAGGTGGAGTACACCTCGCTGCCGGCCTTTTTGCTGCCCGAACCCTTTACGCTGCCGCAGCTGCAGCAGGCCTACGAGGTGGTGCTGGGCCGGCCGGTGGACAAGAGCGGCTTTCGCACGCGCATGCTCTCGGCCGGATTCCTGGAGGAGGCCGGCCTGGTCGACGGCAGCTCGCGCCGGCCGGCCATGGGCTATCGGCTGGCCGACCGCAGCGCGCCGGTGGTGTTTCCGCGCACCTTCAGTCCGCGCGGGTGAGGGCGGCTGGCCGGCGCCGAGGCCTTACTGGCAGTAAGCGTAGGCCTTGACGTTGGTGGCGATGCCACACCCGAAGGTGCAACTCCATTGGGTGGTGCCGACGCGCTGGAAGCTGGCCAGATTTTGCTGGACCGTATCACCGGCCTCGCACCCTCCCGAAACCACGGACCCGCTGCCGCATGTTGCAGTCACGGTGACCGATGCGGCGTTGCATGCCTGGCTGTTGGGATACGAGGTCAGGGACCCCACGCTGCCTGCGGGGCCGGTGGCGCCCGTGGGCCCGGTCGCACCGGTGCTGCCGTTGGCGCCGGTGTTGCCTGTGGCCCCGGTCACTCCCTGTATGCCCTGTATGCCTTGCGATCCGGTAGGGCCGGTCGCTCCCGTCGTGCCCTGCAGGCCCGTGGTCCCGGTGGCGCCCGTGACGCCTGTCGCTCCCACGGCACCTGTGGGGCCGGTCGCGCCCGTGGCCCCGGTGGTGCCTGTCGAACCCGTCGCGCCGGTGGGCCCCGTATTGCCGGTCACACCCGTGGCGCCGATCGTCCCCGTTGCGCCCGTGGGCCCCGTGACACCGGTGACACCCGTGGCGCCGGCACCCGTGGCACCGGTCACGCCGGTGGCTCCCGTGGCACCCGTCGGACCCGTGGCACCGGTCACACCGGTGGCCCCGGTGGCGCCGGTCGCTCCCGTGGCTCCGGTTGCGCCCACGCCCGTGCCTGCAGCGCACTGCACGAGCTGGCCTGTGGTGCCGTCATGGCAGGTCAGCTGGTTGCCGGGCGTGGTGGCGGGCAGGCCGGGCACATAGACCTGGCCGCTGTCCTGGACGCGGAACCGCTCCTGGCCGCCCTGGTTCTTGATGACGAAGCCACCGCCGGCTGGCGGCGTGAGCGTGATGTCCGCCGCCAGAACGCCTGCGCTGTACAGGGCGAAGACGGAGCACAGGGCAGATGCCATCCAGGGACGCGATTTCGGGGTCTTGGGCATGGAGCTTCCTTGTCGACGTGGAGTGCAGGACCGGCAGCGGCCCGCGCCGCAAGAGACCAATGTGTGCTGGGGAAACATTGGTTAACAATTGCAGCGCGAGTATAGAAGGCCGGTCGGCCCCGGTGTCACGCCCATGGGCGGACCTGTGGCGAAATCGCATCGGTGGCCGGCGCCCCCCCGGCGCCCGGATCTCAGTGGGCGAGCAGGCTGCAAAAGCGCTGCAGGTCCACGTTGCCGCCGCTCAGCACAATGCCCACGCGCCGGCCCCGCAGCTGGCCGGCGCGCTGGCGTGCCGCGGCCAGGCCCAGGCAGCCCGTGGGTTCGACGATGAGCTTCATGCGCGTGGCCAGAAAGCCCATGCAGTCCACCAGCTCGGCGTCGCTGGCGGTGAGGATGGCCTGGACGTCGCGCCGGATGATGGCAAAGGTCAGGTGCCCCAGGTGCTGGGTCTGGGCGCCGTCGGCGATGGTCTGGGGCGTGTCGATGTGGACGATGCGGCCTTCGCTCAACGACTGCTGGCCATCGTTGCCTGCCTCGGGCTCGACGCCATAGAGCTCGCAACCGGGGCTGAGCGCGCGCGTGGCCAGGGCCGTGCCCGACAGCAGGCCGCCGCCGCCCAGCGGCACGAACAGCGCGTCCAGCGGCCCCACTTCCTCGAACAGCTCCCGGGCCGCCGTGCCCTGGCCGGCCAGCACGTCGGCGTGGTCGTAGGGCGGGATCAGGGTCAGTCCATGCCTTTGCGCCAGATCGCGGCCGATCTGCTCGCGGTCCTCGGTGTAGCGGTCGTAGCGGACCACCTGGCCGCCGTAGCCCAGCGTGGCTTGCACCTTGGCCGCGGGTGCGTCATGGGGCATGACGATGGTGGCGGGAATGCCCAGCAGGCGCGCCGCCAGCGCGATGGCCTGGGCATGGTTGCCCGAGGAAAACGCCACCACGCCGGCCCTGCGCTGCGCGGCGTCGAAGCGCGACAGTGCGTTGAAGGCACCGCGGAACTTGAAGGCGCCCATGCGCTGCAGGTTCTCGCACTTGAGAAAGACCTGGGCGCCCAGTTCCTCGTCCAGCGTGCGCGAGGTCATGACCGGTGTGCGGTGGGCATGGCCCTGGATGCGCGCGGCGGCGGCGGCCACGTCTTCGTAGGTGGGAAGGCTTGTCATTGCGGTGTGTCCTTGTCGGTGCAGCGGTGGGCCAGCCAGGGCCAGGGCAGGCAGGTGCCCGCGCCACTGGCCATGGCGGCCTGATGGAGGTGGCGGGCCAGGACCAGGTCCTGCAGGGCCAGGCCCGTCATGTCGAAGATGCTGATGTCGGTGGCCTGGCGCTGGAACAGGGCCTGGCCCGCGACCAGGCCGCCCAGTTCCTGGCAGGGCGTGTCGGGCGACCATTGCAGCTCGCCCAGCTGGCGGGCCTGGTCCGCATCGTCCACGACCAGGCGGCACCGTGGCAGCAGGCCCGGCGGCAGCTCGCGCTTGCCGCGCGTGTCGGCGCCCACGCAGTTCAGATGGGTGCCCGGGCGCACGCAGCGGGCGTCGAACAGGGGGCCGGCGCCTGGCGTGGCCGTGATGACCAGGTCGCTGCGCGCCACGGCCGCGTCGGCATCGGCCGTCCATTGCAGGTCGCAGCGGCCCGCGAAGGCGGCCTCGAAGCCGGTGTCGGCCACGCCGGCGCGGCTGGCATAGAAGACCTTGCGCAGCGTGGGCAGGGTGCGCAGCGCGAAGTCCAGCTGCACGCGCGCCTGCACGCCCGTGCCGAAGACCGTGGCCGTGGCGCTGTCCGGGCGGGCCAGGCATTGCAGGCCCAGGGCGCCGGCCGCGCCGGTGCGCAAGGTGGTCAGGGCATTGCCGTCGATCACGCACTGTGGCCGGCCCGTGGCCGGGTCGAACAGCAGCACCGTGGCCTGGTGGGGCTCGGCCCCGCGCGCGCGGTTGCCGGGCCAGAAACCCGCGGCCTTGAAGCCCAGCAGGTCCTGGCCGGCCACATCGCCCGACTTGATGCCGAAGACGCCTCCCGTGGGCAGGGCTTCGCGCACCACGGGAAAGCCGCGGCCCTCGCGCCGTGCATGCAGGACGAAGGCCTCGCGCACGGCGGCCAGGGCCATGTCCGGTGTCAGTAGGCGCTGGACGCTGTCGCGGTCCAGCAGCAGCAGATGTTCCTCATTTGGCATAGCTGTACACCGTGGCCCGTGACACGCCCAGGTGGGCGGCAATGGTTTCCATGGCCCGGCGCAGGTCCAGCAGGCCCGCGGCCTTGAGCTCCTGTACCAGGGCACGCCGGTCCTCTGGACGCAGGGCGCGTGGCGTGGTGGCGAGCCTGGCCGCGAAGGCGTCCATGCGCGCGCGGATGGTGTCGGCGCCACCGGCGTCCAGCGACTCGTGGGCCGGCGTCTGGCCGCTGACGGCGGCAAACCGGTCGAGCATGCCCTGGAAGCCCTGGAACAGCGTCAGGTCCACGTTCAGGCACAGGGCGGCGATGTAGCGGCCCTCGCCGTCCTTGATGCCTATGGACGTGCTCTTGGCCTGGCGGCCGTCGGCGAACTGGTTGGGATAGTTGGCGATGACCTGTTCGTAGCCCGGGTCCAGGATGCGGGCCAGGCCCAGGGCCGTGGCCGGCTGGCCGGCTTCGCGGCCCGACAGGTTGTTGTGGATGGCCAGCACGGCCTGGTCGGGGTCCAGCAGGTCGTGGACCACGACCTCGCAGAAGGGGGCCAGGGTCCGGCCCAGGCCGTCGGCAATGTGGCGCAGCTGTTCCAGCAGCAGGGCCTGTTCGGGAGTGCGGGGCGTGGTCATGGTGGACATTGTGTTGAGAATTGGACAAAATGTCAAAAATTGGAAATTTCGTCCAGATCCATGTCCATCTTCGACACCCTCGTTCACTTCCTCAGCTCCCAGGGCGCGCGCTTTCGCGTGCTGGAGCATCCGGCCGAAGGCCGCTCCGACCTGGTGGCCCGGATCCGCGGCACCGCGCCCGGCCAGGGCGCCAAGGCCATGCTGTGCAAGAGCCGCGACGGCGAAGGCGGCCTGTTCCTGGCCGTGCTGCCCGGCGACCGCAAGCTGGATTTCAAGCAGCTGGCCCAGGCCGTGGGCGTGCGCCGGGCCACCCTGGCCACGCCCGAGGAGGCCATGGCCGGCACCGGCTGCGCCATCGGCGCCATACCGCCTTTTTCCTTCCAGGACGGCGTGCGCCTGGTCGTCGATCCTGCCCTGGTCCGGGACTTCGCCGAGATCGCCTTCAACGCCGGCCGGCTGGACCGCTCCATCGTGCTGGACTCGGCCGACTATGTGCGCGTGGCCCGGCCCCTTCTGCATGCGCTGAGCACGGACCCGCATTGACCCTGGCGGTGGCGGCGGCTCACAATCGGCGCGAGAGCATCCACCGGACCGCGCCATGCCGGAGTCCCCAGAACCACCCCCCGCCACTCCCGCCATACGCGCCCAGCCCGTGCGGTGGCCGGCTCCGCCCGATGCGGCCGGCTTCATGCGCGCGGCCCTCGGCTCGGCGCTGGACCAGGTGCAGGCCAATGCCCAGGCCCTGGCCGGCGGGCAGGGCGACGAGGAAACCGTCCACCAGCTGCGCGTGGGGCTGAGGCGGCTGCGCAGCCTGCTGCGCGACTGTGCGGCCCTGGTGCCCGGCTGGCCGGCCACCTGGCAGCTGCCCCTGCAGCATGCCTTTGCCCGGCTGGGCGCACTGCGCGACGAGCACACGCTGGCCGGCGTGGTGGAGCCGCTGCTGCAGGCGGCCGGCGCACCGGGTGTGGCCAAGGCAGGCGCACCGTTGACGGGTGCAACGGCGCCCGACGCGGCGGCGCCCGACGCAGCGGGGCCCGACGCAACGGCGCTCGACGCATCGGCGCCCGACGCGGCGGCCGTGGTTCTGGCGCCCGACTTCCAGCTGGCCCTGGCCGCGCTGGCGCTCCTGGTCCGGGGAGACGAGGGCTTTGCCACGCTGTCGCCGCGGCGCACGCGCCAGCTGCTGGCCCGGCGCCTGGCGCGTCTGCACCGCCAGGTCATGCGCGCCGGCCGGCACTTTCACCGCCTGCCGGTGCAGGAGCAGCACCGGGTGCGCAAGCGGCTCAAGCGCCTTCGCTACCTGGCCGAGCTCTGCGCGCCGCTGTGGCCGGGCAAGACCGGCCGGCGCTACCTGCGCGCACTCGAACCGGCCCAGGATGCGCTGGGCCTGCACAACGACATCGCCGTGGCGGCCGAGCGCCTGCGGGCCACGGCATCGTGCGATGCGCGGGCCTGGTTCGCCGCCGGCTACCTGCAGGCCCACCTGGCCACCACGGGACGCGCCGGGCGCAAGGCCCTGGGCCGGGTGGCCGGTACGCCGGTGTTCTGGGCTTAGGCCGGCGCCAGGTCCGCCGCCGTCTGGCCGGGGTCGTGGCCCGGGCCTGTGAGGCCGTCAGGGCCGGCCCCGGCGTCGGCTGGCGCCGAAGCTTCGCCGCCGTTGGCCGGGTCGGCCATGGGCATCCGGGGAGCCCAGGGGGCGTGGGGCGTGTGGCCCTGCCCCAGGGCGTTGATCGCAATCCAAAGACGCATATTTCAGTGGTCTGCGGCCGCAGGAGGCGGGCCGGCCCTGCCGCGCCGGCCCGCCATCCGCTGCTGCCATTCGAGAACGAAGACGAAGAACACGGGCACGAAGAACACGGCCAGCAGGGTGCCGCTGACCATGCCGCCGAACACGCCCGTGCCGATGGCGTGCTGGGTTTCCGCGCTGGCCCCGGAGGCCAGCATCAGCGGCACCACGCCCAGGGCGAAGGCCAGCGATGTCATCACGATGGGCCGTAGCCGCAGGCGTGCCGCACGGATGGCGGCCTCGCGCAGCCCCATGCCTTGCTCGCGCAGCTGCTTGGCGAACTCCACGATGAGGATGGCGTTCTTGGCCGACAGGCCGATGATGGTGATCAGACCCACCTTGAAGAACACGTCGTTGGGCATGCCGCGCAGCAGCACGGCGGCCACGGCGCCGACCAGGCCCAGGGGCACGACCAGCATCACCGACAGCGGGATGGACCAGCTTTCATACAGCGCGGCCAGCACCAGGAAGACCACCAGCATGGACAGGGCCATGAGCAGGGGGGCCTGGGCGGCCGATTGGCGCTCCTGCAGCGACTGGCCGGTCCAGGCCACGGCAAAGCCCGGGGGCAGCTGGGCCGCCAGCCGCTCCATTTCGGCCATGGCCGCGCCGCTGGCCTGGCCGGGCGCGGGCGTGCCTGAAATGCGCGAGGCCAGAAAGCCCTGGTAGCGCACCAGCTGCAGCGGTGCCTCGGACCAGACGGGCGTGGCGAACTCGCCCAGGGGCACCATGCCGCCCGCGGTATTGCGCACGTTCAGCCGCAGCACGTCGTCGACCTGCATGCGCGCGGACGCGTCGGCCTGGACGATGACCTGCTGCATGCGGCCCGCGTTGGGGAAGTCGTTGACATACAGCGATCCCATGGCCGTGGACAGGGTCTCGCTGATGGCTGCGAAGCCCACGCCCAGGGCCTGGGCCTTCTGGCGGTCCACGTCCAGGCGCACGCTGGTGCCCGAGGGCAGGCTGTCCTGGTAGGCCGAGCCCAGCACGCTGCTGTCGGCCGCCAGGGCCAGCAGCTGGTCGGTGGCGGACTTGAGCGCGGCATGGCCCTGGCCCATGCGGTCCTGCAGGTACATGGTGAAGCCCGAGGAGGTGCCCAGCTCTTCGATGGCCGGGGGCTGCAGCACCATGATGGCGCCTTCGGGCGCATGCTCCATGGCCTTTTGCGCCAGCGCGACTTCCTCGCCGGCCGTGGCGCCGTCGCGGCGGTCCCAGTCCTTGAGCGTGGTGAAGGCCATGGCCGCGTTCGGGCCCGAGCCCGCGAAGCTGAAGCCCAGCACCGAAATGCTGGAGGCGATGCCGGGCCGTGACGCCACATGCTCCTCGTAGCGCTTGACGATGTCCAGCGTGCGCTCGGCCGTGGCGTCGGCCGGCAGCTGTATCGAGGCCATGAAGTAGCCCTGGTCCTCCTCGGGCAGAAAGGCCGAGGGCAGCTGGCGCAGCGCCACGAACAGGATGGCCACGATGGCCGCGAACACCAGCATCATGCGGCCGGAGCGCCGGACCAGGCCGGCGACATGGCCCTCGTAGCGGCTGGTCAGCCGCTCGAAGCCACGGTTGAACCAGCCGAAGAAGCCCTTCTTCTCATGGTGGCCCGCGGCCACGGGTTTCAGCAGGGTGGCGCACAGGGCCGGTGTCAGGCTCAGGGCCAGAAAGGCCGAGAACAGGATGGACACGGCCATGGACAGCGTGAACTGCTGGTAGATCACGCCCACCGATCCGCTGGCGAAGGCCATGGGAATGAAGACGGCGGTGAGCACCAGGGTGATGCCGACGATGGCGCCCGTGATCTCGCGCATGGCCTGCAGCGTGGCTTCGCGCGGCGACAGGCCCTGCTCGGCCATGAGGCGCTCCACGTTCTCGACCACGACGATGGCGTCGTCCACGATGATGCCGATGGCCAGCACCATGCCGAACATGGTCAGCACATTGATGGAAAAGCCCGCCGCCAGCATCACCGCGAACGTGCCCAGCAGGGCCACGGGCGCCACGATGGCCGGGATCAGGGTGTAGCGCATGTTCTGCAGGAACAGGTACATCACCAGGAAGACCAGGACCATGGCCTCGACCAGGGTCTGCACCACCTTTTCGATGGAAATCTTGACGAAGGGCGCGGTGTTGAACGAGATGGTGTGCTCCATGCCCTGGGGCAGGATGGCGGCCAGCTCGGCCATGCGCGCCTGCACGGCCGCGGCCGTGCGCACGGCGTTGGCGCCCGGCGACAGCTGGACGGCGGCGCTGGTCGCGGGCCGTCCGTCCTCGCGGTTGGAAAAGGCATAGGACTGGGCGCCCAGTTCCACGCGCGCCACGTCGCCCAGCACCAGGCGTGAGCCGTCGGCGTTGGCGCGCAGCACGATGGCTGCGAATTGCTCGGGGGATGTCAGCTGGCCCTGCACCGTCAGCGGCGTGGTCACGCGCTGGCCCGGCACCGTGGGCGAATCGCCGACGCGGCCCGGTGCGATCTGCATGTTCTGCTGCTGTATGGCCTGGGTCAGGTCGCCCATGGACAGGCCGTAGGCAAGAAGCCGGGCCGGATCGACCCAGACGCGCATGGCGCGCTCGGTGCCGAACAGCTGCACGCGGCCCACGCCCTCGATGCGGCGCAGCTCCTCGACGATGTTGCGGGCCATATAGTCGTTGAGGGCCAGTTCGTCGAACTCGCCGGCCGGTGAAACCAGGCCCACCAGCAGCAGAAAGCTCGAGGTGGCCGACTCCACCTGCAGGCCGTTCTGGCGCACGGCCTGGGGCAGGCGCGGCTCCACGGCCTTGATGCGGTTTTGCACATCGACCTGGGCCAGCTCGGGGTTGGTGCCGGGCTTGAAGGTGGCCTTGATTTCGGCCGAGCCCGTGGTATCCACCGAGGACTCGAAGTACAGCAGGTGCTTGACGCTGGACAGCTCGCGCTCGATCAGCGAGACCACGGAGTCGTTGAGCGTCTTGGGCGTGGCTCCCGGATACGTCGCATACAGGCTCACCGTGGGCGGCGCCACCGTGGGGTAGCGCGAGATCGGCAGCTGCGGAATGGCCAGCACGCCCAGCAGGACGATGAACAGCGCGATGACCCAGGCAAAGACGGGACGGTGGATGAAGAACTGTGGCATGGACGCAGGGTCAGGAAGTCAAGAGGGCCGGCAGGGCACGGCGGTCGGCAGGTGGATGCGCACGGGGACTGCAAATCCAGATTGCCAGGAGGCATGGGGATGGAGGACACTGCGGCCGGTGCGGTTCCGGCCCGCGGCGTCGTGCCGTCGTGGCCCCATTGATGGAGCCGCCGCCACTCCCTCCCAGATCAACGGCATAGCCGCTGTGGCTTCATCTTCATTGATTGTTTTGCATGCCAGCCAATGTGGACGGCACAGGGAAACAGCTTGCGTTGCTTCGATGGCATTTCGACCCAGGAAATGTGGAAGAACGATGGAGATGAGGACATGCCCCGCCGCGTTCCAAAATGGCTTCTATCATTGCCCGGCCTTCGCTTTTTCAGCCATCGACTTCGCTCATCCTGATCGCCGAGGATGAACCCGAGATCGCCGACATCCTGTGCGCCTACCTGGCGCGCAGCGACTTGCGCACCGCCCACGCGGCGGATGGCGCGCAGGCCGTCGAACTCCACAAGACCTTGAAACCCGACCTTGTTCTTCTTGATGTGCAAATGCCCCGCCTCGACGGCTGGCAGGTGCTTTCCGAAATACGCCGGCGCGGCGATACGCCCGTCATCATGCTCACGGCCCTGGACCAGGACATGGACAAGCTGATCGGCCTGCGCATGGGGGCCGACGATTACGTGGCCAAGCCCTTCAATGCCGCCGAGGTGGTGGCGCGCGTGCAGGCCGTCCTGCGCCGTACAGGCCAGGCCCGGATGCGCGAGGCCCAGCTGCTGCAGGCCGGCCCCTTCCGCGTGGACCTGGAAAGCCGCGAGGTGTCCGTGCAGGTGCAGGGCGCCTCCCATGTGCCCGAGCTCACCGTGACCGAGTTCAACCTGCTGGCCAGCCTGGTGCGCTCGCCGCGCCGCGTGTTCAGCCGTGCCGAGCTGCTGCTCAGCTGCCTGCCCGAGGGCCATACCCTGGAGCGCACGGTGGACAGCCACATCAGCAAGCTGCGCAAAAAGCTCGAAAGCCTGGGCCTGCACGGCATGCCCGTGGGTGTGCGCAGCCTGGGTTACCGGCTGGGGCTGGATCCATGAGTGCCGCCGCCGGCCTGCGCCGGCAGGTGGTGATGACCATGTCGGCCGTGACCCTGGCCGTGGTCCTGCTGTGCGTGCTGGGCTCGTATGCCTTTTACGCGCTGTTGCTGACCTTCCACCCGGCCAGCGTCTCGGACAGCTGGATGCCCTCCAGCGTCGAGCTGGCCTGGGTCATGATCACCCTGGTCCTGGCCCTGCTGATCGCCGTCTATGTGGCCACGCGGCTGTCGCGGCGCATTCTGCCGCCGCTCGATTCCGTGGCCATCAGCCTGCGCCAGCTGGCCCAGGGCGACCTGTCGGCACGCGCCAGCGCCGACGACCGCGCCCTGCACGAGGCCGCCCAGCTGGTGCATGACTTCAATGCCACGGCCCAGCGCCTGGAGCGCATGGCCCAGGAGCGTGCCTTCTGGAGCGCGGCCATCGCCCATGAGCTGCGCACGCCTGTCACCATCCTCAGCGGCCGGCTGCAAGGCCTGTCCGATGGCGTGTTCGAACCCAGTGCCGCCATGCTGGCCAGCCTCATGACCCAGGTCGAGGGGCTGACGCGCCTGATCGACGACCTGCGCGTGCTGGGCCTGCAGGAAAGCGGCCATCTGCAGCTGCAGCTGCAGACCACCTGCCTGGCCGGGGAGATACGGTCCATGGTGCTGGCCGTGGAGCCGGCGCTGCAGGCTTCGGGCATGGCGCTGACGCTGGATCTGGCCGACCAGCCCGTGCTCTGCGACCCCGTGCGCATACGCCAGGCCCTGCTGGCCCTGCTCGAAAACGCCATGCAGCATGCACAGCCCGGTGCCCTGCATGTGGCTGCCAGCGTGCGCGCCGGCATGTGCACGGTGCGTGTGGAAGACAGTGGCCCTGGCGTGGATGCCGAGCTGGCGCCGCGCATTTTCGACGCCTTCCAGCGTGGCGAGCTGGCGCGTGCGCGCCGCGCCGGGGGCAGCGGTCTGGGCCTGGCCGTGGTCCAGGCCATTGCCCAGGCCCATGGCGGCCAGGCGCGCTGTCTGGCCGGCAGCCGTGGCGGCGCCGCCTTCGAATTGAGCTGGCCGGCCTGAACCGGTCATGGCAAGCATGCCAACCATCGGCCGCTTGGGCGATAATCCGCGCCGGGTGCACCAGGCAGCGGCCACCGCTGCCGGTCACCACAGTCGAAGGTGCCTCCGCCGCCAGCCGGCAGGGGGTTAAACGGGAAGCAGGTGCGGGAAGGCCATGGCAATGGCCTTCGCAAAGCCTGCGCTGCCCCCGCAACGGTCGGCGGAAAACCCAGCCCCTCCACGCAGGCGCCATGCCGTGCCTGCAAGCCACTGTGTCCCCGGCGGACATGGGAAGGCGGAGGGACTGCCGGCGCGCACCACGGCGCGCCGGCCCTCCGCGAGCCCGGATACCGGCCTTGGACCTGATGGAGGACGTCGCGGGAGTGCGCCTGTCCGGACCGGCCGCAGCCAGGCGCTGCCCTGGCCGGCCCTGGCCTGTGCGCTGACGCGGCGTGGTTTTTTGGCTGACGGCCCCGCGGGTGAGCAGGGCCTCTGGAATCAACGCATGCGCTTCGCAACCCTGGCCCCGGCTCCTACTCTTGCCGGTCTTTTCCCTTCCCTGCACGGCCTGCGCCGGGCCACGGCCGCCGGCGGACTGGCATGCTGTGCCGGACTGGCCGCCGCGGCGCCCGCGGACGCCGCCATGGAGGAGGTCTTCGTCACGGCCACGGCGCGCCCCGAGGCGCGCAGCCGCATCGCGGGCACCACGCAGACCATAGACCGCGAGGCCATAGAACGCTCCAGCGCCCGCTCGGTCACCGACCTGCTGGCCGAGAATGCCGTCGGCTTTCTCAGCGAATGGACGGCGGCCCAGACCTCGATGAATCTGCGCGGCGCCTCCACCGACGGCCAGGGACGCGATTTCCGCAGCCAGGTTCTGGTCCTGGTCAACGGCCGGCGCGCGGGCACGGCCAACCTGTCCAAGCTCAGCCCCTCGGATGTGGAGCGCATCGAAATCGTGCGCGGCCCCTCGTCGGTGATCTATGGCAGCCAGGCCATGGGCGGCGTGGTCAACATCATCATGAAAACGGGGGCCACGGCACCCGGCACACGCGCCCAGGTCTCGGCCGGTTCCTGGGACCTGTGGCGCACCGATGCCCAGACGGCGGGCGCCAGCGATCGCTTCGACTGGTATGTGGGCGTCAGCGGCGGCGGACGCGACGACTACGAGTCCGGCAAGGGCGGCACGCGCATGGACAACACGGCCTGGAAGCGGCGCGGCGCCAGCGGGGCCTTCGGCTGGCAGCTGCACGAGCTGCACCGCGTGGAGCTGCAGCTGCGCACGGACGGCATCTACAACGCGGGCTTCCGTGGATCGGGTGCCAACGTCTACAGCCGCGACAACCGCAGCAACCGCTCGCTGGACCTGACCTACGAGGGCGCCTTGCCCGGCCAGCGCCTGAGCTGGCTGGCCCACCTGTACAGCTTTGCCGACATCGACGAATTCAACTGGGCCTCGCCCGTGATCCGCTCGGGCAACAGCGCCGTGCCCGGCACCTCGCTGGACTACAACCACCGCCAGCTCGACGCCACGGGCCTGCGCTTCCAACCGCGCCTGCGCCTGAGCCAGACCAATGACCTGCTCATGGGCTTCGACTGGGAGCGCAGCAAGCTGCGCTCGGACCGTTTCCGCGTGGCCATGCCCGGAGGCCCCTCGGGCCAGGTCGCGCCCTATGACAACAACCAGACCGAGCAGGTCCACGCGCTCTACCTGGAAGATGCGCAAACCCTGTTCGATGACCGCCTGACCCTGCGCGCCGGCCTGCGCAAGACCTGGGGCACGACGCGCTTCGACGACACGCCCAACCTGGCCCTGGCCCAGCGCAGCACGCGCGACTACGACAACCACACCTGGTCGGCCGGCGCCACCTGGAAGGCCACGCAGCAGCTGACCCTGCGCGCCGCGGCCTCCACGGGCTTTCGCGCACCCACCGCCACCGAACTGGCCTCGGACTTCACCGCCGTGGGCGGTGGCCGCACCTTCGGCAATCCCAACCTCAAGCCCGAGAGCAGCCGCCAGATCGAGGTCGGCGCCACGCTGCAGCAGCCGGGCTGGCGCCTGGACACGGCCCTGTTCCAGAACACCATCAGCGACCGCATCATCACCGTCTCGCGCGGGCCCACGACCAATACCTCGGACTACGCCAACAACGCGGCCGACATCGTGGCGCGCGGCCTGGAAATGCAGGCCGACTGGGACCTGGCCCGCGCCCTGGACCTGACGGGCCATCAGCTCAAGGCCTGGGCCGGCGGCTACTACCACTTCAGCATGCGCGACAAGGGGGCTGCGGCCTCGGCCAACACCGACAAGGTGCAGCGCATGTACCGCTACGAGGCGTCGGCCGGCGTGCGCTATGGCCGCGGCGGCGGCCGCCTGCAGGGCGACTGGAGCCTGCAGCTGTCCACCCTGTTGCGCGGTCCCATGTGGTATGACACCGAAGAGGCCCTGCTCATCCCCCAGGGTGAGCCCAGCAGCACCTTCATCCACCGCAAGGGGGCCTTCACGGTCTGGAATCTGCGCGCCGACTACCGCGTCGCGCCTGGCGTCAAGCTGTTCGCGGCCGTCAACAACCTGTTCGACATCAACCGCCACCCCATCTTCATCGCCCTGGACCGCGCGCCGTGCATCGCCAATCCGGCCTACCAGAACGGCGGCTGCGGCACATCGATGGCAGGCCGGGAACTGGTCGTGGGTCTGCAGGCCGAGTTCTGATGAAGCACTCCCTGCGTCGCTTCACGCCTTCCCCCGTGTGCACGGCGCCCGTGTGCACGGCGCGCTCTCTCGCTTCGCGGGAGGGGGCGTCCGGGCAGCCGGTGCGGCGCGGCCGGCACAGGCCCTTCATCGGTGTCTCCGGCATGGGGCCGCGCCGGTTTCGTGGGGCATGCACGGCATTTTGTGCCATGGAGTACTGAGTTGAGAGCTGTCTGCATGCCACGCCGGCAATGGCTGCGCCAGGGCGCTGCCGCGGCCCTGGCCTGTGCGCTGCCGCAGGCCAGGGCACAGGGCGGGGCCGTGGTGCTGCACGATGCGCTGGGCCGGCGCGTGGAGATCGCCGCGCCGCCGCAGCGCATCGTGTCCATCTTCGCCTCCAATACCGAGCTGGTGGCCTCGCTGGGCCTGCTGGACCGCGTGGTGGGCGTGGAGGATTTCACGCGGTTTCCGCCGGGCGTGGAGCGCATTCCCAAGGTGGGCGGGCGGCTGGGATTTTCCGTGGACGCCGTGGTGGCGCGGCGGCCGGACCTGGTCATCGTCACGCCGGCGCGTCAGGCGGCCCACCAGCTGGTCGACCCCATGGAGCGCATCGGCGTGCCCGTGATCGTGCTGCTCAGCCGCACGCTGGACGAGGTCATGGGCAATCTGCGGCTGGTGGGCCTGGCCACGGGCGTGGCCGCACGTGGCCAGGCGCTGGCCGCTGCGCTGCAGCAGCGGCTGCAGGCCGTGGACCGCCGCGTGGCCGCGCAGCGGCGGCCGCGCGCCCTCATGGTCACGGGCCGGCTGGGCAACGGCATGCTGCTGGTGGCGCGCCCCGGAACCTATACGGGCGAAGCCATGCTGCGCGCGGGCAGCCGCTTCGCGCTCGACGGCCTGGGCACCGTGCCCCAGGTCTCGCCCGAGGCCGTGCTGGCCGCCGATCCCGACGTGCTGCTGTTCGCCGGCACGCGCGAGGGCCTGCAGGACCTGGCCGGCCAGCGCGGCTGGCGCGATCTGCGCGCCGTGCGCGAAGGCCGGGCCACCACGGTGGCGCGCGCCGAATTCCTCATCCCGGGGCCGCGCACCTTCGATGGCATCGAGGCCTTCTCGCGCTGGCTGCATCCGGCCGCGTGGGCGAAGGAGAACGCATGACGGCGATCTGGCGCCCCTGGACCGGGGCCGGCCTGTTTCTGCTGGCCTGCCTGCTGCTGGCCGCCTGTGCGGGCCACCAATGGGCCAGCCCGGCCGATCTGCTGTCCGCCCTGGCGGGCGAGGACAGCCTGCGCAGCCGCCTGCTGCTGCAGTGGCGCGTGCCGCGTGTGCTGGCCGCGGCCCTGGTGGGCGCGCTGCTGGGTCTGTCGGGCGCCATCTTCCAGGGCGTGTTCCGCAATCCGCTGGCCGAGCCCTATCTGCTGGGCGCCTCGGGCGGCGCGGCCCTGGGCGCCACCGTGGCCTTGCTGGTCCCGCTGGGCATGCCGCAGTCCCTGACCCTGCCGGCCCTGGCCTTCGCGGGGGCCTGGGGATCGACCATGCTGGTGCTGGCCGTGGCGCGCGTGGCCGGGGCGCTGGATGCCGCCGGCATGCTGCTGGCCGGCGTGGCCCTGGCCGCCATGCTGGGCGCGCTGCGTTCCTTTCTGATGCTGGCGCTGTCGGACGAGACGGTCAGCCTGCAGGTGGTGCTCAGCTGGGTGCTGGGTGGCATACAGACGCCTTCCTGGAGCGGCCTGGGCCTGCTGGCGGCGGCCTCGGCCGCCTGCCTGGGGGTCTCGCTGGCACTGGCGCGTGGCCTGGACCTGCTGGGCCTGGGCACCGAGGCGGCCCAGGGCTTCGGCCTGGATGTGGCGCGCTTCACGCCGCGTGCCGTGCTGGCCGGCTCCCTGGTGGTGGCCGTGGCCGTGGCCTATGGCGGTCTGGTGGCCTTCGTGGGTCTGGCGGCACCGCACATCGCACGCTGGCTGGTGGGGCCGCTGCACCGCGCCGTGCTGCCCGCATCGGCCCTGACGGGAGCCATCGTGGTGACCCTGGCCGATGCCATTGCGCGCAGCGTGCTGCCGCCGGCCGAAATCCCTCTGGGCCTGGTCACGGCCGTGGCCGGCGGTCCCTTCTTCATCGTGCTGCTGGCACGCAGGCTGAGGTCGGCATGAGCGCGCTGTCCACCACCTCCACGCCCCGCCTGCAGGCCCGGGACCTGGCGCTGCACCGGCGCGGCCGCAGCGTGCTCGGCGGCATTTCGCTGGCCCTGCCCGCCCGGGGTGCCGTGGCCCTGGTCGGGCCCAATGGCGCGGGCAAGTCCACGCTGCTGTCGCTGCTGGCGGGCCTGCAGGCCCCCGATGCCGGCCAGGTGCTGCTGGATGGCCGGGACCTGGGCACGCTGTCCGTGGCCGAGCGCGCGCGCCACATCGGCCACATGCCGCAGCGCTTTGCACCGCACTGGGATCTGACGCTGGCCGAACTCATGGACATGCGGCTGGCGGGGCAGGGCGGCGCAGGCCGGGCCATGGACCGTGCCGGCCTGCTGGGTTTCGCGCGGCGTCGCTGGTCCACGCTGTCGGGCGGCGAGCAGGCACGTGCCCTGCTGGCCACGGTACTGGCCACCGACCCACCCGTGCTGCTGGCCGACGAGCCCGGCGCGGCCCTGGATGTGCGCCACCGCCTGGCCCTGGTCCAGGATCTGGCACGGCGTGGCCGCGAGCGCCTGGTCCTGGTGGTGATGCACGATCTGGAACTGGCGCTGCAGCATTTCGAGCGGGTCATCGTACTGGACCAGGGCCGCATCTCCCTGGATGGCACGCCGGCCGAGCTGTGGCACGCGCCGGCGCTGGACGCCGTGTTCGGCGTGGATTTCGAACGCATAGACGCGCCGCCGCAGACCCTGTTGAGGGCCCGGCTGAGAACGGAGGACTGACCATGCGCATCGACCTGGCCGGCTGGTCGCGCGAAGCCACGCGCGGCAGCCACCGCGAATTCCTGGCCCTGTTCGAGCGGGCGGAGCGCCTGGGCTTTCACGGCGTGTGGTTCCATGAATTCCGCCTGCCCTCCACGGCCTGGCCCTACCCCTCGCCCCTGCTGCTGGCGGCGGCCCTGCTGGCACGCACCGAACGGCTGCGCGTGGGCACCTCGGTCCTGGTCCTGCCCCTGCACCATCCGCTGGTCCTGGCCGAGGATCTGGCCCAGCTCGACCTGCAAAGCGGCGGACGCATCGACGTGGGCGTGGGCCGCGGCACGGAGCCGGCCGCGCTGCGTGCCCTGCAGGTCGATGCCGACACCACGCGCGAGCGCTTCGAGCAGTCCTGCCGCATCCTGGTCCAGGCCCTGTCGGGCCGGCCGGTATCGGCGGGTCCGGGGCCCTGGCGCTTCGAGGACCGCGCGCCGCTGTGCACGCCCGTGCAACGCCCCCATGTGCCGCTGTACGTGGGCGGCTCCACGCCTGAGACCCTGGGCTTTGCCATGGACCAGGACCTGCCCCTGCTGCTGAGCCTGGAGCCGCCCGAGGGCGCCCAGCTCGAGCGCCTGGATGCCGCGGCGCGGTCGCGCGGCCGCGATGCCGCGGGCCTGCGGGCGCGCTCGTCGCTGGCGCGCTATGTCTGCATAGGCCGCAACACGGCTGAAGTGCAGTCCCGGCTGCAGGCGCTGTGGCCGCTGCTGTACCAGCGCCGCGTCCATTTCGCGGGCCTGCGCGGCGTACCGGCCGACCAGGTGCCACCCATCGACGTGGCACGCGTGCTCGAGGAACAATTCATCCATGGCACGCCCGAGCAATGCCATGCCCGGATCACCGCCCTGGGCGAGCGCACCGGCGTGGGCCAGCTGCGCTGCGTCTTCAATGCCAATGGCCTGTGGAGCGATGCCCAGGCCATCCAGGGCATGGAACTGTTTGCCAGCGAGGTCCTCCCGTCGCTGGGTGAAAGACCCCCCTGAGCGGCTTCGCCGCTTCCCCCTCTCTCGCTGCGCGGGAGGGGGACGACGCCCTCGCTGCGGGGCGGCCCTTGCTTGGCGTCCCCGCGCCAGGGCATGCCAGTTCCAGGCGTAGGGGCTGACCCGCAGCATCATGATCGATTGAATTTTTCCTGGAGAACCCTTCATGCAAACCGCCAAGATTCCCGCCACCATCGTCACCGGCTTTCTCGGCAGCGGCAAGACCACGCTGCTGCGCCACATCCTCGACAACGCCGAAGGCCGGCGCATCGCCGTCATCGTCAATGAGTTCGGCGAGCTGGGCATCGACGGCGAAATCCTCAAGGGCTGCGGCATCGGCTGCGACGACGAGGGCAACGAGAGCGAAGGCGCGCTCTACGAACTGGCCAACGGCTGCATGTGCTGCACGGTGCAGGAGGAGTTCTTTCCCGTGATGAAGCAGCTGGCCGAACGCCGCGACCAGATCGACGCCGTCATCATCGAGACCTCGGGCCTGGCCCTGCCCAAACCCCTGGTCCAGGCCTTCCAGTGGCCCGAGATCGCCAATGTGTTCACGGTGGACGCGGTGGTCACCGTGGTGGATACGCCGGCGGCCGCCTCCGGCCAGTTCGCGGCCAATCCCGTGGCCGTGGACGAGCAGCGCCGCGCCGACCCCAACCTGGACCACGAATCGCCGCTGCACGAGCTGTTCGAGGACCAGTTGGGCGCGGCCGACCTGGTGGTGCTCAACAAGACCGACCTGGCCGACGCCCAGGCCCTGGAGCGTGTCACGGCCCTGGTGCGCGAGGAACTGCCGCCCGAGGTCAAGATCGTGCATGCCTCCCAGGGCCGGCTGCCGCTGGACGTGGTGCTGGGCCTGGCCCGTGCCGCCGAGACCACCATCGATCAGCGCGTCAGCCACCATGACCACGAGGAAGACCATGACCACGACGAGTTCGACTCGCACGTGATCGACCTGCCAGCCGTGGACCGCGACCGCCTGCTGGCCGCGCTGGAAACGCTGGTGGAGCAGCACGACATCCTGCGCGTCAAGGGCTTTGCCGAGATCCCCGGCAAGCCCATGCGCTGGCTGCTGCAGGGCGTGGGCCGCCGCTTCGACCACCATTTCGACCGCGCCTGGCGCGAGGGTGAGGTACGCGGAACGCGCCTGGTCTTCATCGGACAAGACCTTGACGAAGCAGCGCTGCGCAGCGGGCTGGACAATGTCGCGGCCTGACCTTCCGATTCCGCACTGAAACCCGTTCCATGCACCTGCTGTCCACGCGCCCCGGCGGCTTCGTCGAGGACGAGAGCATCGTCACCCGTCTCGACCAGACGCCGGCCGACATCGTCATCCTGAGTTCGGCCGACACCACGCTGGCCCTTCTCTCCTCGGCCATGCAGTCGCTGGCCGGCGCGCCCGGCGGCTTTCCCTCGGTGCGCGTGGCCAACCTGCTGCACCTGCGCCAGCCCGCCTCGCTGGACCTATACGTGGACGAGGTGCTGCGCCATGCGCGCGTGGTCATCGTCGACCACCTGGGTTCGGAATCGACCTGGCCCTACGGCATCGAGCAGATCGGCGCGCTGGCGCGCCGCCAGGGACAGCGCCTGGCCATGTTCTCGGGCGATTTGCAGGAGGATCCGCAACTGCTGGCGCGCAGCACCCTGCCGCTGTCGGCCTGCCGCCTGCTGTGGCAATACCTGCGCTCGGGCGGCGCGGCCAATGCGCGCGAATTCCTGCGCGCCGTGGCCTTCCACGGCCTGGACCGCGGCGAGGCCCCGCTGCCGCCGCGCACCCTGCCCCAGGCAGCCGTCCATGTGCCGGCCGCGCTCGGCGCCCAGGCCCATGCCGTGGCCGGCATCGACGATCTGCTCCGCGCCTGGACGCCGGGCGCGCCCACGGTGGCCCTGGTGTTCTACCGCTCCCACCTGCTGGCCGGCAATACGGCCGCCTTCGACGCCATGGCCCTGGCCCTGCAGCGCCAGGGCATGAACCCCTTGCCGGTGGCGCTGGACTCGCTCAAGGACCCGCTGTGCCTGGCCACCTTCCAGCAGCTGTGCACGGACCATGGCGTGCAGCTGGTGCTCAACACCACGGCGTTTTCGGCGCTGGAGTCCGGAGCAGCCCTGGCCGGCGATGCGCCCGTGCTCCAGGTCATTGCCAGCGGCGGCAACCGCGAGGACTGGTGGGCCGACAGCCAGGGCCTGCGCCCGCGCGACATCGCCATGCAGGTGGTGCTGCCTGAAATGGATGGCCGCATCATCACGCGCGCCATCAGCTTCAAGGGCCTGTCCCACCGCTGCCCCGTGACCCAGGCCGATGTCGTGGCCTACCAGCCCGAACCCGACCGCGTGGACTTCGTGGCCGAGCTGGCGCGCCGCTGGTGCCGCCTGCGCGGCCAGTCCGCCGGCGAACGGCGCCTGGCCCTGGTGCTGGCCAACTATCCGGGCAGCGAGGGCCGCATGGGCAGCGGCGTGGGCCTGGACACGCCGGCTTCGGTGGTCGCCATCCTGCGCCGCCTGGCGGCCGAAGGCCATGACCTCGGTGATCCCGCGCAGTGGCCCGCCGATGGCGAGGCGCTGATGCGCCGGCTGCAACAGGGCATTGCCAACGACCCGGCCCAGTGGCCGCTGCGCCCGGCCTGGCAGAGCTATGCGCTGCAGGATTACCGCGCGCGCCTGGCCACGCTGCCGGCCGGCATGGCCGAGGCCATCACGGCGCGCTGGGGCGAGCCCGAGGCCGATCCGCTGCTGCGCCAGGGCCGCTTCATGATCGCCGGCCTGCGCCTGGGCCATGTCTTCGTCGGCATACAGCCGGCGCGCGCCTTGGCCGGCGCGGGCATGGGCGCCCAGGACTATGCGAGCTACCACGACGCCGAACTGGTGCCGCCCCATGGCTACCTGGCCTTTTATTTCTGGCTGCGCGACCGCTTCGCCGTGGACGCCATGGTCCATGTGGGCAAGCACGGCAACCTCGAATGGCTGCCGGGCAAGAGCCTGGCCCTGTCCCAGGCCTGCTGGCCCGATGCCATCCTGGGGCCGCTTCCCCATCTCTACCCCTTCATCGTCAACGATCCCGGCGAGGGCGCCCAGGCCAAGCGCCGCAGCCAGGCCGTCATCATCGACCACCTCATGCCGCCGCTGACGCGGGCCGAGAACCACGGCCCGATGCAGGACCTGGAGCGCCTGGTGGATGAGTACTACGACGCCCTGCTGGTCGATGCCAGGCGCGCTGCCCTGCTGCGCCGCCAGATCCTGGACAGCGTGCGCCGCCAGCACCTGGACCAGGAACTGGCGCTGAAGCTGGACCTGGCGCCCGAGGCGGCACGCGACGACGAGGCCTTGCTCGAGCGCGTGGATGCCTACCTCTGCGAGCTCAAGGAGACCCAGATCCGCGACGGCCTGCATGTGTTCGGCGCCTCGCCCGCGGGCCGCCAGCGGCGCGACACGCTGCTGGCGCTGGCGCGCTTTCCCGCCGGCCCGTTCCCGGGGCTGCTCAATGCCCTGGCTGCCGACCTGCTGGACAGCCCGCAGTTCGACCCGCTGCGCATCGAGGCCGCACGTCCCTGGACCGGCTCGCGGCCCGCGGCGCTGCAGGCCGTCAGCGACCAGCCCTGGCGCCATGAGGGCGACACGCGCGAGCGCCTGGAGCTGCTGGCCCAGCAACTGCTGGAGCAGGGGGCGCCGGCCCGGGACTGGCCCGGCACCCAGGCCGCGCTGGACCATGTGCACGGCGTGCTCGCCCCCGCGCTGGACGCCTGTGGCGGCCAGGAGCTGGACCAGCTGCTGCGCGGCCTGCAGGGCCGCTTCGTGCCGCCCGGACCCAGCGGCTCGCCTTCGCGCGGACGGCCCGACGTGCTGCCCACGGGGCGCAACTTCTACACCCTGGACACGCGCGCCATCCCCACCCAGGCCGCCTGGGAGCTGGGGCAGCAGGCCACGCGCCGCCTGATCGAGCGCTATCTGCAGGAACATGGCGAGTACCCGCGCAGCCTGGGCCTGTCGGTCTGGGGCACGGCCACCATGCGCACGGGCGGCGACGACATCGCCCAGGCCTTCGCGCTGATCGGCGTGCGGCCCAAGTGGGCGCCCGGCAGCCAGCGCGTGGTGGATTTCGAGGTCGTGCCGCGCGTCGGGCTGGGCCGGCCGCGCGTGGACGTGACGCTGCGCATTTCCGGCTTTTTCCGCGATGCCTTTCCGGGCGCCGTGCAGATGTTCGACGCGGCCGTGCAGGCCGTGGCCGCGCAGGAAGAAGATGCCGAGGACAACCCCATCCGCGAACGCATCCTGGCCGAAGCCGCCGAACTGCAGGCGGGCGGTGCCAGCGCCGAGGATGCGCGCCGCCAGGCCGGCTGGCGCGTGTTCGGCGCGCCGCCCGGCCACTATGGCTCGGGCCTGGGCGCGCTGTTCCAGAGCGGCGACTGGCAGGGCGACGCCGATCTGGCCCGGGCCTACCTGGGCTGGAGCCAGCATGCCTATGGCCAGGAGGTGGAGGGCGTGCCCGCCGGCGACGCGCTGCGCCGGCGGCTGGGCGGGCTGGACATCGTCGCCCAGAACCAGGACAGCCGCGAGCACGACATCCTGGACTCGGGCGACTACTTCCAGTTCCAGGGCGGCATGGCAGCGGCGGCGCGCCATCTGTCGGGCCGCCAGCCCGCGCTCTACCATGGCGACCATGCCAACCCCACCCAGCCACGCGTGCGCTCGCTGAAGGAGGAGATCGGCCGCGTGGTGCGCGCGCGCGTCACCAATCCCAAATGGATGGACGGCGCCAAGCGCCATGGCTACAAGGGCGCCTTCGAGATGGCGGCCACGGTGGACTATCTGTTCGGCTTCGACGCCACCACCGGCCAGGTGGGCGACCACCACTACGCCCTGGTGGCCGACGCCTATGTGCTGGACGCGGCCACGCGCGATTTCCTGCAGCAGCACAATCCCCGGGCGCTGCGCGACATGCTGGAGCGCCTGCTGGAAGCCATGCAGCGCGGCCTGTGGGCGCAGCCTGGCGGCTACCGCCAGCAGCTCGAAGACCTGCTGCTGGACCAGGAACACCATCTTGAAGGACTGCAGGGATGACCGACTCCTCGCACACCATGGAGCAGCCCGCGCTGCCCCCGCTGTTTCCCTTTGCCGCCATCGCGGGCCAGCCCGCGCTGCGCCAGGCCCTGCTGCTGGCCGCCATCGATCCGCAGATCGGCGGCGTTCTGGTCGAGGGGCCGCGCGGCACGGCCAAATCCACGGCCGCGCGTGCCCTGGCCGAGCTGATGGACGGTGCGCCCTTCGTCACCCTGCCGCTGGGTGCCTCGCTGGAGCACCTGGCGGGTTCGCTGGACCTGGGCCAGGCGCTCGCCGGCCATGCGCTGAAATTCGCGCCCGGCCTGCTGGCGCGCGCCCATGGCGGCCTGCTCTACGTGGATGAAGTCAACCTGCTGCCCGACGCCCTGGTCGACGTCCTGCTGGACGCAGCCGCCAGCGGCGTCAACCTGGTCGAGCGCGACGGCATCTCCCACCGCCATGCGGCGCGCTTCGTGCTGGTGGGCACCATGAACCCCGAGGAAGGCCAGCTGCGCCCGCAGTTGCTGGACCGCCTGGGCCTGTGCGTGCGCCTGGCCAATGTGGACGACCCGGCCGAACGCCAGGCCATCGTGCGCGCGCGCCTGCAGTTCGATGCCGATGCCCCGGCCTTCCGTGCCCGCCATGCGGCGGCCCAGGACGCCCTGGCCGGCCAGCTGCGCGCCGCGCGCGCCCGCCTGCTGCAGGCCGGCGCCCTGCCATGGTCCGACGAGGTGCTGCAGGCCGCGGGCGCGCTGTGCATTGCCGCCCAGGTGGACGGCCTGCGCGCCGACCTGGTGCTGCTGCGCGCCGCGCGCGCCTGGGCCGCCTGGCAGGGCGATGCCGCCGTGCTGCCCACCCATGTGCACGCCGTGGCCGAACTGGTGCTGGCCCACCGGCGCAAGCCCGGCATCCCCCGGGCGGAGGCGCCGCCGCCGACGCCGCCACAGGCATCCGTGCCGCCACAGGCATCGGCCGGATCCCCGGACACCGACCCGCCACAGGGAACCGGCCGTGACGACGGCGCGTCCGGTGAATCCGATTGGGGCGCCCTGCCGCCCGAGCCCGTGGGCACGCGGCGCGTGGACCTGCCCGCGCTGCTGGCGCGCGAGGCCGGAGGCCTTTCCGCAAAAAAAGCCTGAGCCCCCGCCGGCCCGCACAGGGCCGGCTTGCGGGGGCGGCACCCGCCATGCCGGGCCAGCCACGCCTGGCCCAATCGCCGGACGCAGGCCCCGCCACGGGCGGCTGGGACTGGCCGCGCACCCTGGCCGCGCGCGGCGGCGCCGCGCTGCAGCCTGCCCACCTGCGTCGCCGCCCCGAACCGCCCCAGGGCACGCGGCTGCACTGCTTCGTGCTGGACTGCTCCGCCTCCATGGCCGCGGGCGGCGCACTGGCACGTGCCAAGGGCGTGCTCCTGGCTCTCATGGACGAGGCCTACCGGCGGCGCGAACAGGTGGCCCTGCTGTGCTTTGCCGGCACGCGCGTGGAACTGCGCCTGCCCCCGCGCAAGGCCGCGGCATGGAACGACGACTGGATCGCTCCCATAGGCGCTGGCGGCGGTACGCCGCTGTCGGTCGCCGTGGCCGAAGCCGGCCAACTCCTGGCCCGCCATGGCGGGCCGGCACGGGCCTGCGAAGGCTGGCTGTGGCTGCTGACCGACGGCCGCACCCGCGAGCGCCCCGCGCGGCCGGCGGCGGCGGACCAGGCGGCGGTGGTGGACTTCGAGTCGGGGAGGGTGGTGCTGGGCAGGGCCAGGGGCCTGGCCCAGGACTGGGGATGCCGGTATATGTTGGCTTCGCAGTGGGGGTGAGCCGCTTGTTTTTTGTCCCTGTGGAGGCACGTTCGGAGGCCGGGCCGCAGGCAGGCCTCGAAAAGCAAGCTCCCGATACGGGCAAGAAAAGGCTCTCCCGCAAATCCCGCGCCTATCCCCCATAATTCCCACTCCCCATCCCTCCAGGAGCACCCCGTCCCATGCGCCATTGATGCCGCCGCCCCCCAGCGGCCCGCTTTCCCGCCCTGCCTTTGCATGCGCTTTTGCGCGTCCCGGCACGGCCCTGCGTTGGCAATCCTTGGCATGCACGATGACGAGCACCTCCACCATAACGCTGGACCACGTGTCCTGCGTACTGCCCGACGGCAGAACCCTTTTTTCCGACCTCTGTGAACACTTCGACCAGCGCCGCACCGGCCTGGTCGGCCGCAATGGCGTGGGCAAGTCCTGGCTGGCGCGGATTCTGGCCGGGCTGCAGGCGCCTTCGCAGGGCCGGTGCCTGCGCAGCGGCACGGTATGGCATCTGGCCCAGTGCACGGACTGGCATGGCCAGCCTTCGGTCGCCGCGCTGGCCGGGCTGAAGCCGGCGTTCGATGCGCTGGCGCGCATCGAGGCCGGCAGCACGGACCCGGCCGATTTCGAGCGGCTGGCGGACCGCTGGGATCTGCGCCAGCGATTGCAGGCGCAGCTGGAGATCGAGGGCCTGGGCCATGTGAACGCCGATACGCCCGGCCATGCGCTCAGCGGTGGCGAGGCCGTGCGCGTGGCCCTGGTGGGGGCCTTGCTGTCGGGGGCCGACCACCTGGTGCTGGACGAGCCCAGCAACCACCTGGATGGCGCCAGCCGCGCCGCCCTGGCGCGTCAGCTGCAGCGCTGGCCGCGCGGTCTGATCGTGGTCAGCCATGACCGCCGCCTGCTGGAAGGCATGGAACGCACGGTGGAGCTGTCACCGCTGGGTCTGCGCAGCCATGGCGGCGGCTACGGCCTGTATGCCGAGGCCAAGGCGCGCGACCTGGCCCGGGCTGGCGAGCAATTGGCGCAACGCAAGCTGGAGCGCCGCCGCGAAACGCAGCAGCTGCGCGAGCAGCAGGAGCGCCAGGAACGGCGCCAGGCGCGCGGGAGCCGCCAGGGCCAGGAAGCCAACCAGGCGCGCATTCTGCTGGACCGCCAGAAGGAGCGCAGCGAAGACTCGGCGGGTCGGCTGCGCCTGCAGCAGGCGGCGGCGCGCGAGCGGCTGGACCTGCGCGTGCGCGAGGCGGCCGGCCAGGTCGAGCAGGCCATGCCCATCCATCTGCAGGGACTGCCCGTGGCGGCGGGCGCAGGCCAGCGTGTCGTGGCCTGGCTGGAGCAGGTGGTCCTGCCGGGTGCGGACGGCCAGGCGCCGCTCGATCTGTCGCTGCGCGGCGGCCAGCGGCTGGCCATCACCGGGCCCAACGGCTGCGGCAAGACCCGGCTGCTCGAGGTGCTGGCGGGCCGGCTGCAGCCCGCCGCCGGCCGGGCCGGCCTGTGCGTCCCCAGCGCCTGCCTCGATCAGCGGCTGTCGGGTCTGGACGGTACGCTGCCCGTGCTGGACCTGGTGCGCCAGGCCTGCCCCGGCCTGGCCGAGGACCTGCTGCGCACGCGGCTGGCCCAGCTGGGCCTGGGGCCGCAGCAACTGGCGCTGTCGGGCGAGCAGCTCAGCGGCGGAGAACGGCTCAAGGCCGCCCTGGCCTGTGCCCTGCATGCCGAACCGCCAGCCCAGCTGCTGCTGCTGGACGAACCCTGCAACCACCTGGACCTGGCTTCCATGCAGGCGCTGGAGGCCATGCTGTGCGATTACCAGGGCGCCCTGGTGGTGGTCTCGCATGACGAGGCCTTTCTCGCCGCGCTGGCGCTGACCGACAGGCTGGAGCACCTGCCCGGCGGCTGGCGGCTGGGGCCGGGCGGGGAGGGGGCGCCCGCAACCTAGGGTGCGGGCGGGATCAGGGCGCGCAGGGCCTGCACATCCGTCACCAGCAGGGCCTGGCGGCCTTCCTTGCGCAGCAGGCCGCGCCGCGTGAGCGCGCCCAGTTCGCGCGTGACCTGTTCGCGGTTGGTGCTGATCTTGCTGGCCAGCGTGGCGTGGGAGGGGGCGGGGTCCAGGCGGGCCGATCGGTCGGGGGCCACGCCGGCCTCCTGGGCCAGGCGCAGCAGCTCGGCATGCAGGCGCGTGGGCACGCCCTGCGTGCTCAGTTCCATGACGCGGTCGGTCAGGCGCCGCACCAGGCCGGCCAGGTCGACCATCACGCGCATGGCGATGGCGGGTTCGCGCGCCAGCAGGGCCAGGAAGTCCTCGCGCGTGAGGCTGGCCAGCAGCGAGGATTCGAGGGTGACCACATCGGTGGAGCGTGCATGGCCGTCGATGGCCGCCAGGTCCCCGAAATGCTCGCCCGCACCATGATCGCGGAAGCTGACCTCGCGACCGCCTGGCGAGTAGGTGGTGATGCGCACGCGGCCCGAGACCAGGAAGAAGACATCGCTGCCCGTGGAGCAGCGGCTGAACACGGGCTGGCGGGCCGCCAGCGGCCGCCATTCGCAATCGGCCGCGATGCGGTCCAGGCTGGCGTCCGCCAGTCCGTCGAACAGGGCGATGCGGCGCAGGGCGAAGCTCGATGGCGTGTGTGCGGCAGAGGTGGACATCGGGGCGGGTGTCGAAGAAGCCATGGGAACCAAAACGGGGGCCGGCGCCACCAAGAGAACCTGGACCGGCTGCCGGTTTTGCCCGATTATCGGCCTGCCGTGCTCCGGCGGCCCCTTACCCCTTTCATGGCCCGCGTACCCCGTCCCTCCCTGGCATTTCCCTTTCTGCGCAGCCTGCACTGGTCCAGCGGCCTGGTGCTGTGGCTGTATGCGGCCCTGCACCTGGGCAACCATGCCCTGGGCCTGGTGTCGCTGCAGGTGGCCGAGTCGGCGCGCGCGGTCATCCACGGGCTGTGGCGTTCGGCGCCGGGCACGGTGCTGCTGTATGGGGCGCTGGCCCTGCACATGGCCATGGCCCTGCATGCGCTGTGGCAACGGCGCAGCCTGCGCATGCCGCCCCTGGAGGGGCTGCGCCTGGCCCTGGGCCTGTGCCTGCCCCTGCTGCTGGCCCTGCATGTGCCGGCCACGCGCCTGGCGCAGGAACTGTGGTCCGTCGAGCCTTCGTACGACCGCATCGTGCGCTCGTTCTGGAACCCTTCGAGCATGGCCGCCCAGTTGCTGCTGCTGTGCGCGGCCTGGGCCCATGGCTGCATGGGCCTGCATCTGGCGCTGCGCGCACGCCCGGCCTGGCGGCGCTGGCAGCCGCTGCTGCTGACCGGGGCCGTGCTGCTGCCCGTGCTGGCGGCCCTGGGCATTCTGTCCATGGTGCGCGAAATCCAGGCCGCGGACCTGCCGGCACCGCCCGTGCCTTCGCCCGAGGCTGCGCAATGGCTGCGCGGCCTGACGGCGGACCTGCGCGAGGGCTGGCTGGCACTGCTGGCCATTCCCCTGGTCGGGCGCGGCCTGTGGCGCATGTTGCGCGCCCGCGGCGGCGCCCGCGTGCAGCTGCACTATCCGGGCCGCACGGTCCAGGTGCCGCGCGGCCTGAGCGTGCTGGAGGCCAGCCGCGAGCACGGCATCGCGCACCTGTCGCTGTGCGGTGGCAAGGCGCGCTGTTCCACCTGCCGAGTGCGTGTCAGCGGTCCCCCGGCCCACCTGCCCCGGAGCCGGCGCGCCGAGCGCCTGACGCTGGAGCGCGTGGGCGCGCCTGACGATGTGCGCCTGGCCTGCCAGCTGCGGCCCACGGGCGACATCCAGGTGGTGCCGCTGTTTTCCGCGGCCGCATCGCAGCGTCCGGCGCGCCGGGGCGAGGAGCGCGAGGTGGCGATCCTGTTCGTGGACCTGCGCCGCTGGTCCGGCCTGGCCGAGCGCCAGTGGCCCGTGGACCTGTCCTGGGTGCTGGACCAGTATTTCGAGCTGGTGGGCCAGGCCGTGCGCGACAGCGGGGGGCTGGCCAACCAGTTCATCGGCGACAGCGTGATGGCCATCTTCGGCCTGGACCAGGACCTGGACACGGCCTGCCGCCAGGCCGTGCATGCCAGCGCCCTCATCGACCGGCGCATGCAGGACTGGAGCAGCGGCTTCGAGGCCCAGTTCGGCCAGCCGCTGGACTTCGGCATGGGCCTGCACGCGGGCCGCGCGGCCGTGGGCCGCGTGGGCTTCGAGCAGACGACCAGCTTCACCGCCGTGGGCGAGGTGGTCAATACCGCCAGCCGCCTGCAGGAGCACACCAAGCGCGCCGAAGCCCGCCTGGTGCTGTCGCAGGAGGTGGCGCGCCGCGCCGGGGTGGAAGCCGGGCTGGGACGGGCCACCGAGGTCCAGGTGCGCGGGCGCTCGCGGCCGCTGTGGGTGCTGCAGGTGTCAAGGCCGGCGCTGCAGTGGCCCTGAGGGCAAGACGGGGGCCGCTGTTTGCGAAAGACTGTGCGTTTAGGCACTGACGCGCAGGCACCCCCGGGGAGAGACTTCAGGCATGCAGAAAGCAATCACGCGCTGCAGGTTTTGATCAAGGAATCGCCATGAAGCACACCAAGCAACTCCTCGCCATCGTCGCACTGTCCGCCGCCGCATGGTCGGGCCTGGCCTCGGCCGCCCCGGCAGGCGCCCAGGTCTCCTCGGAAACCTGGTTCGGCGACCAACCCGTCAGCACCGGCCGCGCCCTGTCGCGTGCCGAAGTGGAGGCCGATCTGGCCATGTGGAAGCGCGCCGGCCTCGATCTGTACCAGAACATCGATGGCAACTACTGGGATGCCGACTACCAGCAGCACCTGGCCCAGTACCAGCGCCTGCGCAGCGGCCCCGAGTACCTGGCCGAGCTGCAGCGCCTCGGTGGTTCCGTGACGGCGGCCGAAGGCCAGGGAGCCGGCCGTGTCCCGGGCTGAAGCATTGTCGCGTTCCGCACCGGCCCAGGGTGCCAATGACCTGGGCCCGCTGGTGGCCCGGGTGCTGCTGAGCCTGCTGTTCCTGTACAGCGGGGTCGGCAAGCTGCTGGGGCCGGAGGCCACCATGGCCTATATCGCCAAGGCCGGCCTGCCTCTGCCCATGCTGTCCTATGCCATGGCCCTGGTGGTGGAACTGGGGGTGGCAACCGCCCTGCTGCTGGGCTACCGGACGCGGGAGGCCGCGGCCGTGATGGCGGTGTTCAGCATCGCTTCGGCGCTGATGTTCCACAACCAGTTCGCCGACAAGGGCCAGCTGATCCAGTTCCTCAAGAACCTGGCGATCGCCGGGGGTTTTGTGCAGCTGATGCTGGGCCCCGTGGGCCGGCTGGGCTGGGATGGACGGCGCCAGGGCACACGCTGAAAAAAGACGGTCCATGCGCGGGCCACCGAGGGATCGGTGGCCCGTTGCGTTTTCTGCGGGTCAGACCCGGATGCCTTTTTCGGCCAGGCGGCGCGCATAGGCCGCCAGGATCAGGCGCTCGGAGTGCACCAGGTAGTCGTTGAGCGCGGACGCGGCCTCGGCGGGCTGGCCGGCCTCGAACTGCTGCAGGATGCGGGCATTCATGTCCACGTAGGGTGCGTGCAGGAAATGCGGATCGCGCAGCAGTCCGAAGGCCAGGCGCAGTTCGGCCAGCAGGTGCTCGAACATGGTGTTCAGGCGCTCGCTGTCGGCCAACTGCACGATGGCCTTGTGGAAGGACATGTTGGCCGTGCCCACGCCCGACCAGTCCTGGGCTTCGCGGTTGCGCTGGGCGGTGTCCACGGCCTCGCGCATGAGTGCGCGCGCGGGATGCATGGGATAGGCCTGTGCCAGGGCCTGGCATTCCACCATGCGGCGCACGCGGTAGATGTCGATGATGGAGGCGATGCTGGGCGCGGCCACCGATACGCCCTTGTTGGGCTCGTGCACCAGCAGGCCTTCCTTGGTCAGCAGCCGGAAGGCCTCGCGCAAGGTGTTGCGCGAGATGGCCAGGCTTTCGCTGAGAGCGGCCTCCGACAGCTTTTGCCCGGGTTCCCAGGCCCCGTCGATGAGCTTGCTGCGCAGCTGCTCGGTCACGCGGTCGGTCAGGTTCTGGATCTCGGTGCTACGGGTCATGGTGGAGCGGATGTGAAGGCCAGAGCGCAGTGTAGCGAGGGCCGGGGCTCAGCCCAGCAATCGCCCGCCCGTGCCCAGCACGCCCAGATCGATGAAGCCCGATCCCACATAAGGGGCCTGGCTGCCGTAGTCGATGGCAAAGCCGCCCAGGTCCCACTGGCGTATGCCGGCCAGCGCCGTGCGCAGCCGGGCCTGGCCGGGGTCGCGGCCTGCGCGTTCCAGGCCTTCGGCCAGCACCCGTGTGTTGACATAGGCCTCCAGGCTGCCCAGCGAAAACTCCTGCTGCCGGTTGGCGCGCATGGCCGCCTGGTAGTCGCGCACCAGCTGCAGCCTGGCCAGATGGGGCGAGGGCACGACCATGGTCATGGCCAGGCCGCGTGCATCCTCGCCAAGCCGGGCCAGGCTGTCGTGGGGCAGGGTCACGCTCAGGCCCGACAGCAGCATGCCCGGAGCGCTTTTGCGCAGGCCGCGCACCAGGTCGGCCGATACCGTGCCGGCCGTGGCCAGCAGCAGGGCTGAGGGGTGGGCGCCGGCGGCCTTGTCCACCACATCGGCCAGATTCTTGCCGTCGGTGGCCACGGCCAGTTGCAGGGCCGGCTTCATGTTCAGGCCGGCCAGAGCGCGCGTGGCGTCCTCCAGCATTTCGCGGCCATAGCCGTTGTCCAGGTGGACGATGCCTATGCTCTTGAGCCCCATGCCGGCCAGGCGCTGGACCAGACGGTTGACTTCCGTGGTGTAGCTGGCGCGCACATGAAAGACGTTGCGCGAGGGCTGGCGCAGCGAAGACGCGCCTGTCCAGGGCGCCACATAGGGGATGCCGGCCTCCTCGACCAGGGGCAGGATGGCCGTGTTGTTGGGTGTGCCCACGCAGGACAGCAGGGCAAAGGCGGAGCCCTGGGACAGCATCTTCTTCACGTTGTCGGCCGTTCGCTGGGGCACGTAGCCGTCGTCCACCAGCTGCAGGCGCAGCGTGCGGCCGTGGATGCCTCCGCGCGCATTGATCTGGGCCATGGCGGCCTCGGCACCCTGCTGTATGTCCTTGCCGAAGCTGGCCAGCGGCCCCGTCATGGCGGCCGAACAGCCGATGGTCAGTGTCCTGGCGGCCAGGCCGGGTTCATCGGCCAGTGCGTGGCGCACCAGGGCCGGTGCCGCCAGCAGGGTCGCGGCGCGGGGAAGGGCGGAGACAAGTTGGCGGCGGCGCATGGATGTCGGTGCGGGCGGCGGCAGTGGAGGTGCGGCCCATTGTAGGAAGCGGTCTTGCGCCAGGACCGGCGCGGTGCCTGGGTTTTACCCGGGGGGCGGGCACCGTGCATGCCGTCTTCCCAGCGAAGCGCTGAGCTTGTAGGCAAGGATATGCGGGTTTGTACTATGTCTATGCAAAGATTGTCATGCTCACAATTCGTTCTTGTAAGACAACTTTCATTTTTTGTTGAACAAAACCGGGCTGTGGCAGGAACAGGCCATTGCGTTCCCAGGGGGTGTTCGACGGGAGGTATTCATGCCGACTGACATCAATCTGTGGCCGCTCATAGGCGTGGCCATTATCGTGGCGGGCTTTGTGCTGCGCTTCAACCCCATGATGGTCGTGATCGTCACGGCCATCGGCACGGCGCTGGCGGCGGGCTTTCCCGTCGACAAGGTGCTGGCCACCATAGGCACGGGCTTCATCAAGACGCGCAACCTGCCGCTGATCATCCTGCTGCCGCTGGCCGTCATCGGCTTGCTGGAGCGCCATGGCCTGCGCCAGCATGCGCAGCGCTGGATCAGTTCGATCAAGTCGGCCACGGCGGGCCGCCTGCTCATCGTTTACCTGGCCGCGCGCCAGCTCACGGCCGCCGTGGGCCTGACCAGCCTGGGCGGCCATCCTCAGATGGTGCGTCCGCTGCTGGCGCCCATGGCCGAAGGCGCGACCCAGTCGCGCTATGGCGTGCTGCCCGCCAAGGTGCGCGACAAGCTGCGCGCCTATTCGGCCGCCACGGACAATGTGGGCCTGTTCTTCGGCGAGGACATCTTCGTGGCCTTCGGCGCCATCGTGCTGATGACCACCTTCCTGAAGGAAGCCGGCATCGAGGTCGAGCCCATCCACGTGGCGCTGTGGGGCATTCCCACGGCCATCTGCGCCTTCATCATCCACGCCTGGCGCCTGAACCGCCTGGACCGCACGCTGCAGCGCGAACTGGCCGCTTACCAGGCCAGCCAGGCCAGCGCCCAACCCGCGGCCGCCACCGAAGCCAAGGGAGCCTGACATGACGCTGAGCATCCAACACCTGTACTACCTGGTCGGCTTCGTCCTGGCCGTCACGGCCGTGATGACGCTGCGCGACGCCAGCAATCCCAAGCGCTGGTCCAGCGGCCTGTTCTGGGCCCTGTATGCCGCCGTTTTTCTGGTGGGCAACGAGCTGTCGCCCGTGGTGGTCGGCGTCATCGCCGTGGCCATGGCCCTGATCGCGGGCTTTGGCGGCGTGGGCAGCGGCCGCCACACACCGCGCAGCGATGCCGACTACCTGGCCAGCGCACGGCGTCTGGGCAACAAGCTGTTCGCCCCGGCCCTGGCGATTCCTCTGATCACCATGGTCGGCACGCTCAGCGCCTCGCACCTGGTGTTCGGCGGCACGCCCCTGCTCGATCCCAAGAACACCACCCTGGTCAGCCTGGGCGTGGGCTGTGTGCTGGCCCTGGCCCTGGCCTGCTGGCTGACCCGCGAGACGCCTGCCCAGGGCATGCGCGAGTCGCGCCGCCTGACCGACGCCCTGGGCTGGGCCCTGGTCCTGCCCCAGATGCTGGGCATGCTGGGCCTGGTGTTCTCCGATGCCGGCGTGGGCAAGGCCGTGGCCTATGTGACCACCACCTATATCAACATGGACATCCGCTTCGTGGCCGTGGCCGTCTACGTGATCGGCATGGCGCTGTTCACCGTGGTCATGGGCAATGGCTTCGCGGCCTTCCCGGTGATGACGGGCGGCGTGGGCGTGCCCGTGCTGGTGGGCGTCTACCATGGCGATCCCGCCGTGATGGCTGCCGTCGGCATGCTGTCGGGCTACTGCGGCACCCTGCTGACCCCCATGGCCGCCAATTTCAACCTGGTGCCTGCGGCCCTGCTGGAGATCGACAAGAACGCGGTGATCCGCGCCCAGGTGCCCACGGCCCTGGCGCTGCTGACGGCCAATGTGTTCCTGCTGTATTTCCTGATGTTCCGCTGAGGAATCAGTACCCCCTGAGTCGCTTCGCGCCTTCCCCTCCCGCTTCGCGGGGGGAGCGGCACCCTCGGTGCGGGGCGGCGCGGCTGGCCCAGGCCCTTCCTCGGCGTCCCCGGGTTTCGGTCAGGGGGTGCAGGTGGAACAAGAATCGCCGAGATACCCATAAGACCTGGATATGACGACCCAACCCACAAGCCTCCGTGTCCTGGTGACCGGCTTCGAACCCTTCGAGCAGGACCCCGTCAACCCTTCCTGGGAAGTGGCGCGCGCCCTGCACGGGGAGGTCATTGCCGGCGCCACGGTGCATGCGGAGCAGCTGCCCTGCGTGTTCGGCGCGGCCATCGCCCAATTGCACCAGTCCCTTGAGCAGGTGCGGCCGGTGCTGATCATCTGCCTGGGCATGGCCGGCGGGCGGGTGGATTTCACACCCGAGCGTGTGGCCATCAATGTGGACGATGCACGCATTCCCGACCACGCGGACTACCAGCCCGTGGACGTGCCCGTGGTGCCCGGCGCACCCGCGGCCTATTTTTCCACCCTGCCCATCAAGGCCGTGGTGCACCAGCTGCGCGAGAAAGGCATTCCGTCGTCCGTGTCGAACACGGCGGGCACCTTTGTATGCAACCATGTGTTTTTCGCGCTGATGCACTGGCTGGCGCAAGGACGTGGCGAAGCCGGCGCGCGCGGCGGCTTCATCCATGTGCCGGCCCTGCCCGAGCAGGCGGCACGCCGGCCCGGCATGGCCAGCATGGCCCTGGCCACCCAGGTGGCCGCCCTGCGCGAAACCATTCGCACGTCCCTGACCGTGGCGCAGGACCTGAAGGAAACCGCCGGCCAGCTGCATTGATGCGCTGGAACCGGCGAGGAGAGAACGATGAAAATGGATTTGAACAGCGACCTGGGTGAAAGCCTGGGCGCATGGCGCATGGGCGATGACGCGGCCATGCTGGATATCGTCAGCAGTGCCAACGTGGCCTGCGGCTTCCATGGCGGTGACCCGGCCGGCATCCTGGAGACGCTGAAGGCGGCCCAGGGGCGCGGCGTCATGGTCGGTGCCCATGTGTCCTACCCCGACCTGGTGGGCTTTGGCCGTCGCAACATGGACGTGGCCAGCAGCGACCTGGTGGCCAGCATCATCTACCAGATCGGCGCCCTGCAGGGTCTGGCGCAGGCGGCCGGCACGCGCGTGCGCTATGTCAAGCCGCATGGCGCCCTGTACAACACCATTGCCCAGGACCGGCGCCAGGCCGGCGATGTGATCGCGGCCATCCGCGCCATCGACCCCAGCCTGGTCCTGGTGGCCCTGGCCGGCTCGCCCCTGATCGACTGGGCGCGCGACGCGGGCCTGACCGTGGTGGCCGAGGCCTTTGCCGATCGCGGCTACACGCCCGAGGGCGCCCTGGTGTCGCGCCGCGAGCCGGGTGCGGTGCTGCACGACGTGGACCAGATCGCCGAGCGCATGCTGACCCTGGTGCGCGACGGCGTGGTCCGGGCCGTGGACGGCAGCCTGGTGCGCATTGCCGCCGACTCCATCTGCGTGCACGGCGACAGCCCCGGCGCCGTGGCCATTGCCCGACACCTGCGCGAACGCTTCGAACGGGAAGGCGTGCGCATCTCTTCTTTCGTGGGCTGAGGAATGTCCATGCGTTTTCTACCCGTCAACCGCCAGGCCCTGATGGTGGAGCTGGCCGATCTCGACGAGACGCTGGCCCTGCTGGGGTCGCTGCAGCGCGACCCCATCGCGGGCGTGCAGGAGCTGGTGCCCGCCGCGCGCACCGTGCTCGTGCAGTTCGCGCCGACCCAGGTGGGCGTGGCCGACCTGGTGCGCCGCATCGCCGCGCGCGACCTGGGCCAGCGGGCCCGGCGCAGCGATGTCCTGATCGACATCCCCGTGCAATATGACGGCGAGGACCTGGCCGACGTGGCCCGGCTGCTGGGCATCACGCCCGAGGAAGTCGTGCGCCGCCACACGGGCAGCGAGTACACCGTGGCCTTCACCGGCTTCGCGCCCGGCTTCGCCTACCTCAGCGGCGGCGATCCGATTTTCAACGTGCCGCGCCGCAGTTCGCCGCGCACGCGCGTGCCTGCCGGCGCCGTGGCCCTGGGCGGTACGTTCAGCGCCGTCTATCCCCAGGCCAGCCCCGGCGGCTGGCAACTGATAGGTCGCACGTCGGAGCGCATGTGGGACCTGGCACGCGCGCTTCCAGCGCTGCTGCAGCCCGGCTACCGCGTGCGCTTTGTCGATGCCGCAGGCATGGAGCATGCGGACGCCGAATCCGCGCCCGCTGCCGTGCAAGCCGAAGTGCCCGCGGGCAACGCGCTGCTTGTGAAGGCCACGGGGCTGATGACGCTGTTCCAGGACCGTGGCCGCCTGGGCCAGGCGGGGCAGGGCGTGTCGGCCTCGGGCGCCATGGACCAGGCGGCCTTCAAGGCCGCCAACCGCCTGGTCGGCAATGCCAGCGACCTGGCCGTGCTCGAAACCGTGGGCGGTGGCCTGTCCCTGCAAAGCCGGGGCGAAACCGTGGTGGCCGTCACGGGTGCCGACGCGCCGCTGACCGTGACCACGGCCCAGGGTAGGCGCTGGAGCGTGCAGCGCTACCAGGCCCTGGCCCTGGCCGATGGCGACCAGCTTTCCCTGGGCCAGCCCGTGGCCGGTGCGCGCTGCTACGTGGCCGTGCGCGGCGGCTTCGAGGTGGCGCCCGTGCTGGGCAGTGCCTGTACCGACACCCTGGCCCATGTGGGGCCCGAGCCGCTGGCCATGGGCCAGATCCTGCCCGTGCGGCCTGCAGGTCGCACGGCCGTGGCCGCACCGGAGCTGCCGCCGCCGTTCCTGCCCGTCGCGGGCCAGGACGTGGTGCTGGACGTGGAGCTGGGCCCGCGCACCGACTGGTTCACCCCCGAGGCCGTGGCCTTGCTGGCTGGCCAGCGCTGGCAGGTCACGCCCCAGTCCAACCGCGTGGGCCTGCGCCTGGCCGGCGAAGCCGCGCTCACGCGCGCCGTGGACGGCGAGCTGCCCAGCGAGGGCACGCCCCTGGGCGCCATCCAGGTGCCGCCCAATGGCCAGCCCGTGCTGTTTCTGGCCGACCACCCGCTGACCGGCGGCTACCCCGTCATCGGCTGCGTGGCACCCCACCACCTGGACCTTGCGGGCCAGATTCCCGTGGGAGCCTGGATACGTTTCAACCCCCTGCGTGCCTTCGCGCCCTACCGGCCCGAGGCCTGACGAACCGCATGCCGCGAGGCGCCCGCCGGCGCCTTGCGGCCCCTGAAAGCAGAGCATGAAAAAAGTACTGATCGCCAACCGGGGCGAAATCGCCGTCCGCATCGCCCGCGCCTGTGCCGACTACGGCGTGCAGTCCGTGGCCGTCTACGCCGATGCCGACATCGACGCCCTGCATGTGCGCATGGCCGACGAGGCCTACGGCCTCGATGGCGAGCGCCCGGCCGACACCTATCTGAATGTCGCCAAGCTCATCGCCATCGCACGCAAAAGCGGTGCCGATGCCGTCCATCCCGGCTATGGCTTTCTCTCGGAGAGCGAGGCCTTTGCGCGCGCCGTGCTCGATGCCGGCCTGCGCTGGGTCGGCCCTTCGCCCGAGACCATTGCCCAGCTGGGCGACAAGGTCGAGGCGCGCAAGATCGCCCTGAAGGTCGGCGCCCCGCTGGTGGCCGGCACGCCCGATCCCGTCAGGGATGCCAGCGAGGTGCTGGCCTTCGCCGAGCAGCATGGCCTGCCCATCATCATCAAGGCGGCCTTCGGCGGCGGTGGCCGTGGCATGAAGATCGCATGGCGCATGGACGAGGTCGAGGAGCTGTACCACTCGGCCGTGCGCGAGGCCGTCACGGCCTTTGGCCGCGGCGAATGCTTTGTCGAACAGTTCCTGGACCGGCCCCGCCACATCGAGGCCCAGGTGCTGGCCGATACCCACGGCAACGTGGTGGTGCTGGGCACGCGCGACTGCTCGCTGCAGCGGCGCAACCAGAAGCTGGTCGAAGAGGCTCCGGCGCCCTTCCTGAGCGACGATCAACGCCAGCGGATCCACGCGGCAGCCCGAGACATCTGCGCGGCGGCCGGCTATGTGAGCGCGGGCACGGTGGAGTTCCTGCTCAGCCAGACCGGCGCCATTTCCTTCCTGGAGGTCAATACGCGCCTGCAGGTGGAGCACCCCGTGACCGAACAGACCACGGGCGTGGACCTGGTGATCGAGCAGCTGCGCGTCGCCGACGGCCTGGCCCTGTCCCTGACCGAAACACCGGCACCGCTGGGCCACTCCATCGAGTTCCGCATCAACGCCGAGGACGTGGGCCGCGGCTTTCTGCCGACGCCCGGCCCCGTGGTGCGCTTCGATCCGCCCTCGGGCCCCGGTGTGCGCCTGGATTCGGGTGTGCAGGCCGGCTCGGTGGTGCCGGGCAGCTTCGATTCGCTGATGGCCAAGCTCATCGTCAGCGGCGCCACGCGCGAGCAGGCCCTGGCCCGCGCGCGCCGCGCCCTGGCCGAGTTCCGCATCGAGGGCCTGTCCTCGGTCCTGCCCTTCCACCGCGCCGTGATTGCCCACGCCGACTTCGTGGGCCAGGACGGCTTCAAGGTCCACACGCGCTGGATCGAGTCCGACTTCGCCGAGCCCCTGGCCGCCGCCGTGCGTGCCGAGCCCATGCCCGACGCCAGCCTGGTGCGCTGCGCCGTCGAGATCGACGGGCGCCGCGTGGCGCTGGGCCTGCCGGCCGTGCTGCTGCAGGGCCTGGCCTCGGCGGGCGGGGGCGTGGCGGCCGTGCCTGCCGCCGAAGCCGTGGCCGATCCCGCCGCCGTGACCTCGCCGATCGCCGGGAACCTGCATGCCTGGAAGGTCGCGGATGGCGATACGGTCCAGGAAGGCGATGTGATCGCCGTCATGGAGGCCATGAAGATGGAGATGCAGGTGGCTGCGCACCGCAGCGGTAAGGTTTCTTTGGTGGCCGAGGCGGGGAAGGCGCAGGCGCTGGGGGCTGTGATCGCTCGGATTGGTTGAGTTGTTGGTGGTGGTGGTCTTTTTGTGACCCTGCCCAGGGGTTGTGTTCCAAGGTCGGGTCTCGCCCCGGCAGGCGACTTGCCTACTTTCTTGCTGCAGGGCAAGAAAGTAGGTCGGCCGCCGGGCCGAAACCCGGCCTCGAAAAACAAGCTCCGGCAGGGATCAGAACCAGACCCCTGACCGAACCAGGGAAGGCTCAGCGACCACCCTGGAAACTGCGCGTGCTGTACAGGTCCGTGGACAGGCGCGACAGGGTCGGCAGGCCGGAGACCGCGTCCACCGGCTGGCGCTCGATGTAGTTGAAGAACACATCGGAATCGAGCACGCCGATATCCAGGCGGCGTGCATCGGGCACGGCGGCCAGGGTCTTGTAGCCGTCGCCGCCCGTGGCATTGAAGCTCAGCACGAACAGCTTGTAGGTGCGGGCCGAGTCCAGGGGTTTCCAGGTCTTGCTGGTGTTGTCGAAGACTTCCACGCCCGACACGCGCTGGCCGGCGGCCGCCGCGGCGTTCACGTCGAAGCGCAGGCCACCCGTGTAGGGGTAGGGGCCGGTCGTGCCGCTGGCGCCGTAGACGGCTTCCAGCCCGTCTTCCAGCATGCTCTTGACCTCGGTGCCCGTGATGTCCAGGCGGAACAGCTTGTTGCCGAAGGGCAGGACCTGGATGACCTGGGCCGCCGTGGTCTGGCCCAGCAGCGGAATGCGCACGCCGCCGCCGCTTTGCAGCGAGATGTCGGCGCCGCCATAGTGGCGGTTGGCTTCCTCCAGGTAGGCCTGGGCCACCAGCTGCTGGATGTCGCCGCCGCGCACGCTCACGCTGCCTTCGGCGTTGCAGGCCGCGCTGGACTGGCTGTAGTTCATGGTGCCGACGCCGCCGGGGACGCGGCGCGAGCACAGTTCCTGGGGCACGGTGGCGACCTGCTTGAGGTTGAACTGGGCGACCTTGTCCTTGAACGGCTGGAGCACGGCCGTGGCCTTGGCCGAGGGCTGGGTCACGCGCAGCACGCCGGTGGCGGCGACGCTGGCCTTGAGGGCCGTCTTCTGGGCATCGGTGGCGGCCTTGCCGCCGACGGTGAAGTTGTCGCCGATCAGCACATGGGGCGTTCCCGTGCACTGGGTGACGCGGCCATCGGCATCGAACTGGACCTTGAGGTCACCGACCACCTGGGCGTATTCCCAGGCCTGGACCACGCAGACGGGGCTGCCGTCCTTGTCGGTCAGGCGCGTGGGGTAGGCGCCGCCGGGCGTTCCCACGCCCGTGGTGTTGAGCACATCGGGGCCCAGCAGGGTATGGGAGTCGCCGCCCACGACCACGTCCACGCCGCTGAGCTTGGGCACGATCTGGCGGTCGTACTCGTAGCCCACGTGGCTCATGACGATGATCTTGTTGATGCCCTTGGCACGCAGCGCGTCGATTTCGCGCTGGGCGGCCGTGGCTTCGTCCTCGAAGGTGGTGTCCGGGTCGGGGCTGGACGAGGCCTTGGTCTTGCCCGCGATGGTCAGGCCGACGATGCCGATCTTCTGGCCGCCGCGTTCGACCACGGTGGAGGGACTGACATAGCCGGGGGCCTTGGCCGCGTTCAGGGCCGAGTTGGCACCGAAGCGCACGTTGGCGCTGAGCACCGGTGTCTTGCAAGTGCCCGACTTCAGGCGGTCCAGGAAGGACTTCAGGCCGGTGTCGCCCTTGTCGAATTCATGGTTGCCCAGCGTGAAGGCGTCGAAGCAGACGGTGTTCATCAGGGCCGCGTCGGCCTCGCCGTCGGCGCCGGCGCGGTTGAAGTACAGCGTGCCGGTCAGGGCGTCGCCCGCATGCAGCTTGAGCACGTTGGGCGACTGGGCGGCCAGTTCCTCGATGGCCTGGGTGACGCGCGCAAAGCCTGCGGCATCCACCGCGACGGCTTCGGCCTTGCCCGTGCCGGCGTCCAGCTGCAGCGTCTTGCTCTTGGACTCCAGCGTGGAGTGGTGGTCGTTGATGTGCAGAATGCGCAGTTCCAGCGGCTGACCCGCGGGCGTGTCGTTGCCGGAGCCGCCGCAGGCGACGAGCAGGGCGCTGGTGGCCAGGGCGGCGGTCAGCGGGCGCAGGGCGGGGCGTCGGGAGATCAGGGACATGAACGGTTTCTCTCTGTATCGGTTTGTCACGGCCGCCGATGCTCGCGGCCGCAGATGACATGGCTGTGAAAAGCCGTTCTCGATACCGTGGCAAGCACCGTGGTGGTGGCTGACACGTTCCTGGATGCGGGGGCTTGACCTTGACATGGTGGCAATCTTTAAAGTGCTTCCATCGAGTCAGAAGGAGTAGGCGATGAATGCATTGACCAAGGCCGGCGTGGCCATTGACCTGCCCGTGCAGGGCATGACCTGCGCCTCCTGCGTGGGGCGCGTGGAGCGCGCACTCAGGAAGCTGCCCGGCGTGGAGGAGGCCGCGGTCAACCTCGCCACCGAGAAGGCCAGCATCCGCTTCGCGGGCGCGGCCGACCTGCCCGCCGCCATCGCGGCCATCGAGAAGGCCGGCTACGAGGTGCCGCAGTCCGGTGTGGAGCTGGAGGTCGAGGGCATGACCTGCGCCTCCTGCGTGGGCCGCGTCGAGCGTGCGCTCAAGAAAGTGCCGGGCGTGCAATCGGCCAGCGTCAACCTGGCCACGGAGCGTGCCCAGGTGCAATGGGCGGGCGCCGGCGATGTGGCGGCCCTGGTGGCCGCCGTGCAAAAGGCAGGCTACGAGGCGCGGCCGCTGCAGGCTGCAGGCGCCGGCGTTGCCCCCGGGGCCGAGGACGAGACCCGGCAGCGCCAGGCGCAAGAGCGCGAATCGCTCAGGCGCTCGCTGATCGTGGCCGCCGTGTTCGCCCTGCCGGTCTTCGTGCTGGAAATGGGCGGCCACATGGTGCCGGCCTTCCACCACTGGGTGGGGCAGACCGTGGGCACGCAGAACAGCTGGTACCTGCAGTGCGTGCTGGCCGCCATCGTGCTGTTCGGCCCCGGCCTGCGCTTTTTCCGGAAGGGCATTCCCGCGCTGCTGCGCGGCGCGCCCGACATGAATTCGCTGGTGGCCGTGGGCACCTCGGCGGCCTTTGCCTATTCGCTGGTGGCCACCTTCGCGCCCGGATGGCTGCCGGCCGGCACGGTCAACGTCTACTACGAGGCCTCGGCCGTCATCGTGGCCCTGATCCTGCTGGGCCGCTTCCTGGAGGCGCGCGCCAAGGGCAACACCTCGGAGGCCATACGCCGCCTGGTCCAGCTGCAGGCCAAGACGGCGCGCGTGCGCCGGGAGGGCAGCGTGCTGGAGGTGGACATCGCCGCCGTGCGTGCGGGCGACATCGTCGAGGTGCGGCCTGGAGAGCGCATTCCCGTCGATGGCGAGGTCATCGAAGGCAGCAGCTTCGTGGATGAATCCATGATCAGCGGCGAGCCCGTGCCTGTGGAAAAGACGGCGGGCGCCGAACTGGTGGGCGGTACGGTCAACCAGAACGGTGCCCTGGCGTTTCGCGCCACCAAGGTGGGCGCCGATACGCTGCTGGCCCAGATCATCCGCATGGTCGAGCAGGCCCAGGGGTCCAAGCTGCCCATACAGGCCCTGGTCGACCAGGTCACCATGTGGTTCGTTCCCGCCGTCATGGCCGTGGCCTTGCTGACCTTCGGCGCCTGGCTGGTCTGGGGGCCGTCGCCCGCGCTGAGCTTTGCGCTGGTCAATGCAGTGGCCGTGCTCATCATCGCCTGCCCCTGTGCCATGGGGCTGGCCACGCCCACCTCCATCATGGTCGGCACGGGCCGCGCCGCCCAGATGGGCGTGCTGCTGCGCAAGGGCGAAGCCTTGCAGACCCTCAAGGACGCGCGCGTCGTGGCCGTGGACAAGACGGGCACGCTGACGCGCGGCCGCCCCGAGCTGACCGACCTGGTGCTGGCACCGGGCTTCGAGGGCGAGCGCCGCCGCGTGCTGGCGCTGGTGGCAGCCGTGGAGGACCGCTCAGAACATCCCATTGCCCGCGCCATCGTGGACGCGGCGCGCGCCGAGGACCTGGGCCTGGGCGTGGTGGACCGCTTCGAGTCGGTGACGGGCTTTGGCGTGCGCGCCGACGTGGACGGCGTGCGCGTGGAAATCGGTGCCGACCGCTTCATGCGCGAGCTGGGCCTGCAGGTGGATACGCTGGCGGACGAAGCGGCGCGCCTGGGCGACGAAGGCAAGACCCCGCTGTACGCGGCCGTCGACGGCCGGCTGGCGGCCATGATCGCCGTGGCCGATCCCATCAAGGACAGCACGCCGGCAGCCATCGCCGCCCTGCACGGCCTGGGCCTGAAGGTGGCCATGATCACGGGCGATAACCGCCGCACGGCCGAAGCCATTGCACGCCAGCTGGGCATCGACGAGGTGGTGGCCGAGGTCCTGCCCGGTGGCAAGGTCGATGCGGTCAGGCGCCTGAAGGCTTCGCACGGCACCCTGGCCTATGTGGGCGACGGCATCAACGATGCCCCGGCCCTGGCCGAGGCCGATGTGGGCCTGGCCATCGGCACGGGCACGGACATCGCCATCGAGGCCGCCGACGTGGTGCTGATGTCGGGCGACCTGGGTGGCGTGCCCAATGCCATCGCCCTGTCCAAGGCCACCATGGCCAATATCCGCCAGAACCTGTTCTGGGCCTTTGCCTACAACGTGGCCCTGATCCCCGTGGCCGCGGGCCTGCTGTATCCGGTCAACGGTACGCTGCTCTCGCCCGTGTTCGCGGCCGGCGCCATGGCGCTGTCCAGCGTTTTCGTGCTCAGCAATGCGCTGCGCCTGCGCGGATTCAATCCGCCGCTGGCGGCAGGGCGCTAACCGAGGGGACGGTATTCGTCCTCTTTTGTACTGCGCACGATCCGTGGCTCATGAAACCGGCGTGGCCAAAACCAGGGACGCCAGGCAAGGGCCTGTGCCTGCCGCGCCGCCCCGCAGCGAGAGAGGGCGCCGTGCACACGGGGAAGGCGCGAAGCGACTCAGACTCAGGGGGAGCCTAGTTTCGGCACGTCCACGAAATCGTCGAGGCTCAGGCCCTTCTCCTTGAGCAGGGCCTCGAGCACGGGCTTGAGGCGTCCCAGGCTTTGCTGCACGGTTTCGCGGACCGTGTCCACCACGACCTGGGTGCTGCGGTCGATTTCCACATTGAGCAGGTCGCCCGTCCCCTTGGATTCGAACACCGTCATGCGGCGCGTTTCGGGGATCAGCCAGACCTCGAACCAGCCGGCCTGGCGGTCCACCTCGGAGACGGTCAGGCTGGCGCCGTTGATGGCGATATAGCCCTTGGCGAACACATAGTGCCGGAAGCCTTCGGGAATGCCGAAGCGGATGCGGTGGTTGGTGTCGCTGGAGGCCACTTCCAGGATGGGCGCCGTGAAGTCCACGTGGCCCGACAGCGGGTGGCCGCCGATCTCGGCGCCGTCCCTGGCCGCGCGCTCGACATTGACGCGCCCGCCCACGGCATAGCTGCCCAGGGTGGTGATGTTCAGGCTCTGCAGCATCACGTCGAAGCTGGCGCGCGTGGGCGAGAGGATCTCGGTCACCGTCAGGCATACGCCATCGGTGGAGACGCTGGCGCCCAGGGCCAGGTCTTCGCAGAAACCTTCGGGAAAGTCGAGGATGAAGGTGCGCAGGCCGTTCTGGTCGCGCAGCGCGGCAATGCTTGCCACGGCCTGGATGATGCCGGTGAACACGGTGTGGAATTCCTTGGAATGGGTGCCGGGGCACGCGAGCGTCCATTTTGCACCCGTGCCGGCAGCCTTTGCTCACGTCAGGCCGCTGCGCCCCCGCCTTCCCACCAGCCGCTGAGCAGCGATGGCGGCCGGCGGGCGGCATGCACCCAGGCACAGGAGGGCCATGCGTCGCGCTGCACGTTGAGCCCCGCGTAGATGCCATAGCCGGGGCCGGCCTCGATTTCACCCCCGGCATGCAGGGTCTCGCCGGCGCGGATGCTGCAGGCGGCGCGGATGTCACCCTGGGCGCGCAGGCCCCATTCGGCCTCGATGTGGTTGCCGCTTTGCACGTCGGCACCCGCATGCAGGCCGTGGCCCAGCCGTATCGGCCCCCGGGCGCGTATGCTGGCGCCCGCGCGCAGGCCCTTGCCGCAGTGGATGGAGCCCTCGACCTCGATGTCCTGGCCGGCCTGTGCCGAACCCTCCAGGCGCAGGTCGGCGCCGCAGCGCAGTTCCCAGCCGGCGCGCACATCGCTGGCGCCCAGCCCCTCGCCCACCTCCACGCTCCAGGCGGCCCTGACCCGGCCGCCGGCCTGCAGGGGGCCGGCGCAGAAGATGGCGCCGCCGCTGTGCAGGTCCTGGCCCGCCTCGATGCGGCCCGCGTGGATGCCGGCGCCGGCCTGCAGCGAGCGGCCCACGGCCAGCAGGCCGGGCACGCGCAATTCGCCGTGCACGACCACGCTGCCCGCGAAGACCAGGGCCTCGGCCTCCAGGTGTTCGACCTCGAGCACGGCGTCGGTGGGGCCGAACTGGTGCATCAGCCAGCGTGCGTCTTCGATGCGGCCGTCGCCCACCAGGGCGTCCAGCACGCGCTGGTAATCGTTGCCGTCGTGGCGGTTGCGCACGAACCAGCGAAAGCCCGCGGCGCAGGGGCTTTTGGCGCGCAGAAAGTTTTGCGAGAGTTCCATGTCCATCATCAGCTCCAGAAATCCGGTTCCAGGGCCGGTGCGGCGCCATGCGGCGGCGCAACCGGGGGCATTCCTGCCGTGGTGTGCGGCGGGGGCCGTGCGGACGCTGGGGCGAGGGGCTGGCCTCAGGCGTTCCGCACGGCGGCGGAAAGCAGGGCCGTGAAGCCGCAGAGGCTGATGAAGGCCGTGGGCACGCCGTGGACGCGCTGGGGCCGCTGCGCGCGCAGGGCGGTGCGGCAGGTCAGTGCGTGGGGGAGGCGGTGCTGGCGGTCCATGGAGGGCGGGAAAGAAGCCGCGATTATGCCGCCTGCCCGTTTGCGCACGGGGGAATGGGGGTGCATGCGGGGCGGGGCTTCGTTGCTTTGGGTAACATCACGAACCCTGCGGGCGCGCAGCATCCCTGCGGCGCCTGCCCGTCCTGCTGCGCGGCGCCTTGCCCGGCAGGGCTTTTTCCTGCCGGGAAATTCCATGAATTCCAAGACTCCCCCCTCGTTCCTGAGCCGCATCGCCATCGCGATCGGCAGTTTCTTTGCCATCCTGGGCAATGGCCGCCTGGCCGCCGACGTCACGCGCCTGCGGGCGGGCGAGGCCCTGGCCGCCGATGTCCCCCCGCCCGCGCCGCGTGAAGTGCGCGTGGAAGTCCCTGTCGAGAAGATCGTCGAGGTGCGTGTCGAGGTGCCTGTGGAAAAACAGGTCGAAAAGCGTGTCGAGGTTCCGGTGGAGACCATCGTCGAAAAGACCGTGGAACTGCGGGTGCCCACCGACACGGCGGCCCTGCAGCTGCTGGGCCTGCTGCAGCGCGAGGCGCGCTTCGTGGACTTCGTCCAGGAAGACGTGGCCGGTTATGCCGACGCCGAGATCGGTGCGGCCGCGCGGGTGGTGCATGAGGGCTGCCGCAAGGTCCTGCGCGAGCATTTCAGCATCGCTCCCGTGCGCACCGAGGCCGAAGGCAGCCGTGTGACGCTGCCCGCCGGCTTCGACGCCGCCGCCGTGCGCCTGACCGGCAATGTGGTGGGCCAGGCCCCCTTCACGGGCACGCTGGGCCACCGCGGCTGGCGTGTGGACGAGGTCCGCCTGCCCCGGCTGACCGACGAAAAGGCAGCGGCCGTCGTGGCCCAGGCCGAAGTGGAGCTGTGAGCATGGAGCAGTCCCGTTACAGCATCGGCATCGACCTGGGCACCACGCATTGCGCCCTCTCCTATGTGGACCGCCAGGCCAGCGATGGCGAGAAGGTGGTGCAGGATGTGCTCGCCATTCCCCAGCTCACGGGTCCGGCCAGCGTGGAGGCGCGTCCCCTGCTGCCCTCCTTCCTCTATCTTCCGCACGACAGCGAACTCACGGCGGCCGACATGGCCCTGCCCTGGGGCGCCAGCCAGGACTTCGTGGTGGGCGAGTTCGCACGCTCGCGCGGTGCGGCCACGCCCATACGTCTGGTGTCCAGCGCCAAGAGCTGGCTGTGCCACCCCGGCGTGGACCGCCGCTCGCCGCTGCTGCCGGCCGACGCGCCCGAAGAAGTCCATCGCGTCTCGCCGCTGACGGCCTCCATCCGTTACCTGTCCCATCTGCGCTGGGCCTGGGAGCAGGCCCATCCCGAGGCGCCCTTCGACGCCCAGGACATCACGGTCACCATCCCCGCCTCCTTCGACCCTGCCGCGCGCGAGCTGACGGCCGAGGCCTGCCGCGCCGCGGGCTTCCAGAACCTCAACCTGCTCGAGGAACCCCAGGCCGCGCTCTACAGCTGGATCCAGGCCAGCGGCGGCCAGTGGCGCAAGCAGGTCCGCCACGGCGACATCATCCTCGTGGTGGACGTGGGTGGCGGCACCACCGACCTGTCCCTGATCGCCGTGCAGGAAAAAGAGGGCAGCCTGGAGCTGCAGCGCGTGGCCGTGGGCGAGCACATCCTGCTGGGCGGCGACAACATGGACCTGGCCCTGGCCTATGGCGTGGCGCGCAAGCTGGCCCAGGAGGGCAAGCCGCTGGATGCCTGGCAGACCCGGGCCCTGGCCCATGGCTGCCGCCAGGCCAAGGAGCAGCTGCTGGCCGACGCTTCCCTGGTCTCCGTGCCCGTGGTCGTGCCCAGCCGGGGCAGCAAGCTCATCGGCGGCAGCATTCGTACCGAGGTCACCCAGGCCGAAGTGCTGCAGATGCTGGTGGAAGGCTTTTTCCCGCGCGTGGCCGTTTCCGACAAGCCCCAGGTGCGCGCGCGCGCCGCGCTGACCCAGCTGGGCCTGCCCTATGCGCAGGACGCGGCCGTCACCCGCCACCTGGCGGCCTTCCTGTCGCGCCAGGCCGGCGCCACGCAGCAGATCGAAGGCCTGGAAGACGCACAGCCCGAAGGTGCGGGCTTTCTCCATCCTTCGGCCATCCTGTTCAACGGCGGCGTGCTCAAGGCGCCGCAGATCGAGCAGCGCATTCTCGACGTCATCAACGGCTGGCTGGCCGCCGAGGGCGCGGCGCCCGCGCGCCTGCTGGAAGGCGCCAACCTCGACCTGGCCGTGGCGCGTGGCGCAGCCTACTATGGCCATGTGCGCCAGGGCCGCGGCATGCGCATCCGCGGCGGCACGGCGCAAAGCTACTACGTGGGCGTGGAAAGCAATATGCCCGCCATTCCCGGCATGGAGCCGCCCATCTCGGCCCTGTGCCTGGCACCCTTCGGCATGGAAGAGGGCACGGAAGTCGCGCTGCAGGCCCAGGAGTTCGGCCTGGTCGTGGGCGAGCCCGTGCGCCTGCGCTTTTTCGGCTCCTCGGTGCGCCGTGCCGACCAGGTCGGCGCCGTGCTGGATTTCTGGGGCCCCGAGGAACTGGTGGAGCTGCAGGACATCGAGGCCCATCTGCCCGCCGAAGGCCGCGCCAGCGGCGAGGTCGTGCCCGTCACCCTGCATGCGCGCGTGACCGACATTGGAACCCTGGAGCTCAACGCCGTGCCCGTGGGCGGCCAGGAGCGCTGGAAGGTGGAATTCGACGTGCGGGCCGACACCAGCGCCTGACCGCCGCTTTTCCGCCGCTTTTTGCAAGCCGCCCTATCGAGGACCAGACCATGCGCAAGACCATCGCCCGTGCCCTGACCGTCCTCGGCGCCCTGCTGCTGCTGTACGCGGGCGCTTCGCTGGTGGCGACCTTCACCCAGCTGGCCCAGGCGGCCGACCGGATCCACGCAGGCGCGGGCCAGCCGCTGTTCTGGACGCTGCTGGTTCTGGCGGCTGCACTGCTGCTGTACCCTCTGTGGCTGCTGCTGCGCCTTCCCCGGGCCATGCGGCCGCCGGCGGATCCGGCGCAGATGCCGGCCTACCGGGCCTGGCTGCAGGCCCACCTGGCCGCGCACCCGCTGCCTGCCGTGCAGGAGCCGGCCCGCCAGGGCGATCCGGATGCGGCGCTGGCTGCCCTGGGGGTGGAGGCCGAGCGCATGGCACGCGAAACGGCGGCGGGCGTGTTCGTGGGCACGGCCCTGATCCAGAACGGCCGCCTCGACGGCCTGGTCGTTCTGGGCTCCCAGCTGCGCCTGGTATGGCGCATGGCCGCGCTGTACCGGCTGCGGCCCACGCCGCGCCAGCTGTGGTTTCTGTATTCGAACGTGGCCGGCAGCCTGCTGGTTTCGGGCAGCCTGGAGGAGCTGGACTATGCCGAGGTCGTGGCGCCGGTCATCAGCGCGGCGGCGCCGGCGCTGGCCGGTGCCGTGCCCGGCATGCAGGGCGTTTCCAGCCTGCTGGTCAACAGCCTGGCCAACGGGGCGGCCAATGCCTTGCTCACCTTGCGTGTGGGCCTGATCACTAGGGCCTACTGCACCCCGCTGTCGCCACCCGACGCCCAGGCCGTGGGCAAGAGCGCCACGCTGGCCGCGGCAGGCCTGTTGGGCAGCATCGTGGCCGAGCAGGGCCGGCGCGTGGTGCGCAGCCTCTGGGCGGGCGCGGCAGGCCTGGTGGCGGACTCGGTGGGGTCGGCGGCCGATGGCGTCAAGCGCGCCTCCAGCGCCGGCGTCCAGGCCGTGTCGCAGATGGCGGGGTCGGCCATCGACGGCTCGGGCACGCTGCTGCGAAAATCGGCCATCGCCGTGGGAGACACGGTGGGCGACGCCAAGGACTCCATCGTGCAGGCGGCCGACAAGCTGGGGTCGGCGGCGCAGCGCTGGCGCAAGAAAGACACCGACGCCTGAACCCTCCGCCCCATGCCTGATTCCGAATCCCTGCATTCCTGCGCCGCCCATGTGGTGGGCATCGACCTGGGCACCAGCCATACCGTGGTGGCCCATGTACCTGTCGGCGGCCAGGCCGCAGAGATCGCCCTGCTGGACCTGGAGCAGCGTGTCTCGGCCAGCGAGGTCGAGGCCCGGCCCCTGCTGCCCTCGGCGCGCTACCAGGCGACACCGGGCGAACTGGGGGATGCCTGGCAGCAGCCCTGGGCGGCCCTGAGTGCCCGGGCCGAGGCCCCCGCCGTGGTCGGCCGCTGGGCCCGCGACCTGGGCGCCGCCGTGCCGGGCCGCCTGGTGGCCAGCGCCAAGAGCTGGCTGTCGCATGCGGGCGTGGACCGCACGGCCGCCATCCTGCCCTGGGGGGCGCCCGAGGAGGTGGACAAGCTCTCGCCGCTGCAGGCATCGGCCAGCTATCTCGCGCATGTGAGGCAGGCCTGGGACCGCCGCCACCCTGGCGCCCCGCTGCGGGACCAGTGCGTGGTGCTGACCGTGCCCGCTTCCTTCGACGAAGGCGCGCGCGCGCTCACGCTGGAGGCGGCCCGGCTGGCCGGCCTGCCCGCGGTGCAGTTGCTGGAGGAGCCCAAGGCGGCCTTCCACGACTGGCTGGTGCTGCAGGGCGATGCGCTGGCCGCGCAGCTGGCGCACAGCCGGCTGGTGCTGGTGGCCGATGTGGGGGGCGGCACCACCGATCTGACGCTGATCCGCGTGCAGCCCGCCGCCGATGGCGGCCTGCCCGAACTCACGCGCATTGCCGTGGGCGAGCACCTGATGCTGGGTGGCGACAACATGGACCTGGCCATTGCCCACCGCATCGAAGCCGGTTTCGCGCCGGACGGCGAGCGTTTGCCGGCCGCGCGCTTTGCCCAGCTGGTGCAGCGCTGCCGCCTGGCCAAGGAGGCATTGCTGGCCGAGGACGCGCCCGCTTCGGTGGAGATCACCCTGCTGGGCAGCGGGTCGCGGCTGATGGCGCAGGCACGCTCGGTCACGCTGGAACGCGACGTGCTGCGCGAATGGGTGGTCGAGGGCTTTTTGCCCATGGCCGGGCCTGGCGACATGCCGGTCAGGCGCCAGGGCGCGCTGCGCGGCCTGGGCCTGCCCTATCCGGCCGATGCCGCCATCTCGCGCCATCTGGCCCGTTTTCTGGCCCACCATGCGCAAGGCGAGCTGCCCGACAGCCTGCTGCTCAATGGGGGCGTTTTCCATGCCCATGCTCTGGCCCAGCGGCTGGCCCGGCTGCTGCAGTCGTGGCGTTGCCAGCCCCTGCGCCTGCTGCACAACCCCCATCCCGACTGGGCCGTGGCCCGTGGCGCGGCTGCGCACGGACTGGCCCAATGGCAGGCGCAATGGCAGGCCGAGCGGCAGGCCGGCCAGCCGTCGGCGGCCGTCCCTGTGCCGGCACCGGTCGCCGTGCCACGCATAGGCGGTGGTTCGGCCCGCAGCTACTGGCTGGTGCTGCCCGGCAAGGAGGGCGATGCGCCCCGTGGAATCTGCCTGCTGCCGCGCGGTACCGAGGAGGGCGTGCGCATGGTGCTCAGCGGCAGGCGCTTTGCCCTGCGGCTGGGCCAGGCCGTGCGCTTTTCGCTGGTGGCCAACAGCCTGGCCGGCGCGCCGGCCCAGGCTGGACAGATCGCGGCCCTGGAGGGCGAGGGTTGGGTCGAATTGCCGGCCCTGTCGGCCGTGCTGCCTGCGCCCGAAGGCCGGGACAAGGCCCAGGTCGAAGTGGTGCTGCAGGCCACCATGAGCGAGGTCGGCACCCTGGAGGTGCGCTGCGTGTCGGCCGCGGACCCGGGCCAGCACTGGTTGCTGCCCTTCAGCGTGCGCGGTGCGCTGGCGGACCCTGCCGACGGCCCGCAGGGTGGCCGGTCGCCGGCGCCAGGCCAGGGCCGGCTGGCCCAGGCCGTGGACCTGATCGACCGCATCTTCGGCAGCCAGGCGCGGGAAGTGGGCGCCAGAGAAGTGCGCCAGCTGCGCCAGTCGCTGGAGCGCCTGCTGGGCCCGCGCGAGGACTGGGACCTGGGCCTGCTGCGCGCCCTGTTCGATGCGCTGCTGGCGCGTGCCCGCCGCCGTCGCCGCACGGCCGAGCATGAGCGTGTCTGGCTCAATCTCGCGGGCTGGTGCCTGCGCCCCGGCGTGGGTGCCGAGCTGGACGGCTGGCGCATGCAGCAGCTCTGGCCATTGCATGCCCAGGGGCTGGGCCATGGCGGCGAAGGCGCCAACCGCACGGAATGGTGGGTGTTCTGGCGCCGCGTGGCGGCCGGCCTGGATGAGGCGCAGCAGATGCAGCTGCTGGAGGAAGTGGCCGGCCACATGCAGCAGGCCGTGGCCGGCCACATGCAGCAGGCCGTGCAGCGCAGCCAGGGCAAGGCCGCCCACGGCAGCTACGACGACATGCTGCGCCTGTTCGCGGCCATGGAGGCCGTGCCCTGGCAGTACCGCCAGGAAATGGGCCAGTGGATGCTGCAGCGCCTGAGCCACCCTGGCGAGACCCCCCAGACCTGGTGGGCCATAGGCCGGCTGGCGGCGCGCATGCCGCTGGCCGCCAATGCCCACCGCGTCATGCCGCCCGAGGCGGTGCAGGAATTCCTGGATGCCACGCTGTCCCAGGACTGGCGCCGCAACGAGACCGCCATGTTCGCCGCCGTGCAGATGGCGCGCATGACGGGCGACCGTGCCCGCGACCTGTCCGATGCGCAGCGTGCGCGCGTGCTCGACCGCCTGGGGGCGGCCGGTGCGCCGCAGCGCTGGCTGGACCTGGTGGAGCAGGTGCAGCCCATGGATGCACAGGACGCGCGCCGCAGCCTGGGCGACAGCCTGCCGCCGGGCCTGGTGCTGGTGGGCCAGGGCGTGGTCCTGCCCTGAACCGGCCGGGGCCGGCCATGAAAAAGGCCCCGCATCGCGGGGCCTGTCGGGTCGGGGGGAGCGCAGCGGTCTGCGCCCTGCAGCTTACTGCGAGCTCCAGACGTGGTAGGCCACGCCCTCGTACTTGAAGGCCGGGTAGATGGAGATCACCAGGTCGCGTTCCGCGGCATTGGTGGTGTAGAAGTGCGCTCCGGTCTGCAGGTTGAAGAAGCGGTACATGGGCACGGAGTCCGTGCCGGCCTGCTGCAGCGCATACCATACCGGGCCTTCGTCCTTGAAGCTCTTGTAGTAGATGTTCACCTGCTGGCGCTCGAAGGCGTCGATGGTGTAGAAGTGCGCGCCCGTGCTGGCGTTGTAGAAGCGGAAGACGGGGCTCAGGCTTTGCAACTGCTGCGTGGCCGCATAGAAGGCCACGTTCTCGTACTGGAACTCGCGGTAATTGGCGATGACGTAGTCGCGTTCCTCGGCGTTGGCCGTGTAGAAGTGGGCACCCGTGCGCGTGTTGAAGAAGCGGTAGACCGGTGCGCGAGCGCTGCTGGCCGCTGCCAGCCAGCGGCTGATGGCCGGGTACAGCATGTCGAAGCGGCCGTAGACCGAAACGCTGCCGGTGTTGGTGCAGGTTTCGCCGTCGTTGCCATACAGCGTGCCGACCAGCTTGCCATCCACGAACAGGCCCGAACCGCTGCTGCCGCCTTCGGTGCGGCCGCGCTGCCAGCTGACCATGTAGAAGTTGGGCGAGCCTTGCACCGAGCCGCCGCACAGCATGCCGGTATCGCTGGAGGCCTGGCAGGCCAGCGCGCCGTAGTTGGTGCCGAAGCTGATCTTCTGCAGGTCGGCCTTGGGGTGGTGTATGCCCACCACGTCGACGCCGGTCGCCGGCGTTGTCGTGGTCCAGCCCGCGAACACCGCGCCTGCGGGCGGAGCCTCGTTCAGGCGCAGCAGCGAGCCGTCCTGGTTGGCCGTTGCGTACAGCAGGGTCGCGCCGCTGCGCAGCGTCTTGCTGGCCGATGAGAGCGTGCGGCTGTTGCACGAGGGCGTGCGATAGAACCACGAGGTCTCCAGCGTGGAGGCCACGGTCTGCGTGTTGATGCAGTGGTTGGCGGTCAGGAAGTAGGGCGTGCCGCTCTGGGCCACGTCGTTGATCAGCGTGCCCGAGCACACATAGCCCAGGCCGTCCTTGATGTAGAACATGCGGGCCACGGCATTGCGCTGCGCGGCGTAGGCGTCGTAGCAGGTGGAATCCAGGTGGCAGGTCAGGGATTCATTGAGCGAAGCCTGCACGTCGATGCCGTCTTCGCCCTCGCTTTGCAGTGGCAGCGACAGGTTTTCGTGCACGTGCATGACGCGGGGAATGGCCACGCGCAGCATGCCGGGCGGCGTGCCCGGAGGCAGCTCGATTTCCAGCGTGGCCTCGTCGCCGCCGCTGTCGGGTGTCCACCAGGTGCGGCCGTCGGCGCTGGAATCGCCTGCATCCTGGTTGGCCTGAATGGCTTGCAGCACGCGCTGGCCCGCGACCTCGTAGGCCTTGGCGCGCTCGCCCTGGGCATAGACGCGCAGCAGGGCGCTGCCCGGCAGTTGCTCGATTTCCACGCCCAGGCGGATGCCGTAGGCGCCTTCGGAGCGCACGCTGACCGCGGCCAGCCAGCCACCGCTGGCCGAGCGCTTCCACCGCAGCTGCGAACCCAGGGCATCGGCGCTGGCCATCTGGCTGCTCAGGCGCTGGGCGCCGACCTGCAGGGCGCCTCCGACCGCTGCCGAAGCCGCCTGGATGTGCTTCCACGCACCCAGTTCCACGCGCAGCGGAGTCACGTCCTGGACCGGTGCCAGGCTGCTGGAGGCCAGGAATTCGCGTGGCGCGTCGGCGGGCTGGACCCGTGCGTCCACGCTGACGGCGGCCTGGCCATGGGCCAGGCCCGCGGCCAGGGTCAGAGCCAGGGCGTGCAAACCCCTGCGCACCATGGTGTTGAATGACAGACTCATGAACTCCCTCTCAAGGAATTGACAGTATGGGGACCCGGCATTCTAGGTGGATAGCCTAGGATGAGTCTTAGACAAGTCTGGGACAGTTTTGCCAGGCCAAGGCCGCCAATGCTTTCTAGAATGGTCCCGGGCGAGCATGCATGCGACGACGGATGCGATGGACCAGGCCGCTTTGCGGCATGGCAACGTGGTTCCGCGCCGGCCGCGCCTGCCTTTTCCGTGCCGGCCCCCAAGGGGCCGGACCCGTCTCTTTGAGGAATACATCCAGCATGAGCCACCCTTACTCCGATACCCAGCTTTTGATCGACGGCCAATGGCAGGACGCCGCCAGCGGCAAGAAAATCCCCGTGCGCAACCCGGCCAGCGGCGAGGTCATCGGCCATGTGGCCCATGCCGATACCGCCGATCTGGACCGTGCACTGGCCGCGGCCCAGCGCGGTTTCGAGGTCTGGCGCAATGTGTCGGCGCACGAGCGTGGCGCCATCATGCGTCGCGCCGCGGCCCTGCTCAAGGAGCGTGCCGGCGAAATCGCCGCCCTGCTGACGCAGGAACAGGGCAAGCCCCTGGCCGAGGCCAAGGGCGAGGTGCTGGCCGGCGTGGGCATCATCGAATGGTTTGCCGACGAGGGACTGCGCGTCTATGGCCGCATCGTGCCCTCGCGCAAGACCGAGATCCAGCAGCTGGTGATCAAGGAGCCCGTGGGCCCGGTCGCGGCCTTCACGCCCTGGAACTTCCCCGTCAACCAGATCGTGCGCAAGATCGGCGCGGCCCTGACCACGGGCTGCTCCTTCCTGTGCAAGGCGCCCGAGGAAACCCCGGCTGCTCCGGCCGCCCTGTTCAAGTGCTTTGTCGATGCCGGCGTGCCGGCAGGCGTGGTGGGCCTGGTCTTCGGCGACCCGGCGCAGATCTCCTCCTACCTGATCGCCCATCCCGTGATCCGCAAGGTCACCTTCACGGGCTCCACGGCCGTGGGCAAGCAGCTGGCCGCGCTGGCGGGCCAGCACATGAAGCGCTCGACCATGGAGCTGGGAGGCCATGCGCCCGTGATCGTGGCCGAGGACGCCGACGTGGCCCTGGCCGTCAAGGCCGCGGGCGCGTCCAAGTTCCGCAATGCGGGCCAGGTCTGCATTTCGCCCACGCGCTTTCTGGTGCACAACAGCGTGCGCGAGGAATTCACGCGCGCCATGGTCGCCCATGCCGAATCGCTCAAGGTGGGCAATGGCCTGGAGCAGGGCACGAGCATGGGTCCGCTGGCCAACCCGCGCCGCGTGACGGCACTGGCCCACTTCGTGCAGGACGCGCAAAAGCACGGCGCCAAGCTGCTCACGGGTGGCACGGCCCTGGGCGACGCAGGCAACTTCTTCGCGCCCACGGTCCTGGGTGACGTGCCCCTGAGCGCCGAGATTTTCAACCAGGAGCCGTTCGGCCCCGTGGCCGCCATCCGCGGCTTCGACGACATCGGCGAGGCCATCGCCGAGGCCAATCGCCTGTCCTACGGCCTGGCGGCCTATGCCTTCACACGCTCCATCAAGACCTCGCACCGGCTGGCCCAGCAGGTGGAGGCCGGCATGCTGTGGATCAACCAGCCGGCCATGGCCTCGGCCGAAATGCCTTTTGGCGGCATCAAGGACTCGGGCTACGGCTCGGAAGGTGGTCCCGAAGCCCTGGAGCCCTACCTGGTCTCCAAGGCCGTGTCGATCGCCGCCGTGTAATACCGGCCCGCATGCCACGGCGCAACGGCCCCCGCGGGGGCCGTTTTTTCATTCCGGCAGGGTGGCAGCGGGAATGCGGTAGACCACGGCCGGGTACTTGGGGCGCTGCTGGCGGGCCACCACCTCGCCGCCCAGGCCTTGCGCGATGCGCCGACTGGCGGTATTGGCCTCGGCCACGGGATAGACAAAGGCCCGGGGCGCAAACTGCGCGCGGGCCCAGGCGGCCAGGGCGGCCACGGCTTCGCGCCCATGGCCCTTGCCATGGGCATCCTCGCGGATCCAGATGCCGAGCTCGGGTTCGGCTTCGTGTGCGCGGTGCAGACCCAGCAGGCCGAGGAAGCGGCCGCTGCCACGCTCGCGCAGCACGAAGTTCCAGTCGGTTCCGGACGCCATGCCGGCCAGCCAGCCACGCCACACGGCCTCGAAGGCCTGCCCGTCGGCGGGCGGATCAAAGGACAGGTAGCGTGTGAGCGTGGGCGTGATGCAGGCCAGGGCCTCGTCGGCGTCGGCCGCGGTGAAGGGGCGCAGCACCAGGTGCGCGCAAGTGATGGCCAGGTCGGTCCACGGCATGCGGTTCATCCTCGGGAAACAGGGCAATGATGGCGTGGAAAGGCCATTGTGGCATGGCCGCCGCCGGGCTCAGTGCGCGGTGCCGAAGAAGTCCGGGTGCGTGCCGATTTCATGCGCGGCCTGGCGCAGCGGCCGCGCCTGGTCGGGGTGGCGCGGTGCCACGCGCCGGGCCAGGGCATCAAGCAGGGGGGGGCAATCCTGGGGCGCGGACTGCAGCCGCTGCAGGCGCAGCAGTGCGGCACGCACGGCACGGGCCGTGCCATCGGCGAGGGTGGATTCCTCGGACAGCTGGTGCAGGGCCTGGATGGCCCGGCCCACGTGCAGGGCGGCAAGGCCGCATTCGGCCGCCTGGCTGCCCTGCTGGCCACCGGCCTGCTCGGACATGCGCACCAGGCGCAGCAGCCGGTGGTACAGGCGGGCGCGCCAGATGCGTCCGTCGCGCGCATGGCGCGGCGTGGCCGCCATGTCCTGCAGTTCGTGGACCATCATGGCGCGCAGGCCTTGCAACCGTCCCTGCAGCGTCACCGGCAGGATGAAGCGGTAGGCCGCCCAGCCCGCCAGCGGCCCGGAGACCACGGCCAGGCCCAGGGCCAGGGCATGGGCAAAGCTGGCTGTCTGCGGATAGTGGGGCTGCAGCAAAAGCAGAAGCACCATGTTGCAGTCGTATCCCGACAGCGTGGTGCGCCGGTGCGAGAACAGCAGGGCGCCCACGAAGACGAAGGGCATCATCAGCCAGACCAGGCCCGCCTGGCTGCCGGCCAGGGGCCAGACCAGCCACTGGCAGGCCAGGGCCACGAGCACGCCCATGGCCTGGCCCAGGGTCACGTGGCGCATGGTGGCCGACGGGTTTTCGAAGCCCGAGAACACGGTGAGCATGATGGACATGCCCAGCAGCATGTAGGCGCCGCCGCTCCAGCCCGTGGCCACCCACAGCAGGCCGACGATGGCGATGGCCGAGGCCGCGCGCAGCATGGCGCGGCGCGCACCCAGCCAGTCGCTGTGCAATACCACGGGCCACTGGTGGGAGCGGTGGCCTGGCGGCAGGGGAAAGTCGTGGGCGGCAGCCAGATGGGCCTGCAGGGCAAAGCCCATGGGCGCCAGCATGTCGGCCGCGCCGGGCCAGGCCTGGGCGGCCTCGCGTGCGCGTACCAGGGCCGCCGCGGCCTCGTGCAATTGCGGCTGGGTTTCCAGCAGCCGGGCGGCCTCGCGCAAGGCCTCGGCGGCCTGCCGTGCCTGATCGGGCCCGAAGGCCGGGGGCGGTTCCTGCGAGGGGGCGTCGCGCAGCCACAGCAAGGCCGAGATCTGGGCATTCATCAGCCGCCGCAGGGCACGCACGGCCTCGCGCGAGCGCTGGGAGCCTGCGGCATGCGGGTCCAGCCCTTCCTCGATCACGGCCATGGCCAGCAGGCGGCTGGCGATTTCCTGCGCACCCAGCGCGTAGTGGCCGCGCGCCTGCAGGCTGGCGGCCAGGTCGCGCAGCAGCTGGGAGAACAGCTGGCGCACCTCGGCATGGCCGGGGATGCCGCTGCCGCGCGGCGTGAACAGCCAGCCCACCAGCAGGGCCGCGAACACGCCGGTCAGCGCGGTGAAGAGCCGGTCCCAGCCCAGGGCGAAGACCTGGTCGGGGTGGCCGCTGTCCAGCAGGGCCACCATGGCCGCCGAATAGCCCGACAGCATGGTGCCGTAGGCCATGAAGCTGCGCTGCAGATTGCCCACGCCCGCGCACAGGCCCAGCCATACGGCCAGGCCCAGCACCAGCCACAGCAGATCTCCCCGGGCCAGCAATACCAGTCCCACGCCCACGGCCGTGCCCACCACGGTACCCGCGACACGGAAAAAGCTTTTCTCCAGCAACTGGCCACGCAGGGGCTGGGAGGCGGCCCAGACCGTCATGGCGGCCCATTGCGGATGCTCCAGGCCCAGTTGCCAGGCCGCCAGCAGGGCAAGGCAGGCCGCGAAGGCCGTGCGCAGGTGCTGGCGCAGTCGCACAGGGTCGAAACCCCAGCGCGCCGATCGATCGATCAGCCGGCCGTAGCTCTGCTGGATGGCACTCATGGCGTGGCCTCGGCACGCAGGGCGGCCATGCGTGCCTGGATCTTGGCCATGCCGGCCAGCATGGCCTCGACCTCGGCGTCGTCCAGGTCCTGGAGCATGGCCAGCTCGGCCTGGAGCATGGTGGCGCGCACGCGGTCCACGGCGAGGTTGCCCTCGTCGGTCAGGAAGATGCGCTTGCTGCGCCGGTCGCCTTCGTCGGCGCGGCGCTGCACCCAGCCGTGGCCTTCGAGGATGTCCAGCAGGCGCACCAGGCTGGAGCCGTCCAGGCCCACGCGTTCGGCCAGTTCCTTTTGCGTGACACCGTCTCCCCAGGCACGCAGGTGGATCAGCGGCGCCCACGTGGCATCGGTCAGGCCGTCGGCCAGCAGCTGTTCCTCGACCTGGCGCCGCCATTGGCGGACCAGGGTGACCATGAGGAAGCCGAGACGGGCGCGGGGAGGGGCGGAGGCAAAGGACATGCTCCGATTATGTTTGCAATTCAATTAATTTGTATTGCAAATTAATTGAAGCAACATCTACATCAGGGTCATGCCCACGGCTTCGCTAGAACCAGGTCGGCACCCAGCGGTTGAGCAGCAGGCCGGCCGCCAGCAGCCAGGCAAAGAGCAGGGCCGCCAGCAGCAGGGGGCGCGTGCCCGCGGCGCGCACGGCGCTGACATGGGTGGTCAGGCCCAGGGCCGCCATGGCAATGGCCAGCAGGGCGTTGTCCAGTTGCACGCCCGCCTGGACCGCGGCGGCGGGCAGCACGCCCAGCGAGTTCACGCCGGCCATGGCGACGAAACCCAGGGCGAACCAGGGGATGGTGACGCGGCCCGGGCGGCCGCCATCGGCCTGGCTGCCGCGCCCGCCGCGCGACACCGCCATGGACAGCAGGATCAGAAAGGGCGCCAGCATCATCACGCGCACCATCTTGGAAATCACGGCCACGTCGGCGGCTTCGGGCGCGATGGCCTCGCCGGCGGCCACGACCTGGGCCACCTCGTGAACGGTGGAGCCCACGTACAGGCCGTATTGGGCCGGCGACATGTCCAGCCAGCCATGGGCAGCGTTCCAGTGGAAGAGCGCGGGGTAGAGGAAGGTGGCCACGGTGCCGAAAACCACCACCGTGGCCACGGCCACGGCCACATCCTCGGCCCGGCCCTTGATCACGGGCTCGGTGGCCAGTACGGCGGCCGCGCCACAGATGGAGCTGCCGGCGCCGATCAGCACCGTGGTGCGCGCATCCAGCCCGAAAACGCGGCGGCCCAGCCACTGCGCCAGCACAAAGGTGCTGGTCAGGACCAGGGCATCGACGAGCACGCCGGCCAGGCCGACCTGGCCCATGTCCTGGAAGGTCAGGCGCAGGCCGTAGAGCACGATGCCGGCGCGCAGCAGGCGCTGCTTGGCCAGGCCCACGCCGCCGTGGCATGCGGGCGCCAACCGGGGATAGACCGTGTTGCCCACGATCAGGCCCAGGCAGATGGCCAGGGTCAGCGCGCTCAGGCCGCTGCCGGTCAGCAGGGGCTGGCGTGCCAGCCAGGTGGCGATGGCGGCCAGGGACCCGGCCAGCAGCAGGCCGGGCAGCAGGCTGGCCCAGCGGCGCGGCTGCAGGAAGGATGGTGCGGTGTGGGGGACGGATGCGGTATTCATGGTGCCTGTGCGCCGCGGTCGTGGGCCGCAGCATGGAAGGCACTTTAGATTTGTTGGCTATATTCGTATAACGAATAGTTTTTGTAGCATCAACCGGGAAAAGCGGTTGATGCCTGCGCCACACTGACGCCATGCTCCATCTGACCCTGCGCCAGCTCGAAATCTTCTGTGCCGTCGCCCAGACGGGCTCCACCGTGGCGGCGGCCGACGCCGTGGCCCTGTCCCAGTCGGCGACCAGCGCGGCGCTGCAGCAGCTGGAGCAGGCCATGGGTGCCCAGCTCTTCGAGCGCGTGGGTCGGCGCCTGGCCTTGAACGACGCCGGCCGCGCCCTGCTGCCCGAGGCCCTGGCCCTGCTGGAGCAGGCGCGCGGCATGGAGCAGGCGTTTTCGGCGCGCACCCAGGGCCTGCCCGTGCGCCTGCGTGTGGCGGCCAGCACCACCATCGGCACCTACGCGCTGCCGGCCGTGCTGGCCCGGCTGGCACGCAGCCATCCGCAGCTGAGCGTGGACCTGCGCATCGCCAATACGCGCGAAGTGGGCGAGGCCGTGCAGGCCCTGGATGTGGACCTGGGCCTGATCGAGGGCAGCAGCCAGTGGGAGGGACTGGAGGTCGAGCCCTGGATGCGCGACGAACTGGTCATCGTCGCCGCGGCCCATGATGGCCTGGTGCAGGAGGCGGCGCTGCGGCCGCTGGGCGTGGCGGCCCTGCGCCAGGCGCGCTGGCTGCTGCGCGAGCCGGGCTCGGGCACGCGCGAGATGGTGGAGCACGCCCTTCTGCCGCATTTGCGCCAGCTGCCGGCCGGGGCCACGCTGGGCAGCTCCGAAGCCATTGCGCGCTGCGTGGCCCAGGGCCTGGGTATCAGCTGCCTGTCGCGCGTGCTGGTGCAGGCCCTGGTGGCGTCGGGCGAGCTGGCCGTGCTGCCCACCACGCTGCCGCGCATGTGGCGCGATTTCTCGCTGGTGCAGCGCGCGGGCAAGCGCAGATCGCCCGCGCTGCAGGCCTTCGTGCGCGCCTGCCATGAGATCGCGCAGCACGCACGACCCTGAGAGCCGGCCTTATTTGCCCAGCGGAATGGGGGTGTTGCGCGGAACGGGAACGGCCGTCACGCTGTTCTGGGGCGAGCCTTCGATGACGCGGTCCGAATATGTCATATAGACCAGGGTGTTGCGCGGGGCATCCACCATGCGCACCACGCGCAGGCGCTTGAACAGCAGGGAGATGCGTTCGCTGAACACCTCCTCCTGCTGCTTGAGGGGGGCCGGAATCTGCAGCGGGCCGGTCTGGTGGCAGGTGATGGAGGCCTCGGCGCGGTCCTCGGCCAGGCCCAGGCCGCCCTTGATGCCGCCGGTCTTGGCGCGCGAGACGTAGCAGGTCACGCCCTGGACCTTGGGGTCGTCATAGGCGTCGACCACGATCTTGTGGTCGGGGCCTATGAATTTGAACACCGTGTCCACCGAGCCCACCTGTTCGGCGCGGGCGCCCCAGGCGCCCAGCAGCAGCGCGGACAGGCCGGCGGCCTGCAGCAGCTCCCGCGCGCGGGGCGTCATTTGGCGCCCTGCACGTGCTGGCGCAGGTGTTCCAGCGCTTCCTCGACCTGATCCACCAGCACCAGGCACAGGTCGCCCGGGGCCAGGCGCGCCAGCGCATGGTCGATGGCGTTGAACTCGCCCTGGATCTGGGTCACGTAGCCGGTGCGCGGTGCGCCCTCCAGGCCCTGCTGCAGCAGGGCCAGCACTTCGCCGTCGGCGCGGCCGCGCTGGCAGGCGTCCTCGTAGAGGATGACGTCGTCGAAGGCACGGCCCAGGATCTGGGTCTGCTCGGTGATGTCCTGGTCACGGCGATCGCCGGCGCCGCTGATGACCACGCTGCGGCGCTGGGCCGGCATGGCATCCACGGCCTGGACCAGGGCACGGATGGCATCGGGGTTGTGGCCGTAGTCGGCGATCAGGGTGGCGCCACGGTAGTCCATGACGTTGAAGCGTCCGGGCGCGTTGTCGCTGTCGTTGACGAAGCCGGCCAGGCCGCGGCGAATGGTCTGCCAGGGCATGCCCACGGCCCAGGCCGCGGCGATGGAGGCCATGACGTTCTCGACCTGGAAGCTGATGCTGCCATTGCGCGTGATCGGGATCTCGCGCAGCGCAATGGTTTCGCGCCAGGAGCTTTCGGCGGCCACGATGCTGTCGCCGTCCACGTAGACCACGCGGTTGCCCTGGGCACGGTGCGTGGCCATGACGGGGTGGTGGCGGTCGGCCGCGAAGTAGATGACCTTGCCGGGGCTGGTCGATGCCATGGCGGCGACCAGGGGATCGGCGGCATTGAGCACGGCATAGCCGCTGGGGGCCACGTTCTGCACGATGACGCGCTTGAGCACGGCCACGTCTTCCACCGTGGTGATGTAGTTCAGGCCCAGATGGTCGCCAGCGCCCACGTTGGTGACCACGGCCACCTGGCAGCGGTCGAAGCCCAGGCCTTCGCGCAGGATGCCGCCGCGTGCGCATTCGAGTACGGCGGCGTCGGTTTCGGGATGGGCCAGGGCATTGCGCGCGCTCTTGGGGCCCGAGCAGTCGCCGCTGTCGATCTGGCGGCCATTGACGTAGACGCCATCCGTGTTGGTCATGGCCGTGCGCCAGCCATGCGAGGTGAACAGGTGGGCGATCAGGCGCGTGGTCGTGGTCTTGCCATTCGTTCCCGTGACAGCGACCACGGGAACGCGGCCGTCCTGGCCGGGTGCGAACAGCTCGTCGACCATGGGCACGCCCACGTTGCGCGGCTTGCCGAAGGAGGGGGCCAGGTGCATGCGCAGGCCGGGAGCGGCATTGACCTCGACGATGCCGCCGTTTTGCTCTTCCAGGGGGCGCAGCATGGTCTCGCAGACCACATCCACGCCGCAGATGTGCAGGCCGATGGTCTGCGCAGCCTCGACGGCGCGTGCGGCGATGTCGGGGTGCACGTCATCGGTGACGTCGGTGGCGCTGCCGCCCGTGGACAGGTTGGCGTTGTTGCGCAGCACCACGCGCTGGCCCTGGGCGGGTACGGACTCGGGCGTCAGGCCCTCGGTGGCGATGCGCGCGATGGCGATGTCGTCCAGACGGATCTTGGTCAGGGCCGTGCCGTGGCCCGAGCCGCGGCGCGGGTCCTGGTTGACGATGTCCACCAGTTCGCGGACGGTGTGCTGGCCGTCGCCCAGCACCTGGGGCGGCTCGCGGCGGGCGGCCGCGACCAGCTGGCCGCCGACCACCAGCAGGCGGAAGTCATGGCCCGGCAGAAAGCGCTCGACCATGATTTCGTCGCCGAATTCCGAGGCCGTGGCATAGGCGGCCTTGAGCTGCTCGTGCGTGGTGATGTTGACCACCACCCCCTTGCCCTGGTTGCCGTCCTGGGGCTTGACCACCACAGGCAGGCCCACTTCCTGGGCCACGACCCAGGCGTCCTCCACGTCCTTGACGGGGCGGCCCAGCGGCACGGGCACGCCGGCGGCGTGCAGCAGGCGCTTGGTCAGGTCCTTGTCCTGGGCGATGGATTCGGCCACGGCGCTGGTCATGTCGAGTTCCGCGGCCTGGATGCGGCGGGCCTTGGAGCCCCAGCCCAGCTGGACCAGGGAACCCGAGGTCAGGCGACGGAAGGGGATGCCGCGCGCCACGGCGGCCTCGACGATGGAACCGGTGGAGGGGCCGATGCGCTCGTCCTCATCGAGTTCGCGCAGTTGGGCAATGACTTTGTCGGCGTCGAAGGGCGTGTCGGCCAGGGCCGATTGCAGCAGGGCGCCGGCCTGTTCCATGGCCAGTCGGCCCACGGCCTCCTCGGTGTACTCGACGACGACCTGGTAGGTTCCGGATTCCACGGTCTCGTGCGTGCGGCTGAAGGTCACGGGGCAGCCTGCCTGGGCCTGCAGCGACAGGGCGGCGACCTCCAGCACGTGCGCCAGGGACAGGCGCTGGTCGGCGCCATGGGGCTGCAGGGTCCCAATCTTGGGGAAGCGCGCGCGCAGCCTGTCCTCGAAGCCGGCCAGGGCCGAGTAGTCGCAATCGCCGGGTTCGCATTGCACGATGGCTTCGATGGCGGTGCTGCGGGTCCAGAGGTTGGGGCCGCGCAGGGTCCGGATGCGGGTGATCTGCATAGTGTCTTCTTTCGGAGGGCAGGCCGGCGACGCCGGACCTGCCTGCATGTCTCGTGGGTGCGGTACTCAGGCGGCGACGGCGGCGGAGGTCTGCGCGTAGTCGAAGGTCTTGATGCCGGCGACGATCAGGTCGGGGGCGATGTCCATGGACCATGCGGCAGCGATGGCCGCCAGCAGGGCCGGCGTGTCGGGCTGCAGGCCGCCGGGCAGGCTGAGCGCGGCCAGGGTGCCGAGCACGCGCTCGTTGCCACCCGTCGCCAGGACCACCTGGCTGTTGCGCACGAAGACGGCACGGCCCTCACCCTCGGCCCGGTGGGCGGCGATGACCGGGTTGTCGGCCTGGGTGGAGTAGAAAAGCACTTCGCCATCGCACAGGCGGGCCAGGTCGGCCACCTGCTCGATGTCGGCGTTGAGCACGCCGGCGCCCTCGTCGAGCACCACGTCGATCTGGGTGCGCATCACGCGCGTCATCTGGGACTGCTCCTGCACGTCATGGTCGGGCAGCTGCTCGAAGCCGTCCATGTCGGTGACCACGCCGACCAGGCAGCGGTCATAGGCCAGGCCTTCTTCCAGGATGGAGCGGGCCGTGGTCTGGATGACGGCGGCCTGGGCCAGGCGGTTGGTCAGCAGGCGGTGGGCACCGGCCCAGTTCGCGGTGTCGCTCTTCTGGGTCTGGCGGTTGGACAGGAACATGCCTTCGCTGCTGGCCACGCCGGTCAGCTTGCCCGACAGCTGCAGCAGCCAGCCGGCCAGGCGCGCCGTGAAGCCGTTGTTGCGCGTGCCCGCAATGCCCACGATGGGGATGCGGCCGGCGCCCGTGCCTTCCTCTGTGCGCGGGAACAGGTGGTCGACGATGGCCATGCCCACGGGGCGCGGGGCACCGCTGGTGGGCTTGAGGTGCATGAGCAGGCCGGGGCCGGCATTGACCTCGAGAATGGCGCCGCCCTGTTCCTTCATGGGGCGCGACACATCCTGCAGGATCATGTCCATGCCCGCGATGTCCAGGCCCACGATCTTGGCGGCCAGGGTGGCCATGTAGGCCACTTCGGGGTGGACTTCGTCCGTGCAGTCGATGGCCATGTTGCCGTTGCGCTGCAGCAGCACGCTGGTGCCCTGGGCGGGAACGCTGTCGGGCGTGACGTTCTGGCGCTTGAGTTCCAGCTTGACGGCGGGGGCTTCCAGGTTGATCCAGTCCAGCGGGTATTCCTGCTCGGGGCCGCGGCGCGGGTCCTGGTTGACCACGGCCACCAGTTCGCGCAGCGTGGACTTGCCGTTGCCGGCCACGCTCACGGTCTCGCCGCGGCAGGCAGCGACCACCTTGCCGCCCACGACCAGGATGCGGTGCTCGGTGCCGTCGATGAAGCGCTCGACGATGACTTCGGAGCCTTCGGGCTCGGCCAGGGCGAAGGCGGCCTTGATGTCGCCTTCCTCGCGCAGGTCCAGGGTCACGCCGCGCGCGTGGTTGCCGTCCGAGGGCTTGACCGTCACGGGAAAGCCGATGTCCTGGGCCACTTCCCAGGCCTCTTCGGCGTTCTTGGCGATCTGGCCCTCGGGCACGGGCACGCCACAGGCGGCCAGCAGGCGCTTGGTGAAGTCCTTGTCCTGGGCAATGCCTTCGGCGATGGCGCTGGTCTGGTCGCTTTCGGCGGTCCAGATGCGGCGCTGGGCGGCCCCGTAGCCCAGCTGGACCAGGTTGCCGTCGTTCAGGCGGATGTGGGGAATGCGGCGCTCGCCGGCCGCGTCCACGATGGAGCCCGTGCTGGGGCCCAGGTAGCGGTCGTTGATCTCGGTCTTGATGGACTGGATGGCGGCCTTGAGGTCATAGGGCTCGTCATTGATGGCGGCCATGATCAGCCGGTGGCCATGGGCCAGGGCCGTGCGCGCCACGGTCTCCTCCGGGCAGCGGAAGACCATGCGGTAGACGCCACGCTGCGAGATCTCGCGCGTCTGGCCGAACTCGGCGGGCATGCCGGCCAGGTTCAGCAGCTCGATGATGATGTGCTCCAGCACATGGCCGCACCAGGTGCCGCCTTCCAGGCGCTGGATGAAGCCGCCACGCTCGCCCACGCCGCAGTGGTGCTCGATCAGGTCGGGCAGCCAGGCGGTCAGGCGTTCGTTGAAACCCGGGAGCTTGTTCGAGGGATAGTCTTCCAGCTCGCCAAGATCCAGCCAGACCTCCAGCACGGGGCGGTAGGTCCACACGCTGGGGCCACGCAGGTAGGTGGTACGCAAGAGTTGGATGTCTTTGAATTTCGCCATGTCGGTCAGCGGGTAAGCGTGAACAGCGGCCCGGGCAGGGTCCGCCGGAGAATGGGAGAGGATTGTGCGCTCAGAAAGACCATGTTAAGCATGTCAGCCTAAACCCGGGCTCGCGCGTTGTGCACCATATGCCGTACGCGAGGTCCTACATGGGCACCACCGGCATACCCATTGCGAAGCCGCGGTTGCCCGCGCGACACCAGGAGCCGCCAGGGGCGGGAAGAACAACTCAACATGCAAGAACACCATTCTGTGGACGTTTCGGCCTTTATGGCCGGCCCCCAAGGGGCCGAGCTGCGAGCCAGGCTCGCTCCTTCAGAGAACGTGCTGGCCGTCGTCCCGGTTGACCTGACGCTGGATCTGCGCTTCGGCTCGGGCTGGGTCGCCTTGACATCGCAACGCCTTCTGTCCAGCCATCCTGCCACTCACGAGATAAGTGAGTGGGCGCTTTCATTGAATCAGGGCCTGCGCATTCTGGACCATGGCGGCGTGGGCAATCTGGAGCTGCACAGCCCCGAGGCCCGCCTGGCGCTGTGGCGCTTCACCCTTCGCCACCAGGCCAGCGTGCTGGCCCTGATGCAGCAGTTCGACCGCCAGCGCGAATGCCTGGCGCGCGGCGAAGCGTTCTCCGAGCCCGAGGACGACGCTGCCCGCTGCCCCGCCTGCCACACCGTGCTGCCGCCCGATGCCGAGGAATGTCCGGCCTGCGCGCGCCAGCAGGGCCCGCAGACCTCCACTTGGGTGCTGCTGCGTCTGTGGCGCTTCGCCCGGCCCTACAAGAACCAGCTCCTGCTGGGCTTCCTGCTGACGCTGGCGTCCACGGGCGCCACCCTGGTCGCGCCCTATCTGACGATCCCCATCGTGGACAAGATCCTGATCCCGTTCCAGAACGGGCAGCAGATCGACCCGGGCCTGGTGGGCTTTTACCTGGGCGGCCTGCTGCTGTCGGCCCTGGTGGCCTGGGCCCTGGGCTGGGCACGCACCTTCGTGCTGGCCAAGGTCTCCGAGCGCATAGGCTCGGACCTGCGCACCACCACCTACAACCATTTGCTCACCCTGTCGCTGGACTACTACGGCAGCAAGCGCACGGGCGATCTCATGGCCCGCATCGGCGCGGAAACAGATCGCATCAATCTGTTTCTATCCTTGAATGCCCTGGATTTCGCCACCGATGTGCTGATGATCGCCATGACGTCGGCCATCCTGTTCTCCATCAATCCCTGGCTGGCCCTGGTCACCCTGGTGCCCCTGCCCTTCATCGCCTGGATGATCCACCTGGTGCGCGACCGCCTGCGCACCGGTTTCGAGAAGATCGACCGCGTCTGGTCCGAGGTCACCAATGTGCTGGCCGACACCATCCCCGGCATCCGCGTGGTCAAGGCCTTCGCCCAGGAAAAGCGCGAGGCCGACCGCTTTGCCCAGGCCAACCTGGTCAACCTTCAGGCGAACGACAAGGTCAACAAGACCTGGTCGCTGTTCACGCCCACGGTGACCCTGCTGACCGAAATCGGCCTGCTGGTGGTCTGGGGCTTCGGCATCTGGCTGGTGGCCGGAGGCCAGATCACGGTCGGTATCCTGACGGCCTTCATCGCCTACATCGGCCGCTTCTACAGCCGCCTGGACTCGATGAGCCGCATCGTCTCGGTCACGCAGAAGGCCGCGGCCGGCGCCAAGCGCATCTTCGACATCCTCGACCATGTGAGCAACGTGCCCGACCCTGCCAACCCGGTCAAGCTGGCCCACGTACAGGGCGCGATCACCCTGGACAACCTGAGCTTTCGCTATGGCAGCCGCGCCGTCATCAAGAACCTGGACCTGCAGATCCGTCCCGGCGAAATGATCGGCCTGGTCGGCCACAGCGGCTCGGGCAAGAGCACCCTGGTCAACCTGATCAGCCGTTTCTATGATGTCAGCGAGGGCTCCATCCAGCTGGACGGTGTGGACATACGCCGGCTCAAAGTCTCGGATTTCCGCAGCAACATCGGCCTAGTGCTGCAGGAGCCCTTCCTGTTCTTCGGCACCATCGCCGAAAACATCGCCTACGGCAAGCCGGACGCCACGCGCGAGGAAATCGTGGCCGCGGCGCGTGCCGCCCATGCCCATGAATTCATCCTGCGCCTTCCCCACGGCTACGACTCCCTGGTCGGCGAGCGCGGCCAGGGCCTGTCGGGCGGCGAGCGCCAGCGCATCAGCATCGCGCGCGCCCTGCTGATCGATCCGCGCATCCTCATCCTGGACGAGGCCACGTCGGCCGTGGACACGGAAACCGAAAAGGAAATCCAGAAGGCGCTGGACAATCTGGTGCAGGGCCGCACCACCATCGCCATCGCCCACCGTCTGTCCACGCTGCGCAAGGCCGATCGCCTGGTGGTGATGGACCGTGGCGAAATCGTGGAAGTGGGGCCGCACGACGAGCTCATGGACAAGCAGGGAGCCTACTGGCGTCTGTACCAGGCCCAGGCGCGCCGCGCCGAGGAAGATGCCCAGGCCGCCGGCCTGACCCTGGCCACCGTCGAGGAATAAGCCATGTACCAAGCTCCCCAATCCGATCTGAGCGGCATCCGCATGCAGCGCAATGCCCATGGCCGCCTGGTGCTGACACTGGCCGACGGCACGCGCCACGAGGCCGTGGTGCCCGTGCGGGCCTTTCCCATCACGGCGCCCGAGGACGGCCTGTCCCTGGTGGCGGCCGATGGCAAGGAGGCGCTGTGGGTGGACCACATGTCCCATCTGCCGGCCGCGGCACGCACCCTGATCGAGGAAGACCTGGCCGTGCGCGAGTTCATTCCCACCATCGAGCGCATCGTCAAGGTGTCGGGCTTTTCCACGCCCAGCACCTGGGACCTGGAGACCGACCGTGGCCCGGCCCAGCTGGTGCTCAAGGCCGAGGAGGACATACGCCGCCTCTCGGGCCGCACCAACCTGCTCATCACGGGTCAGGACGGCCTGCAGTTCCGTGTGCCCGACAGCACGGCGCTGGACAGGCCCTCGCGCAAGCTGCTCGAACGCTTTCTCTGAAATTTTCATAGCATCCGGGGCCGGATGCGTCAGGGCGCCTTGTCGAAACAAGGGGTGGATCAGGGATTTTTCCTAGAAAAGGGCTTCAGTTCTTTCAGCTATGGTCGATAAGCAGGCGAGGGCGGGGAATTCCCGCCAGCAGGACACACTAAGCAAGAGGGTCGAGCCATGCCAATTCCACCTGTTGACCGATCGCCCATTCCCTGGCGCCCCCAAAGCGCCGATCTCTACTCCACCGGAGCCTCGGGGGCGGTTCCCGTACGCCCGGTGAACGCGGCCAACGCCGTGGAATCCACGGACCGCATCGGCGAGGGCCGGGTGACCCGGGATCCGGAAAAACCCTCGGTCACCGACCAGGAAAACCGCGATTGGACCCTGGCCGAGGAAATCAAGCAAAAGGAAGAGGTCGAAGAGCCGCCCAAGGAGCCGATCTCCAAGCAGCTCATCGAGTTCATCCAGTCCATGTGGCGCGCCAGCGCCATGGCCGTGGAGCAGGCCCAGGAAGTCAGCAAGACCGACGAGCAGATGCGCAACAAGCTGCAGGTTCGGCAGGAGCCGCTGACCTACTCGGAGCCCAAGGTCAAGCGCACGGGCGGGCTGTAGGCCGCACGGGCCCCGGCGTGGCCCGCATCAGTCCTTGCCGGAGGCGTCGGCCGCGGGCGCCCGGGAAGAGGCCGCTGCTTCGGCGGCGGCCTTTGCCTTGTCGCGCTCGGCGCGGTATTTGACGGCAAAGGCCTTGACTTCCTCATAGGAGACGAAGCCATCCTTGTCCGTGTCCGCCTCGTCGAAGGCGGCGGCCAGGCGCGGAAAGAGGGCGACTTCGGCACGGCTGAGCTTGCCGTCCTTGTTGAAGTCCAGCATCTTGAATTCGCGCTGTGCCTTGATCTCTCCCTTCGTCAGCGGCGCGGCGCTGGACTTGGACGACTCGGCAGGCGCGGCCTCGCCTTCGGTGTCGGCGCGTGCCGCCGGCAGCATGAAGGCGCTGGTCAGCAGCACGACCGCGGCAGCCTGCAGCAGGGGGGGGCGGCGCAGCAGTCCTCGGCGGGAAAGAGAAGGCAAATGCATGGCCTTCAAATGGGCATGGCCCGCCCGCGTTCAAGGGCGGCGGCCCGCTCTTTGCATTTGTTTACCGTGCCATCACCCGGCGTTGGCGATGCCGCTGCTCACATGGCCGGCAGGCACATGGCGTGCGGCCGAGCTGACGTGGCCGGTCTGGTCGTCGAAGAAGAAATCGGGCTCGAATTCGCGCAGAAACGGGCCTTTTTCAAGGCCTCCGAGGAACATGGCTTCGTCCACGACAAAGCCCCAGTCCAGCAGCGTGCGGATGGCCCGCTCATGGGCGGGCGCGCTGCGTGCCGTGACCAGGGCCGTGCGGATGCGCATGGTCTGGGAGGAGTCCGCCTGCTGCTGCAGCCGGTGCAAGGCGGCCAGCAGCGGCTTGAACGGACCCTGCGCCAGCGGGGTGGCGGCATGGGAGACCTCATGGCGCAGAAAGGCCGGCAGGCCGCCCTCCTGGTAGACGCGTTCGGCTTCGTCGGAGAACAGCACGGCATCGCCATCGAAGGCAATGCGCACCTCGGTGGGATAGCGGTCCCCGGCAGGGGTGGAGTCCATCATCACCCGGGCCGCCGGAACGCCGATGGACAGCGCCTGGCGCACATCGGCTTCGTTGGCCGACAGGAACAGGTGGGCGCCCAGCGGACGCAGGTAGGCAAACGGGTCGCGCCCGCGCGTGAACACGCCGCGCTCGATGTGCATGTCGGCCGCATTGGCCGAGGCGAAGACGCGCATGCCGCTGGCCGGGTCGTTGCGCGAAAGCATCATCACCTCGACGCGCTGCGCATCGGGTGTGTTGAAGGCCAGCAGCTTGCGCACCAGCGGGAAGGCGATGCCGGGCCGCGCCGGCTGGTGCACGAGTTCGAGCTGGCGGCGCATATAGGCCTGCTCGTCGCCCGCATCGAACAGCCGGTTCTCTTCCTCGAAGTCGAACAGTGCCCGCGAGGAAATCGCAACGACCAGCTTGTCATCGAGCGTGACGGGCATGACGGCCTTCCCCTCTATTTGACGAACTGGTTGAGCTGGATGATGGGCATGAGCACGGCCAGCACGATCAGGGCCACGACCATGCCCATGGCCACGATGAGCAGGGGCTCCAGCACGGTGGCCAGGTGCATGGCGCGGCGCTGTACCTCGGCCGAGAGCTGGTTGGCGGCGCGTTGCAGCATCAGCGGCAACTGGCCCGTCTGCTCGCCCAGGCGCGCGAACATGGACACCAGGCCCGGAAAGCGCTTTTTCTGCGCCAGCGCCGAGGCCAGGGGGGCGCCTTCACGCACCAGGGCCAGGGCATCCATGGCATCGGCGCGCATGGCACGGTTGCCGAGGGTTTCGCCGGCCGCCTGCAGGGCCTTGAGGATGGGCACGCCGGCGCCGGCCAGCATGGCCAGGGTGCCGGCGAAGCGGGCCGCATTGTAGTTGCGTGCCAGGCGGCCTATCAGCGGCAGGCGCAGCCACCAGGCATCGAAGCGCTCGCGCAGCACCGGATTCTTCATGGACAGCCGAAAACCCAGTGCGCCAAGCACCACCACGCCCAGCATGGCCCAGCCATAGCTGCGCACGAAATCGCTGATGGCGAGCATGGCGACGGTCAGCAGGGGCAGGGCGCGCTTGGTGCCCGCGAACACGCTGGCCACCTGGGGCACGACGTAGCTGACGAGAAACAGCACGATGACGATGGCCACCAGGGTCACGATGGCGGGGTACAGCGAGGCCGCGACGAGCTTGGACTGCAGTGCCTGGCGGTTTTCCAGGTCGTCGGCCAGCCGCTCCAGCACGGGGCCCAGGCTGCCGCTGGCCTCGCCGGCCCCGATGACGGCGCAGTAGATTTCCGAGAATTCGCGCGGATGCCGGGCCAGGGCGCGTGCAAAGGTGGAGCCGGCATTGACCTCGGCGCGCAGCTCGGCCACCAGGTGGTGCTGGCGTGGGTCGTCGGCTTCCTCGGCCAGGGCGGCCAGGGCCCGCTCGATGGGCAGGCCCGAGGCCACCAGACCCGCGAGCTGGCGTGTCCACACGGTCAGTGCCGTGCTGCCGAGCACGGGGCGCGTCAGCCAGCGCGAGGCGCGGCCCTGCGGATCCGCAGACGAGCCCGAGGCGACGATGTCCACAGCCATGGGCACCAGGGCCTGGGCTCGCAACTGGCTGCGCGCGGCGCGCGCGTTGTCGGCTTCTATCGTGCCCTTGCGGGTCTGGCCCTGGGCATCCAGGGCTTCGAAGGAAAAGGCGGGCATGCGCGAAACGGATGGGAAGAAGCGGATGGGAATGGGGTTCGGACGGGCCGCGACGCGGCGGCCCAGCCCCGATGGTATCCGCTGCCGGTGACGCCTGTATGGCGGCAGGGCCGGGACAGCCCCTGGCCGGCGTCCGGGCTCAGGCCGGCTGCAGCGCCAGATCGGCCTCGTTGAGCTCGATGGCGCGCAACGAGGCAGGACGCTCCAGCAGGGGCTGGCCGTAGGCGCTGAACTCGGGCAGGTCGGGCAGCAGCTTCATCATCGTGCCCCAGCGCAGGTAGCTGGCCATCAGCACGTCGGCCGCGGTGAACCGGTCGCCGCACAGATGGTGTTTGCCGGCCACGGCCTGGCGCAGTGTCTGCACCACGTCGTCGTAGCGGCCATAGCCGGCCGACATGGCCTGCTCGGGCGTCTGCTGCGCCAGGTGGCCCTGGCTCTTGGCCGCCATCACGGCCTCGACCGGGCCGGCCAGGAAGAACATCCAGCGGTGGTAGCTGCCGCGCTGGGGGCTGTCCACGGCAGGGGCGAGGCGCTTTTCAGGGTACAGGTCGGCCAGGTAGGCGAGGATGGCGGCCAGCTCGGTGACCACGATGTCGCCGTGGGCCAGGGCCGGAACCTTGCCCATGGGATTGATGGCCAGATAGTCGGCGGATTTCATGGTCGTGCCGTATTCGAGCCGCACGGGCTCGTAGCGGGCGCCGCATTCCTCGAGCATCCAGCGGGTGATGACGGCGCGCGAACGCGGATGGTAGAAAAAGCGCAGGGGCTGGGCGGTGTGGTTCATGGAGTCTCCCGGTGGTTTCGGTGCATGGCAGAAAGGCCATGGAGAGACTGTAGGTGGGCATGCTGACAGTTTTTGTCAGCAGCCTTGGGCCTCAATGCCCGGAGTGGCCCATGTGCTGGGACCAGCGCTCGATGAGGCTGGCACGGTGATCGGGATAGCGCTCCTGCAGATCGGTGACCGAGCGCACGCGGTCGGCGCGGAAATGCCGGAAGTCCTGGCGCAGCTCGCACCAGGCGGCGAGGATGCGGCGGTTTTCGAAAAAGCCCATGGCGAAGGGCCAGATCCGCCGCTCGCTGGGTCGGCCTTTTTCGTCGGTGTAGTGCAACACCACCTTGTGCTGGCGCCGTATGGCCAGGCGCAGGGCGGTCTGCCAGGGCTCGGGGGCGGTGTCCTGGCGCATCGGTGGCACCAGCAGGCCACTGGTGTCCACCTCGATGCGCAGCTCCAGGGGCAGGGCACTGCGTATGCGGTCCAGGGCCGCCGTCGCGGCCTGGGCCAGCTCGGGATCGGCCTGGCGGCTGGCCCAGCGCGCACCCAGCAGCAGGGCTTCGAGCTCGTCGGGCGTGAACATCAACGGGGGAAGCAGAAAGCCGGGCCGCATCTCATAGCCAATGCCGGGGTCTCCGGCAATGGCCGCACCCTGTTCGCGCAAGGTGGCGATGTCGCGGTACAGGGTGCGCAGGCTCACGCCCAGGCGCTGTGCCAGCACCGGCCCGGTCTGGGGCAGGCGCGCACGGCGCAGATGGTCGATCAGCTGCAGCAGCCGGGCGGAGCGGCCCATGGGCAGGGCCTCAGCCGCGCAGGGCGGCGGCCGTCAGCTCCAGCGAGCGCAGGCGCAGGTCGCGGTCGAAGACGTCGCTGACCAGGATGAGCTCGTCGGCTTCGGTGTCGGCCTGCAGCTTTTGCAGGCGCGCGCGCACCTTGTCCGGACCGCCGATGGAGGCCACGGCCAGGAAGTCGCCGATGGCGCGGCGCTCCTGCTCGCCGAGCTGGGCCGCGTAGTTGTCCACGGGCCGCGGCAGCAGGCCGCGCCGGCCGGTGATGATGCCCAGCACGCGCTGGTAGGTGCTGCTGGCCAGGTATTCTGCCTCGTCGTCCGTGGGGGCCGCGATCACCGGGGCGCCGACCATGACATAGGGCTTGGCCAGATGGGCCGAGGGCCGGAACAGGCTGCGGTACAGCTGCACGGCCTGGTACAGCATGCGCGGCGCGAAGTGCGAGGCGAAGGCATAGGGCAGGCCCAGATGGGCGGCCAGCTGGGCCGAGAACAGGCTGGAGCCGAGCAGCCAGATCGGCACGTTCGTGCCCGCGCCGGGGGTGGCCACCAGCTTCTGGTCGGGCTGGGCCGGGGCCAGCAGGCGCTGCAGTTCCATCACATCGCGCGGAAAGTCTTCTTCGGTTTCGACGCGGTCACGGCGCAGTGCGCGCATGGTGGCGCCGTCGGTGCCGGGCGCGCGGCCCAGGCCCAGGTCGATGCGGCCCGGGTAGAGCTCGGCCAGGGTGCCGAAGGCTTCGGCAACGACCAGGGGCGCATGGTTGGGCAGCATGATGCCGCCCGAGCCCACGCGAATCCTGGACGTGCCGCCTGCGATGTGGCCTATGAGCACGGCCGTGGCCGAGCTGGCGATGCCCGGCATGTTGTGGTGCTCGGCCAGCCAGTAGCGGGAAAAGCCGAGCTCCTCGGCCTTGCGGGCCGTGGCCAGCGCAATGTCCAGGGCCTCGGCCACGGTGCCGCCTTCGCGCACGGCCACGAGGTCGAGCATGGAAAGGCGGGGCTTGCTGTCAGATGTCATGGGGAACTCCATTGCTGCTCCAAGATGGCGCCATGCGCCATGGTTTCAATGCTGCGGAGCTTCCCGTATCCATGCCATCGGTGCCCGGCAGCGGCCGGCCCGGTGCGGATGCCGGAACAGGCCAGGACATCCTGCCATAGGGTATTTCTGCCTGCTGGCGTGGGCTTGTTCGGGGCCGGATTCAGCCGCGGTGCGGCAGTTCGCGGGCGCAGGTGATGCCGACCACCACGCACCAGACCAGGGGCAGGATGGCGGCGGCCAGGTGGTTCTCGCCCTGCTGTATGGCCAGCCAGGACAGGGGCAGGGCGACCAGGGCCGACAGGCGGATGACGCGGCGCAGCTGACCTGCGGACAGTCGGGACTTGAACCGCCACAGGGCGATGTAGCTGACCACGCTCAGCAGGGCGACCCACAGGAACAGGTCGCCGCCATAGGGAGCGCTCCAGGCGCGCAAGGATTCCAACATGGGCGCATTGTGGCAAAGCCGCGATACCCCTTGGCGCCGGGGGTTCGGCGCCCCCGGCTCGGCGCCCCCGGCTCGGCGCTCAGTCGCGGGTGACGCGCAGCACTTCCTCTGGCGTGGTGATGCCTTCGCGCACCAGGCGGTCGCCGTCCGCACGCATCAGGTGCATGCCGGCGGCCAGGGCCGTGTCGCGGATTTCGGCCTCGCTGGCCTGGCGGTGGATCTGGGCGCGTATGGTGTCGTCCACGACCAGCAGCTCGAAAATGCCGGTGCGTCCGCGGTAGCCGCTGGGCTCGCTGGTGTCGATCTTGCGCACCAGGCGCTGGGCGAGCACGCCGAGCAGGGACGAGGACAGCAGGAACGGCTCCACACCCATGTCGATCAGGCGCGTGACGGCGCTGGAGGCGTCGTTGGTGTGCAGCGTGGCCAGCACCAGGTGGCCGGTCAGCGAGGCCTGGATGGCGATCTGGGCGGTCTCGAAGTCGCGGATTTCGCCGATCATGATCACGTCCGGGTCCTGGCGCAGGATGGCGCGCAGGGCCTTGGCGAAGGTCAGCTCGATCTTGGCATTGACCTGGGTCTGGCCCACACCCGCCAGCTCGTACTCGATGGGGTCCTCCACCGTCATGATGTTGCTGTGGTGGGCGTCCATGCGCGACAGGGCCGCGTACAGCGTGGTGGTCTTGCCCGAGCCCGTGGGCCCGGTGACCAGCACGATGCCATGGGGCTGGGCCGTCAGATGGGTGAAGCGCCGCAGGGTCTCGCCCTGCATGCCCACGGCCTCCAGGCTGAGCTTGCTCTCGCTCTTGTCCAGCAGGCGCAGCACGGCGCGTTCGCCATGGGCGCTGGGCAGGGTGGAGACGCGCACGTCGATGGCGCGCGTGCCCAGGCGCAGGCTGATGCGGCCGTCCTGGGGCAGGCGCTTTTCGGCGATGTCCAGGTCGGCCATGATCTTCAGGCGCGAGATCAGGGCGGCATGCAGGGCGCGGTTGGGCTGCACGACTTCGCGCAGGTCGCCATCGACGCGAAAGCGTACGCTGGAATGGCGCTCGTAGGGCTCGATGTGGATGTCGCTGGCGCCATCGCGTGCCGCCTGCGTGAGCAGGGCGTTGAGCATGCGGATGATGGGGGCGTCGTCGGCCGTTTCCAGCAGGTCCTCGACGGCGGGCAACTCCTGCATCATGCGCGAGAGGTCGGCATCCGACTCGACCTCGCTGACGACCAGGGCGGCACTGGATTCGCCCTGGGAATAGGCGGCGCTGATGCGGTGGGCCAGGGCGCCGGCGTCCAGCATCTGCCAGCGCTGCACGCCGTGCTTGCGCTGGACTTCGGACAGCGCCTGCCAGTCGGGGGCGGGGCCGTGCCAGAGCAGGGGCTCCTGGCCGTCATCCTCGATCAGCAACTGGCTGCTGCGCGCAAAGGCGTAGGGCAGGGGGTAGCGCATGCGGCGGGCCTCAGAGCGTGCCGGGCGCGGCCGGTGCAGCGGTGCCCGGTACGTCGCCGGGTGCGGCAGGCCGGGTGAAGTCGACCACGCCAGGCTTGGCGCCGGGAATGTTGACGATGGCACCCGGGCTGTTGAAGGAACCCGACTCGGGCTTGTTCAGTGCCGGCAGCAAAGGCGCTGCGTTGACCGAGCGCAGCAGCACGTTCTCCTCGGGCTGCAGGCCCTGCTGCTGGGCGCGTATGGCTTCGTAGCGGTCGGACGAGACCTGGTTGGTGGAGGCCGCGTCGCGCATGACCACGGGGCGCAGGAAGACCACGAGGTTGGTCTTGTTGCGCTTGCGGTTGGTGTTGCGGAACAGGTTGCCCACCACGGGGATGTCGCCCAGCAGGGGCACGCGGTCCTCGGCCTGGGAGTACTTGTCGTCCAGCAGGCCGCCCAGCACCACGATGTTGCCATCCTCGACCAGCACATTGGATTCGATGGAGCGCTTGTTGGTGGTCAGGCCGTTGGCGTCCTTGCGCGTGGCCTCGTCCACCGAGGAGACTTCCTGGAACACGGCGAGCTTGACCGTGCCGTTTTCGTTGATCTGGGGACGCACGCGCAGCATCAGGCCCACGTCCTTGCGCTCCACCGTGGTGAAGGGATTGACCGTGGACGACCCCGTGGAGTTGGCATAGGAGCCCGTGATCATGGGCACGTTCTGGCCCACGATGATGCGGGCCTCCTCGTTGTCCAGGGTCATCAGATTGGGTGTGGACAGGATGTTGGCGTCGCCCGAGTTCTGCAGGAAATTGGCCAGAAAGCCCAGCGTGTCCTTGCCGTTGACGCGCTGCGTGAAGCCCAGGTTGGTGCCGCGCAGGCTGGTCAGTGTGTCGCCCGTGATCTGGCCGGTGTTGATGCTGCCGTCGCTGTTGAAGGCGCCCAGCAGGCCCAGGATGTTGGCGCCGGCCACGTTGGAGTTCGTGCCCAGCGTGCCGATGACGCGGCCGTTGTTGCTGAGCATGGCCTGCCACTGGATGCCGAACTGGGCCAGGCGGTTGTCCTGGATCTCGACGATCAGGCTTTCGATCAGCACCTGGGCGCGGCGGCCATCGAGCTTGTCGATCACGGCGCGCAGCTGGCGGTAGATGGGCGGTGGGGCCGTGATGATCAGCGAGTTGGTCGAGGGGTCGGCCTGGATCATGCCGCCCGTGGATGGCTGCTGGGCCGTACCCAGCGAGCCGCCGCTCATGGATGTGGAGGAACCCAGGCCCACCGACGCCGTGCCGCTGGAGTCGCGCGAGACCACGGGCTGGGAGGTGGGCATGGACTGCATGCCGCCGCCGCCGATGGCGGTGGTGCCGCCACCCGAACCCTGCAGGCCGCCGGCGTTGCCGGCCGCCGTGGCCTGGGCGCCGATGGCCGCGCGCAGCGTGGCCGCCAGCGCCACGGCATCGGCGTTCTTGAGGTAGACCACGTGGATATTGCCCTGGTCGCCGCCGCCGTTCATCGCGGGCTGGTCCAGGCGGGCGATCAGCGAGCGCACCTGGGCCAGGCGCGCGGGGTTGGCTGCGCGCAGCACGATGGAGTTGCTGCGCGGCTCGGCCATCAGCGAGGTCTTGAAGGCGTTGTCGCTCTGGCCGGGGATGGCCGTCGCAGCCGCCGAGGGCACGCCCGTGGGGCCGGCCGTGCCGCCCTCGATCAGGCGCGAGACCAGGGCCACCATGTCGGTGGCCACCGCGTGGCGCAGCGGAATGATCTCGACATCGGTGGCGTTGGACACATCCATGGTCGCCACGATGCGCGAGATGCGCTGCAGGTTGTCGGCGTAGTCGGTGATGACCAGGGAGTTGTTGCCCGGGTTCACGTTGATCGTGTTGTTGGGGCTGATCAGCGGACGCAGCACGGGCACGAGGTTGGCCGCGTTCTCGTAGTTGAGCTTGAAGATCTGCGTGACGATCTGGCTGCCGCCCTGGGCGCCGCCGCGTGCGCTGCCCACGTTGACTTCACTGGATTGCAGCTTGGCATCGGCCTCGGGGATCACCTTGTACAGGCCAGCCGATTCCACGATGGTGAAGCCCTGCAGGCGCAGGGCGGCGAGGAACTGCTGGTAGGCCGTCGCAGGCGGCACGGGCTTGTCGGTCAGCAGGGTGATCTGGCCCTTGACGCGCGGATCGACCACGACGTTGCGGTTGGTAATGGCACCGATGGCGCGCGAGACCGCCTCGATGTCGGCGCCCGAGAAATTCAGGGTCACGGGTTCGCCGGGGCGCAGGCTGGGCGGGGCCGCGGGAGCGCTGCCGGAGGGGGGGGCGGCCTGGGCCTGGACGGCCGTGGCGGCACAGGCCAGCAGGGCGCTGGCGGCGATCGCATGCAAGGAATGTCGCCAGAACGGGGTCGTGTGCTGCTGAGTCATGGATCAACCGAAGGAGATAAGGGAGCGGGGCCCTTGGCGCCGCCCCAGGATATTGAGCAAGTTGGACAGCGCGGTCTCGCGCTCCGGACTGGCCGAGGCTTCGCCGCGGAAATGCAGGCGCTGGCCCACCCACTGTCCCTGGCCGCTGAGCTGCAGGTCGCCTGTCAGCGTGCTGAGCTGCAACTGGGGACTGTCACCACCCTCGATGTCGAGGCGGTAGCTCCCCAGTGGGCGCAGCGGAGACAGGCGCGAGGATACGCCCAGCGCTTCCAGGCGTGTCAGGCCCTGGCTGCGCCAGCGGCCCGCCTGCCACTGCAGCTGCAGGCCCTGTGTCGCCAGGCGCAACTGGCCCTGCAGGGCGACGGTATTCCAGGGCGTGCCCAGGCCGGCCAGCAATGCGGCCGGCAACTGGGTATCGCTGTTGTGCACGGACACGGTCAGGCCTTGCCAGCGCGGCTGGACGTCCAGCTGTATGGGGGTGGAGGTGCAGCACTCGCTGCGCAGCTGCAGGTTCGCACCATCCAGGCGCGGGCGCAGCGTCCATTCCAGGCGTGTGGGCAGGGCGGCGCGGTCATGGCTGTCGGCACCGCCGGTGAGCACCAGCAGGGCCGATCCGTTCCACAGCGTGCCCCGTGGCTGCTGCAGCACGAGCTGGCCCTGGGTGGCGCGTTCCAGTCCGCGGGCCAGCCAGTGGGCGGGTGCCCAGATGAGCGTGGTGGCCACCAGTCCGCACAAGGCGCCGGCCAGCGCCCAGCCGCGCGGTGCGCGCACGGGGGGCTGGAAGCGGGACGCGCGGCGCATGGTCAGGGTGTCCTGGACGCGTCGGTCGGCAGGTCCAGCGCGAGGCTGCCGTCCCAGCGCACGGCATCGGCCGAGGCGCCGGACGGGGCCTGGCCCGTGCTGCGCGCAAGCTGCAGCTCGGCGGGAACGGCGTGGGTATTGCTGCGCACCTGGGACAGCCAGCGCGCCAGGGGCGCGGCCGGCGCGGCCTTGAGTGTGATCTGGGCGCGGTCGCCCATCCAGTTGAGCTGGGCGGTGGCGCCGAGCTCGGCATACAGCGAAGTCTGCAGCAAGGCCTTGGCGTCGCCCACCACGGGCTGGGCATTGGTGCGCAATTGCTCGGCCTCGGCCTGCAGCAGCAGCATATGGCGCAGCTGCCTGTCGGCCTGGGCATGGCGTTCGGGGGCGGTGCGCAGGCTGTGCAGGGCCGGGGCCAGCGCCACCCACCACAGCAGGGCCAGGCCAATGACGCCGCCGGCCAGCAGCACCATGTTTTGCTCGCGCTGGGCCAGTGCCGCCCAGCGCGCGCGCAGGGGGGCCAGTCGTTGGTTCAGGGATGGGGTGCTCATGGGCGGGCCTCCGCGTGGATCACCAGGTCGGAGCCGTCGCGCTGCAGGCCCAGTCCGCTGCCGGCCAGGCGCTGGCGGGCGTCGGCCAGGGCCTCGGCTTCCAGCGTCACGCCCTTGAGCCGCAGCTGGCGGTCCTGGTATTGCAGGGCCTGGGGCTGCAAGCCGGCTGGCAGTGCCAGGGCCACGGCACCCAGCAGGGGTTCGAGGTCGCCCGTGGTCAGGGCCCCCGCCGACTGGCGCAGGGCGGCGACTTCGCGCTGCATCTGCACCGGTGCGTCGACGATGACGGGAATCTGGGGGAAGCTGGAGGACAGGGTGGTGCGCACCTGGGCCTGCTTGGTTGCGATGGCCTGGTTTTCCTTCCAGGCCCAGGCATTGAGGCCTGCCACCTGGACCAGCAGGGCCAGCACGGCACCCCAGCGCGCGGCGCGCCATTGCGGTGCGCGCCAGAAGCTTTGCCAGCCGTCGAGCAGGCGCCGGCGTGCCCGGCTTTGCCCCCCGAGGTCAAATTCGAACTGTCCCAGGTCCCAGGCCTGGGCCAGGGCGGCGAGGCCGCGCTCGGCCTCGGTCAGCAACTGGATCGGACGCTGCAGCGTTTCCGCGAGCCGTGCCACGGCCGGGTCGGCTTGCACCGGAATGTCGGCCGGCAGGGCCTGGAGCAGGGTGGCCAGCGCGGCGGGGTCGGCGCGGTCGCTGCGCAGGGGCAGGCAGGCCAGGGTGCCGCGGCCTTCCTCGGCCGGGGCCAGGCCCGTGGCCAGCAGCCAGGCCGAGTCGGGGGTGCCCAGGGCCCGCAACTGGGCCGTGGCCTGGGGTGGGCAGTCCGCGACGATGCGGTTGACGGGGCGACCTGCGGATTCCAGTGCCTGCAGGTGGCCGCGCAGCCAGGCCTTGTCGCAGGCGGCTACCCAGCAGGGGCTGCCGGCCTGGGCACGGGGCTGCAGGGCCAGGTGCAATTGGGCAGGCTCGTCGAGCAAGCGCTCTTCCAGCAGCCCGTCGAGCACGGCACGCAGGCGCGCATGGCTGCGCCTGCCGCCGAGGGACAGGCCCTGGGGCAGGGTGACGAGGTGCCAGGACAGCGCCTGGCCGGGCACCACGGCCACCGTCTGTCCGGTACGGCCCGGATCGGGAAGCAGGGCCGCGGCGGCATGTCCGTGGCTATGGGCGCGCAGGCCATCGCTGCTGAGCGCGTAGGCGTATTCGCCAGCGGGCCCCGCGGGCAGGTGGAGAATCAAGGTGCTCATGGGCGGAAGCGGGCATTGTAGGGGCCGAGTGTGACAGCTGGCTGTCACTGTGCCGGGGTTTCGGGCAAATCCTAATTCGGCGTGGCCGGCGTGGCCGGCGTGGGAGGGGTCCAGCCGCCGCGCTCGCGCCACAGCGTGGTCACGACCATGCCGTTGCGGCGCAGCATGGAGCGCTCGCTGACCACGATTTCACCCAGCCGGAGCTGACCCCAGGTTTCGAAATAGTTGGTGGAAACGGACAGTGCCGTGCCGCTGAGTGCGCTGGGCAGGCCCAGCAGACGCGTGGCATCGGCCACGGTGCGCAGCGGACTGGCGGCGCGCAGCTGAACCAGCTGGTTGGCCTGGGCCCAGGACAGGTCCTCGGCGCTGGCCCAGAGCACTTCGGCGCTGGCCGTGTTCAGGTTGACCGGGGTGAAGGCCGGCAGCAGCGTGACATAGGGCTCCAGCCGCGTGGCCATCTCGTGCGGCAGCCCCAGCCAGCCCAGCTGGCGCAGCGTGCGTGGCATCAGGGGCTGGTTGCCTTCGCCCTGCTTGGCCGCGTTGCGCAGGGCCAGGGCGATCTGGGGGGCATAGGTCGGCGGAAGGCCCAGGCGCCCCAGCAGGCGTGTCAGCGGCACCAGGGTCTTGGGGTCATCGGGTGCACTGAGCAGGTTGCGCAGGTTCAGCCGCGACTGCAGGTCCACGATGCGGCCCGAGAGAAAGGCCTCCTGGATGTCGGCCAGACCATCGTCCACCTGGCTGACATTGTTCTGTGCCGCCAGAAAGGTGGACAGGCGCGCTTCCTGCAGCGGCACGGCCCAGGGCTCGGCCAGGTGGTCCACGGGCTGGCTGCGGTCCGAGCGCGCATCCTCGGCCAGCACCACGCGCGACCAGTCCAGGGCGCCCAGCAGCATCCAGGCCGCCTGGGCGCGGTTGCGCTCGGCCGTCTCGACCTCGACGCTGCGCCACTGCTGCCATAGCGCTGCTGCCGCGAAGCTGGCCACCAGGGTGACGGTCAGCATGGCGGCCAGCAGCGCCACGCCGCGCTGGGCACGGCCGGTGGCTTGGAGGAGGGCGCGGCGGTTCATGAGCGGGTATTGGAGCGCAGGGAGTTGACCCAGTCGATGGTGATGCGACCTGCCACGGCGGCATCGGGCGGCAGGGTCAGCTCCAGGCGCACGCCATCAGGGATGTTGGGCAACTGGGCGCCCTGGCTGCCATCGCCGGAGGCCGGCGGGGTATTGCCGTCATCGGCGCTGGACTGGGGGTTGCTCCAGGCGTTGTTGCGGTAATAGTAGAGGCGCCACTGGTCCAGCGGCAGCAGCACGGTTTCACGGCGGCGCTGGTCATCCGAAGGATTGCGCCCCCACTGGGCGGCCAGGTTCCAGGCATCGCGCCACTGTGCACGCGTGCGTACAGGTGGTGACTGCCAGCGCAGCCATTGGTTGCGGCCGTCCACGATGCGGCGAGCCCAGGCCACGACCAGGGCACCTTCATCCACGGCGTTGCTGCTTTTTCGCGTCATGCGCAGGACCTGGCCGTCCCAGTCCATGGCCTGGGTGTGCTCCAGCGGCATCAGGGCGTCGAGGTCGGCATTCCACTGCGACAGCACGGTTTGCAGCACCAGTTGCTGGTCGCCACGGGCCTTGGTCGTCTCCTGGGCGCGCACCATGCCGTCCAGGCCGCGCCAGCTCATCAGGGCCAGCAGCGCCATCACCGCAATGGCCACCATCAGCTCCACCAGGGTGAAGCCGCGCTGCGCTTGCGCGCATCCGCGCCCCGCGAAGCGAGAAGGGGAAGGCGCGCAGCGATTCAGCGACCAATGAGCGGCGCAATGCTCGAAACTGGCGCGACCTGGGGCCGGAGACACCGAGGAAGGGCCGCCCCGCCCCGAGGGTGTCGTCCCCCCCGCGAAGCGAGAGGGGGAAGGCGCGCAGCGACTCAGGGGGTAATCCATATTCAATACCGCCCGACGATGGTCGAGACACGCAGCACGGGATGCTCGGCGGTCGCCACCTGGGCATCGACGCGGCGGAAGCTGGGGTTGGGCGTGGGGCGCACGCTGACCTGGACCTGCAGCCGCAGACCGGCCTGCTCGCAGGCGATCGTGGTATCGCCCACGGGTGGCATCTGGGGTGACAGGCGCATGCGCACGAGCTCGTTCTGGGCGCACAGCTGGCCCAGCAGCACCTCGGACTGGCGCTCGGCATTGCGCACCAGGGCCGTGGTGGCCTGCAGGCCGGCCATCAGGGCGATGCCGACGATGCCCAGGGCCACCAGAACCTCGATCAGGGTGAATCCGCCCTGGTCGCAGGACCGCCGCGAGCCATATGCCTTGCCGCTCATGGCAGCGCCTGCACGGAAAACGGCCGCAGGCCGTCGGTGGCCACGCGCAGCGGCGGGCTGGCCGAATCACGCAGGCTCAGCGTGACGGACTGGGGTGGCAGCAGCGGCTCAGGGCCCAGCACCAGAGGTGTGGCAGGCTGTACCTGGACGCCGGGCTGCAGCCAGTTCGAGGGAAGCCGGACCGATGGAGGCAGTCCCTCGAAGCGGAATCCCTGCGGCAGGGCGCGCCAGCGCACGGCCGCGCCATTGGCGCGCGCCTGGGCACGTGCCGATTCCAGCAAGGCCGCGAGCCGTTCGGCCTCGCGCTCCAGCTGGGCCTGGCCGCTGTCGCGCAGCGACAGGCTCACCCCGGCGGCGGCCAGGGCCATGATGCTGATCACCACCAGCAGCTCCAGCAAGGTAAATCCCCGCTGCGCAGGCCGTGGCGCCGGGGGCGTCATGGGGGCGGCATCCATACAGAAAACCGGCCTAGCACCGCGCCGTGCCGTAGCTCGGGAGGTGTTCTGCTCGCACAAGCATGCTCACGGACGTCGGAACGCGGCCCCCTCGGGGGGCAGCGACCACACGCAGTGAGGGAGCGTGGGGGCTTGTTTCACTGCCAGCTGCCGATGTCCGCATCCTTGCCTTCTCCGCCGGACTGGCCATCGGCGCCAAAGGACATGACGTCGATGGGGCCCTTGATGCCGGGGTTCAGGTACTGGTAGGGACGGCCCCAGGGGTCGTTGGGCAGCTTTTCCAGGTAGGGCTTCCAGTTGGGCGGAATGGGGCCGGTGGTGGGGCGGGCGATCAGGGCCTGTAGGCCTTGCTCGGCCGTGGGGTAGCGCTGGTTGTCGAGCCGGTAGAGCTTGAGCGCCTGGGAAATATTGGTGATGTCGGTGCGCGCTGCGGTGACGCGCGCGTCGTCGGCACGGTCCAGCACATTGGGCACGATGAGGGCTGCGAGCACGCCTATGATGACCAGGACCACCATCAGCTCGATCAGCGTGAAGCCGCGCTGTAGGGCCCGGGGAAGGGCGCTGCGCGCAGCGGGCAGCGGACGGCGTGAAAAGCGGGTCATGGAACCGTGCAGCAAATTGGACATATCACTCCATCATAATCGCGCGATGGTGACACTTTCATTGAACCGAGGCCAGGCCGGCGGCTGGCATGTCAAGGCCGCCACATTCGTCCTGTGGCTGCTGGCGGCTGGCGTGGCGGCGTTCTGGGTATTGCGGCTGGCGGGTGGTGCGGCCTCCGCGGCCCCGCCCGTGGGGCCTGTCCAGTCCGTGCAGATCGATACCCAGGCCTTGGCGCGCGCACTCGGTGCAGTGGCACCCGACGTCCAGGCCGCCGCACCGACGGCTGCGCCTGTGGTCTCTCGCTATGCGCTGCTGGGCGTGCTGGCCGGCCGGGACAGCGGTGCCGGCGCTGCCGTCATCGCCGTGGGCAACCAGCCGGCCAAGCCGTTCCGTGTGGGCAGTTCCGTCGAAGAGGGCGTGGTGCTGCAGTCGCTGTCGGCCCGTGAGGCCCGCCTGGGGCCCAGTCTCCAGGGGCCGTCCTCGGTCACGCTCAAATTGCCCCAGCCCGACAAACGCTGAAGCGACACGCTTCCTGAGCGGCTGTGCCCGCGCTGCCCACGCGCAGCCGGCAACAGCCCCGCCACGGGCGGTGCGGCCGGCGCAGGCCCTTGCCCGCCGTCTCTGGTCCGGAGTGCGCAGGCCCCATGCGTGGCCTGCCCGGATCCAGGCAGAGGCTAAGCCAGTTGTCGCCACATCCATCCGCCCGGCGCGGGAGCGGCCAGAGTCCATTGATCGCTGCCGGGCAGGGCCTTGCCATGGTCCAGCAGCCACTGCGCGCAGCGTGCCACACCGGCATGGGTGATCCAGGCGATGTCGATGCCACCTTGGGCCTGCGCCCGCGCATCGTCCAGGGCCTGGCCCACGCGCTCCAGCATGGCGGCCAGGCTTTCACCGCCGCCGGGCGCATGGTGGGCCAGTTGGCCGGCCCATTCGCCGACGGCCACCGGGCCGATGGCATCCCAGGCCTTCCCCTCCCAGGAGCCGAAGTCCATTTCCTGCAAACGCGTATCGGGGTGCAGCCGACTGTCGGGGCGCAGTTCCTGCAGCGCCCGTGCCAGTTGCAGGCATCGGCGAAGCGGCGAATGCCGCAGCACGCAGCGGACCGGCAGGGCCCGGTGCATCTGGCGGGCTGCCAGCAGGGTGGCGGCCGCATCGGCCTCGACATCGAGACGGCCGTAGCAGATGCCGGGTTCGATCAGGGGTTGCGCATGGCGCAGCAGCCACAGCCGGCTCATGGGCCTGGCCACCTCACCATGAGTGCGGCAGCGGCCAGCAGCATGGCCAGCTCGCAGGTCTGCTGGGCTGCGCCCAGGCAGTCGCCCGTCATGCCGCCGAGGCGCCGGCGCAGCCAGCCCGCCATGGCGGCCGTGGCCAGGGTGCCGGCCAGCAGCAGGGCAGCCATCAGCGACAGGGCCGCGGTCGCCGAGGGCGCATCGGGCAGTTGCCAGAGCAGGGCCAGGGCGGGCAGGCACCACAGCAGGCCCGTCGCCAGCCCCTTGCCGGACAGCGGTCGGCCGGCCAGATGGGCCGCCTTGGACGTGGCGGCCTGGCCCACATAGGGAAGGCTGCGCATCAGCAGCAAAGGGGCCAGGCGCGACAGCACATGGACGCAGCACAGCACCACGGCTGCCCTCAGGGGGCCGGCCGCGATCAGGGCGGCCAGCAGGGTGGTTTTGGTCAGCAGGGCCATGACCAGGGCCATGGCGCCGTAGGCACCCAGGCGCGAGTCCTTCATGATCTCCAGCGCGCGCTCGGGCGCAGCCATGCCGCCCAGGCCGTCGGCCACATCGGCCAGGCCGTCCTCATGCAATCCGCCGGTCAGCCACAGCGTGGCCAGGGTCGAGAGCAGGGCGGCTGCGAGCGGCATCCAGGCACTGGGCGCGAGCAGCCAGGCGCCGGCGAGCAGCCCGCACCCGCCCCACAGGCCGACCAGCCAGCCCACGCCGGGCAGGTGCGCGGCGCTGGCGCGCTGCCGCTCGGGGCTCCAGCCGGCCCAGGCAGCCAGCCGTCCCGTGACCGGGATGCGGCTGAAGAACTGGACGGCCAGCAGGAAATGGCGCAGGGGCAGCATGGTTCAGCGGCCCCGGGCCGTCCTCATTGAAGAAAAAGCCGGTAGGCGGGGTTGCTGGTTTCCTCGACCCAGGGATAGCCGAGGTTGCTCAGGAAACTGTCGAATTTCTTGCCGTCCTTGGCGGGAACCTGCATGCCGACCAGGATGCGCCCATAGTCCGCGCCCTGGTTGCGGTAGTGGAACAGCGAGATGTTCCAGGTGGGGGCCATGAGGCTGAGGAATTTGAACAGCGCGCCCGGGCGCTCGGGAAAGACGAAGCGCAGCAGCCGCTCGTCCTGGGCCAGCGGCGAATGGCCGCCGACCATGTGGCGCAGGTGCTCCTTGGCCATGTCGTCGAAGGTCAGGTCCAGGGCCTCGAAGCCATGCTTTTCGAAGTTCCTGGCGATTTTTTCGGATTCGCCGCGCGCTGCCGTGGTCAGGCCCACGAACACATGGGCCTTGCTCTGATGGCTGATGCGGTAATTGAACTCGGTCACGTTGCGGGGGCCGCCGGGGAGCATGCCCACGACTTCGCAAAAGCGCTTGAAGCTGCCGCGTTCCTCGGGAATGGTCACGGCGAACAGCGCTTCGCGCTCCTCGCCGACCTCGGCGCGCTCGGCAACAAAGCGCAGGCGGTCGAAGTTCATGTTGGCGCCGCACAGGATGGCGGCATAGGTCTCGCCCTTGGTCTTGTGCTTGGCCACGTACTGCTTGATGGCGGCCACGGCCAGGGCGCCCGAGGGCTCGACGATGGAGCGTGTGTCCACGAAGATGTCCTTGATGGCTGCGCAGACGGCATCGGTGTCCACCACCACGTAGTCGTCCACCAGGCCCTGGGCGATGCGGAAGGTCTCCTCGCCCACCAGCTTGACGGCTGTGCCGTCCGCGAACAGGCCCACGTCGGCCAGTTCCACGCGATGGCCGGCACGCACGGACTGCAGCATGGCATCCGAATCCTTGGTGTGCACGCCGATGACCTTGACGTCGGGACGCACGGCCTTGATGTAGTTGGCCACGCCCGAGATCAGTCCGCCGCCGCCGATGGCCACGAAGACCGCGTCCAGGCGAGGGCTGCCGAGCTTTTGCAGCTGGCTGAGCATTTCCATGGCAATGGTGCCCTGGCCCGCGATCACGTAGGGATCGTCGAAGGGGTGGACGAAGGTCAGGCCCTGCTCCTTTTGCAGCTTGACGGCGTGCTTGTAGGCGTCGGAATAGCTCTCGCCCGCCAGCACGACCTCGCCGCCCAGGGCGGCCACGGCATCGATTTTCACCTGGGGGGTGGTGGTGGGCATGACGATGACAGCGCGGCAGCCCAGCTTGCGCGCCCCCAGGGACACGCCCTGGGCATGGTTGCCGGCCGAGGCGCAGATCACGCCTTTTTGCAGCTGCTCGGCTGACAGGTGGGCCATCTTGTTGTAGGCGCCGCGCAGCTTGAAGGAAAACACGGGCTGGTTGTCCTCGCGCTTGAGCAGGACGGTGTTGCGCAGACGCGCCGAGAGGTTCGGCGCGCGCTCGAGCTCGGTCTCGCGGGCCACGTCGTAGACGCGGGCGGTGAGGACTTTCTTCAGATAATCGTCGTGGGAGGCCATGCGAGGGACGCGCCAGGCGCGGGGTTTGGCGGGAAAGCGTAGATGATAGCGCCAATGATCGTGCCAACAGTGGCACAACGGCGACCCAGCAGCGGGCCAATTCCCGACTCTTCGGACGGCGAATTCTTTGGCGCGCCCCCGTGTCACGCCCGTATCGCCGGGCCGTCGCGCGGATGGGCGACGCTCGATGCGCCTGTGCGAAGTTCCCGCCCACCGTCAGCGCAGGCGCGGATCATGCGTTAAAATCGCTTTTTGAAACAAGGATCGGAAGATGCACTGGCAGACTCGGACAGCCCATTTGATGCCCGCGCGGCGCGAGACCCGCCCCGCGGCGCAGCGGCACGTCCGGCACGCACGATCGTGCCGCTAAGTCCGAGCGCCGGGGAACCATCGGCGTGAGTGCAGCCGCCATGCTTTCCCACCCCTAAAGTCCGCTATCAGCCAACAGCGCGCGCCAGGCGCGAGCCACCGGCGGACACGATTTCAGAATAGCGCCCCACGCGCCCCGTCAGCGTCCGTCATGTCCGCAGCGAGCCACATCGGCGAGCCACATGCGCGGAGCTGGCATTAAGAGTCGTCCAACCATGAACGCACCTCAAGTTTTCGATCCTCACGGCGCCGCCGCTGCCGTGGCCGCCGATGTCGAACCGCGCCTGCGCGAGATTCCGTATAACTACACGTCCTTTTCGGATCGCGAAATTGTCATCCGCCTGCTGGGCGAAGAGGCATGGAACGCGCTTGCCGAACTGCGCGCCGAACGCCGCACCGGCCGCTCGGCCCGCATGCTCTACGAAGTGCTCGGCGACATCTGGGTCGTGCGCCGCAACCCGTATCTGCAGGACGACCTGCT
>JAIRVR010000063.1 GCA_031253795.1 Burkholderiaceae bacterium
CTTGCTGAAAAGCAAGCCGCCAAGTAATCAGGAAGCCGACATGACGGAAGCTAAAAAATCCCTCAAGCGCACCTTGATTGGCAAGGTGGTCAGCGACAAGCGTGCCAAGACCGTGACCGTGATGGTCGAGCGTCGCGTCAAGCACCCGATCTATGACAAGATCATGATCAAGTCCAGCAAGTACCATGCTCATGACGAGCAAGGCGAGTACAAGCTGGGCGACGTGATCGAAATCACGGAAAGCCGTCCGCTGTCCAAGACCAAGAACTGGGTTGCCACCCGCTTGGTGCAAAAGGCTGCCCTGGTGTAAGCCTTCCCAGGCCCACCGGCTGCAAAGCCCCTGAAAACGACCCACAATGTGGGTCGTTTTTTCGTTGGGGGCTTCCATGTTGGCGGCCCCGGTTTTGCAACCCCAAGGAGATAAAGATGATCAAAGTCGGTGACGCCCTGCCCGCAGCCACGCTGATGGAATATGTGGAAGTCGAAGGCAATGGCTGCAGCATCGGGCCCAACCCCGTCAAGCTGCCCGAAGCCGCCGCAGGCAAGACCATTGCGATCTTCGCCGTGCCGGGCGCCTTCACGCCCACCTGCTCGGCCAAGCATGTGCCTGGCTTCGTGGAGCAGGCCGAGGCCTTCAAGGCTGCCGGCGTGGACGAAATCTGGTGCCTGTCGGTGAATGACGCCTTCGTGATGGGTGCCTGGGCGCGTGACCAGAAGACCGATGGCAAGGTGCGCATGCTGGCCGACGGCGATGCAGCCTTCGCCAAGGCCACCGGCCTGACGCTGGACCTCAACGGCAAGGGCCTGGGCCTGCGCAGCAACCGCTACTCCATGCTGGTCAAGGACGGCAAGGTCGCCACGCTGAACATCGAAGGCCCAGGCAAGTTCGAGGTCAGCGACGCAGCCACCCTGCTGGGCCAGGCCAAGGCCTGATTCCCCGGCTTGCTGGTGCCTGTGTGCTCCAGCTGCCCACAAGGCATTGCACCTCGGTGCAATGCCTTTTTTTGTTTCAAGAGGCGGCAAAGACCGGTTCGGCTTCGGCCCGCAGTGCAGCCTGGACGGCCGGTCTCCGGGCGATGCGTGCGGCATAGGCCGACAGCGCGGGCCAGTGCTCCAGGGCGATACCGAATCCAGGGAGCCAGCCGAGCACGGTGAACAGATAGGCATCGGCCACGCCGAAGGCTTCGCCCATCAGATAGGGTTGTTGCGCCAGAACCTGCTGCAGGAAATCGAGGCGTCGCAACAGGCGTTCCCGGAAATGGGCCCGGGCGGCCTCCGGCAAGCCCGCATGGAACAGCGGCGCCGACCCCGCATGGAGCTCGCTGTTCACGAAGCCCAGCCATTCCTGCAGGCGCAGGCGTTGCCAACTGCCGGGTGCCGGGGCCAGGCCGCTGCCAGGGCGCAGGTCGGCCAGATATTGGACGATGGCAGGGCCTTCGGTCAGGATCTCGCCGTCGTCGAGCTCCAGGGCCGCGACATAGCCTTTGGGGTTGACGCGGAGAAAGTCGTGGCCCTCGCTGGTGCGCTTGCTGCGAGTGTCTACGCAGACCAGGGTGAAGTCCATTCCCAGTTCGCGCAGCACGATGTGGGGGGACAGGGAGCAGGCATGGGGGGCGTAGTAAAGCTTCATGGAACCATGGGTGGATGGGAAGCCTGCAGTGTCGACAGGGAGCCAGGATCCGTAAAATTAATGCTTTGATTTCTTGCCATTAGCTGGGCTACTGCAATGATGAATCTTGCGCATTGGCGGCTGCTGGTGGCCACGGCCGATACCGGGAATATTTCGCGCGCGGCCGAGCGGGTGGGCATCACCCAGTCGGGTGCCAGCCAGGCGCTGGCCCATCTGGAAGCCAGCCTGGGCCTGACCGTGTTCACGCGCTCGCGCAGGCAGGTCGCGGTCACGGCTCTGGGCGAGCCTGTGGTGGCCCATGCGCGCGCCATGCTGGACAGCCTGGAGGCCATACGCTCTCTGGCCGATGCTGCCCGCGAACTGGACCAGGGCAGCATCCGCGTTGGCAGCTTTCCGTCGGTGATCTCGTCCTGGCTGCCGGGCCTGCTGCGCCACTTCGGCCTGCGCCACCCCGGCATCGATGTCGTCGCCCTGGAGGGCGCGGACGAGGAAGTCGAACAATGGCTGGCCCAGGGGGCCATCGATCTGGGTGTGGTGCTCAATCCGGCAAAGGAACGCCAGGCCCTGGTGCTGGGCAGCGACGCCTGGATGGTCCTGTTGCCGGCGGCCCATCCGATGGCGCGGCGCTCGGCCGCGCTGGGGCTGGGCTGGCACGAGCTGGCGGCCCAGCCCTTCATCCTGGCCACCGGTGGCTGCGCCGTCAATGGCCGCAGCCTTGCAGGGCAGGCTGGCGTGGACATGACCGACATCCGCGTCACGGTCAGGGACTGGGCCAGCGCCTGCGCCCTGGTGCGCGAGGGCATGGGCCTGTCCGTGGTGCCCGAGTCGACGCTGCCGCTGGACATGCGTGGTCTTCGGGCACTGCCGCTGTCGCCCGCGGTATACAGGCATTTCGGCCTAGTGCGTTCGCCGCAGGCCCAGGCGCATGCCGCCGTGCTCGATGCCTTCTGGGCCCAGGCCGCGGACAGGGCGGGCCGCGGCTACAGGATGTCGGCCTTGAGGTAGTGGGCCCCTGCAATGGGGTTGTGATAGTAGGGCGGGATTTCCTCGAAGCCCAGGTCGGTGTACAGGGCCCGTGCCGACTCCATGTCGTCGAGGGTGTCGAGCAGCACATGGTCATAGCCAGCTTGGCGTGCCACGTCCAGCATGGCCTCCGCCAGTTGCCGGCCCAGGCCGAAGCCACGGAAGGCCTTGCGCACATACAGGCGTTTCATCTCGGCTGCGTTGGCGTAGTCGCAGTTGTCCAGCGGGCGCAGGGCGCAGCAGCCGGCCACGGCGCCATCCACGCGGGCCAGCAGGATCTGGCCGCGCGGTGGCGCATAGTCGCCGGGCAGGTCGGCGACTTCGTTGTCGAAATCTTGAAATTGCAGGTCGACGTCCAGGCTGGCGGCATATTCCTGGAAGATCTGGCGCACATCGTCCATGTCTTGCTCAAGAGTCGGCGCCAGCAAGGCCACAGCAGGCTTGTCCACGGGCACAAAGGAAAAACAGCGGAAGGCCCAGTGTAGCGGCAAGCCGCCAGCCCCGGTCAGAAAGCCGCCGCGCCCAGCTGGTGTACCCACCAGGCGAGGCCGGCCGATGCGGCGGCCAGCACGGCGGCCAGCAGGCGGCTGGAGGCTGTGTCGCGCGATGCAGGCAGCTCCTGGGGCAGGTGCTTGTCGCCGGTGAGCATGGCGCGCACCAGGCCGTGGCGGCGCCATGCATAGATGGCGATGGCCAGCAGGTGCAGGGCCACCAGCGCATACAGCAGGTACTGGCCCCAGTGTGCGTGGTAGGACGTTGCCAGGGAGACCGTATCGCCGGAGACGAAGCGTGACAGGGGGCCGGAGAAAGCGATTTCGTCATCGCTCAGCAGGCCGCTGCCGACCTGGGCGATCAGCACGGCCAGCATGGCGAAGACCGACAGCGCACCCAGCGGGCTATGACCAGCGCTGTCGCCGGCATGGCCCTGGCCGCGCACATGGCGCAGCAGGGCCGAAGGGGCGTGCAGAAAGCTCGCAAAGCGCGACCAGCGTCCGCCGAACAGGCCCCAGAGCAGGCGAAACAGCAGCAGGGCCAGCACCGCATGGCCCAGCAGCAGATGCCAGTTCATGGCATTGCCGCCCAGCTTGGCCGTGACCACGAGTGCCACCACGCAGGCCGCCAGCAGCCAGTGGAACAGCCGCGTGGGCAGATCCCAGATGCGGACCTTGTGCATGCGCGTATCGCGGGGCGGAGATGCTTGTGCCATGGCGTGGTGGGGGTGGCTGGCGGATGGGGCCATTGTGCAGCCGGCGCCATGCACCGGGCCAGCAAAGCACCCTGGTCCCGGTCAAACAAAGGCACGCGGCCTGCGGCACGCTGCCATACTGGCCCGGCAGATTTCCCCACCCACCAAAGGAAAACCACGATGAAAGCAATCTCTGCATGGGCGCTCGCGGCCCTGGCGGCGAGCACGGCCCTGCCGGCTTCGGCCCAATTCGCCAAGTCCGAGGACGCCATCAAGTACCGACAGGGGGCCCTGGCCGTGCTGGGCCAGCATTTCGGGCGCCTGGGCGCCATGGCCAATGGCAAGATTCCCTTCGATGCCAAGGCGGCGCAGGAAAACGCCGAGGTGGTGGCCTTCATGGCCAGGCTGCCCTGGGCGGCTTTCGGCCCCGGCACCGAAGGTGGCAAGGCCAAGCCCGAAGTCTGGAAGGAGCAGCCCAAGTTCCACGAGCTGTCGGAAAAAATGCAGGCCGAAACCGTGAAGCTGGTCGCCGCTGCCAAATCCGGCAATCTGGACCAGCTCAAGGCCGCCTTCGGTCCTGCCTCCAGCAGCTGCAAGAGCTGTCACGACAGCTTCCGCAACCGCTGAGCTGCATATCCCGTGCCTCCCCATGAAAAAACCGGCGCGAGGCCGGTTTTTTCATGGGTGGATGCCGCGTCCGGGCTCAGGCCTCGGCCAGCAGCTTTTCGATCAGCCGGTGCAGTTCGGCGAAGTCGGGAGCACCCACATAGCGCTTCACGATCTCGCCGCGCTTGTTGACGATGTAAGTGGTCGGCGTCAACTGCACATCGCCCCATGCCTTGGCCACGGTGCCCGTGTTGTCCAGCGCCACCTTGAAGGGCAGCTTGCGTGTTTCCACGAAATTCACCACATAGCTGGGCGGGTCGTAGCTCATGGCCACGGCCAGGGTGTCGAAGCCCTGGGCCTGGTATTTACGGTAGGTGCTGATGATCTCGGGCATCTCGGCCACGCAGGTCGTGCAGCTGGTGGCCCAGAAATTGACCAGGGTCACCTTGCCCTTGAGCTCGGCCGTGGTCTGCTTGCTGCCATCCAGCAGTACGAAGGTCGACTCCGGTGCGGCCGATTGCCCGGCGCCCGAATACACCCATGCGCCCATGCCGACGGCGGCGGCGATCACCATGCCTGCGATCCAGTGTTTGCTTGCCATAGCTTCGATTGTGCCCAAAGACCTGCACGCATGCCGTGCACGCGTTTTTCGATGCGCGGGGCCGGCAAAAGTTCGGATGCGCACCGGTCTGGGCCTGCCGATAATGCCGGCATGAACATGATGGCAAGGATTTCGCGGCGCCTGCGGGCCGTCCGCGCGCCGCGGGCAGCCGTTCGGGGCGCCGCCTTTCTGGCCCTGGGTGCGCTGGTCGCCTGCAGTCCCAAGCTGGACTGGCGCGATCTGACGGTCGAAGGCGCTTCGCTGCGGGTGCAACTGCCCTGTGATCCCCAACTGGCGACCAAGCCCGTGGAGCTGGGGCAGGGCCTGGGTGTGGTGCAGATGTCCATGGTGGGATGCGATGCCGACTATGCGACCTACGCGGTGTCCCACTTCCTGGTGAGCGAGCCTTCGCGTGCCGCCGAAATGCTGTCGTACTGGCAGGCGGCCGTGCTGGGGCAGATGAATCCCGGCGCGCCGGGCCAGGCGCCCGCCGGCGCCAGGCAGCTGCATGCCAAGGGCGATGGCGCCTTTTTGCCCAAGGGGGCGTTGAACCTGCCGCAGTCGCTGCGCACCACCTTCGAAGGCATTGGTCCCCAGGGCTGGAAGCTTACGGCCCATGGCGTGTGGTTTGCACGAATGGAGCCTCAGGGCGCGCGCCTCTACCATGCCGTGATCTACAGCGACAAGCCTCGCGCCGAGGAGGCCAATCACTTCTTCGGTAGCCTGCAGCTGCAATGAAGCCATGGGCGCGGGAGGCGGCCATGGCGTGCCATCCATGCCCCATGCGCCCCTGGCGCCATAATCGGCGTACCAACCCTGTGACTTCATGACCACGCGCATTCTCCTGCTCACCCACGCACCGCTGGCGCACGCCCTGCACGAATGTGCACTGCATGTGTTCGCCGACAGCGCGCAGGACGTTCTGGCGCTGGACGTGCCCGCGCATGAGCCGCCCGAGGCCACGCTGATGCGGGCCGAACAGTTGCTGCAGGACAATGGCGGCCTCAAGGAACTGCCTACACTGGTGCTCACCGATCTTTTCGGTGCCACGCCCTGCAATGTGGCGCAGCGACTGGTGGCCCAGCTGCCGGCAGGCCGCCTGGTGGCGGGAGTGAACTTGCCCATGCTGCTGCGCTCTATCGGCTATCGCCACGAGACGCTCGAGGCCGTGGCCGAACGGGCTGTGGCGGGAGGAAGCCATGGGGTGATGCAGGTGGGCGTGAACACGCCTCAGAATCAGAGTCCGCGACCTTCTCATGATCAAGACCCCTATCACCATCAGCAATAAACTGGGCCTGCATGCCCGGGCCTCGGCCAAGCTCACCAAGCTGGCCGCCAGCTTTCCCTGCGAGGTCTGGATGACCAAGGGCGAGAGACGTATCAATGCCAAGAGCATCATGGGCGTGATGATGCTGGCCGCCGGCCTGGGTTCGCAGGTGCTGCTGGAGACCGAGGGGGAACAGGAGCAGGAAGCCATGGATGCGCTGACGGCGCTGATCAACGACAAATTTGGCGAAGGGCAGTGATGCACTGCCCGCGCGCCGTCAACAGGTGAGCGGGAACAAGCCAAGGCACGCCAGCCCTTCAGCCGCCGCAGTGCGAGTTGCGGGGCTTGCGCCACAGCAAGCAAAGGACAGACGCCATGACGTTTGCAATCCACGGACTGGCCGTTTCCCGGGGTATTGCCATTGGACGTGCGGTGGTGGTGGCCTCCAGCCGCATGGAGGTCGTGCACTACTTCATCCGGCCTGAGCAGGTGGGCTCGGAGATAGCGCGCGCGCGCGATGCGCGCAACGCCGTCATTGATGAGCTGCGCCGCCTGCAGGAGGAAATGCCCAAGGACGCGCCCGGCGAACTCGATGCCCTGCTGGATGTGCACCTGATGCTGCTGCAGGACGTGGCCCTGGCCACGGCGGTCAAGAACTGGATCTCGGACCGCCTGTACAACGCCGAATGGGCGCTGACCACACAGCTGGAGGCCATTTCACGCCAGTTCGACGAGATGGAGGACGAATACCTGCGCGAGCGCAAGGCCGACCTCGAGCAGCTGGCCGAGCGCATCCTGCGGCACATGAAGGGCATGCCCAGCCCCGTGGCTGCGCCTGCCGTGCTGGCGACCACCGGCACCCAGTCTCCGCCTGCCCCCCGGCATGGCCCGCAGCAGGAACTGCTGCCAGATGGCAGCATCGACGCCCCCCTGGTCCTGGTGGCCCAGGACCTGTCGCCCGTGGACATGCTGCAGTTCAAGAGCCGGGTGTTCGCCGGCTTCATCACGGCCGTGGGCGGGCGCACCTCGCACACGGCCATCGTCGCGCGCAGCATGGACATTCCGGCCGTGGTCGGCGCGCGCGCTGCCGGCCAGCTCATACGCCAGGACGACTGGGTCATCATCGACGGTAACGCCGGCGTGGTCATCGTCGATCCCTCGCCCATCATCCTGGCCGAGTACGGCTTTCGTCAGCGCCAGAACGAACTCGAGCGCGAGCGGCTCTCGCGCCTGCGCCACACGCCGGCACTGACGCTGGACGGCGAACGCATCGAACTGCTGGCCAATATCGAGCAGCCCGGCGACGGACCTGCGGCCGTGCATGCGGGCGCTGTCGGCGTGGGCCTGTTCCGTACCGAGTTTCTGTTCATGGGGCGGGGCGGTAATCTGCCCGACGAAGAAGAGCAGTACCGGGCCTATCGCGAGGCCGTGGATGGCATGCAGGGCATGCCCGTGACCATCCGCACGCTGGATGTGGGCGCGGACAAGCCGCTGGACAAGGCCCAGCCCAAGGACTACTACCTGAATCCCGCGCTGGGCCTGCGTGCCATCCGCTGGAGCCTGGCCGATCCGGCCATGTTCCGCACCCAGCTGCGCGCCATACTGCGCGCTGCCGCCCATGGGCCCATCCATTTGCTGTTCCCCATGCTGGCCCACCAGAGCGAGATCGACCAGACGCTGTCTCAGGTGCGGTTGGCCCAGAGCGAGCTCGACACACGCGGCATGGCCTATGGCGTGGTCAAGCTGGGCGCCATGATCGAAGTGCCGGCAGCGGCCTTGATGGTGCGCAGCTTCCTGCGCCAGTTCGACTTTCTGTCCATAGGTACCAATGACCTGATCCAGTACACGCTGGCCATCGACCGTGCCGATGAGGCAGTCGCCCATCTGTACGATCCTCTGCATCCGGCCGTGCTGCGTCTGGTGGCCGACGTGATCGCCGAGGGGCGCGCCCAGGGCAAGAGCATCAGCGTCTGCGGGGAGACTGCGGGTGATGTGTCCATGACGCGTCTGCTGCTGGGCCTGGGCCTGCGCAGTTTTTCCATGCATCCGGCGCAGATCCTGGCCGTCAAACAGGAGATCCTGCGTTCCGACACGCGCAAACTGGGCGCCTGGGCCCAGGAGGTGGTGCGCTCCGACGATCCTGCGGCCCTGCTGGCAGCCTGAAGCCGAGAGACATGGGTGCTGGAAAATTTCGAAAATCAGTTGCGATTGATTCTCATTTGATGTTATGATTGATGCCAATGCAGCAAGAAGCTCTCTGGTGGGGAATTCGAGCTGCACATCTTTTCAGTTTCATCGTGGGGCGACTCGCCAGGCCTGTTCAGCCTGCAGTCGTTTTGCCAGCCAGCGGTTTGCCGGTTAGCCAGGCTTTTTTTGCGATGATCCCCAAAGGAATCTGCGTTCCACGAAAGCAGGGCATGCGTCGGCGGCTCTGCTTTTTTTGTTTTCCACTTCCCCGCCAACGGCATGCTGGAATCAGCCATCCTCGCTTCAGGAATGCGGCCCAGGCATGGCATGCGGTGGGAAGAACCCCGGATCCCGCGTGACACCGCGAGGGTCTGCCAGCGTGTTGCCGGCAAGCTGGCGCTCCTGTGGTCCACGGGAACACCATCGCAGGCGAGTCGCGGAAAAAAGCCTGACCATTGAAAGGTGGCCCCGAGCCGGGCTCTATCCATTCGGATGGTCGTGGGCTTGTCGTCAACGCGCAACAAGCTGCAGGCGCAAGGCGGTATCGGCTTGGCCAAGAAAAATCCGGTGCCGATGCCGGCCACCGCGCAGGCGGGCATCCCGGGGCTGGGCGCAGGCCCGGGAGGCTGCCGTCGAATCAGACGCCTGCGGCGTGGGCCTGCTGGTCGGCGTGGTAGCTGGAGCGCACCATGGCGCCCACGGCGGCGTGGGTGAATCCCATCTTGTAGGCCTCCTCCTCGAACATCTTGAAGGTGTCGGGATGGACATAGCGGCGCACCGGCAGGTGGCTGTTGCTGGGCGCCAGGTACTGGCCGATGGTCAGCATGTCAATGTCATGGGCGCGCATATCGCGCATCACCTGCAGGATTTCCTCGTCGGTTTCGCCCAGGCCGACCATGATTCCGCTCTTGGTGGGGACCTTGGGGTGCAGGGCCTTGAACTTCTTGAGCAGGTTCAGCGAGAACTGGTAGTCCGAACCCGGGCGTGCTTCCTTGTACAGGCGTGGCGCGGTCTCCAGGTTGTGGTTCATCACATCGGGGGGCGCGGCCTTGAGGATTTCCAGCGCGCGGTCGTCGCGGCCGCGGAAGTCGGGCACCAGGATCTCGATCTGGGTCAGCGGCGACAGTTCACGGATGTTCTTGATGCACTCCACGAAATGGCTCGAGCCGCCATCGCGCAGATCGTCGCGGTCCACGCTGGTGATGACCACGTATTTCAGGCGCAGTTCGGCAATGGTCCTCGCCAGGTTCAGGGGCTCGTTGACGTCCAGCGGGTCGGGGCGGCCATGGCCCACGTCGCAGAAGGGGCAGCGGCGCGTGCACTTGTCGCCCATGATCATGAAGGTGGCCGTGCCCTTGCCGAAGCATTCGCCGATATTGGGGCAGGAGGCTTCCTCGCAGACGGTGTGCAGCTTGTTGGCGCGCAATATGTCCTTGATCTCGTAGAAGCGCGTGGTCGGGCTGCCGGCCTTGACGCGTATCCACTCGGGCTTCTTGAGCGCCTCGCCATGCTCGACCTTGATCGGAATGCGCGAGAGCTTCGCGGCCGCCTTCTGCTTGGCCAGCGGGTTGTACTCGGCTTGGGACTGCGCTTCGCGCACGACGGTGTTGGTGCTCATGGTTCTGAGGTCAGGGGGCGAGGCGGCGTTGCAGCTGAAGTCCCAGCACGCGTGCGGCCTCGTCCCAGGTTGTCTGAACGCCGATTGTAGAAAGGTCCACCGTTTGCAGTCCTGCGTAGCCGCAAGGGTTGATCCGGTCGTAGGGTTCCAGGTCCATGGCCGCGTTCAGCGCCACGCCATGGTAGGTGCAATGCCGGCTGACCTTGATGCCCAGGGCTGCGATCTTGCCCAGGCCCGTGAAGTCGGGTTCGGGTGCCGCCGTGCCCGGAGGGCGCAGCTGGGGACGCTGGGCCAGCATGGCATGGCTGCGCGGGTCGTCAAGGCGCACGTAGATGCCAGGGGCTCCGGCGACACGGTGGCCTGTCACGCCGAAATGGTCCAGGGTGCGTATCACCGCATCCTCGATGCGGAACACGTACTCCTTGACGAAGTAGCCCAGGCGCTGCAGGTCCAGCAGGGGGTAGGCCACGACCTGGCCCGGGCCATGGTAGGTCACCTGGCCGCCGCGGTTGGTGGCCACCACGGGTATGTTGCCAGGGTGCAGCAAGTGGTCACTTTTGCCGGCCAGCCCTTGTGTGAAATGCGGCGCGTGTTCGCAGATCCACAGCTCGTCGCGCGTCTGCGCTTCGCGCAGCCGTGTGAACTCCTGCATGGCCTGCACCGTGGCGCCGTAGTCCGTGCGCCCCAGCAGCCGCAGGTCCAGCGGCGCGCCGGAACTCACAGCACCACTTTCACCAGGGGGTGCGAGGTGAAGGCCCGGTACAGGCTGTCCAGCTGTTCGCGGCTGGTGGCGGTCACGGTCACGGTCACGCCCAGGTAATTGCCGTTGCTGCTGGGGCGCAGTTCGATGGTGCTGGCATCGAATTGCGGGTCGAAGCGTTCGGCGATCTGCGTGATCTCGTGCACCAGATTGTCGGCCTTGACGCCCATGACCTTGATGGGAAAGCGCGACGGGTACTCGATCAGCGAGTCCTTGCGAGGGTCGGCCGCGGCATCGGTGGGGGAGGGGGTGGGAGGAGTGGAGTCGCTCATAGGTGAATCAAGGTTAATCGCTTGTCGTTGAAGGCGATTGTGCGCTATCGTTCGCGGCCACATCGCAGCCAGGGGCTGGGCGCTTCGCCCTGGGCCTCGAGCCTGATGGCGGACGACGGCCGCTGCCCGGCAAGTGCCGAGGCTGTTGGCCTGCTGCCACAACTTGGGGCACGTGCGCCAAAATGGGCATGGCAGTAACAACCCCTATCGTCCGGCAGGGGTTTTTACTTATAATCAGAGGCTTTGTGAAAAAGTCTTGCCTGGTCAGCGGCCTTCGAGAATCCAATGAAAAACACCGCCGCCGACACAGACATCGACTCTGAATCTGGTGATGAAGTTTCCGACTTCAAGCCCCTGACCGCGCAGGAAGCGCAGGACTGGCGCCAGCGCCATCCCCAGCTGTCCGTGTGGCGCATCGTGGTGGTGCAGGCACTGGCGGGTGTGCTGGTGGCACTGGTCGCGTGGCTGGTGACGGGGCGTGCGGCGGCCGGATGGTCGGCGGCCTACGGGGCTTTGTCGGTGGTTCTGCCGGCAGCGCTGTTCGCGCGTGCCGTGGTGCGCAAGCGACCGGGAGGCGCTGCGGCGGCCATGGTGGGAATTTTTGGCTGGGAACTGGTGAAGCTGGTGCTGTGCATCGCCATGCTGGCGGCTGCGCCCAAGCTGGTCCCGGGGCTGAGCTGGCTGGCGCTGCTGGCGGGCTTGGTAGTCGTCATGAAAACGTATTGGGTCGCACTGATAGTGCGATCCAATGTCCGAAAAACCGATTGATATTTGAAGAGAAGTTGACCGATGGCCGCAGACGCGCACGCACCTACTGCAAGTGAATACATCGTTCACCACCTGCAGCACCTCCAGAACATCAAG
>JAIRVR010000070.1 GCA_031253795.1 Burkholderiaceae bacterium
CACGCCGTCAACGGCGTGGCCGACCTCAAGGGCCTGAAGATCCGCGTGACCGAGAACCCCGTGCACATCACGGCCTTCCGCACGCTGGGCGCATCGCCCACGCCCATGTCCTGGCCCGAAGTGATCGGTGCCCTGCAGCAGGGCACGATCGACGGCCAGGAAAACCCGATCTCGGTGCTGGCATCGGCCAAGCTGTGGCAGGTGCAAAAGCATCTGACGCTGACCTCCCATGTCTACGCACCCATGGCCCTGCTGGTTTCGCCCTCGTTCTGGGGCACGCTGAACGACAGCCAGAAGGCGGCGTTCACGCAGGGCGCCAAGTCGGGAGCCATCGCCTCGCGAGTCTTCGTGGACACGGTCGAGAAGAAGGGCGTGGAAGAAGCCCGCAGCCATGGCATGCAGGTCGTGGACAAGGTGGACCAGGCCGCCTTCCGCGCCGCCCTGGAGCCCGCCTACAAGGAATACGCGAAGAAGTTCGGCCAGAAGACGCTGGACACCATCGCCAACGCCAAGTAATCCCCTGAGGTGCGACGGGCCGTTGGCCCGCCGCACCAGGAACCGCTGCGGGCAATTCCCATGGCCCCGCACGGCACCCGCGCCGATGATCTGACCTGCGATGGCAGCCAGCCCTTGCCGCTGTTTTCCCGCCATCGCCTACTCCTATGCTTGACCGAATCGAACGCGCCCTCGTGGCCTGCAACCGCTGGCTGCTGATCGTGCTGCTGCTGGCCATGGCCTGCATCGTGTTTGCCAACGTGGTGCTGCGCTACACCACGGGCGACTCCATCGTCTGGGCCGAGGAAGTGGCCCGCCACATGATGATCTGGGTCACCTTCCTGGGCGCGGGCCTGGTGCTGCGCTTCGGCGGCCACGTGGCCATCGACAACCTGCACCGCTCGGTGAGCACGCGCAAGGCCCGGTGGCTGCGCCGCATCGTGGTGCTGGGCGTGGGCCTGTTCTGCGCGGTGATGACGGTGGCCTCGTCGCAGTATGTATGGGCCACGCGCTTCCAGACCACGGCGGCCACGGACATTCCCATCTCCTTCGTCTACGCGGCCATGCCCGTGGGTTTCGTGCTGATGCTGGTGCACCTGTTGTTCATTGCGCGCGGCTACATCGCCGACGGCTCCTTCGCCGAGTCGGACGAGATGGATGCAGACGCTGCAGCTTCCATATGACGCTCCCCCTGAACGGCTACGCCGCATCCCCCTCCCTCGCTTCGCGGGAAGGGGACGACGCCCTCGCTGCGGGGCGGCGCGGCCGGCACAGGCCCTTGCTTGGCGTCCCTGGTTTTGGCCACGCCGGTTTCATGGGTAACGCCATGGACAACTGATCGATTCACATCATGGGTATCACGCTTTTCATCGCCATCGTCGTCCTGCTCGCGCTGGGCTTTCCTGTGGCCTTCGCCCTGGCCATCTCGGCTGCCCTGGCCGTCTTCGTGGGCGGACGCTATCCGCAGCTCATCGTCTTCAAGGAGATGTTCACGGGCATCGACAGCTTTCCGCTGATGGCCGTGCCCTTCTTCATCCTGGCGGCCGAACTCATGTCGGGTGGCGCGCTCACCCATGTGCTGCTGCGCTTCGCCGCCCAGTTCGTGGGCCATCTGCGCGGCGGCCTGGGCTATGCCAACGTGCTGTCGCTGACCCTGTTCTCGGGCATCTCGGGCTCGGCCCTGGCCGACGCGGCCGGCCCCGGCTCCATGATGGTCAAGATGATGGACAAGGCCGGCTACGCGCGCTCCTATGCGGCCGCGCTGACTGCCAGCACGGCCATCGTCGGCCCCATCATTCCGCCTTCGGTCAGCATGATCATCTATGCGCTGCAGGACGAGAACGTCTCCGTGGGCGGCCTGTTCATGGCCGGCTTCATCCCCGGCATCCTGATCGCCCTGGCCATGGCCGCCGTGAACTGGTGGGTCTGCAGGAAGCGCGACTACCGCTCCACCGAACCGCGCCCGGACGGCCGCACCATGTGGATCAACAGCTTCAAGGCCATTCCCGCCCTGATGCTCATCGTGCTCATCGTGGTGGGCATCCGCTTCGGCATCTTCACGCCCACCGAAGCCTCGGTGGTGGCCGTGTTCTACGCCCTGGTCTGCGGCAAGTGGGTGTACCGCACCCTGCAATGGTCGGCCCTGCCCGGCATCCTGGCGCGCTCGGCCATGCTCACGGCCTCGGTGCTGCTGGTCATGGCGACCTCGGCGGCCTTTGCCTGGGTGCTGACGGTGGAAGGCATTCCCCAGTATCTGTCCCAGCTCATCGTCAGCTGGCAGCTGTCGCCCACCATGTTCCTGATTGCGGTGAACATCCTGCTGCTGGTCTTCGGCATCTTCATGGAGCCCCTGCCCGGCGTGATGATCCTGGTCCCCATCCTGGCGCCCATCGCGTTCAGCCTGGGCATCGACCCCACCCACTTCGCCATGGTGGTCATCGTCAACCTGACCCTGGGCATGATCACGCCCCCCGTGGGCGGCCTGCTGTTCGTGACCTCGGTGGCCACGCGCGTGTCCATCACCGACCTCACACGCGAAATGCCCCTGTTCCTGCTGGCCCACTTCGTGGTGCTGTGCCTGCTGACCTTCATTCCCGAGCTATCGACCTGGCTGCCCCACATGCTGGGCTTCCAGTGACAGCAAGGGCCTCCGAGTGAGGCCCTTTTTCATCGGCCCGCCGCTGCCGCTTCGGGCCGACACCGCGCCAGGTTGTCAGCGCTGACTCACGCCGCCATGCGCCATTGCTGCGCCCGGAGCAAAAGCGGGCCTGCATAGAATGGACTGGTTTCCCATTCCCGACAGCGAGTCACCATGTTCAAAAAGGCATTGGCCACGGCCATTTTGCTGGGCTGCGGCCTGGCCCATGCATTCATGCCCAGCAACGGCACCTGGGTCGTCACCTCCGAGCTCAATGGCGAACCCGGCCGAGGCCTGGCCATCGATGCCCAGAACGGCACCCTGGTCCTGCAGATGTACGGCTACGAGCCTGGCAGCCAGCCCACCTTCTACATGAGCTCGGGCCGGCTGAGCAACAACCGCTTCTCGGCCTCCCTGATGCGCTACCGCGGCGGCCGCTACCTGGGCAGCGGCCCCATGACGGGCGTGGCGGACAGGGACATGGGGCAGGTCAGCCTGCGCTTCACCAGCGGAGTCTCGGGCTTCATCACCCTGCCGGGCGAACCCGAGGTGGCCATTTCCCGCTTCAATTTCGGCTATCCCGCCACGGCCGACAGCCTGCGCGGCACCTGGGCCCTGACCTCCTTCGGGTCGGAAGGCGTGCGGGTCCAGGACGGCTATCTGATCCGCTACCTGGCACCGACACGCGACGGCAATGGCCTCATGGCCACCGATGACGGCCTGTTCGCCTGCGAGCACCAGGTCCGTGGTGCCCTGGCCGGCGAGGTGCTGTGCGTGCTCAACAACACCGCGGGCCAGCTGGAGCGCAGCTACCGCTTCGTCTACAGCGTCAACGACGGCGAAGGCGAATCGCGGACCTATGGCGACCGCCCTGCCCAAACCCTGTTCGCCAAGCGGCTGACCACGCCCCAGGGCGACCGGACGGGCATCGTCTACAACTACAGCGGCCCCATGGACGGCAGCCGCACGGCCCTGCACGAGCAGATCGAGAAACTGGCGAGCGAAGCCGTGCCGCTGACGGCCAGGGACTGACGCGTTGCTGGCGCGCCGGGATTCGGCGGCCATTGCACCGGCGGCACATTGCACGCATCCCGCTCTCCCATGGCCGGCCAATGCCGGCATCGGCCGCCATTGGCACGGCAGGCTCGCCTGGCGGCAATGGGGCGGGAATATCCGTCCACCTCTCTCGGCATCGGTCTGGGCACGGTTTTATTTGTCACAATTGGTGACATCTAAAACGCCATTCCAAGAGAGGGGACTCTGTGTTCAAGAAAGCACTGGCTGCGGCCACCTTGCTGGGCTGCGGCCTGGCCCATGCATTCATGCCCAGCAACGGCACCTGGGTCGTGACATCGGAACTCGATGGCAAACCGGGCCGTGGCCTGGCCATCGATGCCCAGAACGGCACCCTGGTCATGCAGATGTATGCCTACGAAAGCAGCGGCCAGCCCACCTTCTATATGACGTCGGGCGCGCTGAGCAACAACCGCTTTGCCGCACCGCTGACACGCTACAAGGGCGGACGCCACCTGGGCAGCGGCCCGCTGTCGGGCAGCGAGGACCGCAATGTCGGCCAGGTCAGCATGCGCTTTACCAGCGGCATCACGGGCTTCATCACCCTGCCCGGCGAGCCCGAGGTGGCGATTTCGCGCTTCAATTTCGGATACCCGGCGGTGGTGTCCAGCCTGCGCGGCATCTGGACGCTGACATCCACCGGCTCGGAGGGGCTGCAGACCCTGGCCGCCGATCTGCGGCGCCAGGCCGGTGCCACCAGCAACGGCAACGGCCTGATGTCCACCGACAACGGCGACTTCGGCTGCGAGCACCAGGTTCGCGGCGCACTCGCCGGGGAGACCCTGTGCGTCTGGATCAACACCAGTTCAGGCCAGCTGCTGCGCAGCTACCGCTTCATCTACAGCGTCAACGACGGCGAAGGCGTGTCCAGCACCAACGGCACCCGTCCCAACCAGCCCCTCGTGGTCAAGCGCCTGACCACGCCCCAGGGCGTGGGCACGGGCATTGTGTACGCGAACGAAACACCGGCCCACCCGGTGGCCACCGCCCTGCACGCGCACATCGAACAACTGTCCGCCACCGCCCAGGCCAGCGCCGCACAGGAATGATCGGCCCCGTGCCGCGGCCGATCAGGACCGCGGCACCGCGAGCGGAAGGCGCTCCGCATGGCGCAGGTCCACATGGGCCTGCAGAAAGTCCAGCACGGCGCGTGTGCGCGGCGGCAGGCGCTCGGGCTTGCCCAGATAGACCGCATGGATGGGCTCGAGGTCGCCGGTGTCGAAGTCCTCGAGCACGGGCAGCAGCCGGCCCGCCTGCACATCCTCCCAGGTATGGTAGAGCGACAGGCGCGCCAGACCTGCGCCGTGCAGTGCCAGCTCGCGCATCACGTCGCCGTCGTTGACCCGCACCACCTCGCCGATGTCCACGGCCACGCGCTGGCCGCCGACCAGAAAGGGCCAGTGCGGAATGGCGCGGTGGTAGCTCCAGCCCAGGCGCACATGGCGGTCCAGCTCATCGGGGTGCCGGGGCCGGCCCATGCGCCGCAGATAATCGGGCGAGGCCAGGATCAGCTGGCGCGTGCAGCCCAGCCGCCGGGCCACCATGTCCGAGGATGGCAGCTGTCCCCAGCGGATGGCGATATCGATGCCGGCCTCCACCAGGTCCACGATCTGGTCCGACAGACTGATTTCCAGGCTCAGGCCCGGGTGGGCGGCCAGAAGCTTCGGCACCAGGGGCGCCAGCAAGGCCTTGCCCGTGGACGAGCTGGTGCTGATGCGCACCAGGCCCCGGGGCGCGCTGCGCACGGCCACCGAGGCCTCCAGCTCGTCCAGGTCGGCCAGCACGCGCTTGCCGCGCTCGCACAGCTGCAGGCCTTCGGGCGTGAGCTGCATGCGGCGTGTGCTGCGCTGCAATAGCTGCACGCCCAGGCGCGCTTCCAGGCGCGACATGGTCTTGCTCACCGCCGAGGGCGACACGCCCAGGTGGCGCGCTGCGGCCGACAGGCTGCCGCGCTCGGCCACCAGGACCAGAACTTCCAGCTCGGCGAAGCGGTTGGCCTCGCCGCCTTCCGCGCCTGCGGCCGTACGGTGTGCGAATTCAGGCATGCAATCCTTTATTTGTTCCACTAAGGAACAGATTCATTTCCATTATTCCATCTACACAAAGGTATGTTGCGGTGCGACATTCGCTGCACTCAATACAGGACAAGAAGGAATCCGTCCATGCCTCTCTCCCTACTCGCCCTGGCGGCCGGTGCCTTTGGCATCGGCACCACGGAATTCATCATCATGGGCCTGCTGACCCAGGTCAGCCAGGACCTGCACATCAGCATTCCCACGGCGGGCACGCTGATCTCGGGCTATGCCATCGGCGTGGCCGTGGGTGCGCCGGTGCTCACGCTGCTGACGCGCCAGTGGCCACGCAAGCGCCTGCTGCTGGCGCTGATGCTGATCTTCATCGCCGGCAACCTGGCGGCCGCCTTTGCACCCAGCTATGCCTGGCTCATGTCGGCCCGGGTGCTGACCTCGCTGACCCACGGCACCTTCTTCGGCGTGGGCGCCGTCGTGGCCACGGGCCTGGTGCCCGCGGACAAGAAGGCGTCGGCCATCGCGCTGATGTTCTCGGGCCTGACCCTGGCCACCCTGCTGGGCGTGCCCGCCGGCGCCTGGATAGGCCAGATGTTCGGCTGGCGCAGCGCCTTCATGGCCGTGGCCGTGATCGGTGTGCTGGCCTTTGGCATTTTGTCGGTCTTCGTCCCGCGTGACCACGGCCGTCCGGCCACCACGCCCCTGGCCCAGGAACTGGCCGTGCTGGGCAATGCCCAGGTCTGGCTGGGCCTGGGCATCACGGCCTTCGGCTTTGCAGGCGTGTTCGCGCTCTACACCTATGTGGAGCCCCTGCTGACCCAGGTCACCCGCATGGGCGACAGCCTGGTGGCCCTGACCCTGCTGCTGTTCGGCGCCGGCCTGGCCGCCGGCAACCTGCTGGGCGGCAAGCTGGCCGACCGCGGCGTGATGCGTGCGCTGACGCTGAGCATCGTGGCGCTGATGGTGGTGCTGGCCGCAGGCCGCTGGGCCTTTGGCCACCAGGCGGTGGCCATGGCCTATGTGATCGTGCTGGGCATCGTGGCCTTCGCCACGGTGGCACCCATGCAGATGCGCGTGCTCGATCAGGCCGGCCCCCAGGGCGCCAACCTGGTCTCCAGCCTCAACATTGCGGCCTTCAACCTGGGCAATGCCCTGGGCGCCTGGGCCGGCGGCATGGCCCTCGCCGGGGGGCTGGGCCTGGTCAACCTGGGCTGGACCGCGGCTGCGCTGACGGCCGTGGGCCTGGTGCTCACGGGCTGGAGCAGCCGGCTGTCCAGCGCCCGCGCCCAGGCCTCAAGCCTGTCTTGCGCCTGAGTACCAGGAGCCAGGTCGGCCACAGCCCTGACCGCGCCACGCCCCTGAACTCCGAAACCGGCACCGCTCAAAGCGAGAGACAGCGAGCAAGGGCCGCCCCGCAGCGAGGCTGCCGTCCCCCTCCTAGGGGGAAGCGGCGCAGCCGCTCAGGGGGTGGCAGGTCTCAACGTGCAAGCACGGGAGCCAGGGCCTTGCCGGTATGGGTCCCGGCCCGCACCAGATCCTCGGGCGTGCCGGCGGCGACGATGCGGCCGCCCTCCTTGCCGCCTTCGGGGCCGAGGTCGATGATCCAGTCGGCCTCGGCGATCACGTCCAGGTCGTGCTCGATGACCACCACGCTGTGGCCTGCGTCCACCAGGCGGTGCAGCACGCGGATCAGCTTGTCCACGTCCGACATGTGCAGGCCCACCGTGGGCTCGTCCAGCACATACAGGGTATGCGGCGCCCTGTTGCCGCGCCGGCCCACCTCGTCGCGCACCTTGGTCAGTTCGGTCACCAGCTTGATGCGCTGGGCCTCGCCGCCCGACAGCGTGGGCGAGGGCTGGCCCAGGGTCAGGTAGCCCAGGCCCACGTCCTTGAGCAGTTGCAGCGGATGGGCGATGCTGGGCATGCTGGCGAAGAACTCCACGGCCTCGTCCACCTCCATCTGCAACACGTCGCCGATGCTCTTGCCGCGCCAGGTGACGGCCAGGGTCTCGGGGTTGAAGCGCGCGCCGTGGCAGACCTCGCAGGGCACCTTCACATCGGGCAGAAAGCTCATTTCGATGGTGCGCATGCCCTGGCCTTCGCAGGCCGGGCAGCGGCCCTCGCCGGTGTTGAACGAGAAGCGGCCGGCCGCGTAGCCGCGCGCCTTGGCCTCCAGCGTTTCGGCATAGAGCTTGCGGATGGTGTCCCAGAAGCCGATGTAGGTGGCCGGGCAGCTGCGCGGCGTCTTGCCGATGGGGGTCTGGTCGACTTCAAGAACGCGGTCTATGCCCTCGAAGCCCTGCAGGCCCTTGCAGCCGGCCAGCGGTGGCGCCTTGCCTGCGTCCATGGCATCACGCCCGGCCTTCGTGGCACGCTGGACCACCCAGGCCGCCACATTGGCCAGCATCACATCGCGCGCCAGCGTGGACTTGCCCGAGCCGCTGACGCCCGTGACGGCCACCAGGCGCTTGAGCGGCACGCGCGCATCCACGTTCTGCAGATTGTGCAGCTGGGCGCCACGCACCGTGAGCCAGGCCAGGGCATCCGTGGCCGTCTCGGCCTCGCCGGCCACGGGTGGGGGCACGGCCTTCCTGCGCGACTTCACGGCCTTGGCCGGGATCGGCTCCGCGACCGGCGCAGGCGGCAGGGCGGCCGCGGCGGATGGCGGGGGCTGGCCCTCGCCCACCCAGCGGCGCGGCTGGAAGGGATGCCGCATGGCATGCAGCAGATAGCGACCCGTGATGGAGTCCTCGGCCGCCATGATGTCGGCCGGTGAGCCCTGGGCCACGAGGCGGCCACCGCGTACGCCCGCGCTGGGGCCTATGTCGATGATGTGGTCGGCACGCCGTATGGTGTCCTCGTCATGCTCGACCACGACCAGGGTGTTGCCCTTGTCGCCCAGCTTGTGCAGTGCGTTGAGCAGGATGTGGTTGTCGCGCGCGTGCAGGCCGATGGTGGGCTCGTCCAGCACATAGCACACGCCCTGCAGGTTGCTGCCCAGCTGAGCTGCCAGCCGTATGCGCTGGGCCTCGCCGCCCGACAGGGTGGGTGCGCCGCGGTCCAGCGTCAGATAGCCCAGGCCCACCTCCTCGAGGAATTCAAGGCGGCTCTGGATTTCGGGGATCAGGTCGCGCGCGATGTCGGCCTCGCGGCCGGACAGGGCCAGTGCCTGCACCCAGCGCCGCACGTCGCTGACCGACAGCTGGGCGATCTCGGCAATGCCCACGCCGTGGAAGCGCACGGCACGCGCCGTGGGATTCAGGCGCGTGCCCTGGCAGCTGGGGCAGACCACCTCGGCCAGGTCCTCGATTTCCTGGCCCTCGAACTTGACCTCGCGGCCGCGGTTGTCATCGGCCATCTGCGTGTCGTCATAGACCTTGCGCTGGTCCTTGGTCAGCTTGACGCCCGTGCCCACGCAGTCGGGGCACCAGCCGTGCTTGCTGTTGTAGGAGAACAGGCGGGGGTCGAGCTCGGCGTAGCTGGTGGCGCAGACCGGGCAGGCGCGCTGGGTGGAAAAGACCTGCAGCCGGCCAATGCCCGCCGTGCTCTGGCCGCCGGCCATGGCATCGGCCAGGTTGTCCAGGCCCGACAGCACATGCAGCACGCCCTTGCCGATCTCCAGCGCCTGGGCCAGGTGGGCGCGCAGCGCGCGCTCCTCGGAGGCCGTGACCGTGACGCTGGCCACGGGCAGTTCGATGGTGTGCTCCTTGAAGCGGTCGATGCGCGGAAAGCCCGTAGTCGGCAGGAACTCGCCGTCCACGCGCAAATGCGTGTAGCCGCGCGGTCGAGCCCAGTCGGCCAGCTCGGTGTAGACGCCCTTGCGATGGACCACCAGGGGCGCCAGCAGGCCTATGGTCTGTCCGCGGAACTGCGTGAGCAGCTGGGCGGCAATGCTTTCAGGCGTCTGCGGCTGCACGGCGGCGCCATCGTGGATGCAGTGCTGCACGCCGAGCTTGACGTAGAGCAGGCGCAGGAAATGCCAGACCTCGGTGGTCGTGCCCACGGTGGACTTGCGGCCGCCGCGCGACAGGCGCTGCTCGATGGCCACGGTGGGGGGGATGCCATAGACTGCATCCACCTCGGGCCGGCCCGCAGGCTGGACGATGGAGCGCGCATAGGCGTTCAACGACTCCAGGTAGCGGCGCTGGCCTTCGTTGAACAGGATGTCGAAGGCCAGCGTGGACTTGCCCGAGCCCGATACCCCGGTCACCACGTTGAAGCTGCCGCGCGGAATGTCCACCGACAGCTGCTTGAGGTTGTGCTCCTTGGCGTTGACGATCTCGATGGCGTTCTTGGCCACGGCCACGGACCGCGCCTTGCGCTCGCTGCGGTAGAGCATGGGCGCGACTTCGCGCACGGCTTCGCCGCCCACGCCCATGGCCAGGTCGTATTCGCGCAGGGCCTGGGCGGTGTGCGAAGCCGGCACCTGGCGCACCTCCTCGGGCGTGCCCTGGGCGACGATGGTGCCACCGCCGTCGCCGCCTTCGGGACCCAGGTCGATCAGCCAGTCGCTGGCACGTATCACATCGAGGTTGTGCTCGATGACGATCAGCGAATGGCCGGCCTCCAGCAGCTTGCGCAGCGCCCGCATGAGCTTGGCGATGTCGTCGAAGTGCAGGCCCGTGGTGGGCTCGTCGAACAGAAACAAGGTGCCCTTTTTGGCCAGGGCCTGGCGGGATTTGGCCTGGACCCTGGCCGCTTCGGCCAGAAAACCCGCGAGCTTCAGGCGCTGGGCCTCGCCGCCCGACAGCGTGGGCACGGGCTGGCCCAGCTTCACGTACTCCAGGCCCACATCGACGATGGGCTGCAGGGCGCGGATCACGTCGCGGTCCTGGGCGAACAGCAGTGCCGCCTCGGCGACGGTGAGTTCGAGCACATCGGCCACGTTGAGCCGGCGCGGCTGCAGCTCGCCAGCCGCGTGGCGCTCGATGGCGACTTCGAGGATTTCGGGCCGGTAGCGCGTGCCGTTGCAGTCGGGGCAGCGCAGGTAGACGTCCGAGAGGAACTGCATCTCCACATGCTCGAAGCCCGAGCCACCGCAGGTGGGGCAGCGGCCATCGCCGCTGTTGAAGCTGAACTTGGCCGCCGTGTAGCCGCGCTGGCGCGACAGCGGCGCGATGGCGAACAGCTCGCGGATGGCGTCCCAGGCGCCCACGTAGCTGACGGGATTGGAGCGTGCCGTCTTGCCGATAGGCGACTGGTCGACGAACATCACGTCGCTCAGATGGTCGGCGCCCAGCAGGCGGTCGAAGGCGCCGGCCGCGTCCGTGGGCTTGCCGAAATGGCGCATCAGCGCGGGCACCAGCACATCCTGGACCAGGGTGGACTTGCCCGAGCCGCTGACACCGGTCACCGTGACCAGGCGCTGCAGCGGGAAGTCCACGCTGATGTCGCGCAGATTGTGCTCGCGCGCTCCTTCGAGAATGAGGCGCGGCGTGGACTCGGTGACCATGCGCTTGAGGCCGAAGCCCACCTGCTTGCGGCCGCCCAGGTAGGCGCCGGTGAGCGTGTCGGCCTGGCGCAGGTCCTCGGGCGTGCCGTCGAAGACGATCTGGCCGCCGCGCGCGCCCGGGCCAGGACCCATGTCGATCATGCGGTCCGCCGCGAACATCACGGCTGGATCATGCTCGACCACGACCAGGGTGTTGCCCGCGTCGCGCAGCCTCTGCATGGCCTCGGTGATGCGCTCCATGTCGCGCGGATGCAGGCCTATGCTGGGCTCGTCGAGCACGAACAAGGTGTTGACCAGGGAGGTTCCCAGGGCCGTGGTCAGGTTGATGCGCTGTACCTCGCCGCCCGACAGCGTGCGGCTTTGCCGGTCCAGGGTCAGGTAGCCTATGCCCACGTCGCACAGGTATTGCACGCGCGCCATGATTTCGGCGTGCAGCATTTTCAGGGCCTGGGCTTCGCCGTCATGGGCTGGTGCATCGGCGGCCGGCGCCAGTTGGGCGAAGAATTCGCGCAGGCGCACGATGGGCAGCTGCATCAGATCGTGCAGGCACAGGCCCGGCAACGCCTCCAGCTGGGTCCGGCTCCAGGCCACGCCTCTGGGCAGGAAGCGGCGGTAGCGCCCGCCCTCCTCGCCCGGCGGCAGCACGGCATCGGCGACCTGCCGGCTGCCCAGGCGCCACAGCAGGCTCTCGGTCTTGAGGCGTGCGCCGCCACAGGTCGGGCATTCGGTATAGCTGCGGTACTTGGACAGCAGCACCCGGATGTGCATCTTGTAGGCCTTGCTCTCCAGATATTCGAAGAAGCGCTTGATGCCGTACCAGGTCTGGGTCCACTTGCCGTTCCAGCGCGGCGAGCCGTTGAGCACCCAGTCCTTTTGCGCATCCGTGAGCTTGGCCCAGGCCGTATCGCGCGGAATGCCCTCGGCCTCGGCATGGCGCATCAGGTCGTCCTGGATCTCCTTCCAGGCCGGCGTCTGCACGGGCTTGATGGCCCCCGTGCGCAGCGTGAGCTTGTCATTGGGAATGACCAGGCCCCAGTCCACACCGATCACGCGGCCGAAGCCGCGGCAGGCCTCGCAGGCGCCCACGGCGGAATTGAAGGAGAACAGCGAGGGAATGGGCTCCTGGTAGCTCAGCCCGCTTTCAGGGCAATGCAGGCCCAGCGAAAACTTCCACAGCTGCGGCTCCACGGTCGCGGCATCGCCCGCCTCCGCCGCGGAGCCGGGCAGCACGTACACCGTCATGTGGCCGATGCCGCGCTTGAGTGCCACCTCGATGGCCTCGTAGGCGCGGGCACGCTCCACATTGCCCAGGCGAAAACGGTCGGCCACCACATCGAGCAGCTTGACCTTGAGGGGCGGCGCGGCCTTGGCCTTCTTGCCCGCAGCCACAGCCTCCACGGCCACGGCCTTCTCTGCCTCGCGCTCGGCCTGGACCTTGGTGAAGCCGCTGGCCGACAGCCATTGCTCCACCTCCTCGGCCGAGGTATTGGCAGGCAGCTCGACCGGGAAAGTGATGGCGATGCGCGGATCGCCCGCGGCCTCGCAGCGGCGCGACAGCTCTTCCAGCACGCTGTCCGGCGTGTCGTGGCGCACCGGCATGGCCGTGTCGCGATCGAACAGCTGGGCGCCGCGCGCGAACAGCAGCTTGAGGTGGTCGTTGAGCTCGGTCATCGTGCCCACCGTCGAACGCGAGTTGCGCACGGGGTTGGTCTGGTCGATGGCGATGGCCGGCGGCACCCCCTCGACGCGATCCACCGCGGGCTTGTCCATGCGGTCCAGGAACTGGCGCGCATAGGCCGAGAAAGTCTCCACGTAGCGGCGCTGGCCTTCGGCATACAGCGTGTCGAACACCAGGCTGGACTTGCCCGAGCCGCTGGGACCCGTGACCACGGTGAGCTCGCCGGTGCGGATATCGAGGTCCAGGTTCTGGAGATTGTGCTGGCGCGCGCCGCGGATTCGAATCAGGCCCTGGGTCATGGTTGGTCTGTGGTCAGTGGGAGCAGAACATTCTAGGCAGTCCATGCGACAGGCATGTGCCCTCGCACAATACCTGTATTTTCATACAGGTCAAAGCAAAAAAGCCCGGGAACCGGGTCCAGGGCTTTGGTGTGTCGGTGGCGCGCCGGCGCGCCTCCCATGGATGAAAAAGGCCCCGAACCCGGAGGTACGAGGCCTGGTGGCAGGCATGGCCGTTGTCGGCCGCCTGCGTTGCCCGCAGCCTGCGCTGCGCGGCGATCAGAAAGCGTGGCGCACGCCGATGGCGAAGGACGAGAAGTCCACGCCCTTCACGCCGGTCATGTAGTTGGCGCCGGCCTTGTTGTCCACCTTGGTGTAGTAGCCGTAGACCTTGGTGCGCTTGCTCAGGTTGTAGTTGTAGCCCAGGGTCCACTGGTTGGCACCGGAGTCGGCAATGTTGCTCCACTTGTTGGCGTGGCCCACGTTGACGTGGAATTCCGAAGCGCCCAGCGTGTACATGCCCGACAGGCGGAAGTTGTTGCGCGTGCCGCGGATTTCTTCGTCGTTGCGCTGGTAGTAGCCGCCGACCACGAACTGGCCGAAGGTGTAGGCAGCGCGGAAGGCGAACTGCTTGTCTTCGTCGAACTGGCTGTAGCCGGCGCCCAGGGCCAGGGCACCCAGGTTGTAGTTGGCAGCCAGGTCGTAGCCGTTCTTCTTCTTGGCCAGGCCGGTGGCCTTTTCGTGCATGGAGACAGCGCCTTCCACCGTCAGGCCGCCGATGTTGGGCGTGACGTAGGAGATCTTGTTGGCGGTGCCCAGGCCGCTGGCGAACCAGACGGGGTCGAAGTACAGCGCGTCCGAGGAGGTACCCGTGTCATGGTTGTGCATGCTCACGTAGTCGGCCGTGGCGAAGTACGAACCGGGGAAGAAGTTGCCCATGCGGACCGTACCGAAGTTGCCCGACAGGTTCACTTCGCTCTGGCGGCCGAAGGTCAGCGCGCCCGTGGAGGAGGAACCCAGACCGGTGTCGGAAGCGAAACCGCTTTCCAGCACGAAGCCGGCCTTCAGGCCGCCGCCCAGGTCTTCGACGCCGCGCATGCCCCAACGCGAGGAGTTGTTCTCCATCTTGTTGACGGTTTGATCACCGATCTTTTCGCGTTCCACGGTCGTGTTGATACGGCCATAAATCGTCACGCTGCTTTGCGCCATCACGGTGGTGGAACCCAGCACGGCCAGCACGGCCAGGGCAACGCGGTTCATCTTGATCATCTCGGCATCTCCTCGGGATTGTTGAGTGGGTGTTCTGAAAATCTCAGGGCCGACAGGGGCTCCGGATCAGTGCCATGTGCGGCTGCAGCGAATTCTAGGGGGGGGCTTGTCAAAAAATGTACGGACTGCTCTGAATTTGCGATATCTGATGCTTTGCTGCCACAGGCCTGACATGGAAAACCAGTAGAAGTCTCCATGAAAAAAGCCCATGGCAGCTCTGCCATGGGCCGGTGTCAGCGGCCCGGGCGGCAAGCCGCCCGGGACAGGTCGATCAGTCGTTGGCGTAGATGTCCACGTCCTTGGTCTCGGGCAGGAACAGCGTGCCGATGACGACCGTGATGGCCGCGATGATGATGGGATACCAGAGGCCGCTGTACATGTTGCCGGTCTGCGCCACGATGGCGAAGGACATGGTCGGCAGCAGGCCGCCGAACCAGCCGTTGCCGATGTGGTAGGGCAGGCTCATCGAGGTGTAGCGGATGCGCGTGGGGAACAGCTCGACCAGCATGGCCGCGATGGGTCCGTAGACCATGGTCACCAGGATGACCAGGTAGGTCAGGATGGCGACCATCATGACCTTGTTCATCTTGGCGGGATCGGCCTTGGTCGGGTAGCCATCCTCGGCCAGCACCTTGGCCACGGTCTTCTTGAACTCGGCGTCCTTGGCCTTGGCCTCCTCCGGGCTCAGTCCCTTGAGCGAGAACGAGGGAATCTCGGTGCTGCCGATGCGGATGAAGGCGGTCTTGCCGGGAGCTGCGTCCTCGGCGTCATAGCTGACCGAGCCCGCTGCCAGCACCTGCTTGGCCACGTCGCAGGAGCTGGTGAACTTCGAGGTGCCCGTGGGATTGAACTGGAACGAGCATTCCTTGGGGTCGGCGACGATGACCACCTTGTTCTTGGCCTGTGCCGCAGCCAGGTCGGGGTTGGCGGCCTCGGTGAGCGCCTTGAACACGGGGAAGTAGGTCACCACGGCCAGCACGCAGCCCAGCATGATGATGGGCTTGCGGCCCACCCTGTCCGACAGCGAACCGAAGATCAAGAAGAAGGGTGTGCCGATGAGCAGAGCGGCCGCGATCATGAGGTTGGCGGTCACCGCATCGACCTTGAGCTGCTGCGTCAGGAAGAACAGCGCGTAGAACTGGCCCGTGTACCAGACCACGGCCTGGCCGGCCGTCAGGCCGATCAGGGCCAGGATCACGATCTTGAGGTTGCGCCACTGGCCGAAGGACTCGGACAGAGGGGCCTTGGAGACCTTGCCCTCGGCCTTCATCTTCTGGAAGGCCGGCGACTCGGACAGCGTCATGCGGATCCATACCGAGATGCCCAGCAGCACGATGGACAGCAGGAAGGGAATGCGCCAGCCCCAGTCGACGAAGGCCTGCTCGCCCAGCGTGGTGCGCACGCCCAGGATGACCAGCAGGGATAGGAACAGGCCCAGCGTGGCCGTGGTCTGGATCCACGAGGTATAGGCGCCGCGCTTGCCGTGCGGCGCGTGCTCGGCCACGTAGGTGGCGGCACCGCCGTATTCACCGCCCAGCGCCAGGCCCTGCAGCATGCGCAGGCCGATCAGGATCACGGGCGCCGCCACGCCGATGCTGGCATAGGTCGGCAGGATACCCACGATGAAGGTGGACAGGCCCATCAGCAGGATGGTCACCAGGAAGGTGTACTTGCGTCCGATCATGTCGCCCAGCCGGCCGAACACCAGGGCGCCGAAGGGTCGCACGATGAAGCCCGCGGCAAAGGCCAGCAGGGCGAAGATGAAGGCCGATCCCGCATCGAGCCCGCTGAAGAACTGCTTGGCGATGATGGCCGCCAGTGATCCGTAGAGATAGAAGTCGTACCACTCGAAAACCGTACCCAGGGATGATGCGAAGATCACCTTGCGTTCTTCCGGAGTCATGGGCCGCGGGGTCGCCTTGACCCCCGCGCCTTGCGATGCGTTGATAGCCATGTTTGTCTCCTCGATTTATTGAATGTGGAGCGGACTTGGCCGGGTCCGCCAATTCACTATCCGCTTGTCTGCTGACGCGAATCTGACTCGCACATTACAGAAATTGACGGCGAACTGAATGAATTCTTACCAACTCAGCAGCAACCCTGAGGCCGGCTTTTCCTATGTGAAAACCATGGGATAAACCCTGGGAAACCATGCTGCAGTGCGTAAGCACGCGGTCAGAAGCGCTTTCCAGAATGCGCCGCATATGCCGGAGCCCCAAGGCTTCGCGCTGGCATATACGACCTTTCAGGAGACAAACCATGACCGATCCGGTGGTAGACAAAATACAGCGCCATCCCAAATACCAGGAGCTGCGTTCCAAGCGCAATCGCCTGGGCCTTTTTCTGACCCTGCTGATGCTGGTCGTCTATTACGGCTATATCGCGCTGATCGCTTTCGACAAATCCTTCCTCGCCCAGCCCATAGGCGCCGGCGTGACGTCGCTGGGCATTCCGATTGCCGTGGGCGTGATTATTTTCTCGGTCATCGTGACCGGCCTGTACGTGCGCCGTGCCAATGGTGAATACGACCGCCTGACCCGGGACATCCTGAAGGACGCAGCGAAATGAAGACTTCCGCACAACGCATGCTGCTGGCCCCCGCCCTGGCGCTGGCCGTGGCCGGTCCCGTGCTGGCCGCCGGCGGCGATGTCGGCGTGGCCGCCAAGCAGGCCACCAACTGGACCGCCATCATCCTCTTCACCGCCTTCGTGGTCGCCACGCTGTGGATCACCAAGTGGGCCGCGGGACGCACCAAGTCGGCCGCGGATTTCTACACGGCCGGCGGCGGCATCACGGGCTTTCAGAACGGCCTGGCCATTGCGGGCGACTACATGTCGGCGGCGTCCTTCCTGGGCATCTCGGCCTCGGTGATGGCCAGCGGCTATGACGGCCTGATCTATTCCATCGGCTTTCTCGTGGGCTGGCCCATCCTGACCTTCCTGCTGGCCGAGCGCCTGCGCAACCTGGGCAAGTTCACCTTTGCCGACGTGGCCGGCTACCGCTTCGCCCAGGCGCCCTTCCGTGCCTTCGCGGCCAGCGGCACCCTGGTGGTGGTGGCCTTCTACCTGATCGCGCAAATGGTGGGCGCAGGCCAGCTGATCAAGCTGCTGTTCGGCCTGGACTACTGGATCGCCGTGGTCCTGGTGGGCGCGCTGATGATGATCTACGTGCTGTTCGGCGGCATGACGGCCACCACCTGGGTGCAGATCATCAAGGCCTGCATGCTGCTGGCCGGCGTCACCTTCATGGGCTTCATGGTGCTGGCCAAGTACGGCTTCAGCCCCGAGGCCCTGTTCTCCGAAGGTGTGCGCGTGCGCACCGAAATCGCAGCCAGCAACGGCGCCGACCCGGCAGCCGCCGCCAAGGCCGGCCTGTCCATCATGGGCCCCGGCGGCTTCATCAAGGACCCGATCTCGGCCATCAGCTTCGGCATGGCACTGATGTTCGGCACCCTGGGCCTGCCCCACATCCTGATGCGCTTCTTCACCGTGCCCGATGCCAAGGAAGCACGCAAGAGCGTCTTCTGGGCCACGACCTGGATCGGCTACTTCTACGTGCTGATCTTCATCATCGGTTTCGGTGCCATCACCCTGGTGCTGACCAATCCCGAAATGGCCGACACGGCCAAGGGCGTGATCCACGGCGGCGCAGGCACGGCCAACATGGCGGCCGTGCTGGTGGCCAAGAGCGTGGGCGGCGACGTGTTCTACGGCTTCATCTCGGCCGTGGCCTTCGCCACCATCCTGGCCGTGGTCGCGGGCCTGACGCTGTCGGGCGCCTCGGCCGTGTCCCATGACCTGTACGCCACGGTGTTCAAGAAGGGCAAGGCCGACAGCGCCGCCGAACTGCGCGTCTCGCGCATCACCACGCTGACGCTGGGCGCCATCGCCGTGCTGCTGGGCATCGTGTTCGAGAAGCAGAACATCGCCTTCATGGTCTCCCTGGCCTTCGCCGTCGCGGCCTCGGCCAACTTCCCGGCCCTGCTGCTGTCCGTGCTGTGGAAGGACTGCACCACCAAGGGTGCCGTGATCGGCGGCTTCATGGGCCTGGTCTCCTCCGTGGGCCTGACCATCGTCTCGCCCCCGGTCTGGGAAGCCACGCTGGGCAACCCAGCTGGCTCGGCCTGGTTCCCCTACGCCTCGCCCGCCCTGTTCTCCATGACCATTGGCTTCGTCGGCGTGTGGCTGTTCTCGGTGCTGGACAAGAGTGCCCAGGCCGCCAGGGAACGCGCCGTATTCCCCGCGCAGCAGGTGCGCTCGGAAACCGGCCTGGGTGCCTCCGGTGCCTCCGGCCACTGAGCCGCCGACACCGACGCCGGCCGCAAGGCCATGAGCGAGCCGGGCCATGGGCCCGGCTCTTTCTTTTTCCGGATCCGTCATCACATCCCCTCAGATTGATTGGCTGGAGAAGGTGGTTGACTGGATTGGCGATGGCGGGCGCCTGCCATGGCTCTAGACTCGGGCAGGTGGGCGCGGCATCCGTGCCGCACGACCATGTCTTTCAACGCACAGGACCCATCCGACATGCAACTCATCAGCCAAAGCTTCAAAGACGGCCAGGCCATTCCCGGCGAATTCGCCTTCGCCGTGCCCGATGCGGCCTCCCACGTGGCGCTGTCGTCCAACCGCAATCCGCACCTGGCCTGGAGCGGCGTGCCCGCCGGCACCCGGTCCTTCGTCGTGGTCTGCCACGACCCCGACGTACCCAGCCGCGGCGACGATGTGAACCAGGAAGGCCGTGAAGTGCCGGCCAGCCTGCCCCGCGTGGATTTCTTCCACTGGTTGCTGCTCGACATTCCCGCCACCACCACGGAGATCGCCGCGGGCGCGCAGTCCGATGGCGTGACGGCACGCGGCAAGACCGGCCCGGCCGCGCCCGGCGGCCTGCGCCACGGCATCAACGACTACACGGCCTGGTTCGCGGGCGACGCGCAGATGAAGGGCGACTACTACGGCTACGACGGCCCCTGCCCTCCCTGGAACGACAGCATCGTCCACCACTATGTCTTCAGCGTCTATGCGCTGGCCACGCCCACGCTGGAAGTCTCCGGCCCCCTGACGGGTGCGAATGTGCGCACCGCACTGGCCTCGGCCCAGGTGCTGGGCCAGGCCCGCATCACGGGGCTGTACAGCCTCAACCCGGCCGTGGCCGCCGCTTGAACGGCACGCTGGCACCGGCTGGGGAGTGGTGGCTGCCCTCGGCCGCGCCGCTGGCCAGGGCCGGCCTGTGCAGCCTGGCCCAGCCCAGCCTGCGCCAGGCCCGGAACACGCCACGCTTCGTCTTCCACGACGCCTGCCTGCTCCTGATCGCTTCAGGACGGCTGGAGCTGAGCGACGGCAGCCTGCGCCAGGTGGTGGATACACCCTCCCGCCTGCTGCTGGTGCAGGCAGGCACCTGCGCCGACCTGCTGAAAACGCCGGGCGGCGCCGAGCAGTGCTTCCGCTCCGTGCTGCTGTCCCTGGCGCCCGCCCTGCTCGACGCCTTTCAGCGCATGCGTCCCCAGGAGGCGGCCGTTCCCCAGGGCCTGCCGACCCCGGCCATCCTGCCGCTGGACGACGATCTGCGCTCCACGCTGCGCCAGGTGCTGGACAGCGTACCGTCGCCCGCCGTCAGCGATGAGCGGCTGGGATACCGGCTGATGGACCTGCTGGCCGGCCTCGCGGAGCGCGGCCATGGCCTGCAGCGCACAGGCCTGCCGGCAACCGTGCAGCGGCTGCGCGGTCTGATGGCCCAGGAGCCCGGCCAGCACTGGACGGCGCACAGGGCCGGCCGTGCCCTGGCCATGAGCGAGGCCACGCTGCGCCGGCGCCTGGCCAGCGAAGGCGCGCGCTTCGAGGACTTGCTGGTCGACCTGCGCATGCACCACGCCATGCTGCTGCTGCAGACCACGCCCTGGAGCATTCCCCATATCGCCCAGGCCTGCGGCTATCTGTCGCGGGCCCGGTTTTCGGAGCGCTTTCGCGCGCGCTTCGGCTACCCGCCGTCCGCGCTGCGCCAGGGCTTCAGGCCCGCTGGGCCAGGCGCCTGAGCTTCACAAAGGCCAGGGCCGCCATCACGGCGTCGTTGAGTGCATCGTGGGCCTCGCGCCGGGGCAGTCCCAGTTCCTGCATGAGGGTGGCGAAGCGCAGGTCGATGTCGGGCATTTGCTGGCGGTGCGGCGGCAACTGGCGGAACCGATGGTCGTAGTACAGCGCCGAGACCTCGATGCGCTGCTGGGGCAGGCCCGTGCCCAGCCAGGGGCGCAGGGCGCGATCCAGCATGGCCATGTCGAACTCCAGGTAATACCCCACCAGGGGCCGGCTGCCGATGAAGTGCAGCAGCCGCGCCAAGGCCTCGCGCAGCGGCAGCCCCTGGGCCAGGTCGCGTTCGCGCAGCCGGTGGATGCGCACGCTGTCTGCGGGCACGCCACGCGAGGGATGCACCAGCAGTTCCAGGCGCTGGCTGGTCAGAATGCGCTCGCCCACGATGCGCACCGCGCCGATGGACACGATTTCGTCGCGGCGCACGTCCAGGCCCGTGGTCTCGCAGTCCAGCGCCACCCACTCGCCAGGCGGCGGCGCATCGAAGAGAAAGGCATAGGCCGGCTCCCTGAGCCTTCGCAGCTGGCGGCGGCGGACACCGTCCGCCACCCAGCGCCGCAGCAGGGCGGCGCTCATACGGCGTCCAGCCGCAGGCGCTGGCCCAGCAGTGCGCGAAAGCGCCGCACCACGGCCAGCGTGTCCTTGAGCAGGTCGCGCTCCAGGCTGCCCAGCCCCGCGGAATCGACCTGGCCGGTGACGGGCCGGCCCAGCTCCATCTCGGCCAGGCCGGCCTGCAGCCGCAGCCCCATGAGAAAGTGCAGTGCATCGAGCAGCTCGCGGCCCAGCGCTTCGTCCAGTTCCCCCTGGGCCACCAGGGCCGCAATGCGCTCCGCCGTGCCCGTGGCCATGATGCGATGGGCCAGCGCCAGGCTGCGCACGCCATGCACGATGGGGAAGATGCCGGCCTTTTTCAGATGCACGGCACCGCCTTCGGCAGCCCGCCCCAGCAGCCTGTCCCACCAGTGCGCCGGCACGTCGCCGAAGGCATTGACGGCCGATGCGAAACGCGCGATCAACGCGCCGTGGTCGGTGGCCAGCGCCAGCAGTCCCCGGCGCACCTGGGCCAGCAGGGCGGCATCGCCGGCCACGGCGTGGGCGTCGAGGAAGATGGCCAGCCGCATCAGGCCCTCGGGGCCCGGCAGGATCAGCCATTCGCGCACGCGCCGGCCAAAGTCCGATGCCGAGCCGCGCCATGCGGGATTGCTCAGCATGATGCCGCCAGGGCATTCGGGATAGCCGAAGCGCTGCAGCACCTGGGAAAACCGCTCGCAGATGGCCTGCAGGTCGGCGGGCGGCACATAGCCATCGCACAGCAGCAGGCCGTTGTCCTGGTCGGTCTTGAGCAATTGCTCGCCACGCCCTTCGCTGCCCATGACGAACAGGCAGCTGTGGGCCACCAGCTCCGGCGGCGCCAGCATCTGCCAGGCGCGCTCGAACAGCCGCGCGTGCAGCTGCTGCACCAGCTGGGCCATCAGCGCGATGCGCGTGCCGCCGCGCTGCAGCGCGGCCACCAGCCGGGTGACCTGGCCCGCCGCCTGCTCCAGCGCCTGGAGATCCTGCGCCTGCTCGATCTGTACCGTGATGAGGTGGGAGTGGTTGGCCAGGAAGCTGAACAGGTCCAGCGCTTCCAGGATGCCCCGTACCCGGCCGTCGCCCTCCAGCACGGCCAGCCGGTGCACGCGCGCGCGCAGCAGCAGGACCATGGCCTCGCCCAGGGAATCGTCGGCGCCCACGGTGACCACGGGGCTGCTGGCGAATTCGCCCACGGCCAGCCGCTCCAGGCTGCGGCCGTCGAGGATGGCGCGCTGCAAGGTGGTGGCCGTGAAAATGCCCAGGCCGGCCGCCAGGCCCGAGACCAGCACGCTGGTCGTGCGCTGCGCCTGGAACAGGCGCACGACCGAGACGATGTCGGTGGACGCATCCACCACATGGGCCGGCCGCAGATAGGCCTGGTCCACGCGCGCCAGCGTCAGCGACTGGCGCTCATGGCGGCCGGCACGCCGTGCCAGTGTGCTCAGCTTGTGGCCCAGGTCCGAAAACAGCAGAGCACCAAAGGCCGCATTGCGTGCGATCAGTTCGTTGACCGTGTCATGGGCCAGCGCGTAGGCCACCAGTTCCTCGGCCACGGTAAAGCGGCTGCTGGCACGGCCGGCGACCAGGGCCCGGCCATCGAAGCTGTCATCGGGCCCGTAGGTGGCCAGCACCTCATCGCCCTCGGCCTGCACCACATGGCCTTTGATGATGACGAACAAATGGGTGGGCGCCATGCCCCTATCCAGGACCACGGACCCCTCGGGGTAATAGGCGATGTCCACGCCGGAGCGCACCATGGCGCGCTCCTCGGCATCCAGGCAGTCGAAGGGGGAGGCGGAGAAATTGAAGGCGTTGGGCATGGCGGGGGCTTGTCGGCCCCGCCATTCAAACCTTCAGGCCTTGCTCCACGCTTGCAGCGTCATCCCAGCCCTGGGCGAACCAGGCGTCGCCCTGCAGGTAGGCACGCAGCATGGGCAGGCCATCCAGGCCCCAGAACACCCGGCCATCCACCTCCCAGGCCGGCACGCCGAACACGCCCAGCGCGGCGGCGGCGTCGGTGTTCTCGCGCAGCAGGCGCCTGGCCGATTCGGCGGCGTCGGGCCGCAGCTGGGGCTGCAGCGCGGCACGCAGCGCCTGCAGACGCGCGGGGTCCAGCGCATCGGCACCGCCTTGCCAGACATGGCGCAGCACGGTTTCCGCCACGAAGCGGTTGATGCAGCCATCGTCGCTGCACTCCAGCGCCAGGCGCAGCAACGGCAGGGGGTTGAAGGGGTGGAGGGCAGGCATGTCCAGGCCCAGGCCCGAGGCATGGCCCAGCCAGCTCACATGGCGGTAGGTCCACTCCCGCTTGCCGGGAATGGCGGCCGGCCCCGGATTGCCCAGGCGCTGCAGCAGCGCGCCCAGCAGCACGGGGCGGTAGCGCATATGGTGGCTGATGCCTTCCAGCGCCTTCGGCAGCTGACCGAAGGCCAGCCAGGCATAGGGCGAGATGAAGTCGAGATGGAAGGTGATCTGCTGCATGCCTGCGGGCTCCTCGGGGACGGGTCGGTTCAGCGCTCGGCCACGGCCAGGCCCGCACGCTCCAGCAGGGTGTTCCAGATCACCAGCCGCTGGGGCGTGTCGGACCTGGCCCAGGCACGGATTTCATCGATGCTGCGAAAGCAGCCTTCGCAGTGGCTGCGATCGAGCGTCATGCGGCAGACCGAGATGCAGGGCGAGGGCACGGGCTCGTCGTCCGCGCGCGGTGCGAACGCGGCACGGGCCTTGTGGGCCAGCATGTCACGGGGACCCATCATGGCGCGACCTCCTGCACCACGTCGGCCCAGGGCGCTGCGGCCAGGGCCTGCAGGGCGGCGGGCGTGGCGGCGAACACGGCATGCGGGTGGCCGGCCGCCGCCCAGACCGTGCCGAAACGCTGCAGCTCGCGGTCCACCAGGGTCACGGGCTTGTGGGCGTGCGCCACGGGACTGACGCCACCGATGGAAAAGCCGGTCTGCGCCTTGACGAAGTCGGCATCGGCACGGCCCACGGGACCGACCAGGGCCGCGACCTTCTTCTCGTCAACGCGGCGGTCGCCCGAGGCCACCACCAGCACGGCCACGCCGTCACTGCGGCGCCGGAAGATGATGCTCTTGGCGACCTGGCCCACGAGGATGCCGAGCTGGTCGGCGGCCTCCTGGGCCGTACGCGCCGCGCCGTCGAGCATGCGCGGGCCCTCGCCATGGCCGGCCTGCTGCAGGAAGGCAGCCACGCGCTGCACGCCTTCGGGAAGGCCGTGGAGTTCAGCACCGCACATCGTCACACCGCCTCGCACACGGCTGCACTGGCACGCTTGGTCAGCAGTGCCTTGGCCACGCGCGACTGCGTGGGGCGGCCCAGATGGTCGCTGATGAACTGGCCGGCGTCGATGAGCCGGTCCAGGTCGATGCCCGTGTCGATACCCATGCCCTGCAGCATATAGACCACGTCCTCCGTGGCCACATTGCCCGTGGCGCCCTTGGCATAGGGGCAGCCGCCGAGGCCGGCGACCGAGGTGTCGAACTGCCACACGCCCATGGACAGGGCGGCCAGGGTGTTGGACAGGGCCTGGCCGTAGGTGTCGTGGAAATGGCCCGACACATCGTCGATGGAAAAATGCGCCAGCGTGGCCTCGATGGCCTTGCGCACCTTGATGGGCGTGCCCACGCCGATGGTGTCGGCCACGCCCACATGCTGCACGCCTATGCCCTTCATCAGGCCGGCCAGGTAACCCACGCGCTCGGGCGCGATCTCGCCCTCGTAGGGGCAGCCTACCGTGCAGCTCATGGCGCCGCGCACATAGATGCCCTGGGCACGCGCGGCCTCGGCCACGGGAGCGAAGCGTTCGATGCTTTCGGCGATGGAGCAGTTGATGTTCTTCTGGCTGAAGGCCTCGCTGGCGGCACCGAAGACCACGATCTCGTCGGGCCACAATTCGCGCGGCGCGGCCAGAGCGGCCTCCAGGCCCTTCATGTTGGGCGTCAGCACGCTGTAGCGCACACCGGGACGGCGGGCGATGCCGGCCATGACCTCGGCGTTGTCGGCCATCTGCGGCACCCACTTGGGGCTGACGTAGCTGGTGACCTCGATTTCCCTGAGGCCGGCGTCCTGCAGCCGGTGGACCAGCTCGATCTTGACGCCCGCGGGCACGGGCTGTTTTTCGTTCTGCAGGCCGTCGCGGGGGCCGACATCGACAAGTTTGACGCGGGAAGGAATGCTCATGGGGTTCTCAGCGGGGTAACGGGATGGAATGAGGCGCCGCTGGCGGCAGGTACAGGCCCTATTGTCCAGGCTTGGGGCGCCGGACACCACCCCATATCCTGCCGGGCCGTACGCAAAGCCTGCAAGGCCTGCCAGCCCTCTCAGGCCGGCAGGGCCGCCATCTCCTCGCGCAGCATCTGCACCATGCGCCCCGCAGCCGGCGAAGGGCGGCGCCCGCGCAGGCTGACCAGGCCTATGGGGCGGCGCGTCAGCGGCCGCACCAGGGGACGCGCCACCACCTCGGTGCGCTGCACCACTTCGGCCGCCAGTTGCGGCAGGGCGCTGATGCCCAGGTTGGCCGCCACCATGGCGGCTATCGTGGCCAGATGCTCCACCGCGTACTGTGGCGCAAAGCGTATGCCGTGGGTAAGCAGGGCCTCGTCGGCGTATTGCCGCACGCTGGTGCCGGCCGGCATGGAGATATGGGGCAAATGGGCCACATCGGCCCAGCCAAGGGGACTGCGACCGCGCGCCAGCGGATGGCTGCGGCCCAGCAACAGCACAAAGCGGTCCGAGGCCAGGGGCAGGTAGTCCAGGTCGGCATAGGCGGGATTGGCAGCCGTGAGCGCGAAGTCCACGCGGCCCGCCCGCACCATGTCGAAGGCCGGTCCGGCCAGGCTGTCGAACAGTTCCAGGTGCACGCCCGGATGCTCGGCCGCGAAACGCGCCAGCACGCGCGGCAGCAGGCCCGCCGCCAGGGAAGGCAGGGCCGCCAGCGCCAGCCGCCCGACCTGGACCTGGGCTACCTCCTGTACACGGCGCACGGTCTCGTCCATCTGGTGGCGCAGTATGCGCGCCTGCTCGGCAAAGACCTCGCCGGCCTGGGTCAGCTCCACGGCGCGCGTGGTGCGCTCGAACAGCCGTGCGCCCAGCATCTCCTCCAGCCGCGCCAGCGTTCCCGAGACGGCCGATTGCGACAGGTGCATCTGCAGTGCCGTGCGTCGAAAGCTCAGCGTGTCGGCCAGGGCCAGAAAGACATCGACCTCGCGGGCCGACCAATTGATCTTCATGGCAGATCAGTTTATCGAAAAATGCCGCTTTACCGTTCAATGACCGCTGCCTAGACTGCGCATCGAAACGGGCCCGGAGCACGGCAGCCCGCATGAAACCAGCAAGGAGACAGCATGCACAGCAGTTCGCCGCGCAAGGCGCGCACGGTGGTCGTTGGAGGAGGCACCATGGGGGCCGATGTGGCCGTGGTCCTGGCCCGGGGCGGAGCCCTGGTCACCGTGGTGGACCCGCACGCGGACCGCCGCGCGCAGCTGCCGGCCCATATCGCCGCCGAGCTGGCCACGGCCGGCCTGGCGCAGTGCGCGGCCCAGGTCACGGTCTGCGCGGCGCTGGACGACGTGGCATGGGACGGCGTGGTCCTGGTCGTGGAATGCATCACCGAGCGGCTGGACGCCAAGCAGGCCCTGTTCGCCGAGCTGGTGTCGCAGGTCCCTGCCGATGCCGTGCTGGCCAGCAACAGCTCGGGCTTTCCCATCAGCGCCATCGCGGGCGAACTGCCCACCGCGCAGCGCATGCTGGGCCTGCACTTCTTCATGCCGGCCCACCTGGTGCCCCTGGTGGAGGTGGTACTGGGCGCGCACAGCGATCCCGCCCTGGGGGCCTGGCTGCACGGCTTCATGCGCGGCTGCGGCAGCGTGCCCGTGCTGGTGAAGAAGGACAAGCCGGGATTTCTGGCCAACCGCATGCAGCACGCGCTGTCGCGCGAGGCATTTGCCCTGATCGACGAAGGCATTGCCTCGCCCGAGGACGTGGATGCCGCCGTGCGCTTCGGCTTCGGCTTCCGCTTCCTGGCCGCGGGCCCCGTGCTGCAGCGCGACCATGCGGGCATCGAGGTGCATTGCGCGGCGGCCGCCACCATGTACCCCACGCTGTCCAACACCGACGTGCCGGCCCAGGCCCTGCGCGAGCGTGTGGCGCGCGGCGATCTGGGCATGAAGACCGGCCGGGGCTTTTTCGACTGGCCCGAAGACCGCCGGCGGGCCGAACGCAGCCGCTACGACACCCTGCTGCGCCAGGGCCTGGCCCTGCTGGCCAGCGAACTGCCCGCCCCCCAGGGCGAGGAGGTCGGCCCATGAGCGCGGCCAACGCGCAGGCGCCGTGCAGCGACGCCCTCATCATCACGGTGGCACCCAACGGCGCCTACAAGCAGCCGGCCGACCACCCGGCCCTGCCCATCACGCCCCAGGCCCTGGCCGCCACGGCCCGCGCCTGCCTGGATGCCGGCGCCGCCATGATCCACATGCACATCCGTGACGCCCGGGGCCGCCACAGCCTGGACGTGCACGGCTACCGCGAGGCCCAGCGCGCCGTGCGCCAGGCCGTGGGCGAACACATGGTGGTGCAGATCACCAGCGAGGCCGCGGGCGTCTACCAGGCCCTGGAGCAGATCGCCATGGTGGAGGAGCTCAGGCCCGAGGCCGTCTCCATCGGCTTGCGCGAAATCGACAGGCCCGAGGTGGGCGAGGCCGGCCTGGCGCGCTTTTTCGCGGGCCTGGTGCGCGAGCGCACCATGGTGCAGGTCATCCTCTACGACGTGGCCGACCTGCACCGCTGGCAGGCGCTGCGTGCCAGCGGCGTGGTGCCCGATGCCCCCTGGTTCCTGCTTTTCGTGCTGGGGCGCTACAGCGCGGGCCAGACCTCGCAGCCCCAGGACCTTCTGCCCTTTCTGGCCGCCCATGGCGGACCCGAGCCCTGGGCCGTGTGCGCCTTCGGTGCCACGGAAAACCGCTGCATCGCGGCGGCGGCCGCATTCGGCGGCCACGCGCGCGTGGGCTTCGAGAACAACCTGCTGACCCGGGACGGCCTGGTGGCCGCCGACAACAGCGCCCTGGTCCGCCAGGCCGCGCAAGCGGCCCAGGCCCTGGGCCGCCCCCTGGCCACGGCCGACGACATACGCCAGCGCTTCACGGCGCGCTGAGCACGCCGGCTCGCCGGCACAGCCCGCACCAGACGGGCCTTCTTTCCACCCCTGCAGGAGACAAACCATGCAACAGCCTCCCCACGGCGCACGCCGCGCCGCGCTCGCCACGTTTTCGCTGGCCTTGATGGCCCTGGGCTGCGCCGGCCAGGCCCTGGCCCAGACGCCGGCCTTTCCCAGCAAGACCATACGCTTCGTCGTGCCCTATCCACCCGGAGGCCCCACCGACCTGATGGCGCGCATGCTGCAGCCCGAGCTGCAGCAGCGCCTGGGCGTGACGGTCATCGTGGAAAACAAGAGCGGCGCGGGTGGCAACCTGGGCAGCGCCGAGGTGGCCCGCCAGGCACCGGCCGATGGCCACACCCTGCTGCTGGCCGCCAGCGGCCCCATGGCCGTGAATGCCTCGCTGTACAAGAGCATGCCCTTCAACCCGCTCAAGGACCTGGAACCCGTGGTCCAGCTGTCGGCCTTCCCGCTGGTGCTGGAGGTCCACCCCTCCCTGGGCGTCAAATCCGTGGCCGAGCTGCTGGCCCTGGCCCGGTCGGGCCGGACGCTGAGCTTCGCCTCGGCCGGCAACGGCACGCCCCAGCACCTGGCTGGGGAGCTGTTCAACTCCATGGAGAAGGTCAAGCTCGGCCATGTGCCCTACCGCGGCGCAGGGCCGGCGCTCAACGACCTGATCGGCGGCCAGGTGGGCGTGATGTTCGATATCGTGGGCAGCTCGCTGCAGCACATCCAGGGCGGCCGCCTGGTCCCGCTGGCCGTGACCTCGGCCGAACGCAGCAAGGTGCTGCCCGACGTACCCACCATGGCCCAGGCGGGCGTGCCCGGCTACCAGATCACGGGCTGGCACGGCATTGCCGTGCGCGCAGGCACCCCGGCCGCAGCCATCGACAGGTTGAACGCCACGGTCAACGCCATCTTCAAGGACCCGGGTTTCCGCTCGCGCTGGGAAGCCATAGGCACGCCGGCCGTGGGCGGTACGGCGGCCGAATTCGGCGCCCTGATCCACAGCGACGCCCAGCGCCTGGGCGCCCTGGTGCGCAGCGCCGGCGTGACGCTGGACTGAGACCCTAGTAGCCGCGCCGCAGGTCCACGCGGCCGGTCACGGTCTCGCCACGGACCAGCGCCGCGAGCTTGCCCACGATCTGCTCCACGCTGTCGCGCGCCAGCGTGCGCGCCGAGGTATGGGGCGTGAGCGTGATGCGGGGATGCGCCCAGAAGGGGTGTCCTTCGGGCAGGGGCTCGGTGCGAAACACATCGAGCAGGGCGCCCGAGACATGGCCGCCGTCGATGGCGGCCACCAGATCCTCGTCCACCACATGGCCGCCGCGGCCCACGTTGATCACGTAGGCGCCGGAACGCAGCAGGCCCAGGCTGCGCGCGTCGATGATGTTCTCCGTGTCGGGCGTCAGCGGCAACAGGTTGACGAGGACACGCGTCCCGGCCAGAAAGGCGTCGAGTTCACGGGTGCCGCTGAATCCGCGCACGCCGTCGATGGCATGCGGCGTTCGGCTCCAGCCGTTGACGGGGAAATCGAAGACCGTGAGCGTGCGCGCCACGCGCTCGCCCATGCGGCCCAGGCCCATGACGCCCACGGGACAGTCCGCGCGCCGAGGGTTGGGCCGGTGCTGCCACAGGCCTTGCGCCATGTCGGCCTCGTAGCCGTCCAGTCCGCGGAAGAAGCGGATCACGGCCTGGCAGACGTATTCGGCCATCTGCACGGCCATGCCCGCGTCTTCAAGACGGTAGACGGGCAGTCCGGGCGGCAGGCACAGCGGCAGCAGCGCATCCACACCGGCGCCGATGTTGAACATGGCCTTGAGCCCGGGCTGCTCGTCGATGAAGCGCTGGGGAGGCGCCCAGACCAGGGCATAGTCGGCCTGCGGCGAGCCCGGCGCCCAAATGTCCACTTCGGCGTCCGGCAGGGCCGTGCGCAGTCCTTGGAGCCAGGCGTCGGGCCTGGTGTCGTCACAGCAGAAAGTCACTCGCATAGGAGGCCAAGCCTAACGGCCCGGCGCGGCCCCTGCGCGGCAATTGCCGCAAAACTGTCTTGCCCGCGCCGGGGCTTCAGGTCTGGATGCGCAGCAGCTCGGCGCCTTCGGCCACCTGGTCGCCGGGCGCATACAGCAGCTCGGCCACCACGCCGTCACCGGGCGCGGCAATGGTGTGTTCCATCTTCATGGCTTCCATCACGGCCAGGGGCTGGCCCTTGGCCACCTTGTCACCGGCCTTGACGGCGAAGGACACCACCTTGCCTGGCATGGGAGCCGTCAGCCGCCCCCCCTCGGAATGCACGTCGCCGGCATGGGCCAGCGGATCGGCCAGGCCCAGCACGGCCGCGCCCTGGGGGGCGAACACATGGAGCTGCTCACCCAGGCCATGGACCTGGGCCCGCAGGCGCTGGCCGCCGAACTGGACTTCGAGCCCGCCGTCGGCACGCGGCTGCCAGTCCAGCAGTCCCTGGACCGCGGCTTCGCCATCACCCACGCACAGCTGCAGGGCACCGTCATGCAGGTAGCGCAGGCGCGCCGCCGTGGAAGACTCGCCGCGCTGGAAATCCCAGCGGCGTTCGGCCACGCCGTGCGAGCGCCAGCCATCGCGGCGGCTGAAGGGGTCGGCACCTTCCTGGGTGCGCTCGCCCTGCAGGACCTGTGCCACGGCGGCCGCCACGGCCTGGGCCAGCGGCAGCCGCTGCTGCTGGAACAGCACCGGCTTTTCGCGCTCGATCAGGGCCGTGTCCAGCCGGGCGGCCGCGAAGGCGCTGCTGCCCACCACATGGCGCAGGAACTGCACATTGGTGGACAGGCCCACGATGCGCGTGGCGGCCAGGGCGGCATCGAGCCGCGCCAGCGCCTGCTCGCGCGTGTCGCCGCGCACGATGAGCTTGGCGATCATGGAGTCGTAGAACGGGCTGATGGCATCGCCCTCGCGCACGCCATCGTCCACGCGCACATCGCCGATCTCGAAGCTGGTGCATTCGGGCTTGCGGTAGACATGCAGGCTGCCCGTGGCCGGCAGAAATCCGTTGTCCGGGTTTTCGGCACAGATGCGCGCCTCGATGGCATGGCCGATGATGCGCAGCTCATCCTGGCGCTTGGGCAGGGGCAGGCCGCTGGCCACGCGCAGCTGCCAGGCCACCAGGTCCTCGCCCGTGATGGCCTCGGTGACCGGATGCTCCACCTGCAGGCGGGTGTTCATTTCCATGAAGTAGAACTTCATGGCCTCGGGCTGGTCGTAGCCGCCGGGCTGCTCGACGATGAACTCCACCGTGCCCGCGCCCACGTAGTTCACGGCACGCGCAGCGGCCACGGCGGCCTCGCCCATCTTCTGGCGCAGCGCATGCGTCATGCCGGGCGCGGGGGCCTCCTCCAGCACCTTCTGGTGGCGGCGCTGCACCGAGCAGTCGCGCTCGAACAGGTAGACGCAGTTGCCCTGTGTGTCGCCAAAGACCTGGATCTCGATATGGCGCGGGCGCAGCACGTATTTCTCGACCAGCACGGCGTCGTCGCCGAAGCTGTTGATGGCCTCGCGCTGGCAGCTGGCCAGGGCGGCCGCGAAATCCTCGCTGCGCTCGACCAGGCGCATGCCCTTGCCTCCGCCACCGGCGCTGGCCTTGATCAGCACGGGATAGCCGATGCGGTCGGCCTCGCGCTGCAGCAGCTGCGGATCCTGGTCGGCACCATGGTAGCCAGGCACCAGCGGAACACCGGCCTTTTCCATCAATTGCTTGGACGCGGCCTTCAGCCCCATGGCGCGTATGGCCGAGGGCGGCGGGCCGATGAAGACCAGGCCCGCGTCGGCGCAGGCCTGGGCGAAATCCTCGTTCTCGCTGAGAAAGCCGTAGCCCGGGTGAACGGCCTCGGCGCCCGTGGCCTGGGCCGCTTCCAGGATGCGCTCCCAGCGCAGATAGCTGTCCTTGGGCGCGCTGCCCCCGATGTGCACGGCCTCGTCGCAGGCCTGCACATGCTTGGCGCCCGCATCGGCGTCCGAATACACAGCCACCGTGCGCACGCCCATGCGCCGTGCGGAAGCCGCCACGCGGCAGGCGATCTCGCCACGGTTGGCAATCAGGATCTTCTTGAACATCGTCTATCTCCAGTGTTTTCTACAGCCCGCACATCCCGGCGGCGCCTGAAACCGGCACACCTCCACACAGGGGCCGCCTCGCAGCGAGGGTGCCGCCCCCCGCAAAGCGAGAGGGGGAAGCCACGCAGCGGCTCAGGGGGTCATCCATCCAGGTTTTCGCTTTTGCAGAAAGGCCTGCACGCCCTCCTTGCCTTCGGCGCTGGCACGGATGTCGGCAATGCCTTCGACGGTGGCGGCGATGAGCTGCTCATTGATCTCGCGCTCGGCCACGTCGATCACCAGGCGCTTGCAGGCACGTGCGGCGGCCGGCCCGGCGCTGACCAGGTGCTTGAGCAGGCCGTCCACGGCGCTGTCCAGTGCCTCGGCCTCGACCACGCGGTGCACGAAGCCGATGCGCAGGGCCTCGGCCGCGTCGAAGCGCTCGCCGGTCAGGAAGTAGCGGTGGGCCGCACGTGCCCCCATGGCGCGTATGACGTAGGGGCTGATGGTGGCCGGGATCAGGCCGATCTTGACCTCGGACAGGCAAAAGCCCGCGCCTTCGGCAGCCACGGCCATGTCGCAGGCGGCCACCAGGCCCATGCCACCCGCATAGACATCGCCTTGCACGCGCGCGATGGTGGGCTGGGGGCACTCGTAGATCACGCGCAGCATTTCGGCCAGCAGGCCGGCGTCGCTGCGGTTTTCGTCACGCGAATAGTCGGCCATGCGCCGCATCCAGTTGAGGTTGGCGCCGGCGCAAAAGGCCGGGCCCTCGGCAGCCAGGACCACGGCGCGCACGTCGCTGCGCGCGGCCACGGTGCGAAAGGCCTGGGTGATGTCGGCGATCACCTCGTCGCTGAAGGCGTTGCGCACCTCGGGCTGGGTGAGCGTGATGGTGGCCATGGGGCCTTGGACTTCAAGGGTCAGGGCAGTGGTTTTCATGCTGTGCCTCGCTGGTATCGGTGCAGATCCGCCATCACATGCGGAACACGCCGAAGCGCGTGTCCTCGATGGGCGCATTGCGCGTGGCCGCCAGGCCCAGCGCCAGCACGCGCCGCGTATCGGCGGGGTCGATGACGCCATCGTCCCACAGCCGCGCGGTGGCGTAATAGGGGTGGCCCTGGTCCTCGTACTGCTGGCGAATGGGGGCCTTGAAGGCCTCTTCCTCCTCGGCACTCCACTGCCCGCCCTTGGCTTCGATGCCGTCGCGCTTGACCGTGGCGAGCACGCTGGCCGCCTGCTCGCCGCCCATGACCGAGATGCGCGCGTTGGGCCACATCCACAGGAAGCGCGGCGAATAGGCGCGGCCGCACATGCCGTAGTTGCCGGCGCCGAAGCTGCCACCGATGATGATGGTGAACTTGGGCACGGCCGCCGTGGCCACGGCCGTGACCAGCTTGGCGCCGTGGCGTGCAATGCCTTCGTTCTCGTACTTGCGGCCCACCATGAAGCCCGTGATGTTCTGCAGGAAAACCAGGGGGATCTTGCGCTGGCAGCACAGCTCGATGAAGTGTGCCCCCTTGACGGCCGACTCCGAGAACAGGATGCCGTTGTTGGCGATGATGCCCACCTGCATGCCCTCGATGCGCGCAAAGCCGCAGACCAGGGTGGAGCCGAAGCGCGCCTTGAATTCGTCGAAGCGGCTGCCGTCCACGACGCGGGCAATGATCTCGCGCACGTCGAAGGGCTTGCGCGTGTCCACGGGGATGACGCCGTACAGCTCGCCGCCGTCGAACAGCGGCGCCTCGGGCGGCAGGTCACCGGCCGACGGCTGCTTGGAATGGTTGAGATTGGCCACGGCCTGGCGCGCCAGCGCCAGCGCATGGGTGTCGTTGTGGGCCAGGTGGTCGGCCACGCCCGACAGGCGCGTGTGCACGTCGCCGCCGCCCAGGTCCTCGGCACTGACCACCTCGCCCGTGGCTGCCTTCACCAGCGGCGGGCCGCCCAGAAAAATGGTGCCCTGGTTCTTGACGATGATGGACTCGTCGCTCATGGCGGGTACGTAGGCGCCGCCGGCCGTGCACGAGCCCATGACCACGGCGATCTGGGCAATGCCCTGGGCGCTCATGTTGGCCTGGTTGAAGAAGATGCGGCCGAAGTGCTCGCGGTCGGGGAAGACATCGTCCTGGTTGGGCAGGTTGGCACCGCCCGAGTCCACCAGGTAGATGCAGGGCAGGCGGTTCTGCGCCGCGATCTCCTGGGCGCGCAGGTGCTTCTTGACCGTCATGGGGTAGTAGGTGCCGCCCTTGACCGTGGCATCGTTGCACACCACCATGCAGTCCGTGCCGCTGACGCGGCCTATGCCTGCGATCAGGCCCGCGCCGGGCGCGTCGTTGCGGTACATGTTCAGCGCCGCCAGCGGCGCGATCTCCAGGAAGGGAGTGCCCGGGTCCAGCAGCATGGCCACACGCTCGCGCGGCAGCAGCTTGCCGCGCGCCACATGCTTGGCGCGTGCGGCCTCGCCACCGCCCTGCTCGACCTGTTCCACCCGTGCCCTCAGGTCCTCGACCACGGCGCGCATGGCCGCCGCATTGGCCTGGAAGTCCGCCGAGCGCGGATTGAGTTGGGTGCCCAGAATGCTCATGTGTGGCCTCTTCTCGTATTTGCCCGATACGGGCGCTTGGTTTTTGCGTCTGTCCGACAAAGTGCTGCGCCACCGGCTGGGGACAATGCCGCATGCACACCGTTGAAATCGTTTTGCTCGTCCTGCTGCTGGGCGCGCTGACGGGCATTGTTGCCCGCTACATACGCGCCGTTCCGCTGCCCCTGATACAGATCGCCCTGGGCGCGCTCATGGCCTGGCCGCAGAAGGGCCTGCACATCGCCTTCGACCCCGAGCTGTTCCTGCTGCTGTTCATCCCGCCCCTGCTGTTCGCCGACGGCTGGCGCATTCCCAAGCGCGAATTCTTCTCGCTGTACCGCCCCATACTGCGCCTGGCCCTGGGCCTGGTGCTGTTCACCGTGCTGGGCCTGGGCTGGCTGATCCACTGGCTGGTGCCCGGCATGCCGCTGACCGTGGCCTTCGCGCTGGCCGCCGTGGTTTCGCCCACCGATGCCGTGGCCGTGTCCGCCATTACGCGCAACCTGGGCATGCCCGAGAAGACCATGCACATCCTCGAAGGCGAGTCCCTGCTCAACGACGCCTCCGGTCTGGTGGCGCTCAAGTTCGCCATCGCCGCCACGCTGACCGGCCTGTTCTCGTGGACCGAAGTGGCCAAGGAATTCATGTGGATGGCCCTGGGCGGCCTGGGCGTGGGCACGCTCATAGGCTGGGGCTTTTCCTATGCGCGCAGCACCATCACGCGGCGCCTGGGCGACGTGGCGGCCACCCAGATGGTGCTGCTGCTGATCCTGCTGCCGTTCGCGGCCTATATCGTGGGGGAAAAAATCGGCGTATCGGGCATTCTGGCGGCCGTGGCCGCGGGCATCGCCACCAACTTCGCCGACCTGGAACGCAGCAGCTACATCAGCGAACGGCTGCAGACCGAAGGCACCTGGAGCATGGTCGAAGCCTCCTTCAACGGCGCCATCTTCCTGCTGCTGGGACTGCAGCTGCCATCCATCATCGGCGTGACCCTGCATGACGCGGGCCGCGACTGGTGGGTGCTGGTGGGCTATGTGGCCATCATTTCCTGCGCCCTGCTGCTGATGCGCTGGATCTGGCTGACCCTGGGCGTGCAGGGCAGCCTGGCGCGCGCCCACCACCAGGGCAAGATGGCCGAGCGGCCCTCCCACCTGCTGAACCTGGCGACCACCATGGCCGGCATCCGCGGCGCAGTGACCCTGGCCGGCGCCCTGTCCGTGCCCATGCTGCTGAACAACGGCCAGCCGTTTCCTGGCCGCGAGATGCTGGTTTTCCTGGCCACGGGAACGATTCTCTTCACCCTGGTGCTGGGCAGCGTGGCCCTGCCCCTGATCCTGCGCCGCATGCCGCCGCCCGGCGAATCGCCCACGGTGCGCGAGGAACGGCTGGCGCGCGTGGCGGCCTGCCAGGCGGCCATCGGCGGGCTGACGCTGAGCGAGGAGGACATCCAGGGCCATGCACCCGAGTGGGTGGCCATGCACCAGGAGGTCATGGGCCACCTGACCCAGGAGTACCGCAACCGCGTCCAGCTGCTGGACGATGGCAGCGGCACGGCCTCCAGCATAGAAGCCCAGCGCGAATCCCCCGAAGTGGTGCGCCAGCGCAAGCTGCGCTATCTGCTGGAGATCGAGCTGCGCCTGCGCTGCATCCACCAGGAGCGCGACACGCTGTACGCCGAGCGGCAGGCCCACCGCATCAACGACGAATCGCTGCGCCACCTGGTCAGCGAGCTGGACATGCAGGAGGTGTCGCTGCGCAAGCGCCTGGCCGTGGCGCGGCGCGCGGCAGCGTCGCTGGGCGCTGCGCCCGAGGACGGCGCGCACTAGCGGGACGGGGGGCAGGCGGCAGCGCATGGGCCCGGCTTTCTCAGGATGTGCGGGAAACGGCCGTTCAGGCGGTCCGGGCCGGACGCAGATCCAGCGCGGCGATCATCTCGTCGCGGATCTTGAACTTCTGGATCTTGCCTGTCACCGTCATGGGGAAGGCGGAGACGAAGCGGATATAGCGCGGCACCTTGTAGTGGGCGATCTGCCCCTTGCAGAAGTCGCGCACCTCGTCTTCGCCCAGGTCCTGGCCGGGCTTGGCGATGATCCAGGCACACAGTTCCTCGCCATAGCGGGCATCGGGAACGCCGACCACCTGCACATCCTGGACCTTGGGGTGGCGGTAGAGGAATTCCTCGATTTCGCGCGGGTAGATGTTCTCGCCGCCGCGAATCACCATGTCCTTGATGCGGCCCACGATGTTCACATAGCCCTCGGCGTCCATGGTCGCCAGGTCGCCCGTGTGCATCCAGGCCTGGTCGTCAATGGCCTCGCGCGTGCGCGCCTCGTCGCCCCAGTAGCCATGCATCACCGAGTAGCCGCGCGTGCACAGCTCGCCCGAGGTACCGGGCGCCACGGTCTCGCCCGTGGCCGGGTCGACGATCTTGACCTCGAGGTGGGGCTGGACCTGGCCCACGGTGGAAACGCGCCGCTCCAGCGGCGTGTCGGCGTCGCTCTGGCAGCTCACCGGGCTGGTCTCGGTCATGCCGTAGGCGATGGTGATCTCGGACAGGTGCATGTCGCTGACCACGCGCTTCATGACCTCGATGGGACAGGGCGAACCGGCCATGATGCCCGTGCGCAGCGTGCTCAGGTCGAACTCGGCAAAGCGCGGATGGTCGAGTTCGGCGATGAACATCGTCGGCACGCCATGCAGGCCCGTGCAGCGCTCGGCCTGGACGGTTTCCAGCACCAGCAGCGGGTCGAAGCCGTCATTGGGGTAGACGATGGCCGAGCCATGGGTGAAGCAGGCCAGGTTGCCCAGCACCATGCCGAAGCAATGGTAGAGCGGCACGGGAATGCACAGCCGGTCCTCGGGCGTGAGGCGCATGCACTCGCCGATGAAAAACCCGTTGTTCAGGATGTTGCGGTGGGTCAGCGTGGCGCCCTTGGGAAAGCCGGTGGTCCCGCTGGTGAACTGGATGTTGATGGGATCGGTGTTCTTCAGCGAAGCAGCCAGCACGTCGATGCGTGCGTCCTGCGCGTCGCCGCGCGCCATCAGGTCGGAAAAACGCAGCATGCCGGGCTGCTCGCCGCCCTCGCCGGCCACATCGATCCAGACCACGCTGCGCAGCTGCGGCAGGCGCGCGGCCTGCAACCCTCCCGGCGCGGCCGTGGCCAGTTCGGGCGCCAGTTCGCGCAGCATGCCCAGGTAGTCGCTGGTCTTGAACTGCGCCATGGTCACCAGGGCCTTGCAACCCACCTTGTTCAGCGCGTATTCCACCTCCGCGCTGCGGTAGGCGGGATTGATGTTGACCAGGATCAGCCCGACCTGGGCCGTGGCCAGCTGCATCAGCACCCATTCGGCATTGTTGTGCGACCAGATGCCGATGCGGTCGCCCCTGGACAGGCCCAGGCCCAGCAGGGCGCTCGCCAGCTGGCGCGCGGCCACATGCAGCTGGGCATAGCTGTAGCGCAGGCCCTGGTGGCGGCTGACCAGGGCATCACGCTCCGGCTGGCGGGCCGCCATGTCGGCGAAGAAATCGCCGATGGTCTGCTCGATCAGGGGCACATCGGTACGGCCCTGGGCGTGGCTGGTGGTGAGCGGGGCGTTCTGGGCGCGCATGCGTTGTCTCCTGTGGCGGGTGGCGCCTGCAAGGGAGCACGCCATGGCAGGCCCCGTCGCGGCAGCTATTGCGTGGCAGCATAAGGGCCAACCCCGATCAGAACAGGCCAGCAAGGTTGCAATAATTGCCAGCATGTTCACCCCCTCGCTGGTCAAGACACCCCTGCCCCAGGCCGCCGCAGCCAAGGCCTCCGTTCATCCTGCCGTCACGCCCATGGCCTTTGTCCAGGCCATTGCCCTGGCCTACGCGCGCCGCGGCATGTCGGCCGGCAACGCACTCGACAAGGCACAAATTGCGCCAAATTCACTGCAAGATGCAAGCCAGTGCATCACGGCCTTGCAGATGGAGGCCTTGTCCGATGCCGCCATGCGCGAGCTCGACGACGAGGCCCTGGGCTGGTTCACGCGCCGCCTGCCCTGGGGCAGCTATGGCATGCTGGCCCGTGCCAGCATGGGCAGCGACCGGCTGGGTCTGGCCCTGGCGCGCTGGTGCCGCCACCACGGCCTGCTCACCGAGGACATCGCCATCCACCTGGACACGCAGGACGGCATGGCCACCCTGTCCATCGCCGAGCACACCGCGCTGGACGCCATGCGCGAGTTCTGCCTGCTTTCGGTGCTGCGCAACATCCACGGCCTGGCCAGCTGGTTCATCGACGAACCGCTGCCGCTGGTGCGCGCCTGCTTTCCCTTCGCGCCGCCGCCGCATGCCGGCGTGTACGGCCTGCTGTTTCCGGCCGGCGAGGTGGTCTTCGATGCCCCCCAGGCCTGCCTGCAGTTCGAAGCCCGCTTCCTGGACCTGCCGCTGGCGCGCGACGAGGCCGCGCTCAAGCGCATGCTGCAGCGCGCCCTGCCGCTGCAGGTGCGGCCCTACCGGCGCGAGCGCCAGCTGGTGCAGCGCGTGCGCCAGCTGCTGGCCGCCGATGCCGAATGCCTGCAGACCGCCGACACCCTGGCGCGCCAGTTGCACCTGTCCCAGCGCAGCCTGCACCGCCAGCTCAAGGAGCAGGGCGCTTCGCTGCAATCGCTCAAGGACGAGGTGCGTCGCGAACGCGCCATCGCCCTGCTGCTGCGCACCAGCCGGCCCATCAAGCGCATCGCCCAGTCCTGCGGCTTTCTCAACGACAAAAGCTTCATCCGGGCCTTCCGGCTGTGGACAGGGCTGTCGCCTTCGGAGTTCCGCAAAAGCGTGCGCACCACGGGCATGCCTGGCGCCTGATCCGCTGCAGCAGAGATGATCCTGGCGCGATTTGCATCCCGGTCGGCCGCTGCCATCCACGCATCTGCCCTAGGCTGTGGCCATGCACCATCTCCACCACTGTGTCAGCGCGCGATCGTTCCGCGCGCTGTGGATGCTCGAAGAGCTGCAGCTGCCCTATGTGCTGCACATGCTGCCCTTCCCGCCGCGCGTGCTGCAGCGCAGCTATCTGGAGCTCAACCCGCTGGGCACGGTGCCGCTGCTGTGCCATGGCCAGGCCCGGCTGACGGAGTCGGCCGCCATCTGCGAATACCTGGCGGCCCTGCACCCCGAGGCCGGCCTGTCCGTGGGCCCGCAGGAGTCAGGCTTTGCGGACTACCTCAACTGGCTGCACCGCAGCGATGCCACGCTGACCTTTCCCCAGACCCTGGTGCTGCGCTATCTGCACCACGAAGCGCCGGACCGGCGCCAGCCCCAGGTGGCCCAGGACTACCAGCGCTGGTTCCTGGCCAGGCTGCGGTCCGTGGAGGCCGTGGTGGCCCGGGACGAATGGCTGAGCGCGGGCCGCTTCACGGCGGCCGATGTGGCCGTGGGCTATGCGCTGATGCTGTCCGAATACCTGGACATGGCCGGCCAGTGGGGCCCGGCCACCCTGGCCTACTGGCAGCGGCTGCGCCAGCGCCCCGCGTTCCAGCGCGCCCTGGCGGCCGAGCAGCATGCCGCGCGCACGCAGTCGCTGGACCCCACGCCCTCGCCCCGGCTCAGGGCCGGCTGAGCGCGCCGGGCCTGCGGCTCAGGACGGCAGCAGTGTCCGGGGATAGGCGAACAGGCCGGGCGCGCCACCGGTCATGACGAAGAGCACGGCGGCGCCGTCCTCCACCCGCCCGCTGCGCACGGCATCCACCAGTCCGGCGAAGGCCTTGCCGCTGTAGACAGGATCCAGCACCAGGCCCTCCGTGCGCGCCATCAGGCGCAGGGCCTCGACCATGGCCGGCGTGGGAAGGCCATAGCCCGCGCCCAGCTGGCTGCCGTCCACCCGCAGCGCACGCTCAGGTACAGGCGCGGCCACGCCCAGCAGCCCGCGCATGGCCTCGACCAGATCCTCGGTACGCCGCAGCGCCTCGGGCGCGCCGGCCAGCACGCTGTAGGCCTGTATGCGCGCCGGCGTGTCGCCCAGCATGTGCAGCCCCAAGGCCAGGCCCGCATGGGTGCCTACGCTGCCGCTGGGCACGACGATGTGCGAAAAGCGCAGGCCCAGCGCCTCCTCCTGCTGGCGCAATTCGGCCGCACAGGCCACATAGCCCAGGCTGCCCACGGGCGAAGAACCACCCAGGCCCACCACATAGGCCTTGCGGCCCTGCTCGGCCAGGGCCTGGGCTCGCTGGCGGGCCACGGCCAGGGCATCGACATCGCCGGCCACGCGGTGGATGCGTGCGCCAAACAGCTCGTCCAGCACCAGGTTGCCATTGCCTGCATAGGCCGGATCGTCCTGCGCGACCATGCTGGCCAGGACCAGCTCGCAGGCCAGGCCGGCCTTGGCAGCGGCCGCCGCGCTCAGGCGCGCGTGGTTGGACTGCAATCCACCCGTGGTGATGAAGGTGTCGCAGCCCTGCTCCAGCGCCTGGCCGATCAGGAACTCCAGCTTGCGCAGCTTGTTGCCGCCCAGGCCCAGGCCCATGAGGTCATCGCGCTTGGCATACAGGCGCACGCGGCCGCCCAGCGCCTGTTCCAGGCGCGGCAGACGCTGAAGCGGCGTAGGCCCCTCGACCAGGGGGAAGCGTGCAAAGCGTTCCAGCAGCAGGCTCAGGTTCATCATGAATTTCCTCGCGGGGCGCAGGGTTCCGGGATCAGGCGCGTATGGCCTTCATCATGGCGGGCAACTCGCCCATGTCGCCAAAGACACAGCTGGCGCCTGCCTCCAGAAGCTGCTCGGCCGAGGCATGGCCCTGGTCGGAAGGGTAATAGCCCCAGACCGTGGCACCGGCGGCGACGCCGGCGGTCACGCCGGTCACCGTGTCCTCGATCACCAGGCACTGCGCGGGTGCCACTCCGAGGGCTGCAGCCGCGGCCAGATAGACGTCGGGAAAGGGCTTGCTGCGCGGCAGTTCGTGGCCGCTGAAAACCCGTCCCTCGAAATACGATGCCATACCGACCTGGGCCAGTTGCATTTCGACCTTGGCGCGGTCGGCGCCCGAGGCGCAGGCGATGCGCTGCGCGCACAGGCCGTGTGCCTCGGCCACGGCCGCCAGGGCGCCGGGGATGGCCACGAGTTCGGCGCGCAGGGCCTGGTTGCGGCGCTCGTAGAAGGCAGCCATCCATGTGTCGGTCAGGGGCTGGCCGGTGCGCGACTCGATAAGGGCGGCCTGGCTGCGCACGGTCTTGCCGATGAATTCACGCAGGCACTCCTCGGTGCTGGTGGGCCAGCCCGATTCGTTGAGCATGGTGCACAGCACGCGGTTGGTGATGGATTCGCTGTCGACGAGCACGCCGTCGCAGTCGAAGAGCACGGCCTCGAAAGCAGTCATGGAAGGTTCTCGGGATCAAACTGCACAAGGGCGCCCGAAGGCGCCCTTGCTGCGGAAATGGCCGGATTATGCGCCGGCCGCGCATGCCTGCGTGCCGCTCAGGGGAAGGCCACGCCAGCCAGGGGGTGCACCATGCGCTTGACGTTGCGCACCGAGATCAGGTGGAACTGTCCGTCGTCGGTGACCACATCGCCGAAGGCGAAGAATCCCTCGGCCGCATTGCGGTTGAACTGCTCCAGGCGCTGTGCCAGGGCCGTGCTGCTGGAGACGGATTCCAGGCGGTACTCGATGGCGCCTTGCTGGTCCGCGCTCTTTTCATACAGCTGCACGCCTTCGGTGTTGCCGCGCAGCACCAGGGCGCCACGCAGCAGATAGCCCCTGGCCCCCATTTCGTTCAGCCGCTGGCCCAGCGCTGCGCCGTTGGCCATGCCGAAGGGCGCGGCCAGCGTGAACACCTCGTACTCGAAGGCCGGAGCCTTGGAGTCCTTGACGTAGAGATTGAACATCTCGCTGCCCGAAATCAGCGGACCCACGTAGCGCATGCCGCGTGCACCCATGGCCACGATCTGCTGGCGGAAACCCGCCGTGTCCAGCGCGCCCACCGGGGGCTGGGTTTCGTAGGTATAGGTGGAACCGGAGCCGGCGCTGCGCACATAGAGGTTGCGCAGGTCCTGCGTATCGCCATAGGCCATGCCCGACTTGTACAGATAGCCTTGCGCACCCTGCTCGTTGAGCTGTGCGACCAGGGCCGAAACCCCGGCCACATCGGCCACCATGCGGTAGTCCAGGCGTGTGCCGGCATGGGCCGTGTCGGTGACATAGAAGTCGCCCATGGGCACCGGCAGGCTGCTGGTGGGCGTGGCCAGCGTATAGGTAAAGGCATAGCCCTGGGCCCCCAGCGCATTCATGGCCGACAGGGCGGCGTCGAAGTTGCCGGCCGCCGATTCCATGCGGTACTGGCCCGTTACCGGCGTGGGCGTGGGCGTGCCGCCGCCCCCGGGGTCTCCACCGCCGGGATTGCCCGGCTCGGTTCCACCGCCCTCACCTGTACCACCACCCCCACCGCCGCCACAGGCGGCCAGGGCTCCCAAAAGCAGCAAGGCCGCACTGCGGCGCGTCAGCTGTGCCATTGTCATGACTATCTCCCCTTTCTCGATGCATGCATGCCCATCCCGCTTGGGGTCCTCAGGGCATTGCTGGCGATTGTGGAGAAGGGGGGGACATCTGGTTACCCCCCCGCGGGGGGGTAATCGTTACCATGTGCGCAAGCTGTATCCACGTTCCATGCCCAGTCCCTTCTCTTGCGCTTCCCTCTCCCAGCCACGCGGGCGCTACGCCCTGGTGATCGACGACCATCCCCTGACGGCCCTGGGCGTGGCCCAGTTCCTGCAACAAATGGGCATCGAGGACGTACCCACCGTGAGCGAGGCCGGCCAGGCCCTGCACCACATCGCCGGCCGGGGCGCACCCTGCCTGGCCGTGGTGGATTTCTGGCTGGGCGATGGCGCGTCCACGACCATCGTCAACGACATCCTGGCCCTGGCCCCAAGCTGCCGCGTGCTCATGACCAGCGGCGACACCCACCCGGCCATTGCGCGCAAGGCCCAGGCCGCGGGCGCCCATGGCTTCGTGCCCAAGGCCCACTCGCCACAGCTGCTGCACCAGGCCGTGACGGCCCTGCTGTCGGGCAACGAGTGGTTTGACGCGCCCCTGCCGGCACGGCCCGCAGCCGCGTCCGCCAGCGCCATCCGCATGACGGCGAACGAGCTGGGGCTGACCCCCCGCCAGGCACAGGTGCTGTCCCTGGTGCTGCAGGGCCGGCCCAACCAGTCCATTGCCCAGCATCTGCATCTGTCACCCCACACCGTCAAGGAGCATGTGGCAGCCGTGCTGCAGCGCCTGGGCGTGCACAACCGCATCGAGGCCATCACCCAGTTGCAAGGCGTGGCGCTGGAGCTAGCGCCTGCCGACGCCCTGGGCTGAACGGGCGGCTAGGCCTGCACCAGGCTGCGCTGGAGCACGGCCTGCAGCACCCGTGGGTCCACGGGCTTGCGCAACAGCAGATAGCCCTCTTCCTGGACCTGGTGCAGCAGCTCGGGCGCAGGCTCGGCGCCCATGAGAACGGTCACGGCCTGCGGCGCCTCGTCCAGCACGGCCTGCAGCAGTTCCAGGGCGCTGGCACCGCCGGGCAGTTGCAGGTCGCACAGCAGCAGATCCGGCCGCAGGCCATCGGCCAGCCAGGTGCGCGCCGTGACCGCGGAGCGCGCCTGCACCACCTGCAGGCCCCAGCCTTCGAGCAGGCCGGCCAGCGCACTGGCGGCCTGTGGGCTGCCATCGACCACCCAGCAGGCACCACGCAGCGCCAACGGGCCCGCCGCATCGGGCAAGGCCAGGGCAGGCGCCACGGGCGGCGGTGCCTGCACGCCCATCTGCGGTGGCAGCTGCAGCCAGAAGCAGGAGCCGCGCCCCGGCGTGGACAGCAGGCCGTGCCCCATGTCCATGCAGCGCGCCGCCGCCGCGACCACGGCCAGGCCCAGACCCTGGCCGGCGCTGCCGGGCTGCGCGGCCGCACCGGCAGCACGCTGGGGCGTGGCCCGGAAATGCGGGGCGAAGACATGGGGCCGGTCCTCGGCCGCAATGCCCTGGCCCGTGTCGCGCACCTCGATGCGCCAGCCCCCGCCACGCAGCCGTGCCGCCAGAAGCACGCCTCCGCTGCTCGTGTAGCGCAGCGCGTTGTGCAACAGGTTGAACACCATCTGGCGCAGCAAGACCTCATCGGCCATCACCTGGCTGGACCGGCCACCGGCCACGCGCCAGCGCAGCGACAGGCCGCGCTGCTGCGCCTCGGGGGCGAACAGGCGCGCGGCATGCGCGAACAGGGCACGCAGGTCCACCACGTCGGGGCGCATATCCCATTGGCCACTTTCCAGCCGGGACAGATCGAGCAGGTCGTTGCACATGGTGCCCAGCGAGCGCGCGCACGATTGCACTTCATCGAGCAGGCCACCCAGGGCATCGTCGGCATTGCGCTGGCGCGCGGTCTCCACCAGCAGGCCCAGGGCATGCAGGGGCTGGCGCAGGTCGTGGCTGGCCGCAGAAAGAAAGCGGCTCTTGGCTGCCAGCGCCTGCTCGGCCTGCTCCTTGGCCTGCCGGTAGCGCTCGGCCAGTTGCTGGCGGTCACGCTCCTGGGCCCACTGCTGCAGCATGAGCTGGCGGGCGCCCCAGGCATGGCGTGCAATCGTCGCGCCATACAGAAGCATCAGGGGCAGCAGATAGACGCCCTTGTGCGGGAAGTACCAGAGCACGGCCGCCAACATGGGCCCGAACAGCGCGGCAAAAAAGCACCAGAACATGGTGGCCGCGGGCGCCAGAAAGGTGGCGGCCGAGGCCACCACGCCACACAGCACCAGGTAGATGAAGAGCCGGAACTCATGGCCACCGCCCTGGGTCAGCGCAATGGACAGTGCCCACATGCCGCCGTTGAGCAAGGCCATGCGGGCCAGCATGCGCTCCCAATGGCCAAGAGCCTGCTCGCGCTGCACCGGCGAGGACACAGGCCCGGCCAGATCGGCACGCAGCTGGCGCCTCAGGCGCACAAAGCCCAGGGCCATGGCGGCCATGGCCAGCCACCACAGCATCAGGGGAATGGAGGCCGCGCCGGTTTCGCGGTGGTGCAGCCAGGCGACGATGCCGGGAATGACCAGGGCCGCGGCTTCGGACGACCCGCGAGAGGCGATGGACAGCAGCAGGCGCTGGCGTTGCTGCTGGCCCAGCGCGTCGCCGGCCACGGACTCAGAACTGGTCGCCATCCACGTAGAACCAGCGCCCGTCCTCGCGCACGAAGCGGCTGCGCTCGTGCAGGCGCACGGCGCGGCCGGCCACACGGTAGCGCGCCACGAACTCCACCTCGGCCCGGTCCTCGCCCGTGGCACGGAAATCCTTGACGGTCAGGCCCAGCCATTTGGCGCCGGACTCGAAATCCAGGGCCGGCGGCCGATGGCTGGCATGCCATGTGGCCAGCAGATAGGGGGCGTCGTGCAGCACGAAGGCGCTGTAGCGCGAGCGCATCAGCGCTTCGGCATCGGGTGCCGGGTGGTCCTGGAAATGCGCCAGGCAAGGGCCACAGCAGGCACCGAAGGCCAGCGGACGGCGTCGGGCATCTTCGCGCCCGCAGGGACAGGGGTGCCGGGAATCGATGGGAGGGGAGGAATGCATGTCGGCCACGGCCGCCTTTGCGCGACCGGCTTCTTGATGGATGGCAGCCGGTTCATGATACTGGCGCGCAAGCCCTGGTCCTGTAAGGAGAGCCCATGTTTTCTATGTCGGTCCCCTGGTGGGAGTTCGTACTGCGCGGTGTCGTCGTCTACCTGTTCCTGCTGATCTTCCTGCGCCTGACGGGCCGGCGCCAGACCGGCCAGTACGCGCCATTCGATCTGGTGCTGCTGCTCATCCTGTCCAACGCCGTGCAGAACTCCATGAATGCGGGCGACAACTCGCTGATCGGTGGCCTGGTCTCGGCCTCCACGCTGATCCTGTGCCACCTGCTGCTGTCGTGGCTGACCTTCCGGTTTGCGTGGCTGCAGCGGCTGGTCGATGGCCAGCCCCAGGCGCTGATCACCAATGGCCATCTGAACAAGGACCTGATGCGCAAGGAGCGGCTGACGCGCGACGACATCGAAGCCGCCCTGCGCGCCGGCGGCTGCCTTCACATGCGCGAGGTCGAACGTGCCACGCTGGAGACGGACGGCAGCATCACCATCGTCCTGCGCCGCCGCGACAGCGAGAACGACGGCTATCCCCCCGTGTGACCCCGGGGGCTCAGCCCAGGCGCTCCAGAAAGCGCTCCATGGCCAGATTCACCGGTTCCGGATGGGTGAGGTTGGCCGCATGTCCGGCGCCCGGCACCTCCACCCATTGCGCATCGGGCAGGGCCTGGGCCATGGCCCGCGCGCGGTCGGGCGTGATGGCCACGTCCTGTGTGCCATGGATGACCAGGCAGGGCACATGGATGTCGGCCAGGCGCGGACTGATGTCGTCGCGCAGCGCCAGCGCCTTGAAGCTCTGGCCCAGGTTGATGGGCGTGGCCTGCTTCCATTTGGCGCGCCAGGCGGCGGCGCCGCTCCAGCCCTGGCCCAGGACGATGTGCTCCACCGTGGCCGCCATGTCGTCGCTGAGGCCGTGCTCCATCCAGGCCCGCAGCAGGGCCTCATGGTGGGGCATTTGCTCGGGATCTTCCAGCTGGGCCTGGGAATCGATCAGCACCAGGGCGCGCACACGCTCGGGATGGATGAGCGCGCAGCGCAGCGACAGGTAACCGCCCTGGGACATGCCCACCAGCACGGCCTTGTCCACCTGCAGATGCGCGAGCAGGGCGGCCAGGTCGTCGGCCGAGTCGTAGTAGTCGAAGGGTGCGCAATGCGCGGGATCGGCCGTGCGTCCATGGCCACGCTCGTCCCAGCTGATGCAGCGAAAGCGATCCTGAAAAGCCCGGACCTGGGGGGCGAACATGGTCTGGTCCATGAGCAGGCCATGTGAAAACACCAGGGCCGGACCGCGGCCGCCCGTGTCTTCGTAGTACAGGTTCTGGCCGTTGACGGAAGCAAAGGGCATGTCGGGATCTCCTGCGAAGGTGGTCACAAACCTGCCGGAACCCGCTGCCCGCCTCTCCCGGACAGCGATCCGGCCATGCACCATGCTAAGCCCTGGCCGTGACCGGGCCATCCGGCCCGACCCGCAGCGTGGGGGATTGGCCTCAGGCCAGTGCGCGCTGGATCAGGATCTTCTGCACATCGCTCGTGCCCTCGTAGATCTGGCACACGCGCACATCGCGGTAGATGCGCTCGACCGGAAAGTCGCTGACCACGCCATAGCCACCCAGGGTCTGGATGGCCGCACTGCACACGCGCTCGGCCATTTCACTGGCAAACAGCTTGGCCATGGCCGCTTCCTTGAGGCAGGGCAGGCCCGCGTCGCGCAGGCTGGCCGCATGCCAGATGAGCTGGCGCGCGGCCTCGATCTGGGTGGCACAGTCGGCCAGGCGAAAGCCCACGGCCTGGTGGTTGAAAATGGGCTGGCCAAAGCTCTCGCGCTCCTTGGCGTACTGCAAGGCGCACTCAAAGGCAGCACGCGCCATGCCCACGCTTTGCGCGGCGATGCCGATGCGCCCTCCCTCCAGGGCCGACAGGGCAATTCTGTAGCCCTCGCCTTCTGCGCCAATCAGGTTGCCGGCGGGAATGCGGCAGGCCTCGAACTGGATCTGCGCCGTGTCCGAGCTGTGCTGGCCCAGCTTGTCCTCCAGGCGCAGCACCTGGTAGCCGGGCGCAGAGGTGGGCACGATGAAGGCGCTCATGCCCTTTTTTCCGGCCGCCTTGTCGGTGACGGCAATGACAATAGCCACGTCGCCGTTCTTGCCGCTGGTGATGAATTGCTTGACGCCGTTGATCACGTAATCGCCGCCATCGCGCGTGGCCGTGGTGCGCAGGGCCGAGGCATCCGAACCCACATGGGGTTCGGTCAGGCAGAAGGCGCCCAGCATGTCGCCCCGCGCCAGCGGCGCCAGCCACTGCTGCTTTTGCGCTTCGCTGCCATAGCGCATGAGGATGGCGTTGACGGGGCAGTTCGTGACGCTGATCACCGTGCTGGTGCCGCCATCTCCGGCCGCGATCTCCTCCAGCACCAGGGCCAGGCTCAGGTAGTCGAGCCCCGCACCGCCATAGGCTTCCGGCACGCAGATGCCATAGGCCCCCAGGGCCGCCAGGCCCTGGTGCACGTTCTTGGGAAAATGGTGTTCACGGTCCCAGCGCGCGGCATGGGGCGTGATTTCGGCGCGCACGAAATCGCGCACCGCATCACGGATCATTTCCTGGTCTGCATTGAGCAGCATGTCTCTGTCTCCTGTCTTTGTGTCTTTTCTGTCGTGGCCTACCAGGCGATGCGCCGTCCGTCGTGGCGCAGCATGCGGCCGCGGTCGGCTGGCGTGACGCCCGCCAGCGTCCTCACCAGGCCCTGGACGCTTTCGTCGATGGTGAAGGTGGCACCTGCGCCGCCCATGTCGGTCTGCACCCAGCCCGGGTCCAGTGCCACCAGGGTGGCTGCGGGCCACTGCGGCTGGGCGCTGGCGACCACCATGTTCAGCGCGGCCTTGCTGACGCGGTAGAGCCAGGCATCGGACCCGGCCTCGGCCAGCAGGGACATCTCGCTGGAGAACAGGCCGAAGACCCCGCCAGCGGCCTCGACCAGCGGTGCCACCTGGGGCAGCACCTGCATGGCGCCCATCACATTGCTGTGCATGATGCGATCGAACTGCTCGCGCGTGGGCGGCGTGCTGGCGCCCTGGGGGTCCCACTGGCCAGCCACGTACAGCGCCAGTTCTATTCTTTCGCCGTCGAGCTGCCAGGCCAGGCCGCTGACGCTTGCGGGGTCGGCGAAATCGACCTGCAGCACCTCGGCACCCACGGCCTGCAGTCGCGCGCTGTCGGCCGCGCTGCGCACCGTGGCCACCACGCGGCGGCCCTGTTGCGCGTAGGCCTGGGCCAGTGCAAAGCCCAGCCCGCGCGAAGCGCCCATTACCAGTGTCAATGCCATGGCATGCCTTTCCGGGTATCTGGCGATCAGCGGCCCTGCTCGGCCGCGATCTGTTGTTCGTAACGTTCGACCATGGCTTCCTGCGCTTCGGAGGGTGCCGGCAGGCCGATCTGCTGGTGGATCATCTGGTTGAACGAAGGCATGACGTTGCGCGGCACCTGGGCATCGGGCTTCCACAGGCGGGCCCGCATCAAGGCCTTGGGGCAGTGCAGATAGGCCTCGCGCACCTCGACTTCGATGACGGTGCGTGGCCGCAGGCCTGCGCTGGCGAACAAGGCCGTGTAATGGGCCTCGTCACGCAGCCTGGCCACTCCGTTGACGCGCAGCGTTTCGTCGAAACCGGGAACCATGAAGAGCAGGCCTATGCGCGGATCGGCGACCAGGTTGCTCAGGGTGTCCAGACGGTTGTTGCCACTGGCGTCCGGAATGAGCAGGGTCTGGTGGTCGGGCGCCTTGACGAAGCCCGGCTTGCCGCCGCGCGGCGATGCATCCATCAGCGAGCCCGCGCCTCCGCCCGTGGCCATGACGCACAGCGGCGACAGCGCTATGAAGCGCAGGCAATGCCGGTCCAGGTCCACCTGCTGCTTGAGCAAGGCCTTCTCGGCCGGCATTGCATAGAGGCTGCGCAACTGTTCTTCACTGGTGATCATGATCGGGATGGCGAATGGGACAAGCAGGAAGGGCCGGACTTCGATGCCGTCCGGCCCGCCCCTAGCTTAGACCAGTTCTATGGCCATGGCCGTGCCTTCGCCGCCACCTATGCACAGCGTGGCCAGGCCGCGCTTGCCGCCGCGTGCCTGCAGCGCGTGCAGCAGGGTGACCAGGATGCGCGCGCCGCTGGCACCGATGGGGTGGCCCAGCGCGCAGGCTCCGCCGTTGACATTGACCTTGTCGTGCGGCACCTTCAGCTCGGCCATCAGTGCCATGGGTACGACGGCAAAGGCTTCATTGACTTCCCACAGGTCCACGTCCGCCGCCGTCCAGCCGGCCTTCTTCAAGGCCTTTTGCGTGGCGCCCACGGGGGCCGTGGTGAACCATTCGGGCGCCTGGGCATGCGTGGCATGGGCCACGATGCGGGCCAGCGGCTTGCAGCCCAGCTCCCTGGCCGTGGATTCGCGCATCAGCACCAGGGCCGCGGCGCCGTCGTTGATGCTGGAGCTCGACGCCGCCGTGATCGTGCCATCCTTCTTGAAGGCAGGCTTGAGGCTGGTGATCTTGTCGAGCTTGGCCTTGGCCGGGCCTTCGTCGATGCTGACCGTGACATCGCCCTTGCGCGTGGACACGGTGACGGGCGTGATCTCGGCCGCGAAGGCACCGCTTTGCGTGGCGGCCTGGGCACGCTTGACGCTCTCGATGGCATAGGCGTCCTGCTGCTCGCGCGTGAATTCATACTTGGCAGCGCAGTCCTCTCCGAAAGTGCCCATGGAGCGGCCCGGCTCATAGGCATCCTCCAGGCCGTCGAGCATCATGTGGTCGAAGATGCGGTCATGGCCCATGCGGTAGCCGCCACGGCCCTTCTTGAGCAGGTAGGGCGCATTGGTCATGCTTTCCATGCCGCCGGCCACCATCACGTCGCGGCTGCCGGCCACGAGCTGGTCATGGGCCAGGAGGGTGGCCTCCATGCCGGCGCCACACATCTTGGACAGGGTGACGGCGCCGGTGCTGCGAGGCAGGCCGCCCTTGAAGCCGGCCTGGCGCGCAGGCGCCTGGCCCTGTCCGGCCATCAGGCAGTTGCCGAACAGTACCTCGTCCACCTTATCGGGCGCGATGCCGGCACGTTCCACAGCCGCACGGATGGCGGCACCGCCCAGGTCATGGGCTGCGAGATCGGCGAAGTCGCCCTGGAAGCCCCCCATGGGGGTACGGGCCGCGCCGACGATGACGATGGGGTCTTGCATTGCTCTATCTCCTTGATGTGTCGTGGTGATGGACAAGATGGGCTTTCAATCCGAAGGGGTCATCCCCTCCCGGGGGACGGCGCGAAGCGGCTCAGGGGGGACGTCATCCAAGCCACCGGCTGCGCTCATAGGGAAAGACGTCATGCACATGGCCTTCCCGGATGCGCTGCTGGTGCGACTGCCAGAAGGCGGGATCGAGCAGGTCGGCGTGGTGGCGCATGAAGACCTCGCGCACGACCGGATGACCCAGCAGAAAGGGGGCGAAGGTTTCCGGGAACACGTCGCGCGGTCCCACCGGATACCAGACCTCGCCACTGAGCTCGTCCTCCTCGTTGCGCGGCGCGGGCACCTGGCGGAAATGGCAGTCCGTCAGGTATTCGATTTCGTCGTAGTCGTAGAACACGACCTTGCCGCCGCGCGTGATGCCGAAGTTTTTCCACAGCATGTCACCCGGGAAGATGTTGGCAGCCACCAGGTCCTTGATGGCATTGCCATATTCGAGCACGGCGTTTTCCAGTGCCTGGCGCGGTGCGGCCAGGTCCAGGCCCGCGTCGAAGCATTCCTGCAGCAGGATGTTGAGCGGCACCATGCGACGCTCTATGTACAGATGGGAGATGATGACCTCCTGGCGGCCATCGCCGTCGCGGTCGCTGATCTCGACCTGGCTGGGCGCGTGAGCGAGGATCTCGGCAATCAGCGCATCGGAAAAGCGCTCGCGCGGAAAGGCCACCAGGCTGTACTCCAGCGTATCGGCCATCCGCCCGACGCGGTCGTGGCGCTTGACCAGACGGTACTTGGCCTTGACCTGCTCGCGCGTGATCTCCTTGGGCGCGGCGAAGCGGTCCTTGATGAGCTTGAACACATAGGGAAAGCTGGGCAGGTCGAAGACCAGCATGACCATGCCCTTGATGCCCGGTGCGATGCGGAACTGGTCGCGCGAATGGCGCAGATGGTGGAGGAAGTCGCGATAGAACAGCGTCTTGCCCTGCTTGGCCAGGCCGAGGGCGTTGTACAGCTCGGCGCGCGGCTTGCGCGGCATCAGGCTGCGCAGGAACTGGACATAGGCGCTGGGCACATCCGTGTCCACCATGAAGTAGGCGCGCGCAAAGCTGAACAGCCCGTGCAGGTCCTTCTCGCCGAACAGTGCCGCATGAAGCACCAGCCGTCCGTTGTCGCCGTGCAGGATGGGCACGGCCCAGGACAGCTCGGCAAAGCCGTTGATGATCTTGCCGACGATGTACGCGCCCTTGTTGCGGAAAAACAGGCTGGACAGCACCTGGATCTGGAAGTTGGCATACAGGCGCATGGCCTGCAGCTGGGGTTCCAGCCGGTCCACCAGGCGCGCGATGTCGCGCTCCAGATCGTCGAAGGGGCATTGCAGCGCGAACTGCTCCACAACGTCGCGCAGCGTCTGCGGCAGGGTCTCGCGCGTGGGATAGAAGGCCAGATAGGCCGGGCGCGCCGCGGGGTCCTGGTTCTCGATGTACTCCGTGCTGACCGCCGGCCGCACGAAGATGAAGTCGTTGTGGAAATGCGTGCGGTGCAGGATCTTGGTGGTGACCGAGTTGAAGAAGGTCTCGGCCAGCTCGGGCTGCAAATGGTTGACCATGAGCCCGATGTAATGGCGCTTGACCTGCTGCCACAGGGCCATGGGCTGGGCGCCGGCGGAAAACTCCTTTTCCAGCCGGCGCACGCATTCGCGCACCCGCAGGTCGTAGAACTCGATGCGTTCACGCTGGGCTCGCTGCTGGCCCAGCCAGTCGGCCGTCTCGAAGCGGTGCTTGGCCCGCGCGGATTCGGCACGGAACAGGCGGTAATGGCGGTTGAAGCCATCCATCATCGCCCGTGCGATATCGTGGGCCAGCAGGGTGTCGGTCGCCACGGTCATGGTCCGCTCCGATTCGCCCTCTGGCCCCTGCCGCTCAGTCGCGCTCGCGGCGGGCCACCCGCTCGACCGCCTGGGCATAGACCTCGGCCAGACCGCCCACGCCGGGCACGGTCATCTCCAGGTCGGTGATCAGGCCGTTCTTGAGGCTGTAGCACCAGCCGTGCAGCGTGACCTTCTGGCCGCGCGCCCAGGCATCCTGCATCACCGTGCTCTGGGCCACGTTGATGACCTGCTCGATGGCGTTGAGCTCGCACAGCGCATCGTGGCGCCACTGGGGCGACAGCCCGGCCAGCAGGTCCTGGTGCTTGTCGCGCACATCCTTGACGTGCCGTATCCAGTTGTCGGCCAGGCCGACGCGTATATCTTCCAGAGCCGCCAGCACTCCGCCGCAGCCATAGTGGCCGACGACCATCAGGTGCTCGACCTTGAGCTGGTCCACCGAATACTGGATGGTGGACAGGCAGTTCAGGTCGCTGGGCACGACCACGTTGGCCACGTTGCGGTGGACGAAGACCTCGCCGGGCTCCAGGCCCGTGATCTGGTTGGCGGGAACGCGGCTGTCGGAGCAGCCGATCCACATGTAGCGGGGTTTCTGCTGCGCCATCAGTCCGGTGAAGAAACCGGGCCGGTCACGCTCCATCTGCTGGGCCCATTCACGGTTGTGGACAAACAGCTCTTCGATGGAGGTTGTGCTCATAAGCAATCCTTTGGTTGGGGTCAAACTCGACAATGGCGCGGCAGCCGGCGTGTTCAGCAGGTTTCTGCGAACAGCTCGCGGCCGATCAGCATGCGACGGATTTCGCTGGTGCCGGCGCCGATTTCATAGAGTTTCGCATCCCGCCACAGGCGGCCCAGCGGGTACTCGTTGATATACCCATTGCCGCCATAGATTTGCACGCCCTCGCCGGCCATCCAGGTGGCCTTCTCGGCACACCACAGGATGACGCTGGCGCAGTCCTTGCGAACCTGTCGCACATGCTCGGTTCCCAGGAGATCGAGGTTTTTGGCGACCGTATAGGCAAAGGAGCGGCCTGCTTGCAGCACGGTGTACATGTCGGCCACCTTGCCCTGGATGAGCTGGAACTCGCCGATGCTCTGGCCGAACTGCTTGCGGTCGTGGATATAGGGCACGACGTTGTCCATCACCGACTGCATGATGCCCAGCGGGCCACCGGTCAGCACGGCACGCTCGTAGTCCAGGCCGCTCATCAGCACCTTGGCGCCGTTGTTGACACCACCCAGCACGTTCTCGGCCGGGACTTCCACGTTCTCGAACACCAGCTCGCCCGTATGGCTGCCGCGCATGCCCAGCTTGTCCAGCTTCTGGGCAATCGAAAAGCCCTTCATGCCCTTTTCGATCAGAAAGGCAGTGACGCCACGGGCATTCAGCTCGGGCTCGGTCTTGGCATACACCACCAGCGTGTCGGCATCGGGACCGTTGGTGATCCACATCTTGCTGCCGTTGAGCAGGTAATAGCCGCCCTTGTCCTCGGCCTTGAGCTTCATGCTGATCACGTCCGAGCCTGCGCCGGGCTCGCTCATGGCCAGTGCACCCACGTGCTCGCCGCTGATCAGCCTGGGCAGGTACCTGGCCTTCTGCGCCTCGTTGCCGTTGCGGTTGATCTGGTTCACGCACAGATTGCTGTGGGCTCCGTAGGACAGGCCCACCGAGGCGCTGGCACGCGAGATTTCCTCCATGGCCACCATATGGGCGAGATAACCCATGTCGGCGCCACCATACTGCTCGGACACCGTGATGCCCAGCACACCCAGGTCTCCGAACTTGCGCCACAGGTCCATGGGGAACTGGTCGTTGCGGTCGATCTCGCCGGCACGCGGCGCGATCTCGGCCTGCGCGAACTCGCGCACCGCGTCGCGCAGCGCATCGATGTCCTCGCCCAGTTGGAAATTCAGGCCCGGCAGGTTGGAAAGGCTCATCTCGTGTCTCCTGTGAAATTGGTGAAGTAAATCGCCCAGCTCAGTCGGCCAGGTCGCGGCCCTGCACGCACATCAGCGTGCAGCCCATGGTGGCAATCAGCTTCTCGCGGCCCGCGTCCATGGCAAAGGCCCGGCCCTCGGTCACGGTGATGGTGCGGCCCGGCTTGAGCACACGGCCTTCCATGCGAAAGCGCTGGCCCTTGGCGGGGGCCAGCAGGTTGATCTTGAATTCGATGGTGAGCACGGCCGCATCCGCCGGCATCAGGGTCAGGCCCGCATAGCCGCAGGCCGAGTCCAGCGCCGTCGACACCATGCCGGCGTGCAGAAAGCCGTGCTGCTGGGTCAACCCCTGTGCCCAGTCCACGACGATGTCGACAGCACCGGGCTCCAGCCGGATGAGTTCGGCGCCCAGGGTCTGCATCGCTCCTTGCCGTGCAAAGCTGGCCTTCACGCGCTGGGCGTAGTCGCTGTCCTGGGCTTGCAGCCGGGTCATGGTCAAGACGGATCTCACAAATTACGTTTACGTAAACGTCAATTATGAGGCATTTTTGCCATCCAGGCGTTTCAACAGAGTGCGGGCCTCGGATTCCTGTTCGCGCACCTCGGCCAGGTTGGCCTGCAGATCGGCCAGGCGGTCCTCCAGCTGACGCCGGTGCGCCGCCAGCACCTCGAGAAACTTGCGCAACTGAGCCCCCGTGTCGCGGGGACTGTCGTACAGATCGATGATTTCCTTGGCCTCGTTCAGAGACAGGCCCAGGCGTTTGGCACGCAGTGTCAGGCGCAGGCGCGTGCGGTCCCGGGGGCTGTAGACGCGGTTGCGCCCGCCGGGCCCGGCGCGCTCGGGTTCGAGCAGGCCCATGTCCTCGTAAAAGCGTATGGCCCGGGTCGTGAGGTCGAACTCCTTGGCGAGATCGCTGATGGTGTAGGTGGTCGGCATGGCGGAGAGGTCCGTACGCATCCACGGCCGGCGGCCATGGGCATGAGACGTTGACGTTAACGTCAATGCTAGCGGAATTGCCTGCCAAAATCCGCTGCGCCACTGCACAGAAAAAGAGAGCGCGTCAGCGCTCTCTTTTTTTGGGTGGCTGCCTTGCGGCTGCTGTCTTTTCTTGAAGGCCCAATGCAAAAAACCCCGTAGCTTTGGGCTACGGGGTTTCTTGGGCTG
>JAIRVR010000076.1 GCA_031253795.1 Burkholderiaceae bacterium
CCGCGGCGCAGCTCCAGCGTCACGGTGCCGGTGACGGCGCGGGCCACCCAGCGCTGTGCGGCCTCGCGCAGCATGATGGCTTGCGGGTCGAACCAGCGGCCTTGGTACAGCAGACGGCCGAGTTTGAGGCCATTGACGCGGTACTGTTCGATGGTGTCTTCGTTGTGGATGCCGGTCACCAGGCGCTCGTAGGCAATGTGCAGCAGGGCCATGCCGGGGGCTTCGTAGATGCCGCGGCTCTTGGCTTCGATGATGCGGTTCTCGATCTGGTCGCTCATGCCCAGGCCGTGGCGGCCGCCGATGCGGTTGGCCTCCAGGAACAGTTCCACGGGGTCGGCGATGTCCTTGCCGTTGATGGCCACGGGGCGGCCTTCTTCGAAGCGGACCGACACTTCCTCGGCCTTGACCTCCACTTCGGGCTTCCAGAACGCCACGCCCATGATGGGGTTGACGATGCGGATGCCGCTGTTGAGGAATTCCAGGTCCTTGGCCTCATGCGTGGCGCCCAGCATGTTGCTGTCGGTGGAGTACGCCTTTTCGGCGCTCATCTTGTAGCCGAAACCTTCCTTGGTCATGAAGGCCGACATTTCGGCACGGCCGCCCAGCTCGTCGATGAAGGTCTGGTCCAGCCAGGGCTTGTAGATCTTCAGCGCGGGGTTGGTCAGCAGGCCGTAGCGGTAAAAGCGCTCGATGTCGTTGCCCTTGAAGGTCGAGCCGTCGCCCCAGATGTTGACGTCGTCTTCCTTCATGGCAGCCACCAGCATGGTGCCGGTCACGGCACGGCCCAGCGGGGTGGTGTTGAAGTAGGTGATGCCACCCGTGGAAATGTGGAAGGCGCCGGACTGGATGGCGGCGATGCCTTCGCCGGCCAGTTGGGCGCGGCAGTCGATCAGGCGCGCGATCTCGGCGCCGTATTCCATGGCCTTGCGCGGAATGGCATCGTAGTCGGCCTCGTCGGGCTGGCCCAGGTTGGCCGTGTAGGCGTAGGGCAGGGCGCCCTTGTTCTTCATCCAGCGCAGGGCGGCGCTGGTGTCCAGGCCGCCCGAGAAGGCGATGCCGACCTTCTGGCCGACGGGGACATGTTGCAGGATGGTTTCCATACGAAGCTTCTCTCTAGGAAGGGGGCGGCCGGCGCAGGGCCTGCGGCAGCCGGAAAACACCGGAGCCGCGGCCCCGGGTCAGATGTCAGGCGTAGTGGCAGATGTAGTGATAGGCCTCGGCCACGCGGATGTCGAACTTGGAATTGGCGGGAATCTGGAAGGATTCACCGGCCTTGGAGCTCAGCCACTGGTCCGTGCCCTCGAGCTTGTACTCGCAGGAGCCGGCCACGCATTCCATGATCTCGGCGGCCGCCGTGCCAAAGGTCAGCTGGCTGGGCAGCACCACGCCTGCCGATTTCTTCGTGCCGTCGGCCAGCGTGAAGCTGTGGCTGATGCATTTGCCGTCGAAATAGACATTGGCCTTGGCGGTCAGGGTGACGCCGGAGATGTGTTCGGTGGTCATGGAAGATTGGGCTGAGGTAGGACGAAACCGCACATTTTAGGCCAGGGCGCGCCATGCGGCGCCATGCAAAAAGCCCCGGGGTCCGGGGCTTCGCTCGAGTGCAGGGTGTCAGCGGCGCCAGCCGGGGCGGTGGTAGCCGCCTCCGCGCCAGCCGCCATAGTGGGGGCGCGAGGCGTAATACACGCCGGCGGCGAGGGCCGCTCCTATGACCACGGGCGCCACATAGTCGGCGCCCGAGTACACGGGCTGGGGCGCGTAGTAGCCACCACCGTAGTAGTTGTTTTCATAGACCACGGGGGGCTGCACCGGCACGGTGGAATAGGCGCCCTGGGGCACCTGGTTGCTGCCGTAGTAGCCGTTGCTGGCCGTGGCGGCGGGCTGAACGCTCAGCGGGATCCAGTCGCCGGGCGGTGTGGTGGTGCGCGTGGTGTAGTTGCGGCCTGCGTATTCGTAGACCACGTCGTAGGCCACGGTGCGGTTCTGGTAGTAGGTCTGGGTCGTGCAGTTGCGCACGGTCTGGTACTGGGGCTGGCCCGAGGCCTCGGCCTGGTTGCCCAGCATGGCTCCGCCGATCACGCCGGCCGCCGTGGCGGCCGCGCGGCCGCCACCGTGGCCGATGGCATTGCCGACCACGCCACCGGCCAGCGCACCCAGCACGGCGCCGGCGCCCGAGGTGTTGGAGCCGGTGTAGACGGATTCGTCACGGCAGACCTGCTGGGGCACGGCCACCTGCTGGGCCACGGGCGTCACCGACAGCACCCGTCCTTGCTCCTGGGCCAGGGCCACGGTGGCGGTGGCGGTGGATGCCGCCAGCGTCAAAAGAACCAGGGATTTCATGATTGCACTCCTGTCGCTCCAGCCTTATCACAGCGGCCGGGCTCGATGCCAGTGTAGTCCCGTGCGCGGCAACAGGGGTTGCAGCAGCGTAAATCTGCGTAAAGCCCACGGGGAATGTTAGCGCACGCTAGCGGGCCGCGAGTGCAGCCCACGCCTCGGGTGAGAAGCCCACCGTGACCTGGCCCTGGGGCCATTCCACCACGGGGCGCTTGATGACGCTGGGCTGCTGCTGCATCAGGGCGGCGGCACCGGCGGCATCGGTCGCGGCAGCCTGGGTGGCGGCATCGAGCTTGCGCCAGGTCGTGCCCTGGCGGTTGAGCAGCTTTTCCCAGCCCACGGCCGCCATCCAGCCAGGCAGCTGGCCGGCGGGCACGCCCTGTTTCTTGAAGTCGTGGAAGGTATGGGCAAGGCCCTGTTCCGTCAGCCAGGCGCGGGCCTTTTTGACGGTGTCGCAGTTGGGGATGCCGTAGAGGGTGATGCCTGTGGTTTGAGTCATAAGTCGTTGCAGTTGTCTCGATGCGCATGCAAAGGGGATGGCGAGGGGGCCATGGGGACACTGGGCCTGGGTGACAATAGCGCGCAGTATGCACACCTCATTTCCCACATTGGATGCATGGCTCGCATATTGCGAGCAGCTGCACCCCAAGAACATTGCCCTGGGCCTGGATCGCGTGCGCGAAGTGGCACAGCGCATGGATCTGCGTTTCGACTGTCCCGTCATCACGGTGGCGGGCACCAACGGCAAGGGATCGACCTGTGCCATGCTGGAGGCCGTGGCCCTGCAGTCGGGCTTTCGGCCCGGTGTCTACACCTCGCCCCATCTCGTGCATTTCGAGGAGCGCTGCCGCGTCGGCGGCGAAATCGTGCGGGCGGCCGAGCTGCTGCCGCACTTCGAGGCCGTGGAGCAGGCCCGCGTGCAGGGCAGCGCGGTGGAGCTCACCTATTTCGAATTCACCACCCTGGCCATACTGCGCCTGATGAGCCTGTCCCGGCTGGATGTGGCCATCCTGGAGGTCGGCCTGGGAGGCCGTCTGGACGCCACCAATGTCATCGATGCCGATTGCGCCGTCATCACCAGCATCGACATCGACCATGTGGAATTCCTGGGCCCCGACCGCGAAAGCATAGGCCGGGAGAAGGCGGGCATCATGCGTGCCGGCCGCCCTGTCGTGGTCAGCGATCCCATGCCGCCGCAAAGCGTGATCGACCACGCCCAGGCCCTGGGCGCCGATCTGTGGCGCTTCGGCCAGGATTTCAATTTCTCGGGCGACAAGCAGCAATGGGGCTGGGCCGGCCGCGGCCGCCGCTATGCGGGTCTGGCCTATCCCGCGCTGCGCGGTGCCAACCAGCTGGTCAATGCCTCGGGCGCGCTGGCCGCGCTCGAAGCCATACGCGCGCGCCTGCCGGTGACGGCCCAGGCCGTGCGCACGGGCCTGGCCATGGTCGAGCTGCCGGGGCGCTTCCAGATCATCCCCGGTCAGCCCACCCTGGTGCTGGACGTGGCCCACAACCCGCATTCGGTGGCTGCGCTGACGGCCAACCTCGATGCCATGGGCTATTTCCCCTGCACCCATGCCGTGTTCGGCGCCATGCACGACAAGGACCTGGCGCCCATGCTGGCCAAGGTGGGGCCGCTGATCGACCGCTGGTACCTGACCGATCTGCCCACGCCGCGCGCCGAATCCGCTCAGGCGCTGCGCGAGAAGATAGAAAGCCTCCAGCAGACGGCCGGCATGCGCCGCGATGCGGTCCTTGCCACCTTCGCGGGCCCGCAGCAGGCGCTGGACGCCGCGGTCGCGGCGGCGGACCCCGCTGATAGAATCGTGGTCTTTGGCTCGTTCTATACCGTGGGCGGTGTCCTGCATGATGGCCCGCCTCGGCTGAACGCCAAGCACCTGGGCACCTGAATCCAGCGACCTGCGCTGCATGCCGCCATCCTGGCCCATGCAGCCCAAGGTCTGAACGAGTCCGCATTCCATGGCACTTTTCAATTTTCGTTGGCCCGGCAAGAAAGAGGATGGCGAATCGCCGTCCGCATCGCGGCGGTCCTCGCGCCTGGGCCAACCGGAGAGCGTGGAAGTCATGCGCCGCCGGGCGCGCCACCGCCTCATCGGCGCGGCAGTCCTGGTCCTGGTGGGCGTGGTGGGCTTTCCCATGCTGTTCGACACCCAGCCGCGGCCCATTCCCGTGGACATCCCGATCGAGATTCCCGACCGCGACAAGGTGGCGCCTCTGGTAGTGCCCGGTGCCAATGCCGTGGATTCGCATGCCCATGGCGCGTCCGCCACGCCGTCCAGCCGTGTGACGCCCCAGGCATCGCTGGGTGCCGACGAGGAAGAGGTGCCCACGGGCAAGCCCTCCGTGCCGGCCCTGCCCGTGACACCCCCCGTGTCCCAGGCGCGCCCGGAAACCAAGCCCGAGGTCAGGCCGGAGCCCAAGCCCGAAGCCAAGCCCCGGCCCGAACCGGCCAAGCCCGAAAAGCCCAAGGTCGAGCACAAGCCCGAACCCAAGCCGGAAGCCAAACCCGAGCCCAAGCCGGAACCCAAGCCCCGGCCCGAACCCAAGCCGGAGCCGGCCCGCAGCGATGATGCGGCGCGTGCGCGTGCCCTGCTGGAAGGCCGCAGCGTGCCCGCGGCGACACCGGCGGCCACGGACGAGCGCTTCATCGTCCAGGTCGGGGCCTTCGCCGAGGCCAGCAAGGCCCAGGAAATCCGCGCCAAGCTGGAGCTGGCGGGCCTCAAGACATTCACGCAGGTGGTGGACACCAAGGATGGCAAGCGCACCCGGGTGCGCGTCGGCCCCTTCAACAGCAAGGCCGACGCCGACAAGGCGGCTGCGCGTGTCAAGGGCCAGGGCCTGCCGGCCTCGGTGCTCAAGCTCTGAGGCGGCACGCGGCATCTTGCAAACCGGCATCGGCGCACAGAGATAGGTAGCGTATGTCCATGGTGGACTGGGTCCTGCTGGCCGGCATGCTGGCCTCGATGCTGCTCGGCGCCTGGCGCGGGCTGATCTACGAGGTGCTGTCCCTCGTGGGCTGGCTGGTGGCTTTCGTGGTGGCGCGCATCTGGGCCACGGACATGGCCCTGTGGCTGCCGCTGGAAGGTTGGGACATGCAGCTGCGCTATGCGGCGGGCTTCGTCCTGCTGTTCGTGCTGGCGCTGTTCGCCTGGGGCCTGGTGTCCTGGCTGGCACGGCGCCTGATCGAAGCCGTGGGCCTGAGGCCCGTGGACCGCACGCTGGGCGCCCTGTTCGGCGTGCTTCGGGGGCTGGTTCTGGCCCTGGTGGCGACGATGGTGATCAGTTACACACCGCTGCATGAAGGGCAGTGGTGGCAGGATTCGGTTCTGGCGCCCTGGCTGGCGCAGGGCCTGGCACTGGTACTGCCCCAGCTGCCACAGGAATGGGGACGCTATCTGCCGGCGGCTTAAAAGGGCGCTGCAGCGCCAGGGGCCGGCAGCCTGGACAACGGATTGGAAATGGATGGGGAGCAGGCGCGGCCAATGGGTGGCCGCACCGGCCCAGTCAGCGAAGGGCGACCTTTGCAAACGGATGGAACGCAACTATGTGTGGAATCGTTGGTGTGGTCAGCACCGCACCCGTGAATCAACTGATTTATGACGCCCTGCTGCTGCTGCAGCACCGAGGCCAGGATGCCGCCGGCATCGTGACCCAGCAGGAGCGCAAGTTCTTCATGCACAAGGCCAAGGGCATGGTCCGCGACGTGTTCCGCACCCGCAACATGCGCGCCCTGCCGGGCACGGTGGGTCTGGGCCAGGTGCGCTACCCGACGGCCGGCAATGCGACCAGCGAGGAAGAGGCCCAGCCCTTCTACGTGAACGCGCCCTTCGGTATCGTCATGGTGCACAACGGCAACCTGACCAATGCCAAGCAGCTGCGCGAGGAGCTGTCCGATACCGACCACCGCCACACCAACACGGAAAGCGACTCCGAGGTGCTGCTCAACGTGCTGGCCCACGAGCTGGCCCGTGCCAGCAGCGGTGCGCCGCTCAAGAGCGAGGACGTTTTCAAGGCGGTCGGCGCCGTGCACAAGCGCATCAAGGGCTCGTATGCCGTGATCGCGCTGATCGCCGGCTATGGCCTGCTGGCCTTCCGCGATCCCTACGGTATCCGCCCCCTGTGCATGGGCCGCGGTGCCGACGGCACGGTGATGCTGGCCAGCGAATCCGTGGCGCTGGAAGGCACGCTGCACCAGCTCGAGCGTGACATCGCTCCCGGCGAAGCCGTGTTCGTGCACAGCGACGGCCAGGTGGAAACGCGCCAGTGCGCCGAAAAGAGCGAACTGCACCCCTGCGTGTTCGAATATGTCTATCTGGCGCGCCCCGACTCGGTGCTCGACGGCATCTCGGTCTACCAGGCGCGCCTGAACATGGGCGAAACCCTGGCCAAGCGCGTGGTGTCCACCGTGCCGCCCAGCGAGATCGACGCCATCATCCCGATTCCCGAATCCAGCCGTCCCAGCGCCATGCAGCTGGCCCAGCTGCTGGGCATTCCCTACCGCGAGGGTTTCGTCAAGAACCGCTACGTGGGCCGCACCTTCATCATGCCGGGCCAGGCTTCGCGCAAGAAGTCGGTGCGCCAGAAGCTCAATGCCATCGGCAGCGAGTTCAAGGGCCGCAAGGTGCTGCTGGTGGATGACTCCATCGTGCGTGGCACCACCTCCAAGGAAATCGTGCAGATGGCCCGCGACGCGGGCGCCGTCAAGGTCTACCTGGCCTCGGCTGCTCCCCCGGTGCGCCATCCCAATGTCTACGGCATCGACATGCCCACGCGTGCCGAGCTCGTGGCGCATGGCCGCACGGTGGAGGAAATCCGTCAGGTCATCGGCGCCGACGCCCTGATCTACCAGGACGTGGATGCCATGAAGGCGGCCGTGGGCAAGATCAACGCCAAGGTACAGGGCTTCGAGGCCTCGTGCTTCGACGGTGTCTACATCACCGGCGACATTTCCGAGGACGAGGTCACGGCCCTCAACGAAGGCCGCAACCGCGGTGGCGAGGAAGAGGCCAGCGATTCCTCGCGCCTGTCGCTGCCCAACGCCCGGGAAGCCTGATCCCGGGCATTCAGGGACAATACCGGGCGGGCCTGTGGCCCGCCTTTTTTGACAAATGAGCTAAAAGCGCTGGTGCTGGTGGGGCCGCGAAGCCGGTCGCAGCCGCCAGGTGACAAGCGTTTCTAGCTCCTTTATTCCGGGCTCCGCCAGCATGGGCGGCCTGCGCCCGACCCCGAGGACCATCAACGTGACAAACAAGACACTTCCCGAAGGCCTGCATCCCGATACGCTGGCCTTGCGCGTGGCTGTGGAGCGCAGCCAGTGGGGCGAGCACAGCGAAGCCCTGTACATGACCAGCAGCTTCGTTCAGCCCGATTGCGCAACGGCCGCACGCCGTTTCGCCAATGAAGAGGCTGGCTATACCTACAGCCGCACTTCCAACCCCACGGTCACCAGCTTCGAGCAGCGCCTGGCGGCCATGGAGGGCACGGAATGCGCCGTGGCCACGTCCACGGGCATGTCGGCCATCCTGCTGCTGGCGCTGACCACGCTCAAGGCTGGGGACCATGTGGTCTGCTCGCAGTCCATGTTCGGTTCCACCATCAAGCTGCTGGGTGGCGAGATGTCGCGTTTCGGCATCGAAACCAGCTTCGTCGCCCAGACCGACGTACAGGCATGGAAGGAGGCCATCCGGCCCAACACGCGCCTGCTGTTCGCCGAGACACCCACCAACCCGCTGACCGACCTGTGCGATATCGCCGCGCTGGCCGAGCTCGCTCATGCCCATGGCGCCCTGCTGGCCGTGGACAACAGCTTTGCCTCGCCCGCGCTGCAACAGCCCGCCAGGCTGGGCGCAGACCTGGTCGTGCACTCGGGCACCAAGCTGCTCGACGGTCAGGGCCGCGTCATGTCCGGTGCCGTCTGCGGCAGCATCGCCCTGGTCGACAAGGTCATGGGCACCTTCCTGCGCAGCGGCGGCCTGAACCTGGCACCCTTCAACGCCTGGGTGGTGCTCAAGGGTCTGGAAACCCTGTCCCTGCGCGTCAAGGCGCAAAGCGCCGCCGCGCTGGAGCTGGCCACCTGGCTGGAAGCCCATCCCAAGGTCGCGCGCGTCTACTATCCAGGCTTGGCCAGCCATCCGCAGCATGCGCTTGCCATGCGCCAGCAAAACGGCATGGGCGGCGGGGTGCTGTCCTTCGATGTGGTGGGCCAGGGTGCCGAGCAGCTGCGCGCCAATGCCTTCCATGTGGCCGACAGCACGCGCGTGTGCTCGATCACGGCCAACCTGGGCGACGTCAAGACCACCATTACCCACCCGGCCAGCACCTCGCATGGCCGCCTGAGCGAGGAACAGCGCCAGGCCGCCGGCATCGGCCAGGGCCTGCTGCGTGTCTCCGTCGGACTCGAACACCTGGGCGACATCAAGAATGATCTCTCCCGCGGACTGGATACCCTGTAATGACCCAAAAAGTACGTACCCGCTTTGCCCCGTCCCCCACGGGCTTCATCCACCTGGGCAATATCCGCTCGGCCCTGTACCCCTGGGCCTTCGCGCGCGCCACGGGTGGCGACTTCATCCTACGCATCGAGGACACGGACGTGGAGCGCTCCACGCAGGCCTCGGTGGACGTGATCCTCGAAGGCATGGCCTGGCTGCAGCTGGACCATGACGAGGGCCCGTTCTACCAGATGCAGCGCATGGAGCGCTACAAGGAGGTGCTGGCCCGCCTGCAGGCCTCGGGCCATGTCTATCCCTGCTACATGAGCGTGGAAGAGCTCGACGCCCTGCGCGAGCGCCAGATGGCCAACAAGGAAAAGCCGCGCTACGACGGCACCTGGCGTCCCGAGCAGGGCAAGGTGCTGCCTCCCATTCCCGAGGGTGTGCGGCCCGTGCTGCGCTTCAAGACGCCCCAGGGCGGCGTCGTGGCCTGGGAAGACAAGTGCAAGGGCCGCATCGAGTTCCAGAACAGCGAGCTCGACGACCTGGTGATCGCGCGCCCCGATGGCACGCCCACCTACAACTTCTGCGTCTGCGTGGACGATATGGACATGGCCATCACCCATGTGATCCGCGGTGACGACCACGTCAACAACACGCCGCGCCAGATCCACATCTTCGAGGCCCTGGGCGCGGCCGTGCCCGTGTTCGCCCACCTGCCCACCGTGCTCAACGAGCAGGGCGAGAAGATGAGCAAGCGCAATGGCGCCAAGGCCGTCACCCAATACCGTGACGAAGGCTATCTGCCCGACGCCATGGTCAATTACCTGGCCCGCCTGGGCTGGAGCCACGGTGACGACGAGATCTTCAGCCGTGCCCAGTTTCTGGAGTGGTTTAACCTCGACCACCTGGGCCGCAGCGCGGGCCAGTTCGACGAGGCCAAGCTGCGCTGGGTGAACGCCCAGCACCTGAAGGCGCTGGACGATGCCGCGCTGGCGGCCCTGGTCCGTCCCTTCGTGCTCCAGGCCGGCGTGGGCCAGGCCCTGCTCGACGCCGATGACCGCCTGCCGCGCATCTGCGCGCTGTTCAAGGACCGTTGCGACACCCTGGTGGACCTGGCACGCTGGGCCAGCCTGTTCTATGTGGACGGCTTCGAGCGCAACGCCGAAGACCTGGCCAAGCATGTGACCGAGGCTGTGGCCCCTGCGCTGGATGCCTTCGCCGAAGGCCTTGCCACCGTGGAGTGGAGCAAGGAAGCGATCGCCGCCCTCATCAAGGACGTGCTCAAGGCCCAGGGCCTGAAGATGCCGCAACTGGCCATGCCCGTGCGCGTGCTGACCGTGGGCACGGCGCATACGCCCTCGGTGGATGCAGTGCTCGAACTGCTGGGGCGCGAAAAAATTCTTGCGCGTTTGAAAAAGCGCTAAAAACCTGTCTATAATTCGAGTCTCTGATGCAAACGCAGCAACTAAAAAGAAGCGGCGATTGCAGCATGAAGGGGGTATAGCTCAGCTGGGAGAGCGCTTGCATGGCATGCAAGAGGTCATCGGTTCGATCCCGTTTACCTCCACCAAAATTTGAGACTTGAGTAATAACGCAAGTTCTAGGATTGAC
>JAIRVR010000007.1 GCA_031253795.1 Burkholderiaceae bacterium
GGCAGGTTGCCGACGTAAAGCTTGTTGCCCATGGAGGACTCCTGAAAAAACTGGAAAACGCGATGGAGCCCTAGGGAGTCAACACGGGATGACAACGTTAGAGACGCAAACGCACTCGCTTCCATTGGACCGAAGTCCAAACGAAAACTCGCTCATTATGTGGCAGAAGTTTTCGCCGACTATTGCTGTTTTGCAAAAATTCATGGCAGCCGCCACAGACTTGCCTAGGAGTAACCCTGAAATTGCGTTATCGCATAAGTATGTGCTGATGCCATAACGCAACAGGCCGGGCCTGCTATGATCGCAGGCTCTGTCATTGGGGAGTAGACCGTTCGGCGCCTGGGCGCTGGATGCATGCGTCAACAGACTTGGGCCTTCGGTGGCCTATGGCGTATGCGGCGCGCAGTGCAAGGCTGCGTGCGACCGGTCGAGACCATTGACCGCGCACCGATCCAAAGGCCGGAGTCGGGGCGTGGTCAATGCGTGCTCTATCCGGCCGGATACATCCCCACCCATGGAAGCTTTTCTGATTTCAACCTCCGTCGTCGCCCTGGCCGAGATGGGGGACAAGACCCAGCTGCTCTCGCTCGTGCTCGCCGCGCGCTTTCGCAAGCCCTGGCCCATCGTGATGGGCATTTTGCTGGCCACCCTGGTCAACCATGCGCTGGCAGGCGCCGTGGGAGCCTGGATCACCAATTACCTGGGCGAGAACGCCATGCGCTGGATCCTGGGCCTGTCCTTCATCGCCATGGCCGTCTGGATGCTCATCCCCGACAAGCTCGACGACGATGGCGTGACCGAGCACTCGCGCTGGGGTGTCTTCGGCACCACGCTGGTGGCCTTCTTCCTGGCCGAGATGGGCGACAAGACCCAGATCGCCACGGTCATGCTGGCAGCCAAGTACAACGCCTATCTCTGGGTGGTCGCCGGCACCACGCTGGGCATGATGCTGGCCAACGCTCCGGTGGTGTGGCTGGGCGACAGGCTGGTCAAGCGCGTGCCCATCCGCCTGGTGCACGTGGTCTCGGCCGTGATCTTCCTGGTGCTGGGCGTGCTGGCCCTGCTGGTGCCGGGCACGGGCGTTTTGGCATAATGAGCCTTCACGCGCCGATTTGCTTCTGCTTGCGGGCGCTTTATAAATCCAGCTAAAGACGAAACCTGAAAGCCCGGCCTCGTTTTTAGCGATGCCGGGTTTTTTCATGTCCTTCATCGCCACACCCCAGTCCATGCATTTCGACGAGCCGCTGCCGCTGCAGGGCGGTGGTTCGATACATGACTACGATCTCGCCTTCGAGACCTACGGCCAGCTCAACGCTGACAAGAGCAATGCCGTGCTGGTCTGCCACGCACTCAACGCCTCCCACCATGTGGCCGGCGTCTACGAGGGCCAACCGAAGAGCGAGGGCTGGTGGGACAACATGATCGGCCCGGGCAAGCCCGTGGACACCAACCGCTTCTTCGTGATCGGCGTGAACAACCTGGGTTCGTGCTTCGGCTCGACCGGCCCCATGCATCCCCATCCCGACACGGGCCGCATCTATGGTGCCGACTTTCCCGTGGTCACCGTGGAGGACTGGGTCGATGCCCAGGCCCGGCTGCTGGACCGCTTGGGCGTTGCCCGCCTGGCCGCCGTGCTGGGCGGCAGCCTGGGCGGCATGCAGGCGCTGTCGTGGTCGCTGCGCCATCCGCAGCGCATGCGCCATGCCGTGGTGGTGGCCAGCGCGCCCAATCTCAATGCCGAGAACATCGCCTTCAACGAGGTGGCGCGGCGTGCCATCGTCACCGACCCCGATTTCCATGGCGGCCATTTCTACGAGCATGGCGTGGTGCCTGCGCGCGGCCTGCGCATCGCACGCATGATCGGCCACATCACCTACCTGAGCGACGACGTCATGAACCAGAAGTTCGGCCGCCAGCTGAGGGAAGGCCTGGACCTCAAGTACAGCACCCAGGACGTGGAGTTCCAGATCGAGAGCTATCTGCGCTACCAGGGCGAGAAATTCAGCAGCTATTTCGATGCCAACACCTACCTGTTGATCACCCGGGCACTCGACTACTTCGACCCTGCGCGCGCGCATGGCGGCGACCTGACCGAGGCCCTGTCCGTGGCCCGTGCCAGGTTCCTGCTGGTGAGCTTCACCACGGACTGGCGTTTCGCGCCCGCGCGCAGCCGCGAGATCGTCAAGTCCCTGCTGGAAAACAACCGTGACGTCAGCTATGCCGAGATCGACGCGCCCCATGGGCACGACGCCTTTCTGCTCGACGACGCGCGATACATGAATGTGATGCGCTCGTATTTCGACGGCATCGCTGAGGAAGACCAGCCGGCAGGCAAGGAGGCCGCATGACCGAACTGACCACCATGGAAGCGATTGCGCGCCTGATCCCCCAGGGCTCGCGCGTGCTGGACCTGGGTTGCGGAGATGGCGCTCTGCTGTCCCACCTGCAGCGCGAGCGCGGCTGCACCGGCTACGGTGTGGAACTCGATGATGCCAATGTGCTGGCCTGCGTGCGCCGCGGCGTCAACGTGCTGCAACTCAACCTCGAGGATGGCCTGGCCATCTTCCGGGACAACAGCTTCGACGTGGTGCTGCAGATCGACACTCTGCAGCATCTACGCAATGCCGAGGTCATGCTGCGCGAGACGGCGCGCATCGGCCGGGCCGGCATCGTGGCTTTTCCCAACTTTGCCCACTGGCCCAACCGTCTGTCGGTGCTGCGCGGCCGCATGCCGGTGACGCGCCGCCTGCCCTACCAATGGTATGACACGCCCAATATCCGCGTCGGCACCTACAAGGATTTCGAGGTGCTGGCCACCAAAAACCGGTTGCGCATCCTCGACGCCTTCGGTCTGCAGGAGGGCCGGCCCGTGCGCACCCTGCCCAACCTGCGGGCCGGCACGGCCGTCTTCCATTTCGAGCACGCCTGAGGCGTGCTCCGCTCCGGGCACGGCCGCAATCGTTGGGGCCGCGTCATGCATGGCGCTTACCATCGGGCGATCGTGAACCGGAGCCTTCCATGAACCGCTTTCGACGCTGTTGCGCGCCGGCCCTGGCCGGCATGACCATGGGCCTGTTGCTGGCCGGCTGTGCCGCGCCCCGCCCTGCCGATCCGGCAATTGCGCCATCGGCCATGGCCGGCGGACCCCTGCGCCCCACGCTGATCGCCCACCGCGGTGCCTCGGCCCTGCGGCCCGAGCACACGCTGGAGGCCTATCGCGAAGCCATACGCGCGGGTGCCGATTTCATCGAGCCCGACCTGGTCATCACGCGCGACGGCCATCTGGTCGCGCGCCATGAAAATGCCATCGCCATCCTCGCAGCCGACGGCAGCGTCAGGGAGGCCACGACCAATGTGGCCGAGCGTCCCGAGTTCGCTGCACGCAAGACCCGCAAGACCATCGACGGCCAGGCCATCACGGGCTGGTTCGTGGAGGATTTCACGCTGGCCGAGCTCAAGACCCTGCGTGCGCGCGAGCGCATTCCGGCCATCCGTCCGGCCAACGCGCGTTTCAACGACCTTTTCGAGGTGCCCACGCTGCAGGAGGTCATCGACCTGGCCAAGTCCGAGAGCGTGCGCACGGGCCGCAACATCGGCATTTATCCCGAGACCAAGCATCCCAGCTACTTCCAGTCCATCGGCCTGCCGCTGGAGCCCGCGCTGCTGCGGCTGCTGGAGGACAACGGCTGGAACCACGCGCAGGCACCGGTGTTCGTGCAGTCCTTCGAGGTCGAGAACCTTCGCTGGCTGCGCGCGCGCAGTACGGTGCGCCTGGTCCAGCTGCTGGCGCCGCGAGGCCAGCCCTATGACAGCGTGGCGCGCGGCACGGGCCCCGGCTATGCCGACATGGCCACGCCGGCCGGGCTGGCGACGATCGCGCGCTATGCCAACGGCATCGGTCCGAGCAAGAGCATGGTCATTCCCGTGGTCCAGGGCGCCAATGCCGCGCCCACCGCCCTGGTGGCCGATGCCCACCGCGCCGGATTGCTGGTCCACCCCTGGACGCTGCGGCCCGAGAACGCCTTCCTGCCGCAAAGCCTGAAGCTGCCCCCGGTGCAGGATGGAACGCAACGCGGCAATGCACGTGCCGACATGGAGGATTTCCTGCGCTCGGGCATCGACGGCATCTTCACCGACGATCCGTCGGTGGGCCGCGCGGCCATCGACGCCATGCCGTTCAGGGCGCCCTGAGGGGCAGCGCTGCCGCCCGCAGGCCCAGGGCCTGCGCCTGGTTCCGCCAGAGCGCACGCCGCGCGGCATCGGCCGTGCGCACGGCGCCGAAGCTGCGCACGCGCACGGGCCGGATGCCGCTGAACTCGAGGATGGCGCGGCGCATCTGGTGGTGGCCGGGCATGTGCATCACCCAGCGGTAGTACCAGGGCGGCGAATCCATGGTGACCAGCAGGTCCGCCGAGCGGCCCGCCAGCAGCCTGTCCCACAGCACGGAACCGCTGCGGTAGCGGAAGGCAAATCCCGGCAGGAAGACACGGTCGATGAAGCCCTTGAGCAGGGCCGGCATGGCGCCCCACCAGGTCGGGTAGACCCAGGCCAGGTGGCTGGCCCAGAGGATATCGTCCCGGGCCTGGCACAGGTCGGGCTCCAGCGCCTGCTCGCCGCGGTAACCGGCCTGCAGCACGGGGTCGAAATCCAGCTCGCCCAGGCGCAGTACGCGCACCTCGGCGCCGCCCTGGCGGGCACCCTGGAGATAGGCGTCGGCAAGGCCGGCGCACAGACTGTCGGCCGAGGGGTGGCCGAGGACCAGAAGAATGCGTTGTGACATGGCGCCCATGTTCGGCCTGCCCCACGGGGCAAGGTCAAGCGCCTGCAGCTTCAGGCCGCCACGGGTTGGCAGGCATTCGCACTGGCCATCGGCTCCAGGCTGCATTCGAGCAGCTCATGCTCCAGCGCCGACAGCCGGGCCTGCAGGCCTTGCAGGCGCAGCAGTTCGGCCTGCACCTGTTCGCGCCGGCCGCGCAACAGCCGGGCCAGCCCTTCCCAGTCCCCGCCATGATTGAGGCGGTGCAGGCCCTGCAGTTCGCCCAGGCGAAAGCCCAGGTCCAGGGCCTGGCGTATGCGCTGCACCGTGACCAGGTCGGCTTCGCCATAGATGCGGTAGCTGCCGGCCCGGGCCACGGTCCCCAGCAGGCCCCGCGATTCGTACAGCCTGACGGCCTTGGGCGAGCAGCCGGCGCGGCGGGCGAGTTCTCCGATATACATGCCGCGATCGTAGCCGCCGGCCCGGGGCCTGGGCGGCGTGCCCGGCTTGGCGCACAATGGCCGGATCGCGGCAGCGATGCGCGCGCAGCGCACGGCCGCCGCCCCGACGAGGACCCGCCATGAATGCTCCCACCCCCCTGCACCAGCTGCAGCCCGCACAAGCCCTGGAAGAGATCGGCTGCAGCTGGGACCAGCGCATCGTGCCCGCGCTGACCGACTACATCGCCATTCCCGCCAAATCGCCCATGTTCGCTCCCGACTGGGAGCAGCAGGGCCATCTCGAGACCGTGCTGCGCAATGCGGCGGACTGGGTGCAGTCGCAGAAGGTGGCCGGGCTGCGCCTGGAAATCGTGCGCCAGCCGGGCCGCACGCCCGTGCTGTTCTTCGAGGTGGACGGCACGCAGGAGCGCGCGGCCGCAAGCCCCACGGTGCTGATGTACGGCCACCTGGACAAGCAGCCTGAATTCGATGGCTGGCGCAGCGATCTGGGGCCCTGGACACCCAAGTACGAGGACGGAAAGCTGTATGGCCGCGGCGGCGCCGATGACGGCTATGCGGTCTATGCCAGCATCGCGGCCGTGCAGGAGCTCAAGCGCCAGGGCGTGGCGCATCCGCGCATCGTCGGCCTGATCGAGACCTGCGAGGAAAGCGGCTCGCGCGACCTGTTGCCCTATGTGGACATGCTGCGCCCGCGCCTGGGCGATGTGGGTCTGGTGATCTGCCTGGACAGCGGTGCGGGCAATTACGACCAGCTATGGCTGACCACCAGCCTGCGCGGCATGGCCAGCGGCACGCTCAAGGTGGAAATCCTCACGGAGGGCGTGCATTCGGGCGATGCCTCGGGCGTCGTTCCCTCGTCCTTCCGCATCCTGCGCCAGGTACTGGACCGCCTGGAGGACAGCAAGACCGGCCGTCTGCTGCCCGCCAGCTTCCACTGCGAGGTGCCTGCCGACCGCATGGCCCAGATGCGTGCCACGGCGGCCATCCTGGGCGAGGACACCTATGCCCGCTTTCCCTGGGCGCATTACGACTGCGGCGGCTCCACCCTGTTCGCCCTGCCCACCACCACGGACCCGGTCCAGGCCCTGGTCAAGCGCACCTGGGAGCCCACGCTCAGCGTCACCGGCGCCGAAGGCCTGCCCTCGCTGCAGAACGCGGGCAACGTGCTGCGGCCCTACACGGCCTTCAAGCTCAGCCTGCGCCTGCCGCCCCTGGTCGATGCCGCTTCCTGCGTGCAGGAGATGAAGGCCTTGCTGGAGGACAACGCTCCCTACCAGGCCCGCGTGACCTGGGAAGGCCTGTCGGGCGCCAGCGGCTGGAATGCGCCGGCCATGGCGGGATGGTTTGAGAATGCGCTGAACGCAGCCAGCCAGGCGCATTTCGGTGCCTCCTGCGGCTATATCGGCCAGGGCGGCACGATTCCGCTGATGAACATGCTCAGCCAGGGCTTTCCCAAGGCGCAGATGATGGTCTGCGGCGTGCTGGGCCCCAAGAGCAATGCCCATGGGCCCAACGAGTTCCTGCACGTGCCCTATGCCAAGAAGCTCACGGTCGCCGTGGCCCAGGTGATTGCTGCCATGTCCGCGGACACCGGCGCAGGCGCCGCCTGATGGCCGCGCCAGGCTTCTTGCCCGAAGGCCTGGCCAGCCGCCTGGCCGCCAGCGGCGATGGGGCAGGGCTGTCGGTGCGCGACTGGCCTGCGGGTGAGGAGCCGGCTCGCGCCACGGTGCTGCTGGTGCATGGCCTGGGCGAACATGCCGGGCGTTACGCGGCACTGGCACAGTGCCTTCATGGCTGGGGCTTTGCGGTGCGCGGCTACGACCACTACGGGCATGGCCGCTCGGAGGGGCCACGCGGCGGCCTGCCCAGCGACGACCGCCTGCTCGATGACCTCGCGGCCGTGGTCGATGACACGCGTGCGCGGCAACCCTGCGGCCAGCCACTGGTGCTGCTGGGCCACAGCCTGGGTGGCCTGGTGGCGGCGCTGTTCGTGGCCCGTGGCCTGCGTCCCGTCGACGCCCTGGTGCTGTCCTCGCCGGCCTTCGATGCCGGCCTGTCGCCGTGGCAGAACATGCTGGTGTCCACCCTGCCGTACCTGCTGCCCGGCCTGCGGGTCTCCAACGGTCTGCAGATTCCCTACCTGTCCCACGATACGGCCGTCTGCGATGCCTACCGTGCCGATGGGCTGTGCCACGACCGCATCTGTGCCCGTCTGGCCCGTTTTCTGGCCCGGGGCGGTCCCGAGGTGCTGGATCGGGCGCCTCGGTGGTCCGTGCCCAGCCTGCTGATGTGGGCCGGCGACGACCGGCTCGTGGCGCCGGCTGGCAGCCTGGACTTTGCCCGACGGGCGCCGCCGTCCATGGTCGAGTCGCTGTGCCTGGAGCAGGCCTACCATGAGCTGTTCAACGAAACCCCGGCCCTGGCCCGGCCCGCATTCCAGCGGCTGCAGTCCTGGCTGGACCGGCGGTTTCCCGTGCGCGGCTGAGTCTCAGACCAGGGTCAGGGCGGCCAATGCGGCCAGAGGGGCGGTTTCGGCGCGCAGCACGCGTGCGCCCAGGGTGACGGGGATGAAGCCCTGGGACCGGGCCAGGGCCTCCTCGGCCGAGGACAGGCCGCCTTCGGGTCCCGAGAGGAACACCACGGGCAGGTCTTCGGCGGCATCGTCCATGACCTCGGCCAGCGGCCGCGTGCCTTCGCCCAGCGACAGCAGCAGGCGCCGCGTTCCTGGCGGCAGGGCTGCCGCGCCGCGGTCCAGCCAGGCCGCGAGATCGGCCGCGCCATGCACGGGTGGCACGCGGTTGCGCATGCACTGCTCGCAGGCGGACACGGCGACGGCCTGCCAGTGGGCCAGTTTTTTCTCGGCGCGATCGCCCTTGAGCTTGAGCACGCTGCGCTCGGCCACCAGCGGTGTGATGCTGGCTGCGCCCAGTTCGGCGGCCTTTTCGACCAGCCAGTCCATGCGCTCGTTGGCCGTGATGCCGGCCAGCAGGTGCACGGGCCGCAGTGCTTCGCGTTCGATGGCATGGTGGGCTCCCACGCGCACGCTCACGTCGCTGCGACCCATGCGCAGCACCGTGGCATCGAACTCGCCGCCGCTGAAGCCTTCGCCGGCACGGCCTTCGAACAGCGTGATGCCGTCGCCGGGCTGCAGGCGCAGCACCTGGACATGGCGCGCTGCGCCGGGTGGAAGATCCAGCTCGTCACCGCTGCGCAGCGGCGTGGGGCAGTGGAAACGCGGCATGCAGGTCCTCAGACGCGCCCGTAGGCATAGCCCACCTGGGGCTGGATGTTCTCGATCTGGTCCACCAGGCGCAGCAGTGGCGTCAGCTCGCGGTAGCGGCTGCAGGTGGAGCGGATGTAGTGGATGAAGCGCGGCGTGTCGGCCAGATAGCGGGGCTTTCCGTCGCGCAGGGTCAGGCGCGCGAAGATGCCGGCCACCTTGAGGTGGCGCTGCAGGCCCATCCATTCGACGCCCCGGTAGAACTCGCCGAAGTCGTCGCCCCAGCCGCTTTGGCTGCGAGCACCGACCAAACCCGACTTGCGCGCCTTCTCCCAGTAACGCACGGTAATGTCGATGACAAAGTCCTCTTCCCAGCTGATGAAGGCGTCACGCAGCAGGCTGGCGATGTCGTAGGTGACAGGGCCATGGACGGCGTCCTGGAAGTCCAGCACGCCCAGGGGGCCGCTGGCCGCCACGGGCTGCATGAGGTTGCGCGTCATGAAGTCGCGGTGCACGTAGACGGCCGGGGCCGACAGGTTGTGCGCGACGATCTGGTCGAAGGCCTTGGCCAGCGTGGCCTGCTGCTTGTCGTCGAGGGCGGTACCGCGGTGCCGGGCGATGTACCAGTCGGGAAAAAGCTGCAGTTCGCGGCGCAACAGGGCTTCGTCGTAGGGCGGCAGCACACCGGGGCGCGAGGCGGTCTGCCAGGCCAGCAGCACTTCGAGTGCCGAGCGGTACCAGGCTTCGGCATCCTGGGGGCGCTCAGGGTCCAGGGCTTCGATGACGGTGTGGCCGCCGAGATCGGACAGCAGCATGAAGCCGCCGGCCCGGTTCCAGTCCAGGATCTGCGGCACGGCCAGGCCGGCGTCCGCCATCAGGGCCTGGACTCGCGCGAAGGGTGCGCAGTCCTCCTTGTCGGGCGGAGCGTCCATGACGATGAGGCTGGCGCCGCTGTCCGTGTCGAGCCGCAGGTAGCGGCGAAAGCTGGCATCGGCCGAGGCCGGGCGCAGTGTTTCAGTGCGCAGGCCGTGGCGTTCGGCCAGCGGCGACAGCCAGGCGTCGAAGGCCGCTTTGCGGGCGGGATCGGCCCAGACAACGCCGGCCGTGGGGGGGATTGGATGGCTCATGGATAATCCGATTCTACAAATGCCACCCCAGGCGAATGCCTGGCGGTGATGCTAGGCTTGCGCCTTTCACTATCCGCCGCTGTTGACCAACGTGTATCTCCGACCGCCGCCCACCGCTTCGCTGGCTGCCCGCGCGCCCGCTCGCCCCGCTGTCCGCCCGCTGGCCTGGCTGGTCGCCCTGGCCTGGGCCGGTGGTTCGACGCTGGCCCATGCCCAGCCGGCCGCCGAGTCCGGCGACCCGCAGCTCCAGGTGCCGCCGCTGCGGCCCAGCACGCTGATGCAGGAGGTCTACCCCGAGGAGGTGCGTTCCCAGCAGCCTGTCTATGTGCGCGGCGATGCGCTCAGCGGCCAGCCCGACATCAATACCGTGATCGAGGGCAATGGCGAACTGCGTCGCGGCGACACCATGATTCGCGCCGACCGCCTCGAATACAAGGTGCCCGAAGACCGCGTCAACGCCATGGGCTCGGTGCACATCAACCAGGCCGGCAATGTCTACGAGGGCACGCAGCTGGACCTGGAGGTCGATGCCTTCAAGGGCTTTTTCGACAACGCCAGCTACCGCTTCCTGGTCAACAGCGCCTACGGCAAGTCCTCGCGCGTGGATTTCATCGATCGCGACCATGCCGTGGTCTACGATGCGACCTACACCACCTGCCAGCGCGGCGACGAGGCCAGCTGGCAGCCTGCCTGGATGCTGCGCGCCAAGACCCTGCACGTGGACATGGCCGAAGAGGTGGGTGTGGCCGAGGGCGCGGCCCTGCAGTTCAAGGGCGTTACCGTGCTGCCCGTGCCGCGCATGAGCTTTCCGCTGTCGGACAAGCGCAAGTCGGGCCTGCTGCCGCCGACCATGGGCATCGACAAGCTCAGCGGCTTCGAATACACCCAGCCCTACTACTGGAACCTGGCGCCCAACCGGGACATGACGCTGTATCCGTCGGTCATGACCAAGCGCGGCGTCAACCTGGGCGCGCAGTTCCGCTACCTGGAGCCCACCTATTCGGGCGAGGCCTATGCGGCCTACATGCCGGGGGACCGGCTGCGCGAACGCGACCGCTGGTCGTATTCGCTGCAGCACCGCGGCACCCTGGACTCGCCCATCGGCGGCCTGGGGCTGAACATGAACCTCAACCGCGTCAGCGACGACAACTACTGGCGTGATTTCCCGCTGGCCGCGCGCTCGCTGCGCGAGCGCCTGCTACCCAACGACGTGAACCTGTCCTGGGCGCGCGGCGACGGCGTGCTCACCTTGCGGACGCTGTACTGGCAGACCATGCAGGACGTGACGGCGCCGATCGCGCCGCCCTACGGCATGCAGCCGCAGCTGCAGTGGCGCTACACGCCGCTGGACCTGCCGCATGGGCTGGATTTCGGCTTCGTGGCCGACACCACACGCTTCAAGGTCAACCAGCCCCTGGCCGGCATGACCTACAACAACGGCCAGCGCAGCTACATGCAGGCCCAGCTCAGCCGGCCGTTCCTGTCGCCGGGCGCCTTCATCACGCCCAAGATCATGCTGCATGCCAGCAGCTACCAGGTGGACAACCCGATGAGCAACGGCAGCCGAAATGCCACGCGCACCCTGCCCACCGTCAGCGTGGACAGCGGCCTGGTCTTCGAGCGCGACACCACGCTGTTCGGCCGCAAGCTGCTGCAGACTTTCGAGCCTCGCGCCTTCTACACCTACACGCCCTACCGAGACCAGAGTTACCTGCCGCTGTACGATACGGCGCGCAACGACTTCAATTTCGCGAGCATCTACTCCGAAAACGACTACAACGGCCAGGATCGCATCGCCGACAACCATCTGCTGACCCTGGGGGCGACCACGCGCCTGGTGGATGCGGACACGGGGGCCGAGAAGGCGCGCTTCGGCATTGCCCAGCGTGTGCGCTTTTCCGACCAGAAGGTTATCCTCCCCGGCGAGGTGCCGGCCACCAGCCGTCTGTCCGACGTCCTGCTGGGCGCGGCCATCAACTGGACCGATACCTGGTCCACCGAGGCCACGACACAGTACAACCGCGACCTCAACCGCTCGGTGCGCACCACCTTCGGCGCGCGCTACAGCCCCAGCTACTACCGCACGGTCAACCTGGCCTACCGTACCCAGTACGACACCGTGGCGCGCACCGATGCCAGCAAGCTGGTGGACGTGGGCTGGCAATGGCCCCTCAACGACCTGTGGGGCGACAAGGGCCGTGACCTGGGCGCTGGCCGGGGCCAGGGCGGTGGGCGCTGGTACACGGTGGGCCGTCTGAACTACAGTCTCAAGGATCGCAAGCTCGTCGACACCGTGGTGGGCTTCGAGTACGACGGCTGCTGCTGGATAGGCCGCGTCGTGCTCGAGCGACTGCAAAGCTCGATCACACAGTCCAATACGCGGCTGCTGTTCCAGATCGAGTTCGTGGGCTTTTCGCGGCTCAGCCTGGGGTCTGACCCGCAGCGCAGTCTCAAGCAGAATGTGCCCCGATACCAGGATCTGCGTGATACGGTGGCGCCACCGAGCCGCTTCACCAACTACGACTAAACACGCTCTAAGCAGGGTTTTCCTTCCATGCGTTTTCTTTCCCAGACCCATAGCAGCACGGGCATTGCCGTGCTGCTGGCTTTGCTGGCCACCACCGCCCAGGCCCAAGGCCTGCGCGTGCCGGGCCAGCCCAAGGCCCAGGCCGGCGATGCGGCCGTTTCGCGCGCGCTCGATGCCTCCCCCGGACTGCTGACGGCGCGCGACCGCGTGGCCACGGCCGGCGTGCGCTCGGCCGACTACATCGTGGCCGTCGTCAATTCCGAGCCTGTCACCAACAACGAAGTGCGCGCTCGCATGGCCCGCGTGGCGCAGAACATTGCCGAACAGGGCGGCCAGATGCCGCCCGAGGCCTTGCTGGCCCGTGAAGTGCTGGAGCGGCTGATCGTCGAAAAGGCACAGCTGCAGGAAGCCAAGGACACGGGACTGCGCGTGGATGACTACGCAGTCGACCAGGCCCTGACCAACGTGGCGCGCCAAAATGGCCTGGACAAGGCCGGCCTGCTGTCCCGCCTCAAGGCCGAAGGCATTCCCGAAAAGCAGTTCCGCGACGAACTGCGCAACCAGATCACGCTGCAACGCCTGCGCGAACGCGACGTGGATGGACGTGTGCGCGTCACCGAGGCCGACATCGACCGCTATCTGGCCGAGCAGCGCCGCGGCGGTGGCGATCAGACGGGATCGGCCGTGAACCTGGGCCACATCCTGATCACCGTGCCCGAGGACGCCAGCCCGGCCCAGGTCGCCGAGCGCGAGGCGCGGGCCAGGCAGGCCGCCGAGGCCGCACGCACCCAGGCCGATTTCAAGGCCGTGGTCCAGGAGTTCTCCGACGCGCCCGATGGCCGTGGCGGCGGTGCCATGGGCATGCGACCGCTGGACCGCTATCCCGAACTGTTCGCCAAGGCCGTGGCCCAGGTGCCGCAGGGCGGCATCGTGGGCCCGCTGCGCTCGGGCGCGGGCTTCCACGTGCTCAAGGTTCTGGAGAAATCGCAGGCCGGCATGCCCGCCGTGGTCACGCAAAACCATGCGCGCCACATCCTGCTGCGCATCAGCGACCAGATGACCGAGGCCGAGGCCGCCAAGCGCCTGGCCGACTACAAGCGCCGCGTGGAAAGCGGCCAGGCCAGCTTCGAATCGCTGGCCCGCGAATATTCGCAGGACGGTAGCGCGCGCAACGGCGGCGATCTGGGCTGGTCCTCGCCGGGTCAGTTCGTGCCCGAGTTCGAGCAGGTGCTGGACCAGTTGCAGCCGGGCCAGGTCAGTGACCCTCTGGTCTCGCGCTTCGGCGTGCACCTGATCCAGCTCATGGAGCGCCGCCAGGCCGCGCTGACGCCGCGCGAGCAGCGCGACATGGTGCGCAACGCCGTGCGCGAGCGCAAGCTGGAGACCGACTACCAGACCTGGGCCCAGGAGCTGCGGGGCCGTGCCTACGTCGAGTACCGCGAGCCCCCACAGTAAGGCTTCCCCTGCAGCCGCGGCTGCGACAGTACACAATGGAAGGCGGTGCCATGGCGCACCGCCTTGCTTTTTCTATGAAACACATTCCTCGCAAACGCTTCGGCCAGAACTTTCTGACCGATGACGGCATCATCGACGCCATCGTGCGCGCCATCTCCCCGCAGCCGGGTCAGCCCATGGTCGAGATCGGCCCGGGCCTGATGGCCCTGACCCAGCCCCTGGTCGAACGCCTGGGCCGGCTGACCGTGATCGAGCTGGACCGCGATCTGGCGCTGCGCCTGCGCCTGCATGCCCAGCTCGACGTGGTGGAGTCCGATGTGCTCAAGGTGGACTTCCGTGCCATTGCGGCCCGGCTGGGTGTGCCCAAGCTGCGCATTGCGGGCAATCTGCCCTACAACATCTCCAGCCCCATCCTGTTTCACCTGCTCGAACAGGTGGATGTCGTCGAAGACCAGCACTTCATGCTGCAAAAAGAGGTCATCGACCGCATGGTGGCCGCGCCGGCCACGGCGGCCTACGGCCGCCTGACCGTCATGCTGCAGTGGCGCTATGCAATGGAAAGCGTGCTCTACGTGCCGCCCGAAAGCTTCAACCCGCCGCCCAAGGTGGACAGCGCGGTGGTGCGCATGATCCCGCGCCAGGCGCCTGCGGCCCTGGATGCCGGGCTGCTCGAGGAGCTGGTGCAGGTGGCCTTCAGCCAGCGGCGCAAGATCCTGCGAAATACCCTGGGGCGCTGGCTGCAGGACAAGGGTTTTGATGGCGAATTCGATCTGCAGCGCCGCGCCGAAGAGGTGCCGGTGCCCGAGTACGAGGCCCTGGCCGCCCGTCTGACCAAGGCATAGCAGCTGCCGGCGCCCGCAGACTCAGTGCAGGGTGCCGCCCGGCGGGCTCAGAGGAAGGAGTAGAAGCAGCGGAACGGAATTTTGCGCTCGGCCCAGTATTCGGCCGCGTCGCGGAAGCTGTCCAGCAGCTGCTCTCGCACTTCCTTGTCGAACTTGGGTGTGGTCGGGATCTGGTCCAGCACCAGGACAAAGCCGGGCTGGGGACCGGCCTTGTGGATGGGGTCGGTCAGGCAGTCATAGAGCGCATCGAAGTTCTTGCCGAAATGCGCGGGAAAGAAGAACTGCGTGGCCAGCAGCTCCAGGATGTCGGCCTTGGTCTGGGCATGGGCCAGGTTGGCGTACAGGAAATGGCACCCCAGCGTCTCGGCCGCCTGCTGCAGATCCTCCACCCTGTAGGCGCGTATGGACTGCACGATATTGGCGCGCACGTTCCGCAGCGGGGTGTCCGGGATCTTACGAAGTGGTGCATCCATCTCCGTGGCTCTTTCTCTTACGTGGATGTGGCCCGCGGGAACGGACGCATGGCCTGCCGCATCCCCGGGCTGTGAATGGAACGAAGATCCTTGCCAGCGCGCTGCGTCGGACGAAGGTCGAACGGGCTGCAGAAACTGGGTCGAGGTCATTCGATGATCTTGCGAAAGCTGCTGTAGTGGTCGCTGGTGTAATAGCAGGCATCGGGCCGCTGGGCCTCTCCACCGCAGACGATGCGGCGCGCGCCGCGATCACGCGAACCGGGCGTGCGCACCGTGTACTCGCGGTAATAGCCGCGCGACTGGCGTGGCAGGATGCGCTCCCGGTTGCCGAACACCGTGCCGTCCTTGTCGTGGGCAAAAGGCCCGCCGCTCAGGATCAGGGCATAGGTGGACCGGCCTTCGCGCGGCAGCTCGGACAGCGCGACGCTGGCCATGGCCGCTGTTTCCGTGCTTTCCGGCGCCGAGCGGCGCGCATCGGCCAGCGAGGGCGACAGCACAAAGGCGGCCCCGACGATGAGCGCTAGACCGGACTGGTACGCCTTGGCGGCGGCTGCCTTCAGCATCAACAACACCTTTCAGAAATCCAGGGAAGCCCTGAAATCTCGACCCGCTAGTGTGACGGATCACCCCCCAAATTGCAAGTTCTGCCTAAAAAACAGGCAGCTTGACCAAGGATTTGTCTGGGGATTGAACAGTGTGAAGAGGGGGCTCTGCGCTTGAGCCACCGAGAACGGCCCATGCAACCGGCGGGCGCCGATGCGAGGGTCTCGCCGGCTGCCCGAGCCCCCCTCCCGCGAAGCGAGAGAGGGTGCGTGCATACGGGCGCCGTGCATACGGGCGCCGTGCACACGGGGGGAGGCGCGAAGCGCCTTGGGGGGTGTCAGCGATTCGCGTTCGCGTCCGCAACGGTCAGCGCCGTCATGTTGACGATGCGGCGCACCGTGGTGCTCGGCGTGAGGATGTGCACGGGACGGGCCGCGCCCAGCAGCACGGGGCCGATGGCGATGCCGCCGCCGGCCGCCTGCTTGAGCAGGTTGTAGCTGATGTTGGCTGCGTCGATATTGGGCATGACCAGCAGGTTGGCATTGCCCAGCAGGGTGCTGTGGGGCATGAGCTGGGCGCGGGCCTTGCCGTCCAGGGCCACGTCGCCGTGCATTTCGCCATCCACTTCCAGCCAGGGGGCCTGCTCGCGCAGCAGGTCCAGGGTCTGGCGCATCTTGACGGCGCTGGGCTGGTTGCTGGAGCCGAAATTGGAGTGCGACAGCAGGGCCGCCTTGGGCTTGATGCCGAAACGCATCATTTCCTCGGCCGCCATGATGGTGATCTCGGCCAGCTGCTCGGCCGTGGGGTCGTAGTTGACGTGGGTGTCCACCAGGAAGACCTGGCGGTCGGGCAGCAGCAGGCCGTTCATGCAGGCATAGGTGTGCACGCCGGCGCGGCGGCCGATCACCTGGTCCACGTACTGCAGGTGGTGGGTGGTCTGGCCCCAGGTGCCGCTGATCAGGCCGTCCACCTCGCCCTTGTGCAGCAGCATGGTGCCGATCAGGGTCAGGCGGCGGCGCATCTCGATCTTGGCGATGGGCGCCGTGATGCCCTTGCGCTCGGTCATGCGGTGGTAGGTCTGCCAGAAGTCGCGGTAGCGATCATCGTGCTCGACGTTGACCACGTCGTAGTCCTGGCCCTCCTTCAGGCGCAGGCCGAATTTCTCGATGCGCTGGGCGATGATGGCCGGGCGGCCGATGAGCGTGGGGCGGGCGATGCGCTCGTCGACCACGATCTGGGCTGCGCGCAGAATGCGTTCTTCCTCGCCTTCGGCATAGGCCACGCGCTTCTTGGCGGCCTTCTTGGCCGCGGCGAACAGCGGCTTCATCATGGTGCCCGAGGCATAGACGAAGGTCTGCAGGTGGGCGCGGTAGGCGTCCATGTCCTGGATGGGGCGCTGGGCCACGCCGCACTCGGCGGCCGCCTCGGCCACGGCCGAGGCGATCTTCATCATCAGGCGCGGGTCAAAGGGCTTGGGAATCAGGTATTCCGGTCCGAAGCTCAGATGCTCGCCCACATAGGCGGCCGCCACTTCCTCGCTTTGCTCGGCCTGGGCCAGCTCGGCGATGGCGTGCACGGTGGCGATTTCCATCTCGGTGGTGATGGTGGTCGCTCCGCAGTCCAGCGCGCCGCGGAAGATGTAGGGGAAGCACAGGACGTTGTTGACCTGGTTGGGGTAGTCCGAGCGGCCCGTGGCGATGATGGCATCGCTGCGCACGGCCTTCACGTCCTCGGGCGTGATTTCGGGGTTGGGGTTGGCCAGGGCGAAGATGATGGGACGGTCGGCCATCCTGGCGACCATGTCCTGCTTGAGCACGCCGCCGGCCGACAGGCCCAGGAAAACGTCGGCACCCGCGATCACCTGGCCCAGGGTGCGCAGCTCGGTGGCACGCGCGAACTGGGCCTTGTCCTCGTCCATCAGCTCGGTGCGGCCTTCGTAGACCACGCCGGCCAGATCGGTGACGAAAACGTTTTCGCGCCGCAGGCCGACCTTGAGCAGCAGGTTCAGGCAGGCCAGGGCGGCAGCACCCGCGCCCGAGGCCACGAGGGTCACTTCTTCGATTTTCTTGCCGGCGACCTTGAGCGCATTGACCATGGCGGCCGCCACGGTGATGGCCGTGCCGTGCTGGTCATCGTGGAAGACCGGGATCTTGAGGCGGCGGCGCAGTTCGCGTTCGACGAAGAAGCACTCGGGAGCCTTGATGTCCTCGAGGTTGATGGCACCGAAGGTGGGCTCCAGCGCGGCAATCACGTCGACCAGCTTCTGCGGGTCCTTTTCGTTGATCTCGATGTCGAACACGTCGACGCCGGCGAATTTCTTGAACAGGACGGCCTTGCCTTCCATCACCGGCTTGGAGGCAAGGGCGCCGATGTCGCCCAGGCCCAGCACGGCCGTGCCGTTGGAGATCACGGCGACCAGGTTGCCGCGGGCCGTGTACTTGAAGGCGGCGGCGGGGTCCTTGACGATTTCCTCGCAGGGCGCAGCCACGCCCGGAGAGTAGGCCAGGGCCAGGTCGTGCTGGTTGGCCATGGGCTTGGTCGGCACGATGGTCAGTTTGCCGGGCTTGGGAAACTCGTGGTATTCGAGTGCGGCACGGCGCAGCTGGGCACGTTTATCGGAAGGGTTCGGGGCCGTGGTGTCGGACATCAAGCGTCTCCAGCGATTGGCATGGCCAACGGACGCCGGTTTCAGCCTGCGTGCCGCCAGCAGAGGTAGGGGGAGCCGATTGTAGGCCGGGCGGCGATAGCCCGCCCCTGCAGTGAAACTGTTGTGATGTCTTGGTGCCCAATCGCCCCGCGGCGGCGGCGGTCTTTGCTTGCGCGCTGCCGCAAAGCCGGGCAATCAGATGGCGTCCAGCGGAAACACCGGCCGGGCCACGCGGGAGAAGGGAAAGCGCGCATAGTCCGAGGTGGTCACGCCGGGGCTGTCGCACTCGACCAGGCCGCAGGACAGGGGCACGAACACCGGCCGGCAGTACATGCGCGACTTGAGCAGGAGGAAGCGATAGCGGGTGGGATCCATGCTCACGCAGTGGAAGACGCCCAGGTCCCAGGGCTCGTGCGTCTGCTCGGTCACCACGATGGAGGCCGCCTCGGTGTCCAGCCGCACCGTGCGGCCCATGTGGCAGCGCTGGCCCGTGTAGATGGGGCCGCTGACCGTGTAGGCCCCGTCGCTGACGGCGCCCACGGTGCCGCGCAGGCGCAATGGCCGCTTGTCCAGGCCCAGGTGGTCCAGCGCTACCTTGTTGCCCAGGTCGATTTCCACCGTGGCACCCTCGCCGGCCGCCACCAGGGCCGCCACAGCCTCGGGATCGCACAGCGGCCCCATGGCAATGCCCGTAAGGCCCAGTTCCATCGCGGCCTGCAGCACGTCCATGGTGTCGCAGGTGCCGCCGGACATGCAGTTGTCCCCATGGTCGAGCAGGAGTACGGGCCGGTCCACGCCGTCGGCCAGGGCCTGGGCGTGGCGCAGGGAATCGGCCAGCGGTTCGCTGCGGTAGCAATATTCGGCGCGCCGCTGCCAGATCCGGCCGGCCAGCGCGTCCACGGCCGCCTGGGCGGCGGGCTGCTTCTCCAGCCGGCAGGTGGCCACCACGCTCATGCAGGGCGCGGCAATATCGGCCAGCGAGAAGCCGCCGAACACCGACACCGCCGGCAGGCCTTCGGCCTCCAGGGCGCGCGCGGCATTCACCGCGTCCAGCATGGGGCCATGGAGCGTGGTGCTGCGCAGCGTATGGCTCATCAGTGGCAGACGGTGCCAGCACACGCCGTAGCGCGCCTTGCCGGCCAGTATGTCCAGCAGCAGGCGGCCGGCGTGTTCGCCGGTTTCGTACATGTCGATGTGGGGGTAGGTCTTGAAGCCCACCATCACGTCGGCGTTGGCGACCATCTTTTCCGTGATGTTGCCGTGCAGGTCCAGGGCCACGCCCAGCGGAATGCCGGGTGCGGCGGCGCGCACGCGCTCCAGCAGGTCGCCTTCGCCGTCCTCGCTGTTCTCGGCCACCATGGCGCCGTGCAGGTCCAGCAGGATGGCGTCGCAGCCGGGCGCGGCATCCACGATGCACTGCGTGAGCGCGTCATAGGCGGCTGCATGCACGGGGCCGCTGGGATTGGCGGTGGCCGATACGGGCGTGACCAGGCGGGCGCCCGCTGCCTCGGCCAGGTCGATGAAGGCCGCCATGGCCGTGCGCATGCCCTTGTTGGCCAGGTAGGCGGCCTCGCCGTAGGTGGGCGCAAAGGCCTGCAGCGGCGTGGGCACGGGGGAGAAGGTATTGGTCTCGTGGTTGAGGCGGGCGATCAGTATCTTCATGCCACCACCCCCGCTGCCGCCAGCATCGCGCGCAGAAGCACGTTGCAGCCGGCTTCCAGGTGGGCGGGATCGGCGTCCTCGATCTCGTTGTGGCTGATGCCGCCAGCGCAGGGCACGAAGACCATGGCCGCGGGCGCGACGCGGGCCAGGTAGACGGCATCGTGGCCGGCACCGCTGACCACGTCCATG
>JAIRVR010000023.1 GCA_031253795.1 Burkholderiaceae bacterium
CCCTCGGGATTCTTGTAGCTGGTGTTCTTCATGCCCAGCGCCTTGGCCTGCTCGTTCATGAGCCGCACGAAGTTCTCGGCCGAGCCGCCCACGCCTTCGGCCAGGGCCATGGTGGCGTCATTGCCCGACTGCACGATCATGCCCTTGATCAGGTCGTCCACGGGCACCTGCATCTTGGGGTCGATGAACATGCGCGAGCCGGGCATCTTCCAGGCGCGCTCGCTGACGGGAAGGCGCTGCTCCAGCGTGATCTTCTTGGCGCGCAGCGCGTCGAAGACCAGGTAGCCGGTCATGAGCTTGGTCAGCGAAGCCTGCTCGATGGGCGAATCGATGTCCTTGGCGCCGAGCACCTGGTTGGCCGTGACATCGACCAGCAGATAGTTGCGCGCGGCGATCTCGGGTGGTTGGGGCGGGGTGATCTGCGCCAGCGCCAGGACCGGCGCCATGGCCGCCGCCAATGCCAGGACTCGCAGCGTGGAGGAAATGGGCTTCATGAGGAAAACTCTCGCTTAAGGGCAGGAAAAGCTCGAAAGGCTGGAAAAAAGCCCGCCGGGGCGGGCCATGCGCAGCAGGGGCGCGCAATGCTAGGGAAGTGAGCGCAAATGGCGGACCACCAGGCTCTTGAGCAAGGGCAATTGTCCGTGAAAGAAATGGCCGCCCCCGGGCACGACGGTAACAGGCAGTATCTGGGGACGGGCCCAGTCCATGACGGCGGCCAGCGGCACGGTGTCGTCGGCCTCGCCGTGCACGACCAGGGTTCTGTCATGCGCCTCGGGCGGCACCGGCGCCACCGTGAAACGGCTCGCCGCCGTGCCGACCAGCACGGCCTTTTCCACACGGCCTTCGCCCCAGAGCGCGGCCAGCGCGTGGCTGGTCACGAAGGCGCCAAAGGAAAAGCCGGCCAGAGCGATGGACCCCTGGGGAGCGACCTGGCGCACCACGGCCAGCAGGTCCTCGGCCTCGCCGATACCTGCGTCATGCTCGCCGGCACTGGCACCCACGCCGCGGAAATTGAAGCGCACGGCCGTATAGCCGCACTGCACAAAGGCCCGCGCCAGGGTCTGCACCACCTTGTTGTCCATGGTGCCGCCGAACAGCGGATGGGGATGGGCGATGATGGCCACGCCACGGGGCGCCGCACCAGCGGCCGCCGCATCGGGCGCGGGCGCATCGCGCAGGGCCTCCACGGCCCCGGCACCGCCGGTCAAGGTCAAACGTTCGGTCTGCGCATTCACAATCGCTATCCTAGTAGTAGCAGCCAGCTCAAGCTGACAGAGGACTGATGTCCTAAAAAGCTTTAAGTTCCAGCCCGGGCTCAACGCCCCACGTCGGGCGGCAGCAGCAGCCGCTCGACGGGCTGGCCATTGCGCAGGTGGGATTCGACGATTTCGTCGATGTCGGTCTCGTCCACGAAGGTGTACCAGGTACCCTCGGGGTAGACCACGGCCACGGGCGCCCCCGCGCAGCGGTCCAGGCAGCCGGCCTTGTTCACGCGCACCTGGCCCTTGCCGGCCAGCCCCAGCTGCTTGACCTGCTTCTTGCAGTGGTCAAAGCCGGCCTTGGCGCCATGCAGTGCACAGCAGTCCTCGCCGTTGGGCCTCTCGTTGAGGCAAAAGAAGATGTGGCGCGCATAGTAGTTGCCTGCGCCTTGCTGGCCGCCTTCGGCCACGGGACGTGGGTGTTCGCTCATAGAACAGTCATTCTAGGCCGTGGCCTGCCCTGCCGGACGGCATGGGTGCAGCCGTCATCACCGCATCGCGGCGCGCCACCCTCAGCAGCACATAGACCAGGGTGACATAGGGCCAGACCCAGCCCAGCCACTGCCCCAGGCCGTAGAAGCGGATGAAACGCCCCTGCTCCCAGGCCAGCAGCGTCTCCGAGAAGTAGGCGCTGGTCGGCGCCTGGTTCAGGATGCTCAGGTGCAGCACCAGGACCAGCATCAGCAGGGCCGCACAGGCCCGGCGCGGCAACGGCAGGGCCACCATGGCCAGGCCCAGCCCGCCCCAGACGCCCATGCGCACCGGCAGGTCCACCCACTCCCAGGCATGGGCCGGTCCCCAGCTCAGCGCGGCCGACAGTGCCGAGACGCCAGTGCCGATCACGATGGCCGAACCGGCCAGCACGGCGCGCCGCCCCATGTGGCGCATCACGCAATAGGCCAGCAGGCAGGGAATCCACAGGCCCAGCATCACGCACAGCATTTCGGTGACGGGCGACAGCGGCGTCAGCGGCGACTCACGCAGCGGTAGCCACATCAGAAAGGGCGTGCCTTCAAGCAGGTCCAGCAGGCCCTGCTCCAGCCGCTCCAGGATCTGGCCCAGGCCGAAGGGCACGGCCGCGGGGAACAACAGGGCCCAGGGCCACAGCGCCAGCAGCACCAGGGCGCCGCCGCCATCCTCGCCCAGCCAGTGCGTGCGCAGTGCGCTCCAGCGCGCCAGGGCACCCAGGCGCTCCAGCAGCAGGGCCAGCAGCGCCCCCAGCAGGGTGCCACCCGCATTGAGCACCAGGTCGAGATTGGAAGGGACCCGCTGCGGCAGGTAGATCTGCAGGAACTCCATGCACAGCGACAGCAGCCCCCCCGCAAGCGCCGCCAGGGGCACGGCGGCGCGGGGCAGACCCTTGCGCAAAAGGGCCAGGGCCAGCAAAAAGCCCAGCGGCGCGTAGCCGACGATATTGGTGTTGACGTCGAACCAGGTCCAGTACGGCGGCGGAATCCGCGCCGTCAGGAAGACCAGCGGGTCTATGCCCTGGGCACGCCAGCCATCGAAGGGGAACAGGCTGGCGAAGACGATGAGGGCCGCATAGACCAGTGCCAGCGGCCAGGCCGATGTTTTCTGAGCCATGCCGTTTCCTCCCCCCCCTATGCCCCGTCGCGCACCGCGCCACCGGGGAGGTGGCCCCCCCCTGTCCACCGCGGGCAGCACGGTGAGGATCTGGGCAAGCGGCACAGCCGTTCAGGGGAGCGTCGGTCCATCTCAGAACGGCTTGACCACCACCAGCACCACGATGATCGCCAACAGCACGGTAGGCACTTCATTGAACATGCGGAACCACCGGTGGCTGTGCTGGTCCTGGTTGGCGATGAGCTTGCGCAGCAGGCGCGCGCAGGCATGGTGATAGCCGATGACCAGCACCACGCCGGCCAGCTTGGCATGCATCCAGCCATTGCCCGGCCCCTTGCCAATGCCGTAGCCCAGGTACAGCCACAGGCCCAGCCCCAGGGCCGGCACGGCCAGCAGCGTGGTAAAGCGCAACAGCTTGCGCCCCATGAGCAGCAGGCGCTCCCGTTCGGCGACCGAGCCCGGCGTGCACATGGCCAGGTTGACGAAGATGCGCGGCAGATAGAAAAGGCCGGCGAACCAGCCTATGACGAAGAAGATATGAAAGGCTTTGACCCACAGCATGCGGGCAGTGTACGTGTGCCCAGGGCACGGCCCGCCCGGGCGGTGCAAAAGCCGAGCGCGCCGAGACGGCGTCGCCGGCATGGGTACCGGGGCCGCACCGGGAATGGGGCACAATTTTCGCCATGCATCTGTCCAGCCCCACCCCCTTCCCGCACAACCGCCCCCGCCGCCTGCGCCGCGATGCCTTCACGCGCAACCTGGTGCGCGAGAACCGGCTGTCCGCCCACGACTTCATCTACCCCGTCTTCGTGCACGAAGGCACGCAGCGCCGCGAGGCCGTGCCCTCCATGCCCGGCGTGGACCGCCTGAGCCTGGACCTGCTGCTGCCCGTGGCCGAGCAATGCGTGCAGTTGGAGATCCCCTACCTGGCCCTGTTTCCGGCCATCGACGCCTCGCTCAAGACGCCCGACGGCAAGGAGGCCCTCAACCCCGACGGCCTGATCCCGCGCGTGGTGCGCGCGCTCAAGAAGGAATTCCCGCAGCTGGGCGTGATGACCGACGTGGCCCTGGACCCCTATACCAGCCATGGCCAGGACGGCATCCTCGACGAGTCCGGCTACATCATCAACGACGACACCGTCGAAGTGCTGGTGGGCCAGGCACTGACCCACGCCCAGGCCGGCGTGGACATGGTCGCGCCCAGCGACATGATGGACGGCCGCATCGCCGCCATCCGCGAGGCGCTGGAGACCCACGGCCACATCCACACGCGCATCATGGCCTACAGCGCCAAGTACGCCAGCGCCTTCTACGGCCCGTTCCGCGATGCCGTGGGCACGCGTGGTGCCCTGGGCAAGGCCGACAAGAACGTCTACCAGATGGACCCCGCCAACACCGACGAGGCGCTGCGCGAAGTGGCCCAGGATCTGGCCGAAGGGGCCGACATGGTCATGGTTAAGCCCGGCATGCCCTACCTGGACGTGGTGCGCCGCGTGCGGGACGAATTCGGCGTGCCCACCTTCGCCTATCAGGTCAGTGGCGAGTACGCCATGCTCAAGGCCGCTGCGGCCAACGGCTGGCTGGACCACGACCAGGTGATGATGGAATCCCTGCTGGCCTTCAAGCGCGCTGGTGCCGACGGCATCCTCACCTACTTCGCCATCGACGCAGCCCTGAAGCTGCGCGGCTGAACGCGTGGCCCAGGACATGCCCGGCCCCGGCGCCGCCGCCCTGCGCGTCTTTCACCTGCAGGCGGGTGGCGTCAGCGAACTGAGCGACCTGCCCTCCCAGGCACCGGGCCAGGGCTTTGTGTGGATTTCCTGCACGCGGGCCACGCTGCAGGAGCGGCTGGCCGATGTGCAGCGCTGCCTGCAGCTGCTGGCAGGCCAGCAGCTGGTGGACCTGCATGTCTCCGACCTGCTCAACGCCCAGCTGCCTTCGCGCTACGACTACACCTCGCAATACGACCTGCTGGTGTTCCGGCGCCTGGTGGCCAGCCAGGCCCGGGCCGCGGCGGCCTCCGCCCCTGCGGCCTCCCCTGCCGTGCGGCGCAGCGGCCCGCCGGTGCTGCGCAACATCGACACCAGTCCCGTGGGCTTTGCCATGTTCGACCAGGTGCTGCTGTCCGTGCACCCCGACGACTGCACGGTGCGCGATGCCTACGCGACGCGCCTGCTGGCCGCCATGTCCACCGACCTGCGCGAGGGGCGGCTGAGCCCCACGCCCGGATCGCGCGTGCCCACCAGCCCCGCCGATCTCATGCTGCGCGTGGTCAACCTCATCGTCGACGCCTTCCTGGACCTGCGCCGCGAGCTGTCGCGCCAGCTGGACCACTGGCAGACCGAGCTGCTGCGCCCGCGCACGCGCTTTGCCAACTGGGGAGCACTGCTGGATGCCCGGCTGGCCCTGCACGAACTCGACGATGTCTGCGAGGACCAGCGCTCGGCCGTGCAGGACTGGACCGATGCACTGGAGACCTGGACACCGCCCGAAGGCGCAGCCGCTCTGCGTGAGCTGGACCTGCTGAAGGTGCGCAGCCGCGACGTGCTGGAACACATAGAGCGCGTGGTCCACCATGTGCGGCGCCTGGAGCAAAGCACCGAGACCGTGGTGCAAATGCATTTTTCGGTGCAGAGCAACCGCACCAACGACATCATGCGCACGCTGACGGCGTTGACCGCCGTCTTCCTGCCGCTGAACCTGATCGCCGGCATCTTCGGCATGAACTTCGAATTCATTCCGCTGGTGCACAAGCAGGACGGTTTCTGGTGGGCCATGGGTTCGATGACGGCGATCGCCGTGGGCCTGACCGTCTTCTTCTGGCGCAAACGCTACATGGCACGCACGGGGCGCGACTGAGGCCTGCTCAGGACGAGCGCTCCAGCGGCATCCACAGCGTGAATCGGTTGCCCGCAGCCAGAGGGGCCCACTCGGGCAGCGCCTGCAGCGCCAGGGCCCGGGTGCGGATATTGGCCAGCCCCTTGCGCCCTTCGGTGGGCGCATGGGCGCTATCGAAGGGGAGGCCGTCATCGATGACCATGACCTGCACGCCTGCGCGGCCGTCCTGGGCGGCCACCGCCGTGCGCACCGTGATCTCGCGCGCACCCCCGTGCTTGATGATATTGGTCAGTACCTCCTGCAGAATGCGCAGCACATGCAGGGCCGCCTGGGCATCGAGCCAGGGCAGGAAGGGCATGTCGCTGACCTCCCAGTGCAGCTTCAGCCCCGCACCCTCCAGGCGCGGCCCAAGGCGGTAGCGCAGTCCCGCCAGCAGGGCCAGCAGATCGGCATCCAGCGGCTCCAGCGAATCGATGGACAGCTTCAGATCGTCTATGCATTCCTGCAGCACCTGGGCCAGGTTGATCGCCCCACCCTGGCTGGATTCCACCAGGCGCAGCGCGCTCATCAGCGACGAGCCCACGCCATCGTGCATTTCACGCATCAGGCGCTGGCGCTCCTGCAGCAGCGTCTGCTCGCGCTCGGCAGCCAGCAGGCGCTCGTGGGCCTGGGCCAGCTCGCGCTCCTGGGCCTGCAGGCGCTCGGCCAGGTGGGCATTGGCGTTTTCGGCCACGCCCAGGGCTCCGTTGTAGCGGCTGTAGGCCACCAGCAGGAACAGGGTGAACAGGCCCAGATACACATAGGGCGTGAGGTAGATGCTCTCGATGCTGATGAGATAGCTTTGCAGCGCCAGGTCGTGGAAGCCGATGGGAAACGACATCAGCATCCACACGGCCAGCATCGTGCTGCCACCGTCGCGCAGGCGCCAGGCCCCGACCACCGACATGCACAGCACCAGGATTTCCGGCGGCACCATGAGCAGGCGCAGCAGGGGCAGTATGGTTTCGTGCGTGACCCCCCACAGGGGCACGGTGACCAGCAGCACGGTCCCCACATACCCCTGCAGCACCCAGCCCATCGCCCTTCTGCGCCGCCGCTGTACCAGGCACAGGAAATGGAAGGCGGCCACGGTGGCTCCCATCAGGCCTGCCAGCGTCAGCCAGGAAAACCAGTCATCGGACAGTGCCAGGCCCTCGCCGTCGACCATGAACTGCAGGGCTCCCAGCAGCTGGCACAGCGACATCAGGAAGAACAGCAGGAACACCACATCGCCGCGCCGCCGCTGCAGCGTCCACAGGGCCAGCGCGAACAGCCCGAGCACCAGGTAGGAGCCCGCCGTGTAGACCACCAGGTCGGCCTGCACCAGGCTGCGCAGCCGCCACGACAGGCGCAACGCCTCGGCCGAACCCACCCACAGGCTGGACAAGGCACCACCCACCCCCTGCTGGCTGGCCATGCGCACATGGATGACCAGGGGGCGCCCGGCCTGCGCCAGCCCGCCCAGATCGATCCATACGGGGCGGTTGAAGCTGTTCCATACGCGGCTGCCGCGCGTCTGCCAGGCCAGGGCGCCGTCCACATAGACGGCCACCGTCCCCACGGTCTGCCAGCGCGGAATGTACAGCCGAGCCCCCTGGGGCGTGCTCACCAGCGCCTGTGGCGACACGTCCACACGGAACCATCGCACCTCCGGAGGCGCCGAGGCCATGTCGCTGCTGGCCGAGACCACGCGCTCGCCCGCGTACGGCAGGTCCACGGTACGCCAGGGCGTGGCGGCCGCCACGCCGTCATCGGCCGCCGACAGCGATGCGGGCGGCTCCCAGCGCAGGCTGTCCGAAACCCATAGCTGTGCCTGGCGCAGCTGCAGTGCCTCGCCCCGCGAAGCCTCGCGCAGACCGAAGGCCCCTGCCAGCAGCAGCAGCAGGGCCAGCAGCCCCGTGCCCACCAGCAGGGCCCGGCCGTGGAACCGCCGCTCAGACATCCCCGCGCAGCCCCTCGCCCAGCCAGCCGCGCTGCAGGGCCACGTGCATCATCTGGGTGCGGCTGGAAACCTGGAGCTTGCCGTAAATGCGCCGCACGAAGGTGCGCACCGTATGCCGCGACACACCCAGCTCGCGCGCCACCTCGTCCAGCGTATGGCCGCGGGCCACCAGTCGCAGCACCTCCAGCTCGCGCGCGGACAGGGCCTGGGCGGCGGCATCCGCCTCCTGTGGCGGGGCCGGCAGGGCGGCGCGCTGCTGGCGCAGCAGCAGCTTGCGGGCGACCATGGGATTGATGGGGCTGCCGCCCGCATGCAGGCTGCGCACTTCCTCGAGCACGGCCTCGGCCGGCAGGTCCTTGAGCAGATAGCCCATGGCACCGGCCTCGATGGCGCGCAGCACGTGCAGCTCGTCGCCGAAGATGGTGCTGACCATGACGGCAGCCTGGGGCTGGCTGGCGTACACGGCGCTGATCACATCGAGGCCGCTGCCGTCGGGCAGGCCCAGGTCCACCAGGACCACGTCGAGCTCCTGCGCGCCCCTGGCCAGAGCACCCAGCGCCTCGGCGCGGCTGGCGGCGGCCCAGCACAGCTGCATGTCGCGCGCCGCGTTGACCACGCCCACCAGGGCATGGCGGCAGGCGGCATCGTCCTCCACCACGGCCACGCGGATGGGCGGCAGTGCATCGCCACGGGTTCGGACGCTGGAATCAGGCATGAAAAGGCCAATGGACATGCCACGCGGGCGGAGCCCGCATGTTCACATGGAATGGTGGCGCTGTCATGTCACCCGAAAAGGGGACATACAGGCCGGCGCCCGGGCGCTAGGCTGAGCCCAGGCCGGCAAGGTGGCATGGCCTCTTACAACACACACACAGGAGGGAATCCCGAGATGGCCCAAGCGCGCACACCCTGTCCACCCCTGGCCCTCGCGGTCCTGCCGCTGTTCCTGGCGGCGGGCGCGCAGGCCGCGCCCGTGGGCACCCAGCTCACCTGCCATGCGGCGGCCGACGGCGACGCGGCCGCCAGCGGGCTGGACTGGAACCATGCCACCACGCTGCAGGCCGCACTGGGCAGCGCGGCCTGCAGCACCATCCGGCTCAAGAAAGGCGTTTACAAACCCACGGCCGGCGCGGACCGCAGCGCGCACTTCGCCATCGACGCCCCCGTGCAGCTGCTGGGCGGCTATGACGGCAGCGCCGCGGCACCCGAGGCGCGCAGCACCGACCCGCGCCTGACCGTGCTCTCCGGCGACATCGACGACAACGACAGCCGCCGCACGGGCGGCATCACACCCGACGCCGCCGATATCCAGGGAGGCAACAGCTTCAACGTGGTGGTGATCGGCGGACTGGACACCCATGCCAGCAGCGGCAGGCCCTACACCCGTGACAACACGCGGCTGGACACACTGACCATCACGGCCGGCAATGCGTCCGGCAACGGCAACTACCACGGCGCAGGACTGTTCTGCAATGGCGCAGGCACGGGCAAGGCATGCAGCCCCACCCTGTTCAACGTGGTGTTCAGCGGCAACCAGGCCGAGCGCAACCAGGGCCAGGGCGGCGCCCTCTACAACCTATCCGACAACGCCGGCACGGCCAGCCCCCTCATCCGAAAAACGCTGTTCAACGGCAACAGCGCCGCCAAGGGGGGCGGCATCTACAGCGAAGGCTGGGGAGCGGGCGCCAACGCCATGGAAGTACGCCAATCCAGCTTCGTAGGCAATTCGGCCAGCGTGGATGGCGGGGCCCTCTACCACCTGGTGGACAACGCGGCCAATGCCCTGCGCATCGAGGACGTCAGCTTCGCGGACAACCGGGCGGCCAGCCATGGCGGCGCCATCTATTACCGGGCCATCGGCAGCGGCTTCACGGGCAGCTCGCTGATCCGCTTCGCAACCTTCTCCGGCAACCGGGCCGGCGTGCAGGGCCACTCGCTCTACAACAACGCGGCGTGGCCCGCACGCTATGCCAATACGGTCCGCCTGGTGGCCAGCATCCTGTGGAACGACCCTGGAACAGCCGGTGCCGAGATCTACAACGAAGACGGCAACAACCCGCTGGCGGGCCTGGAATACAGCCTGTTGAGGACCGCCAGCCGCTCGGGCCTGCCCATAGGCGCTCTCGATTTCGAAGACCGGGGCGGCAACATCCTCGACCAGGATCCGCAATTGGGGACCCTCGACCTCAACGGCGGCGCCACACCCAGCCTGCTGCCTGCCGCCGGCTCGCCGGTCGTGGACGCCGTGCCCTCCAGCTACTGCAACGGACAGACCGACCAGCGCGACCAGATCCGGCCCCAGGCAGGCGGCTGCGACATGGGCGCGGTGGAGCGGCCCGGCCCTGTGTTCCTGCTTGTGCAGGTCAGCACCGCCGGCGGCACGGTCACGGCCGGCGCCCTGCCCGCCCCGCTGGCCGGCGGCATACAGCAATGTGCGCAGGCCCCGGGCGGCGGCCCGTCTGCCCAATGCAGCGCCAGCTACCAGCCCGATGCCCAGGCACAGGTCACGCTGACGGCCCAGGCCGCACCGGCCTACCGGTTTGCAGGCTGGGGCAATGACTGCAGCGGCAATGCCACGACCTGCGTTCTGACCATGGACCGGGCGCACAACGTGCTGGCCATGTTCGTGCCGGACACTACGTACACCGGCCCCGACGACCAGGGCCGCCCCACCACGCTGGCCCTGGAAAGCCCCACGGGCACCTGCGTGCTCGACGGCGCCCCGGCCTTTGCACCGGCCAGCGGCGACCTGCCTGCAGGCCACAGCTTTCCCTGGGGCCAGGCGAGCTTCAAGGCCATGTACTGCGCGGCGGGCGAGCGGCTGGGCATCAGCCTGACCCTGCCCGAGGACATCCCCGCCAACGCAAGGCTGTTCAAGTACCTGGACCAACAGTGGGTGCCCTGGCCCCTGGACAGCGTGCAGGGCCGCAACCTGCGCTTTTCCATCACCGACAACACCGGCCTTTCCACCGCCACGGCCACGGGCGACAGCAATCCCGCGCCGGGTGCCATCAGCGACCCCGTCATGCTGGCCATCCCCCTGGCGGGCCCTGCCGCGCCAACGCCCGTGCCAGGCCTGGGCACACCGGCCGTGGCCCTGCTGGGCCTGCTGACCGCCGTGGGTGCGGCGCTATCGCGCAGGACGAAGAGTTCGCGGAGAATCGGCGCGGGCATGTCGCCCCCGTCTTCCAGGAGTTCTCCATGACCGCATCCCAGGGCCCGCTCTCGCGCCGCCACCTGCTGGCCGCCAGCGCGGCAACCGGCCTGGCCTGGGGCAATGGCCAGGCGGCCGCTGCCGCCGGGCCCGCCACCACCGCCCCAGCCGCCCCGCCCATGCAGGCCACGGTACTGACCCTCAGCGGCCCCGGCGTGCGCGGCAACCGCGGCGCACTCAACCCCGCGCGCGACCTGCTGCTGAGCCACCACGGCCTGGCCTTCGAAACGGCCCGGACCTTCAGCGCTCCCGACCTGGAACGCCTGCCCGCGGCAGACATAAGGCCCCGCATCGAATATGACGGCCAGCCTCACCGACTGCGCGGCCCCCTGCTGGCCACGGTGCTGCGCGAAGCCGGCGTGGATGCCGACGCTGCGGCGGCACACGGGCAGTGGGTCGCCCTGCAGGCCCTGGATGGCTACCGCGCACGCATGCCCCTGGCCCAGGCCCTTCAATGGCGCATGCTGCTGGCCACCCACATGGACGACCAGCGCCTGTCCCTGGGCGACCTGGGCCCGCAATGGGCCATGTACGACGCGGACCGCATCGCGGAACTGGGCGACAGGCCGCTCAAGGAACGCTTCGCCCAGGCCCCCTGGGGCCTGTACCACATAGGGCTGCACACCGGACAACCCGGGAACTGAAGGCGCCGTGCAACGGGCGCCGTGCAGCGGGCGCCAGGCGCTTCAGGTCAGGTGCTGGTCGAAGAAGGCCAGGGTGCGATCGCGTGCCTGCAGGGCGCTGGCCTCGTCGTAGGCCGCGCGCTGGTCGCAGTTGAAGCCGTGGTCGGCATCGTACAAATGCACCTGCACATGCTTTTGCGCCTGGGCGAACAGCTGCACCGCGTCCACGGGGATGTGCGCGTCGCGGCGGCCGAAGTGCGCCACCACCGGGCACAGTGGCTGGCGCCCCATTTCCAGAGGTGTGGTCATGCCGCCACCGTAGTAGCAGGCTGCGGCCGACAGGCCAGGCAAAGTGCAGGCTGCGCGCCACGCCCACAAGCCTCCCCAGCAAAAGCCCACGATGCCCACCTTGCCGCCAGGCGCCAGGGCCGCAGCATGGGCGATGGCCGCCTCGATCTCGGGCAGCACGCCAGGCTCGGGCAGGGCTTCGGCGGCGGCCTTCAAGGCCACGCCCTTGGCGCGGTCGGCATCGCCGTAGCCGAGGTTCACATCGGCCTGCACGCGCGTGAACAGCGCCGGCGCCACGGCCACGAAGCCGCGGGCCGCCAGCCGGTCGGCCACGGCACGGATATGCGCATTGACGCCAAAGATCTCCTGCAGCACGACCACGGCACCGCGCACGGGACCATCGGGCCGTGCCACCCAGGCGGGAGAGACCGTTGCGTCCAAGGATGTCAGCTGCACCAGATTGCCCATATCCACCTTCCTTTGCATGTGAGGATTTTTTGTGAGATGTCCCGGGAGGAACAGGGCCGCCGCAATGCTGTAATGGCGGCAGACCGGCCCTGCGGGCGATTCTTTCACAGGAGACATTCGATGGACGGAAAACTCACGCGCATCGCCCCAGGCGGCCTGGTGCCAATGTCCGGGGGGAGTCTCTAGTGGACCTCAAGCCCCTGATCACCCTGGTGGCCATCATCAACCCGCTGGCCATCGTGCCCTTTTTCATCCACTACACCGAGGGCTTCAGCGAGCAGCAACTGCGGCAGACCATACGCACGGCGGCGCTCGCCTCGTTTTGCGTCATCGCGGCCTGCGCCATCATCGGGTTGCAGGTGCTGGACTTCTTCAATATTTCGCTGCAGAGCTTTCAGGTCGGCGGCGGCCTTTTGCTGCTCATCAGTGCCATAAACATGCTCAATGCGCGCCCCGCCGAGGAGCGCCCCAACCAGGCCACCCTGGTGGCCGGTGCCGAAAAGGCCGCCATGGGCAACAGCATTGCCGTGGTGCCGCTGACCATCCCGCTGCTGACCGGCCCCGCCGCCATGTCCACGGTGGTGATTTACGCGGACCAGGCACGCAACATCTGGCAGCACCTGGCCCTGGTGGGCTATGGCGTGGTCGTGGCCCTGGTGGTCATGGTCTGCTTTTCGCTCGCCGGCCCCATCGCCCGCGTGCTGGGCAAGACCGGCATCAATGTCATGACACGGCTGATGGGGCTGATACTCGCGGCCCTGGCCGTGGAAGTCATGGCCGGCGGGCTGATGAAGATCTTCCCCGTGCTGGCCTCGCCCGCCATCAGCCCCTGAGGGCCACCACGCGCCGGTTCAGGCCGCCACGGCCGCGGACGGGTGCACGCTGCCGTCGCAGGCGCCACCGCAGCCCGTGATGACCTGCACTGGCAGCGACTCGGGATGGGACATCGTCCCTGTGGCGGGGTCGAAGCCCGCGCTGCGCAGGTGCAGGGCCAGAGCGGCGTCCATGGTCTGGGCATGGTGGGTGAACCAGGCCCCCAGCTCCCCGGCCATGCGGCGCACCACGGCCAGATCGCCGGCCGCCGCCTGCTGGGCGCCTTCGCGCATGACCTGCAGCACCACCTTGTGCTGCAGGCTGTGGCAATTGCTGCTGGAAAAGCGCGTGGATTGCATCCAGCGGTCTTCCTGGTCGAAGTGCATTTGGGTGTGGGCGATCAGCTCGTCCCAGCGCATGCACAGCTGTGCGTCGGGCGCGGCCTCGACCTCGGCCAGGAGCAGCACGAACTCCTGGTGCACCTCGTCCATGGCCGGCAACTCCAGTGCCAGCGCCTCGCTCCATTCCAGTGCGGCCATGCGCATCTCCTGCCTTGATGGTGAAGGCCACAGCTTAGGAAGTGCGCTCGCGCCCCCCTTTGACCCACATCAGCCAAGCCTGAAAAGCACAAAGCCCCGCGCACGGGGCCGGGGCCTGCCGCCGCAGGCCCGGCACGCCAGTGACGGCGGACGGGAGCACAGCGGGCGCGGGGTTGCCGAATTTATTGCGCGAACCTGCGCTCTGCATCGGCCACGCAGGCGTCCTTGGCGGCACCGCTCATGGTGTCGCAGCGGGCCTTGGCTGCCTTGAAATCGGCTTCACGCGTTTCGGCCGCCGCATCCTTGCGGGTTTCGGCCACGTTGGCCGCCTTGGCGTTCGGGTTGGAGGCCGGTTCGGCCTGGGCCTTGGCGACCTTGGCGGCCTCTACGGCGTGCACATGGGCTGCCTTGGCATCCTTGACGCACACATCCTTGGCGTCGCCCTTGAGGTCGTCACACTTTTCCTTGGCGATGTCGTAGTCGGCATCGGCCTTGGCCAGGCGGGCCTTTTCCTGCGTGCGCGGCGTGGGATCGCGGCGCGCCTCCAGCTCGGCCTTGGACACCTTTTCCTGGCCGCTTGCCTGCTTGTTGCAGACATCCTTGGCATTGTCCTTGAGCGGCTTGCACTGCTCCTTGGCGGCCTTGTACTCGGCTTCGATCTGCTTCTTGGCGGCCGTGTGCTCGGCATTGGTCATGGCCATGGCGCCGGAGGCCATGAGGCCCAGGGCGATGGCCGAAAGCATGTGGCGCATACGTTGCGGTGTTTGCATGATCAACTCCTTGTATTTATTTCTGGGATGGCGGCGCGCGGAGAACGGAGGGTCCGGGGCCGCGATGCGCGCTGCGCAAGGCAGCGGGAACAAGGCCTGGCGTGGCGGTGCCCGGTATCGTGTCCCGGTCCGCCACGGCAGGCCGGGCTCAGTCTTCGAAACGGAAATCGGGGTTGCGCTTTTGCCAGTCGGTCAGCTGCTTTTCGGCCGCTTCGCGGGCCAGGCCCTGGCGCTCCTGCAGCTTGCCCAGAAACTGTTCGCGCTTGCCGGCAATGACATCCAGGTCGTCGTCGGTCAGCTTGCCCCATTGCTCACGGATCTTGCCGGTGAACTGCTTCCAGTTGCCCTTGATACGGTCTTCATTCATGGCTTTGTCCTTTCAGTGGTGAACCGTCGGCAGCCTGCCCGTACCGGGCCATCAGGTGCTGCTCAACGATGGTTTCACTGTAAAAAACCTGCCCGGGCCGCGCCGTAGTCTCGACCTCCCGAAGCCGGTCGGTCCAGGCCCCCCAGCGCCGGGGGCCTGGGGACTACAGCGCTGACGGACACAAGGCATGCCACGGGTCGGGAAATGACAAGGCCCGCTGGGTGGTGCAATGCACCAGCCAGCGGGCCTGTGGCGGAGCAGCCTGCGCTCAGTGCCCCAGCTGGGACAGCCAGGCGTCGATCTCGGCGATGGCCTGGTCGGAGGCCGCCGTCAGCGCCCGTGCGCCGCCGGCCGCATCGGCCGATGGTGCGGGCGTGCGCACATCGAACACCCTCTGACCCAGCAGGCGGTCCGCAGCGCCGCTTTGTTCAACCAGGGTGGCCCGCAAGCGCACCACGGCCGCGCTGGCCGCCGGCGCATCGAAAACCTGGCTGAATTCCTCGATGTCCACGCGCAGCAGGGCAGGAACCGAACCCTGGGAGCGAGGCTGGGCCACGCCCTCATTGCTCAGCAGCACGGCGCGCTGCGCGCCGAGCTGGCCGCGCAGGCGCTGCTGCAGCAGCAGGGCCGGCGGCTGGGTCCAGCGCGCCTGCAGGTAGGGGCGCAGCTCCTGGCCGTTGGCATAGGCCAGGCGGTAGAACATGGCCGTGCTGCCATCGGGCAGGGCCGGAGCCTCCACCTCGGCCAGGGCCAGGGGCGCGCGTGGCGTTGCCTGGGCCGTGGCCGGCTGGGGCGCCAGGCCGAAGTCGTAGCGCATGGGCTGGGCCGGCGGCTGGGGCAGGGCCGAACAGCCGGCCAGCAGCCAGGCCAGGGCCGCCGTCGCGGCCAGCGAGCGAGTTCGGGCGGTGTGCAGGGATGTCCGCATGGTGGTTTCCTCGTTCAGGGCTGGGCCGGGGCGGTGAATCCGGGTTCGCCGGGACCGGGACGCGCCTGGCCCGGCCCGTAGATCACGGCCTGTGGGTTGTCGCTGAAACGGCTGGCGGCCGCGCCCATCTGGCGCGCGGCGCGAGAGACATCGTCGGCCGCGCGGTTGGCATGGGGCACGGTGCTGCGGCCCAGGGTGTCGGCCACCCGCGTCAGAGAGCGCGTGCTTTGTGCGATCTGATCCAGCGGGCCGTCGGGGGCGTTCACGCGGCGCACGGTCTGCTGCAGTTCGGCGGCCACGGCGGCGGCGCCATTGCTGGCCTTTTCCAGCGACTGCAAGGTGTTGTGGGCGTCGGCCGCCAGCTGGGGCACCTGGCTGGACAGCGTGCGGTCCAGGCTTTGCGTCAGCTGCTGCACGCCGGCCGCGGCCGCGGCGATGTTCTCCAGCGCCGTGCTGACGCGCTTCTGGTTGCTGTCGTCCAGCATGGCGCTCAGGCGCCGCGAGATCTCGTCAGCGCGCTCGAGCAGCAGTTGGCCCTGGTCGGCCAGCATGGTCAGCGGCGAGGAACGCAACGGCAGGCGCGGCAGGCCGCTGGGGCCGGGCGGCAGCTGGGCCTGGGGCTTGTCGGCGTCGTCGAGCTGCACGTGGGCCAGGCCGGTCACGCCCTGGTAGCCGAGCACGGCGAAGGTGGTGGGCGTGATGGGCGTGTCCACGCCCACGGCGATGCGGATCAGCACATTGCCGTTGGTCTGGGGATCGAAGCCTATGCGCGTGACCTTGCCCACGGCCACGCCCTTGTAGCGCACCGCCGCCTGGGCCTGCAGGCCGCTGATGCCGTCCTTGGTGGACAGCTCGTACTCGTTGTACTGCCGCGTATCGCGCGTCAGCCAGATCGCCAGCCCTGCCAGCAGGGCCGCCACGACCAGCACGAAAATGCCGGCCGCCATGGCATGGGATTTGTTTTCCATATCAATGATCCATCACGTTAGCCCAGCGAGCAAGGCATGGTGCCGCAGCCCAACCAACCCACCACGCAGGACGCCGCCGTCAAAACCGGCGCGCCCCAAACTCAGGGACACCGAGGAAGGGCCTGGGCCGGCCGCGCCGCCCCGCACCGAGGGTGTCGTCCCCCTCGCGAAGCGAGAGGGGAAAGGCGCGAAGCGACTCAGGGGGCCATTCATACCGTGCTCATCGCGCGTCTGCCGCGCTCGCCCTGGAAGAAATGTTCGATGAAGGGGTGCTTGAACTCGGCCACCTCGCGCGGCGGGCCGCTGACCAGCACCTTTTTTTCGGCCAGCACGGCCACGCGCGACGACAGGGCGAACAGCGTATCCAGATCGTGGGTGACCATGATCACGGTCAGGCCCAGCTCCGCACGCAGCTCGCGCAGCAGGGCACAGAATTCATCGGAACTGGTGGGATCCAGCCCGGCCGTGGGTTCGTCCAGCAACAGCAGCGGTGGGTCCATGATCAGGGCCCGCGCCAGCGCCACGCGCTTGATCATGCCGCCCGACAGGTCGGCCGGCATGCGTGCCGCATGCTCGGGCTTGAGGCCCACCATCTGCAGCTTCACCAGGGCCGCATCGCGCACCAGCGCATCGGGCAGGGTGCCCTGTTCGCGCAGGGCGAAGGCGATGTTGTCCAGCACATTGAAGGCCGAATACAGCGCACCATGCTGGAACAGCATCCCCACGCGGCTGGCCGCGCCCTCGCGCCCCATCTCGCTGGCGGGCCGGCCCAGCACCTCGACCGTGCCCTTGGACGGTGCCAGCAGGCCCAGCATCTGGCGCAGCAGCACGGTCTTGCCCGTGCCCGATCCACCGACGATGGACAGCATCTCGCCGCGCTGCACGTCCAGGTTCAGGTCCTGGTGCACGGCAAAGGCGTTCTCGCCCTCGCCGAACACGCTCCACAGCCCGGCGATGCGGACGATGGGCTCGCTGCCTCCGGGCTTGGGGAAGATTTCGGTGTCCATGGCCATCAGATTCCGACGTCCTTGAAAAGGATGGCAAAAATGGCATCCACGACGATGACCATGGTGATGGCCGAGACCACGGAGGCCGTGGTCCCGCGCCCCAGGCTCTGGGTGTTGGGCTCCACGCGCAGGCCCCAGTGGCAGCCGATCAGCGCAATCAGCACGCCGAAGACAACGGACTTGCCCATGGCGATCCACAGGTTGCCGATCTTCACGGCCGCGGGCAGGGCCTGGGCAAAATAGGCGCCCGTCACTCCCATGGTCAGGTCGGCTGCCAGCATGCCGCCGGCCAGCGCCGCCAGCGTGGTCCACAGGGCCACCAGAGGCATGGCGATGGCCAGGGCCAGGGCGCGCGGCAGCACCAGGCGAAAGCCGTGCGAAATGCCCATGACCTGCATGGCGTCCAGCTCCTCGGTGACGCGCATGACGCCGATCTGGGCCGTGATGGCCGAGCCCGTGCGGCCCGCCACGAGAATGGCCGCCAGCAGGGGGCCCAGCTCGCGGATCAGCGAAATGCCCAGAATGTTGACGATGAAGGATTCGGCACCGAACTGGCGCAGCTGCAGCGCCATCAGATAGGCCAGCACCACGCCGATCAGAAAGCCCACCAGGGCCGTGATGGGCAGGGCCGTGGCGCCCATGGAAAAGAGGTGCCCCGAAATGTCGCGCCAGGGGCCGCGGTGGGGCGCCCGCACAAACCGCAGCACATCAAGCAGCAACTGGCCGATCAGCTGGATCAGCTGGGCGAAGTGGCCGCAGGCATTGAGCACCAGGCAGCCCAGGCCATCGATACGTTCCAGCAGGCCCGATCGCGCACGCGGCGGGGCAGGAACCTCCGAGAACCGGGCCACGCGCTCGAGCATGGCGCGTTGCGCCTCGCTGGCCACCAGTTGACCGGGCCATTGCCGGCCCCAGTGGTTCCACAGCAGCTGGGCACCCACATGGTCGAACCAGTCCAGCCCCTCAAGGTTCCAGCCCAGCTCCCGGGACGAGGCCTCGGCCAGTTGGGCGCGCAGCTGGCGCCACTGTGGCCGCCGCCCCAGCTCGGCCGCCCCCCAGGATCCCGTGGGAAGCGCCCACTGGCCATCGTCACCGCGGCGCAGGCTGCATTGAGGGGGATTGGTCAGGGCAGACAAGTGCAAGAAATCCTTGGGTGGAAAGCGGCCCCAGGGCCGGCCAGAGCGCAGGATAACCCGAGTGCCGGGCTTGCGCGGCACCCGGACCCGCCGTGGAAACCGTGGCCGCCGTGCCGTGAAATTTTTATCAAGAAAGCCTGCGGGCCATGATAGCGCGAATCTCTTTCGCTCTCAAAACAGTAGCGCTTCGCGGTTTCCCTCTCGACAGAAAGCGGTCCATTCCCACAATGGACCGCAGGCATGGAACCAGTCTGGCGGTCCGCTCGGACCGCGCTGCAAGCCTGCCCGCATCCATGAGCAACACCTTATTCGACTACATCGTCATCGGCGGCGGCACGGCCGGCGCCCTGCTGTGCAACCGCCTCAGCCGTGAACGCAACTGCCGGGTTCTGCTGATCGAGGCCGGGCGCAAGGATGACTACCACTGGATCCATATCCCCGTCGGCTACCTCTACTGCATAGGCAATCCGCGCACCGACTGGCTCTACCAGACCGAGCCCGATGCGGGCCTGAACGGCAGGCGCCTGCGCTATCCGCGCGGCAAGACCCTGGGAGGCTGCTCCAGCATCAACGGCATGATCTACATGCGCGGCCAGTCCCGCGACTACGAGGCGTGGGCCGAGCTGACGGGCGACGACAGCTGGCGCTGGGACCAGGTGCTGCCGGCTTTCCGGGCCCATGAAAGCCACTGGCGGCTGGACGCCGGCGGCCAGGCCAGCGAGGCTTTCCGCGCCCTGCATGGCGGCCACGGCACGGGCGGCGGCGGCGAGTGGCGCGTGGAGCGCCAGCGCCTGCGCTGGGACATCCTGGACGCCTTTGCCCAGGCCGCCCAGCAGGCGGGCATCCCCGCCACCGAGGACTTCAACGGCGGCAGCAACGAAGGCGTGGGCTATTTCGAGGTCAACCAGAAGGGCGGGCTGCGCTGGAACACGGCCAAGGCCTTTCTGCGCCCGGCCTGCTACAGCCGGCCCAACTTCGAACTCTGGACCCATGCCCAGGTGAGCCGGCTGCTGCTCGAGGACCTGCCCGGCGGCGGCCTGCGCTGCAGCGGCGCCCAGGTCTGGACCGGCAACGAAATGGTCGAGGTCCGGGCCAGCGCCGAGGTGCTGCTGTGCGCGGGCGCCGTCAACTCCCCGCAGATACTGCAGCTGTCGGGCCTGGGCCCGGGCGAGCTGCTGCAGCGGCACGGCATTGCCGTGCGCCGCGACCTGCAGGGCGTGGGCGAAAACCTGCAGGACCATCTCCAGATCCGATCGGTCTACAAGGTCCAGGGCGCGCGCACGCTCAACACCATGGCGCATTCGCTGTGGGGCAAGGCCGGCATCGGCCTGGAATACCTGCTGCGCCGCAGCGGCCCCATGAGCATGGCGCCCTCGCAACTGGGCGCCTTCACGCGCAGCAGCCCGGGGCAGCCCCATCCCAACATCCAGTACCACGTGCAGCCCCTGTCCCTGGATGCCTTCGGCGAGCCCCTGCACGGCTTTCCCGCCTTCACGGCCAGCGTCTGCAACCTCAACCCCACCAGCCGCGGCACGGTGCGCATCCAGAGCCCCGACTTTCACCAGGCGCCCGCCATCGCGCCGAACTACCTGTCCACCGAGGAGGATCGCCGCGTGGCCGCCGACAGCCTGCGCGTGACGCGGCGCATCGTCGGCCAGCCCGCGCTGGCGCGCTTCGCACCCGAGGAATGGAAACCCGGCCAGCAATACCAGAGCGACGAAGAACTGGCCCGCCTGGCCGGCGATATCGCCACCACCATCTTCCACCCCGTGGGCACCACGCGCATGGGCCGGGCCGATGACACCACGGCCGTGCTCGACAGCCGCATGCGCGTGCGCGGTGTCCAGGGCCTGCGCGTGGTCGATGCGGGGGCCATGCCATGCATCACCAGCGGCAACACCAACAGCCCCACGCTGATGATGGCCGAGAAGGCCGCCGGCTGGATCCTCGCGGACCGGCAGGCACAGGCGGACGCCGGGCAGGCCATCGCGCTGGCCGCCTAACCTGGCGCAGCGCACCACCGCAAGCCGGTGCGGCGCCTGGGCCGAACCGGCCGGCCCCTTGCTGGTGCAATCCCGCACTTTGGCGGCAACCGCGGGAAATCCCCGATGCACCACCCAGGTGCGGACAGTACAGTGCATCCACTCTCGCGGTACCAAGGTACTGCACGGAGGGGCCGAGGAGACAACTCGCACACAATCAGATCTACATTCATAAATAGCATCCCAAGATGCATTTCCAAAAGCGCCGGTGACCCGGCGCTTTTTTTTCGCCCGCCGTCCGCCTGCGGACCGCGCCGGGCGGTGCGACAATCGCGCCCCTATGGAATGGATCATCGTCTCGCTGGCCTCGATGCTGGCCGGCTTCGTGGATGCCATCGTCGGTGGCGGCGGCCTCATCCTGCTGCCGGCCCTGTTCGCCACCTTCCCCTCGGCCCCGCCCGCCACCTTGCTGGGCACCAACAAAAGTGCCTCGGTCTGGGGAACGGCCATGTCCACATGGCAGTACGGCCGCAAGGTGCAGTTGCCCTGGCGCGCCATGATGCCGGCCGCCTGCGTGGGCATGGCCGGCTCGTTCATCGGTGCCTGGGCCGTCACCCAGATCTCGCCCGACTTCCTGCGCCGGCTGCTGCCCCTGGTTCTGCTGGGCGTGCTGGCCTATACGCTGGCGCGCAAGGACATGGGCCGTACCCATGCACCGCGTTACAGCGGCCGCGCCGAAACCTGGATCGCCTGCGGCATCGGCCTGACCATCGGCTTTTACGACGGCTTCTTCGGCCCCGGCACGGGCAGCTTCTTCGTCTTCCTGTTCGTGCGCCTGATGGGCTACGACTTCCTCAACGCCTCGGCCTCGGCCAAGCTGCTGAACATGGCCACCAACCTCGCGGCCCTGGCCCTGTTCGCGCTCAAGGGCCATATCTGGTGGCATCTGGCCCTGCCCATGGCCGTGGCCAACATCCTGGGAGCCATGCTGGGCACCCACATGGCCCTGCGCCATGGCACGGGCTTTGTGCGCGGCATCTTCATCGGTGTGGTCAGCCTGCTCATCCTCAAGACCGGCTACGACGCCTTCATCGCCTGACTGCGGGAATCCCGCCATCGGCGTTGACGACGCCCACCTTCTATAATGGCGAGTTATTTTCGCCTTGCACCGCAGCTGCGGATGCATGTCGCGCCACGGCCGGCGGCAAGTGCCGGGCATGCACGCCGCGCGCCCGGCCACCCCACCGGCAGGCCGGCACCGCTTTTTCCAGCCCGTGCGGCGCCCTGGCGCCGTGCCTGCGGGCCGGCCTTGAGCGACACCCCTGGAGCCTTCATGAAACGCTTTACCGTCATCGCCGCCGCCGCGCTGGCCCTGTGGACCGCCGCAGGCGTCCAGGCACGTCCTTTCGACGCCATCCAGAAGGACGGCACGCTGCGCCTGGCCACCGAAGGCTATTACGCGCCCTTCGCCCACTTCGAAGGCAAGCAGCTGACCGGCTTCGAAGTGGAGCTGGCCCAGATGATGGCCACCCGCATGGGCGTGAAGTACGAGTGGAAGACCATCAGCTTCGACGCCCTGCTCACGGGCCTGCAGCAGGACCGCTGGGACCTGGTGATCTCCTCGCACGGCATCACGCCCGAGCGCGAAAAGGCCGTGACCTTCACCCTGCCCCACTATTGCTCGGGCGGCATCATCATGTCGCTGGACCCGGCCATCCGCTCGGCCAAGGACCTGGCGGGCCAGACCGTCTCGGCCCAGACCGGCTCCACCTATCTGCAGTACCTCGAGAAGAACGTGCCCGGCATCAAGCGCCTGGTGAACTTCCCCACCAACGAGGCGGCACGCAACGCCCTGCTGTCCAAGCGCGTCGACGCCTGGGTGACCGAGCGCTTCATCGCCAAGGAACTGCAGCAGAAGAACCCCAACGCCCAGCTCAAGCAGGGCGAGATGCTGTTCGTGGAGCGCATTGCCGCCGCCGTCGCCAAGGACAACAAGTCCCTGGCCGATGCCTGGAACAAGGCCTTCAAGGAAGCCCTGGCCGACGGCAGCTATGCCAAGCTGTCGCAAAAGTACTTCCAGGAAGACATCCGCTGCCCCCAATAAGGGCCCATTCCGCCACCGGCGCCCGCATCCAGGGCGCCGTTTTGTTTCCAGCCCATCCCGCCGCCTATGCTTACCGCCCTCTGGCCCGCCCACTGGAGCCGCTCGCAGCGCAGCAACGCCACCCTGGTCTCGGCCCTGTTGCTGATGGTGCTCGTGGTCTCGCTGCTGGGACAGCTGCTGTCCCTGCTGCCCGAGCCCATCGGCTCCAACGCCTCCACCTTCGCCGACGGTGCGCGCACCACGCTGTACCTGACCCTGGTCAGCGGCGCCGCCGGCCTGGCCCTGGGCGTGGCCGCCGCCCTGGCCCGCACCTCGCAGATGGCCGCGCTGCGCTGGGTGGCCCGCCTGTACATCTGGGTGGTGCGCGGCACGCCGCTGCTGGTGCAGATCCTGTTCATCTATTTCGCCCTGCCCGTACTGATCCCGGGCCTGAACCTGCCCGATTTCGCGGCCGCCTGCATTGCGCTGGCGCTCAACGTCGGCGCCTACAACGCCGAAGCCGTGCGCGCCGGCCTGCAGGCCGTGCCGCGCGGCCAGACCGAGGCCGCACGTGCCCTGGGCCTGCCCAAAAGCCGCGTCTTCCTCGACGTGGTCTTTCCACAGGCCTTCAAGATTTCTCTGCCTCCCCTGGTCAGCAACTTCGTGGCCCTGCTCAAGGACTCGTCGCTGGCCTATGCCATCGGCGTGGTGGAGCTGACCAATGTGGGCAACCGCATCCAGTCCGCCACCTTCCAGCCCGTGGAGACCCTGGTCACCGTGGGCGTGACCTATCTGGTGCTGACCACGCTGGTGACCCAGGTCACGGCCGCCGTGGAGTACCGCTTCGACGTAGAGGGCCGCCACAAATGAGCGCCAACCAACTGGCCCGGGGCATGCCCTATATCGTGGTCGATCAGGTCACCAAGTCCTTCGGCAGCCACCAGGTGCTCAAGTGCGTGTCCACGCAGTTCTGCACGGGCGAGGTGACCGTGATCATCGGCGCCTCGGGCTCGGGCAAGTCCACCCTGCTGCGCGCCATCAACCGGCTGGAGCCGCATGACGGTGGCCGCATCACCATCGACGGCGTCGAGGTCACCGACCACGAGGCCACGCTGCAAAAACAGCGCTGCGAGGTCGGCATGGTGTTCCAGCAGTTCAACCTGTTCGGCCACATGACGGTACTGGACAACGTCACCCTGGCGCCGCGCCGCATCCACAGGACGCCACGCGCCCGGGCCAACGACCAGGCCCTGGCCCTGCTGGAACGCGTGGGCATGCAGGCCCATGCCCACAAGTACCCGTGGCAGCTGTCGGGCGGCCAGCAGCAGCGCGTGGCCATTGCGCGCGCCCTGGCCATGCAGCCCCAGGTCATGCTGTTCGACGAACCCACCAGCGCACTCGACCCCGAGATGGTCCAGGAGGTGCTGGACGTGATGCGCGAGCTGGCACGCGGTGGCATGACCATGATCGTGGTCACCCATGAAATGGGCTTTGCGCGCGAGGTCGCCGACCGCGTCATGTTCTTCGACCAGGGCTGCATCGCCCACGAAGCGCCACCCGCCGACTTCTTCGGCCGGCCGGCCAGCGAGCGCATCGCGGCCTTCATCGGCCGCATGGGGCATTGAACGCCGCGCGCGGACCACGAAAAAAGGAGCTGTGACAGCTCCTTTTTTTGTGCCTGTGCGGCGGGGTCTCAGTCTTCCAGTTCGGCCGCCGAAGGCGGTGGCAGCGCGGGCGCACGGCCCGCGGGCATGGGCAGCGGCGACTCGGGAGGCTCGTAGCGCGGCAGGCCCGGCAGGTTCACGACTTCGGCGTCCAGCGTGATCTCGGACACGCGGCGCGGTGCGCCGATGGGCACGCCGGCCTGGCCCTTGCGCATGGCCGCCATGTCCTCCACGCTGGGATAGCGGCCCAGCAGCCAGTAGTCGAAGACGCGGCGCGCCAGCGGTGCTGCGGCCGCGGCACCGAAGCCCGCGTTCTCGACGATCACGGCCACGGCAATGGTGGGGTTGTCGGCCGGCGCATAGGCGATGTACAGGGAGTGGTCGCGCTGGAATTCGGACAGGCGCGCGGCGTTGTACTTCTCGTTCTGGCGCACGCCCACGGCCTGTGCCGTACCGGTCTTGCCCGTGGACGCATAGGGCGCTCCCGCGAAGATGCCGCGCGACGTGCCCTCCACCGTCACGGCGGCCACGGCGGCACGCACGGCCTCCACGTTCTCGCTCTTGTAGCCCATGCTGGTGCCGGGGTCCTTGTTGATGGCGGTGAACTGCTGGGTCACGGCATCGACGCGGCCCACGGCCAGGTGGGGACGGTGCTTGACACCCTTGGCCGCCAGCGTGGACATGGCATTGGCCAGCTGCAGGATGGTGAAGTTGTTGTAGCCCTGGCCGATGCCCAGCGAAATGGTCTCGCCCGCATACCATTTCTTCTGCTCGGGGCGCTTGTAGGTATTGCGCTTCCACTCGGTGCTGGGCAGCACGCCGCGTGCCTCGCCGCGCACATCGATGCCTGTGATCTGGCCGAAGCCCAGGGGCTTCATGTAGTCGTGGATCATGTCCACGCCCATGTCGTTGGCCAGCATGTAGTAGTACACGTTGGACGATTTGATGATGGAGCGGCGCAGATTGGTGGGACCGTTGGGATGGCCGGAGCGGAAGGTATGGCCGCCGAAGGTCCAGCTGCCGTTGTCCATGATGGTGGTGTCCGGACGGCGCTTGCCCGACTCCAGCGCGGCAATGGCCATGAAGGGCTTGTAGGTCGATCCCGGCGGATAGGTGCCGCGCAGGGCACGGTTGAGCAGGGGTCGATTGACCGATTCGTTGAGCGCGCTCCAGCTTTCCTGGTCGATGCCGTCCACGAAGAGGTTGAGGTCGAAGGTGGGACGGCTGACCATGGCCAGCACCTCGCCGCTGCGCGGGTCTATGGCCACCAGGGCGCCGCGGCGCTCGCCGTACAGCTCCTCGACCATGCGCTGGAGCTTGATGTCCAGCGACAGCACCAGACTGTCGCCGGGCGTGGCCGGACGGCTGCCGAGCTTGCGCACCGCATGGCCGCCTGCCGAGGTTTCCATTTCCTCCCAGCCGGTCTGGCCGTGCAGGTCGCTCTCGTAGCTCTGCTCCACGCCCAGCTTGCCGATGACGTCCGTGCCGCGGTAATTGGCAGCGTCGTCGGAATCTTCCAGCGCCTCCTTTTCGCGCTGGTTGATACGGCCTATGTAGCCGATGACATGGCTGGCCGTGTCCTGCAGCGGATAGGTGCGAAACAGCCGCGCCTTGATGTCCACGCCCGGAAAGCGGTAGCGCTGTGCCGCGAAGCGCGCGACCTCGTTGTCGGTCAGCCGCGTGCGGATGGGCAGGGAATCGAAGCTGCGCGAATCATCCACCAGACGCTTGAACTTGCGCCGGTCGCGCGGCGTGATCTCGATGATCTCCGACAGCGCGTCGATGGTCTCCTCCAGCTGGCCCGCGCGCGAGGGCGTGATCTCCAGCGTATAGGCCGAGTAATTGGTGGCCAGCACCACGCCATTGCGGTCCAGGATCTGTCCGCGGTTGGGCACGATGGGCACTACGGCCGTGCGGTTGCTCTCGGCGCGCTCGGCCAGCTCTTCGTGGCGCTGCACCTGCAGCACCAGCAGCCGCGCCACCACCAGCCCGAAGGCGAGCAGCACCACCACGCTCATCACCCAGGCGCGCAGCCGAAAGCGCTGCAGCTCGGCTTCGGTATTGCGAATTTCCATCATGACCCGGCCCCGGTGCCCTTGTCCACTTCAGCAATCCACGGCACCGGGCGCGGCCCGAAGCATGGGACGGCGAGCCAGGGCCGAAGCCGGCCGCGCCGCCCCGCAACGAGGCGGTCGTCCCCCCGCGAAGCGAGAGGGCGAAGGCGCGAAGCGACTCAGGGGGTACTCCATATCAAAGCGGCCGGTTTTCGTCGCTGTCCGGCGGCCGCCGCTGGGGCGCCAGCAGCAGGCCGCTGACCAGGGGCCAGAGCAAGGCCTCGATCAGGGGTGCGGCCAGCAGCCAGGGGCCGGGGAAGATCCCGCCGCCCACCATGCGCAGCAGCACCTGCAGGCCATGGGCGATGGCAAACAGCGGCAGCAGGTGCAGTGCCTGGACCGGCGTGGAGAACCAGGACAGGCGTCGGCCCATGGCACCGGCCGCGAAGACCAGCAGGGTATAGGCCATCGCATGCTGACCCAGCAGCGAGGCGCGGTCCACATCCATGCACAGGCCCAGCAGAAAGGCCACGCCCATGCCCACGCGCTGGGGCTGGTTCAGGGACCAGAAGGCCAGCAATACCATGAGCAGGTCGGGCTGCCAGGCCTGGCGGCCCAGGGGCAGCATGTTCAGCGCCAGGGCCGTCAACAGGCTGGCCACGATGAACAGGGGGTTGACCGGCATCAGCAGCTGCTGGCCGCGCGGCATGATCATGCGGGATCCTTTTTCACGGCCGGGGCCGCGGCGGGCTTGGCCGCACCGGCCTTGCCCTCCTTGGCACCGTCCTTCGCGCCATCCTTTTCGGCGGCCTTGCCGCGGGCCTGGGCCGCACGGCCGGCGCGCGCCTGGGCTGCGCCATCGGCCTGGGAGGCGGACGGGGACTCGGGGTGGGTGGCGCGGTCCAGCGGCTTGAGCACCATCACATGGCGCACGCCCTGCACGCGGCCCACGGGTTCGCAGTAAATGCGCGAGAAGGCCGAATCGGCACGGCGCTCCACCGACACCACCTTGGCCACTGGCAGGCCGGGCGGATACAGGCCGTCCACGCCGCTGGTCGTCAGCAGGTCGCCTTCCTGCACATCGGCATTGCTGGGCATGAAGCGCAGCTCGATGCCGCCCGTGCGCAGGGGCGAGGGATCGCCATAGGCCACGCTGCGTGCACCCGTGCGCGGGTTGAAGACGGGAATGGCCTGGTCGCGGTCTATGAGCAGGGTGACCTCGGCGCGCAGCGGGTAGACGCGCGTGACCTGGCCGACCACGCCCTTTTCGTCGAGCACGGGCGAGCCCTGGGCAATACCGTCCACCTGGCCGCGGTCGATGACCACGCGGCGCGTGTACAGGTCCGGGCTGTCATAGATGACCTCGGCCGCCATGCCGGGCGTGGTCAGGCGGTCGCGCAGCTGCAGCAGCTCGCGCAGATGGTCGTTTTCCTGGATCAGCTCGTCGGCCAGGGAGGCGCGCTGCGCCATGGCCACGAGCTGCTTGCGCGCATCCTGCTCGCGAACCTGGGCCTCGTCGAGCGCACCCAGGTAGCTGCCGGCTTCATGCACGCTTTGCACGGGCTTCATCATCACCCACTGCACGGGGTACAGCAGGGTGGCCACGGCCACGCGCACGGGATCGGTGATCTTGAAGCGCGCATCGGCCACCATCAGGAACAGGGCCAGCGCGCCGTAGATGGCCAGCTGCGAGACACGCGAGGGCCGGCGCTTGAACAGCGAGGGGGCCGTGCGGTCCAGGGTGTTGAGCGTCATGCCGCCGCTCCGTCGTGCAGGGACCGTCCCGCCATGGTCGCAGCGGCCTGGAAAGCAGGGAGCAGGCCCGTTGCGGAAGAAGGCAGGGCAAGCATGCAGGTCACCACGGCAAGAAGAAAAAGAGGTGGGCGGTCAGGGCCCGGGCCGGGCCCGGCGCACATCAGTCGCTGGTGAAGATGCTGCCCTGGCGGTCCATGGTCTCCAGGGCCATGCCACAGCCACGCACCACGCAGGTCAGCGGCTCTTCGGCCACCAGCACGGGCAGGCCGGTTTCCTCGGCCAGCAGGCGGTCCAGGTCACGCAGCAGGGCACCGCCGCCGGTCAGCATCATGCCGCGTTCGGCAATGTCGGCGCCCAGTTCGGGAGGTGTCTGCTCCAGCGCGTTCTTCACGGCGCTGACGATCTGGTTGAGCGGATCGGTCAGGGCTTCCAGCACTTCGTTGGACGAAATGGTGAAGCTGCGCGGCACGCCTTCGGACAGGTTGCGGCCCTTGACTTCCATCTCCTTGACTTCGGAGCCGGGGAAGGCCGAGCCGATGTTCTTCTTGATGGCTTCGGCCGTGGGTTCGCCGATCAGCATGCCGTAGTTGCGGCGGATGTAGCTGATGATGGCTTCGTCGAACTTGTCGCCGCCCACACGCACCGAGCCCTTGTAGACCATGCCGCCCAGGGAGATCACGCCGACTTCGGTCGTGCCGCCGCCGATGTCCACCACCATGGAGCCCGAGGCTTCGGACACCGGCAGGCCGGCACCGATGCCGGCGGCCATGGGTTCCTCGATCAGGTAGACCGAGGTGGCGCCCGCAGCTTCGGCCGCGTCCTTGATGGCGCGGCGCTCGACCTGGGTCGAGCCGCAGGGCACGCAGATGATGATGCGCGGGCTGGGCGTGAGCACCGAGCGCGGATGCACCATCTTGATGAACTGCTTGATCATCTGCTCGGTGATGACGAAGTCCGCGATCACGCCGTCCTTCATCGGGCGGATGGCCTCGATGTTGCCGGGGACCTTGCCCAGCATGGCCTTGGCCTCGCGGCCCACGGCCTGAATGACCTTCTTGCCGTGCGGACCGCCTTCGTGGCGGATGGCAACGACGGAGGGCTCGTCCAGAACAATGCCCTTGTCACGGGCGAAAATCAGGGTGTTGGCTGTGCCAAGATCGATGGCAAGGTCGGTGGAGAAGTACCGACGGAAAGCTCCGAACATTACGAGAGTCCTCTCAGGCACGGCATGCTCGTCGGCCTGCCATCGCCGGGATGAAAGTTAGGGAGTCTGGATGGGGTTGGCTTTTCGCACAATGACCGGCTCAGCGAGGGTCTTGCGGCAAAGCCGAGATAATACCGTATCCCCTGTGAATAACTTCTACTGCCAGGGCCCGAAATGCGGGTTTACATCCCGTTGCCCCCTCCAGAAAACCTATGTCACTGAACGCACAAGACATCAAGCGCATCGCGAACCTCGCCCGCCTCGAGCTCTCTCCCGCAGAGAGTGAGCGCATGCTTGCCCAATTGAACGGCTTTTTTGGCATCGTGGAGAAGATGCAGGCTGTGGATACTTCGGGCGTCAGCCCGCTGTCACATCCGGTCGCTGCGATCCAGGACATTGCCCTACGTCTGCGCGAGGACATTGCCAGCGAGCCCGACCAGCGCGATGCCAACCAGCGCAGCGCACCGGCCGTGGAACGCGGCCTGTTCCTGGTGCCCAAGGTCATCGAATAAATCCGGCCCGGCCACCGTCCGCCGCATGCCGCGGGCTGCCGTCCGCCGCACCCGTCGCCCAACGCCCCGATTCCTTTCCATCCATGACACAGCCATCCACTGAACTGCACGCCCTGAGCGTGTCGGCCCTGTCGGCCCTGCTGCGCGAACGCAAGCTCTCCGCCGTCGAAGCCGCCCGGCACTTCCTGGCCCGCGCCCAGGCCCACCAGCATCTCGGCGCCTTCGTCGCCATCGACGAAGACGTGACCCTGGCCCAGGCCCGGGCCGCCGACGCCCTGATCGCCGAAGGCCGTGGCGGACGCCTGGCCGGCGTGCCCATCGCCCACAAGGACATCTTCGTCACGCGCGACTTCCCCTCCACGGCCGCCAGCAAGATGCTGGCCGGCTACCGCTCGCCCTTCGACGCCACCGTGGTCACGCGCCTGGCCGAGGCCGGTGCCGTGAGTCTGGGCAAGCTCAACTGCGACGAGTTCGCCATGGGCTCGGCCAACGAGAACTCGGCTATCGCCCCCGTGGGCTTCGACGCCCCCGCGCCCGTGCGCAACCCCTGGAACCTGGACCGCGTACCCGGCGGCTCCTCGGGCGGCTCGGCCGTGGCCGTGGCCGCGGGCCTGGCGCCGGCCGTGACCGGCACCGACACCGGCGGTTCCATCCGCCAGCCCGCCTCGTTCTGCGGCATCACGGGCATCAAGCCCACCTATGGCCGCGCCAGCCGCTACGGCATGATCGCCTTCGCATCGAGCCTGGACCAGGCAGGTCCCATGGCCCGGAGCGCCGAGGACTGCGCCCTGCTGCTGTCCGAGATGTGCGGCCCCGACCTGGACCGCGACTCCACCAGCCTGGACGTTCCGGCCGAGGATTTCACGGCCCGCCTGAACGACGGCATCGAAGGACTGCGCATCGGCATTCCCGCCGAGTTCTTCGGCGAAGGCCTGTCGGCCGACGTGCGCTCCGCCGTGGACACCGCGCTCAAGGAATACGAGAAGCTGGGTGCGCGCCTGGTGCCCATTTCGCTGCCGCGCACCGAGCTGTCCATCCCCGTCTACTACATCCTGGCCCCGGCCGAGGCCTCGTCCAACCTGTCGCGCTTCGATGGCGTGAAGTTCGGCCACCGCGCCAAGGACTACACCGACCTGGTGGACATGTACAAGAAGACCCGCGCCGAAGGCTTCGGCGACGAGGTCAAGCGCCGCATCATGATCGGCGCCTATGTGCTGTCCGAAGGCTATTACGACGCCTACTACCTGCAGGCCCAGAAGATCCGCCGCATGATTGCCGACGACTTCCAGGCGGCCTTTGCGCAGTGCGACGTCATCGCCGGCCCCGCCGCGCCCACCGTGGCCTGGCAGCTGGGCGGCAAGAGCGACCCGCTGGCCAACTACCTGGCCGACATCTTCACCCTGCCTGCCTCGCTGGCCGGCCTGCCCGGCATGAGCGTGCCCGCGGGCTTCGGCGAAGCCGGCATGCCCGTGGGCCTGCAGCTGATCGGCAACTACTTCCAGGAAGCCCGGCTGCTCAACGCAGCCCACCGCTTCCAGCAGGCCACCGACTTCCACCTTCAGGCTCCGAAGGGCATCTGACTCCCATGACCGCAAAACTCATCCAGGGCTATGAAGTCGTCATCGGCTTCGAGACCCACGCCCAGCTGGCCACCCAGTCCAAGATCTTCAGCCGCGCCAGCACCGCCTTCGGCGCCGAACCCAACACCCAGGCCTGCGCCGTGGACATGGCCCTGCCCGGCACCCTGCCGGTGATGAACAGGAAGGCCGTGGAGTGCGCCATCAAGCTCGGCCTGGCCCTGGGCTCGCACATCGCACCGCGCAGCATCTTCGCGCGCAAGAACTATTTCTACCCCGACCTGCCCAAGGGCTACCAGATCTCTCAGTTCGAGATTCCCGTGGTCCAGGGTGGCGAAGTGTCCTTCTTCCTCGGCGACGAGAAGAAGACCATCCGCCTGGTGCGCGCCCACCTGGAGGAAGACGCAGGCAAATCCCTGCACGAGGACTTCATCGGCCAGTCGGGCATCGACCTGAACCGCGCCGGCACGCCGCTGCTGGAAATCGTGACCGAGCCCGACATCCGCAGCACGGAAGAGGCCGTGGCCTACGCCAAGACCCTGCACCAGATCGTGACCTGGATCGGCATCTGCGACGGCAACATGCAGGAAGGCAGCTTCCG
>JAIRVR010000061.1 GCA_031253795.1 Burkholderiaceae bacterium
CTGTACAAGGTGGCCGACGAGCTGGGCTGCACCAAGGTGGCCCTGGGCCACCACCGCGACGACATCGTGCAGACGCTGATGCTCAACATGTTCTACGGCGGCCGCATGAAGGGCATGCCGCCCAAGCTGGTGTCCGATGACGGCAGGCACGTGGTGATTCGCCCGCTGTGCTACGTGACCGAGAAGGACACGACTCGCTGGGCGCAGTACCAGGGCTTCCCCATCATCCCCTGCAACCTCTGCGGCAGCCAGGACGGCCTGCAGCGCGTGGCCGTGGGCGAGCTGCTGCGTGAATGGGACAAGAAATTCCCGGGCCGCGTGGAAAGCATGTTCCGCGCCATGGGCCACATCGTGACCACCCACATGATGGACCCCGAGCTGCACGACTTCAAGAACGCCCGGGCCACGGGCATTGCCGACCCCAACGGGGACATGGCCTTTGACCACGAAGAGCTGCCCGTTTCCGCGGGACTGCCGGGCCTGCAAGTGGTACAACTGTCCTGACGGCAGAACCAATAACCAACGCCCCACTCCAACAAAGGCCCGTGCAAACGGGCCTTTTTCGACAAGGAGTCCATCATGAACAAGCGCTGCATTTACGCCATTGCGCTGGCAGCCACGGCCCTGCTCACGGGATGCGCCAGCGTCCGTGAAGTCCAGAGCACGGTGCAAAGCTATTCCACGCTGGGCGACCTGCCCGCGCCGCCCACCTACCGCCTCGAAGTCCTGCCCTCGCAGCGCGAGGCACAGACGCATTTCGCGGCCATCGAGAGCCAGGCCCAGCAGGCGCTGGCCCGCGTCGGACTGCAGCGCGACGACTCCCGCGCCAGCCTCATCGTGCAGATCGGCGCCGATGCCCGCTACGCACGCGACTACGCGGCCTGGCCCTACTACAGCGGCCCCTGGGGCCCGCGCTGGGGCTGGGGCCTGGGCTATGGCCGCGGCGGCTGGGGCATGGGCTTTGGCGGCAACTTCATGTTCGACGGCCCGCCGCTGGAGTACTACCGCGCCGTCAGCATCGTGATGCGCAATGCCACCACCCAGCAGATCGTCTACGAGACCTCGGCCCAGCGCCAGGATGTCTGGACCGATGACCCCGCCATCTTCGGCATCCTCTTCGATGCCGCACTGACCGGCTTTCCGCGCCCGCCCCAGGGCGCGCGCGTGGTGCGCACCACGGTCGATCGCAGCCAGCCGGCGGCCGCATCCGCCAGCCCCGCCTCGCCGCAGCAGGCCAGCCAGCCCGCACCCGCTGCGCCGGCCGCTCCCGCCAAGTAAGCGTCATCGCCCTGCGAAGCAAAGGCCTGCACTGCAGGCCTTTTTTCTGCCCGACCTCCCCTATAGTGTCCTTTTCGATCCGCAGGCAAGAAAACGAGATGGCAGCAGACCCCGCCCCGGCCCCACCGGCCTTCAGGACCTCGATCGACTATGCGTCCCTGGGCAACCGGCTGCGCGCCTACCGCATAGGCGCTTCGCTGCAGGCCGAGGACGTGGCCGAGCGGCTGGGCATTTCGCGCGCCGTGGTCTACCGCATGGAAAAGGGCGAGATCGTCAAGATCGAGACCCTGGAACGCCTGGCCACCCTGCTGGAGACCTCGCTGGCCTCACTGCTGGGCGTGGAAGTCGAATACCACGCCAGCGCCCTGGGGCTGTTCGAGCGCATGCGCCAGCTGGAAGAGGCGTCGGACCGCATCCTCGCGCACTTCGAGCCCATCTCCCTGCTGCTGACCTCGGAGGACTATCTGGGCCACCTGCGCGATATGCTGATGGAGGCCTCGCCGCTGTCCGGCGGACAGGACGATGCCAAGGGCCGCGAGATCGACCAGATGCTGGGCATCATGGCCGAGCGCAAGGCCTTCTTCGAGCGCCGCAAACCCCAGATCGTGAGCCTGATCGGCCTGCGCGAGCTGGAACGCTTTGTCCACACCGGTCTCGTCGGCCGCATCGACCTGCCCGACGAAGTGCGTGCCCGGCGCGTGCAGGCCGCGCGCCGCGAGGTCGAACGCATCGCCGACCTGATGGACAGCGAGCCCTTCCACGTGCAGATCGGCCTCATCGACGACGCCATGCCGGCCTCGACCTTCCAGCTGTTTTCCAGCCCTCGCCAGGCCGTGCTGGCGGTCAGCCCCTTCCGGCTGGGCGAGCTGCCCAATGTGCGCAACGGCATCGCCACCGTGACGGCCTCACCCGAGGCCGTACGCATGTACGAAGCACTGATTGCTCGGCTGTGGAAAAGCGCCTACAAGGGCCCGTCCGGCGCCCGCCACCTGCGCCAGCTGCTCGAACGCATTCGCTGAGGGCCGGCCATGCCGGCCCCGAACCTCAGGCCATGGCTGCGGCGGCGCCCGCGCGCATGTCGGGTACGGCGGCCATCAGTGCGCGCGTGTATTCGTGGCGTGGCGCATCGAGCACGGCCGCGGCCTCGCCGGCTTCCACCAGCCGGCCGCGCTGCATGACGCCGATGTCGTCGCACATGTGGCGTATCACGGCCAGGTTGTGGCTGATCAGCAGATAGGTCAGGCCGAACTCCTCCTGCAGGTCGCGCATCAGGTTGAGCACCTGGGCCTGGACCGAGACATCCAGCGCCGAGGTCGGCTCGTCGCAGATGATGAACTCGGGCCGGCTGGCCAGGGCACGCGCGATCGCGATGCGCTGGCGCTGGCCGCCCGAGAACTGGTGAGGGTACTTGCGCGCGTCGTCGGGCTTCATGCGCACGCGGCCCAGGGCCTCCTGCACGCGCTGCTCCGTCTCGTCCCGTCCTGCCGTCAGCCCCAGAGCCTGGAGCGGCTCTGCGATCAGCTCCTGCACCGTCCAGCGCGGGTTCAGGCTCGCATACGGGTCCTGGAAGATCATCTGAAAGCGTCGGCGCATGGCCACGGTGCGGGCCGCATCGCTCCACTTGTCCACGCCGTCGAACAGCACGGTGCCGCTGGTGGGCGGGGTCAGGCCCGCCACCATGCGCGCCACCGTGGACTTGCCCGAACCCGATTCGCCCACCAGGCCGAAGGTCGTGCCCTTGCGGATGGAAAAGCCCACCCCGTCCACGGCCTTGAGGATGTTGCGGCCTTCGCGCGCAATCAGCCGCGCCAGCCAGCCGCTGGACAGATCGAACTCCTTGCACAGGTCCTGCACCTGCAGCAAAGGGGCTCCGGCCTGGGCCCCGGCCGCCGGGGGCTGCCAGGGCTGTGCGGGTGCGGCCGGCCCGCCACCCACTTCGGGCACGGGCAGGCGCTGCACACGCTGGTGCACGCTGGGAATGGCGGCCATCAGCACCTGGGTATAGGGTTCACGGGGCGTATCCAGCACCTGGCGCACGGGCCCGGTTTCCAGCACGCGGCCCTGGTACATGACCATGACGCGGTCGGCCGTCTCGGCGATCACGCCCATGTCGTGCGTGATCAGCATGGCGGCCGCGCCGCGCTCCTTGCAGACGCGGCGCAGCAGGGCAATGATCTGTGCCTGGACCGACACATCGAGCGCCGTCGTGGGTTCGTCGGCAATGATGAGTTCGGGCTCGGCACACAGGGCCAGGGCAATGGCCACGCGCTGGCGCATGCCGCCCGAAAACTGGTGCGGATACTGCCCCATGCGCTCGCGCGCGTGCGGGATCTCCACCTCTTGCAGCAAGGCCAGCGCGCGGGCCTGCGCCTCCTTTTCGGAGACGGGCAAATGGGTGCGTATGGTCTCGACCAGGTGGCTGCCGATGGTGTAGACCGGATTCAGGCTGGTCAGCGGGTCCTGGAAGATGGAACCTATGCGCCGCCCGCGCATGCGCCGCAGGTCTTCGCCGCGCAACAGGTCGATGCGCTCGCCGCGCAGCTCCACCGTGCCGGAAGAAATGCGCCCGGGCGGCTCGATCAGGCCGATCACGGCGGCGCCCGTCATGGATTTGCCCGCCCCCGACTCGCCGACCACGCCCAGGATTTCGCCGGCGGCGATATCGAAGCCCACATCGTCCAGCACCTGCACCGGGCCCTTGTATGTGTCGAAGGTGACGCCCAGGTGGCGCACGCGCAGGACAGGCACGGCCGCCTGCCCGGATTCTTGTGGGATGCTCATTGCAGCTTGGGGTTCAGGGCGTCGCGCAGCCAGTCGCCGACGAGGTTGACGGACAGCGCCAGCGCCAGCAGCACCAGCGAGGGGAACAGCAGGATCCACCACTCCCCCGAGAACAGAAAGCCCTGGCCGATGCGGATCAGCGTGCCCAGCGAAGGCTGGGTCGGCGGCAGACCCACGCCCAGATAGGACAGCGTGGACTCGGCCACGATGGCGTGGGCGAAGCTGATGGTGGCGATCACCAGGATGGGGGCCAGCAGGTTGGGCAGGATGTGCCGGACCAGGATGGCGGTGCGGCTGCGGCCGATGAGCTGGGCGGCCAGCACATAGTCCTTGTGCTTTTCCACCATCACGGCGCCGCGCACGGTGCGTGCGTACTGCACCCAGTCGGACAGACCGATGGCGACGATGATGACGAACACCGCCATGTCGTCGCGGTAGCCCTCGGGCAGCAGGCCGCGCGCGATGCCGAACACCAGCAGGGCCACCAGGATGACGGGAAAGGTCAGCTGCACATCGGCGATGCGCATGATCAGCGTATCGAACCAGCCGCCCGCATAACCGCAGACCAGGCCCAGAGGCACGCCGATCAGCAGGGACAGCGCCACGGCCGACACCCCCACCAGCACCGACATGCGCAGGCCATAGAGGATGGCGCTCCACACATCGCGGCCCTGGTCGTCCGATCCCAGTGCATAGAGGGTTCCGCTGGTGCCCTGCTGGCCCGGAGGCGTGAAGGCATCCATGAGATCGAGGTTGGCGGGGTCGAAAGGGTTCTGCCACGCCAGCCAGGGCGACAGCAGCGTGGCCAGCACGATCAGCGCCAGCACGGCGGCAGCGACCTGCACCAGGCGCGAGCGCGCGAAGGCCCGCTTGACGGGGGAGTCGCTGGCGCGCCAGCCCGTGGGAGGAGTTGCTTGTTTCACGGATTCAGTCATCGGTTCCTCAGACGCGGATCGACGATCACATACAGGAAATCGACGAGCAGGTTGATGCCCACGTACAGCAGTGCGATGAACATCAGATAGGCCGCGATCAGCGGCACGTCCACACCCTGGATGGAGGAGATGAACAGCAGGCCCACGCCAGGCCACTGGAATACGGTCTCGGTGACGATGGCAAAGGCGATCAGCGAGCCGATCTGCAGGCCCGCAATGGTGATCACGGGAATCCAGGTATTGCGCAGCGCATGGCCGAAATACAGATCGCGCTCGCGCAGGCCGCGCGCGCGGCCGAAGCGCATGTAGTCGGCACGCAGCACCTCCAGCATTTCGGCACGCACCAGGCGCATGATCAGCGTCATGTTGTAAAAGCCCAGGGTGATGGCCGGCAGGATCAGGGCCGACCAGCCCGAGGCCGTGAGCAGGCCGGTCTCCCAGCCGCCGATCTTGACCGTCTCGCCGCGCCCGAAGGATGGCAGCCAGCGCAGCTCCACGGCGAACAGGTAGATCAGGCCGATGCCGATCAGAAACGTGGGCAGGGACACGCCGACCAGGGACACGGTCATGATGGAGCGGCTGAGCCAGCCCTCGCGCCGTATGGCCGTGTACACGCCCAGCGCCACGCCGATGACCAGGGCGAACACTGCCGCCGTCAGCGCCAGCTCCAGCGTGGCGGGCAGGCGCTCGGCGATGATATCGGCCACGGGCCGCTTGAGCCGGTAGGAGATGCCCAGGTCGCCCTGCAGCACCTTGCCCACATAGCCGAGGTACTGCAGGGGCACGGGCTTGTTGAAGCCCAGCTCCTCGGTCAGCGCCTCGCGCTCAGCCACCGTGGCGTCCTCGCCCAGCAGGCTGATGGTGGGATCGCCGATATGGCGGAACACCATGAACGACACCAGGGAAACGGCCAGCAGGACCAGGGCCGACTGCCCCAGCCTGCGCAGGAGATGGACCAGCATCGGCGATTACTTCTTCTCGAACTTGACGTACTTGAAGTGCAGGGCGTTGTCCGGATGCACGGGCACGTTGATCTTGGGTACCGAAGCGAAGTGGATCACCTGGTCGTGCAACGGGATGTAGAAGCGCTCTTTTTGCACCACTTCCCAGATGCTCTTGATGGTGGCATCGCGCTTGGCCTTGTCGCTTTCCGAGGACAGGGACACGATCTTGGAATCCACATCGGCATTGCCAAAGCCCGTGGCGTTCTGTGCGCCACGGCTGTCCTTGCCGCGCGTGTGCACCAGGAAGTCGAAGATATAGGCCGAGTCATAGGTGGGCACGCCCCAGCCGAACAGGTAGAAATCGGTTTCGGCCTTGGAGATGGACACGCTGTGCATCGCGATGGGCCGCGCCGATACCTCGGTCTTGATGCCGATGCGGCCCAGAAAGCCCGCCACCGCCGTGGCAATGGCCTCGTCGTTCACATAGCGGTCGTTGGGCGTATTGAGCGTCAGCGTGAAGCCGTCGGGGTAACCGGCCTCGGCCAGCAGTTGCTTGGCCTTGACGGGGTCGGACTTGGGATAGGCCGCATAGGCCTTGTTGTAGCCGTTGACGAAGGAGGGCGCGAGCACGCCCGTGGGAATCGACAGGCCGCGCATCACCGAGCGCTTGATGGCATCGCGGTCGATGGCCAGCTCCATGGCCTGGCGCACCTTGGGATCGGCCAGCGGGTTCTTGCCCTTCACATTGCTGCTCTTGAGTTCGGACGCGCCCACGTTCAGCCCCAGGAAGATGGAGCGGTTCTCGGGGCCTTCGTTGATGCGCAGGCGCTTGTCCTGCTTGAGGCGGGCCACGTCCTGGGCAGGAATGTCCTGGGCGAAGTCCACCTCGCCCGACAGCAGGGCCGCCACGCGCGTGGCCGGCGACTTGATGGGCAGGTACACCAGCTCCGTCACCTCCAGCGGGAACTGGCCCTTGCCCCAGTAATTGGGGTTGAGCTTCATCACCGTCCTGGAATCGATCTCGCGGCTGGCCAGCACATAGGCGCCCGTGCCGTTGGCCGCGCGCGTGGCGCCGTTCTCCGTCTTGCCGGCTGTGTCCTGCGTGGTCTCGGCACCATGGGCCTTGGACCACTTCTCGCTCATGATGAAGAGATTGGTCAGGTTGTCGGGGAAGATCAGGTTGGGGCCCTTGGTCTTCACATGCACGGTCAGGTCATCGACGGCCTTGGCTTCTTCCATGGACGACAGCAGGGACTTGACCTGGGCGTTGTCGCCCTTGGCACGGTTCAGCGAGAAGACCACGTCGCGCGCCGTGAAGGGAGTGCCGTCATGGAATTTGACGTTGGGGCGCAGCTTGAACTCCCAGACCGAGGGGTCGGACGTCATCTTCCAGGACAAGGCCAGCGTGGGCACCAGCTTGCCATCGGCCGAACGGATGACCAGGGTTTCATAGATCTGGTGCAGCAGCACGAAATTGGTGCCCACATTGAAGGCATGGGGGTCCAGCGTGGTCGGGTCGGAGCCGCGCGCCCAGCGCACGGTTTCGGCCTGCGCCAGCGTGGCTGAAGCCAGCAGGCCTGCGGCCAGCAAGGAATGGCCCAGAGTCTTCAAGATCATGTGTCTGCTCCCCTATGAATGGTTGGTAAGGCGGCGGTCGTTGCGGCGCGGCAGCCCCGGGCACCGCAAAAAGCGGGCCATTTGGGTGAGCGTCACTGTAAATAACTTTTAAAGCTTGATGGATTGATTTTTATACTTAAAAGCCATTTTCAAATAACGATTCCACCGCTGGCGGTGCGGCCATCATGGGCAGGCCCGGCGCTTTGGCAGCTAGTGAAAACGAGGGACTGCGCGGCCCTCCATCCATGGCATGTCCATGGCAAAGGTTTGCAATCGGGCACAGGCAAGCGCGCGCGACCGTGCTAAGTTCATGGCCTGCCGCTCAACAAGGAAACGCCATGCACACTTCCATCTCCAGCGCACTGCTGTGCGCCCTGCTGGGCCTGGGCACCGTGTCCGCCCATGCCTCGGGCCTGGGCGATACGCTGCGCCAGGCCACCGAACTGGGTGGTTCCTCCTCTTCCTCGGGCTCCCAGGGTGCGGGCCTGGGAGGCATGCTCGGCGGCAGCTCGGGTGGCGCGGGGGCCCTGTCGGCCCTGGGCCTGAGCCCCTCGGGCACGGCCGGCAACGCTGCAGGTGTCATCACCTACTGCATGAAGAACAACTACCTCAATGCCGACAAGGCTGCCCAGGTCAAGGACCAGTTGCTGGGCAAGCTGGGCATGTCCCAGCAGGAACAACCCAAGGACCAGGGCTTCCAGAGCGGACTCGGCGGCCTGGTGACAGGCTCCAACGGCAAGAGCTTCAGCATCGACAAGCTCAAGGGAGATCTCAAGGAAAAAGCCTGCGACTTCGTGCTGGACAACGCCAAATCACTGATTTGACCTCCTGAGGCGCAGCGCGCCTTCTCCCCTCTCGCTTCGCGGAAGGGGACAGCACCATCGCGGCGGGGCGGCTCGTCAGGCTCCGCCCTGGCCTTGGGGCCCGCCGGTCTCGCCGTTCAGTTGGCGATGCCATCGATCCAGCCTGGCCCCATGCGGGGGGACCAAGCAGCCTGCCGCAGCTTGCGGGACAATGCCTGCTCTTTTTGCAGCACCCCACGCCAGCCCCCATGCAAGCCACGCGCATCATCGCCATCCGCCACGGAGAAACCGCCTGGAATGTGGACGCCCGCATCCAGGGACATCTCGACATTCCGCTCAACGATCTGGGCCTGTGGCAGGCAGCCCAGGCCGGCAAGGCCCTGGCCGGCGAATCCGTGGCCGCCATCTACAGCAGCGACCTGCTGCGTGCCCATGCCACGGCCCAGGCCGTGGCCCGGACCACGGGCGCACCGCTGACGACGGACAAGGGCCTGCGCGAGCGCTGCTTCGGCCGCTTCGAGGGCCAGACCTTCAGCGACATCGAGGCCAGCCATCCCGAGGACGCCCTGCGCTGGCGCAAGCGCGACCCGGAATTCGTGCCCGATGGTGGCGGTGAATCGCTGCGCATGCTGCGCGAGCGCATCTCCGCCACCGTGGACCGCCTCGCCAGCCGGCATGCGGGCGAGCAGATCGTGGTCGTGGCCCATGGTGGCGTCATGGACATCCTCTACCGCCTGGCCACCCACCAGGACCTGCAGTCGCCCCGCACCTGGGCGCTGGGCAATGCGGCCATCAACCGCCTGCTGTGGACACCCCAGGGCCTGGGCCTGGTCGGCTGGGGCGATGTGCAGCACCTGGAGGGTGGTGCGCGCGACGAGGTGTTCAGCTGAGCACCGGCCGGCGCAGGCCAGGGGCCTGATGCCGGCAGGGTTCCTGCCGCCTACCAGTTGTCGTCGTTCTTCTTGCCCACGGGTGCGTCGGCAGGGTCCGCTGCGGCCGCTCGGCGCGGGGACGGGGTCCGCACCGCAGGGGCGGGGGCAGGAGCCGGCGCGGCAGCCGGATCTGCGGCCGGTGCCGCAGCGGCCGTGGCCACCGCAGGCGAAGCCGAAGCCTTGAGTGCGCCACGCACCTGCAGCGCAGCTTCGGGCAGGTTCTCCAGGTCCGTGGCCACGCTTTCCAGGTGGCCGTAGGAGAGATTGGGGGTCACGCGGTCGACCACCAGCTCGCAGCAGGGGGACTCGATGCGTCCCAGGCTCTGGCCGGTCTGCGGGTCCTTCATTTCCTTGCCCATGGTCACGACCTGGTAGCGGGCCCCTTCCTTCACGGCCTGGCCGCCCTGGCTCAGCACCACGTTCATGCCGTCGCGCGCGATCACGGTGAGGGGGAAGGTACGCTGCAGTATCGAGCTGACCACGCCGCCGACCAGGGCGTCGCTCATGTCCGCCATCACCTTGCCGCCATCCACGCCCGAACCCAGCGTCGTGGCCGCCGTGGATGGCGCACTGCCGCGCAGCGAATCCGAGGCCATGACCTGGCGCGTGGCCACATTGACCAGCTTTTGCGACAGCGCCCAGCCGCCCGAGTAGCTGACCAGTTCGCGGTCGCTGGTGCGAAGCTGGCGTGCATGGCGGTTGTAGGCGAAGCTGCTGACGCGCGCGCTCCAGACCAGGTCGGCGCTGGCGGTCTGGGACAGCTTGGCCAGCTCGGCGCTGGGTGCCTGGCCCGAAGCGATGATGGACAGCTCCTGCTCGATCTCGGGGCTGAACTCGCGGTCCAGCACGGCAAAGCGCCCGGTCTGCACCAGGGCATCGCCGATGCGCTGGCGCAGCGTGGCCGACAGCTCGGCGGCCGACACATTGCGGTCGCCCATGGGCAGGGCCGACTGCTCGAAGCGCACGGGGCCGATGACGACCTTGATCTTTTGCAGTTCGGCCGAAGGCTTGAACTTCGAGATGCGGGCCGAGATGGTGTACTTGTAGCGCTTGGCCCAGGGCTTGGGCTCGTCCAGGCTGACCACCTTCAGCGACTGGATGACGCCACCCGAGCGCTGGCTGACCACCTGGGCAAACTCGCTGGCACGCAGGGAAACCGCGTCCTGTCCCAGGGCCACGTCGAGGCCGTACTTGGTGGCGACGCTGGCCGATTCGATGACCGCGCCATTGACCTGCAGCAAGGCCATCTGCAGGGCCTGGGCCATGGCCTCGCCGGGGCTTGCGCCCAGGCCCTCGGCCTGCACCTCGACGGTTTCCAGCTTGCCCACATCGGGCAGCGGCGCGGCTGCGCTGGGCGCGGGGGCCGCCGCAGCCTCGGGCTGGGCCGGCGACTTGTCGCCACAGCCCGCAAGTGCCAAATGGGCCGCCACGGCGGCCACGGTAATGTACTGGCGCATGGTGTCCACCGCTCCCATCAAAGGCTCAGCGAGCCCAGGGCCGACGTGGCATCCGCCGCATTGGCCGGCACCTCGATGTCGTTTTCCCTGGCGAAGGCAATGGCCGTCTGCACGGTCCTGAACAGGTCGGAGGCCGAGCCCGGGAACTTGGAAACCACCCAGGCCGCGGAGCCCAGGCGCGTCAGCTGCATGGGATTGGCCGCCTGCAGGCCCTTGCCCATGCTGGTGACGTCCTTGCCCAGGCCCGCGTATTTCACGCTGCCGTTGACCAGATGCACCAGGCCATCGGCAAAGGTCGCCTTGGCCGCGGCGTCCAGCACGGGCTTTTTGGCCATGGATTCGGCAATCGCGCCGCTGGTGTCCGAGACCACCTTGTTGCCGTCGCCCAGATTGCCCACCGTGGCGCCATCGCCCAGGCTGTCGGCCGTGCTGGCGGCGCTGGCCGCCTGCTCCTTCAGGCCCAGGGCCGATGCCATGCGGGCATTGGCATTCAGCACATCCTTGCTGGCCGCCACATAGTTGCGCACCAGCACATCGCCCTGGCCGGCGACATCGCCCGAAGAGGCCGAGGCGCCCGAGCCGCCCATCAGCTTGCCCACGCCGGGAATCGAAGGCAGCGAGAACTGGGCCTGCACCAGGGCAGGGCTGGAGAGGACGGCGACCAGGGCCGTGGAGGCAAGAATCTTGTTCATGGAATGTGCTCTGGAAGAAAAGAGGCATGCGCATGCGCGCGCCGGGGAAATGCAGGGCCGACCCGATCCCGCAGGAAATCCGGGCCCCGGGCGAAAGCCCGGGGAGCGCCGTGGCGGCGCGGTCAGCGCAGGCCGAGGTTGGTGATCTGGCTGGTCAGATCGCGGGCCGCGTTGTTGGCCGCCAGCTTCAGGGCGTTGTTGCGCGCCTCGTCCTCGGAGGGGCCCATGCCTGCGTACTGGACGGGACCCACGGCGGCGATGGTGTCGGGAATGGTCTGGCCGATGTCCAGGATCTTGGCGTTGACCGTCACTCCCACGCGCACCAGTCCGGTCTGCGGATCCTGGTCGGCCAGGCCCACGTCCAGCGTGCCCAGCGCGATATAGGGAATCTGGGCCGTGCGCATGCCGGCCACCATGGAGGCCAGGGTCGAGGACTGCAGGTCCATGCCGCTCTTGTAGTCGTTTTCCACGGCCGCGACCTTGAAGTGGCCGCCCGTATAGGGCTCGACCATGGCGGCCTCCGACACCTTGAAGCCGGCCTTGGCGAAATTCGACGTGAAAACCTGGGACAGGTTGGCACTGGGGATCAGGCGCCAGCTCGATTCCGAGGCACGGCGCGTGGTGCTGCCGCCGCTCTCGGAAACACGGCTGCTCTTGACCGAGGCATTCACCGTGCCCGAGGTCGAGGCACTGGTGCTGATGCGTCCGCCGCGCAGCGACTCGCCTTCCGAACCCTTTTCGGAGGAAGCCACCTGGGCCTTCACGTCATCGGACTCGTCCACGCGCTTGTAGACGCGGTCATCGAAGCTCTTGCTCGATGCCACCTGGCGCGACACGAAGATGAAGGCCAGGGGCGATCGGCCCGCCGGGCCGGCCTTGACCACGGCCGAGTTGGATTTGACGGCATTGCGCAGATTGGCCACGTTCAGGGCCACACGCACGGACACCGTGTACTGCTTGCGGTCCACGCTGTCCTCTTCGCTGAGCACCGTATGCTCCAGGATATAGCGATCGGGATCGGAGCGGATCCTGTCGCGCACGGCGTCGAAATTCTCGGACTCGGACTGGCCCGCTTCGGCGTAATAGAACTCCACGGCTTTGAGCTGCGCCGCCATCAGGGCCCTGGCCTTGTCCTCGGCACCCACCTGCGGGCCCTGGTAACTCACGGATGCCTTGCCGCGCGCCTGCTGCACCTGGGCATGGACGCCCGCCGCACACAGTGCCAGCGACAGGCACAACAGCATTTTCTGGATTACTTGCATAGGTTCATCAGCTCTTTTGTTTTTGCAATCTGCGCGTCAATGCCCTTGTCTCCGGTGGCGGACTTCAGCCAGTCATTGCCCTTGCCATCGGCCACGGCCTCGGCCAGCTTCACGAAAAGCCCATTGAGCGAGTCATAGAACGCCGGGAAATCATCGACATGGGTCTGCGATACGGGCACGACCTTGATTTCGGCGTTTTTCAGCGGCGTTCCAAGAAACACGGGGCCTCCCGGCTCCTCGATGCGCATGTCGGCAAAAGTGCCGTAGATATAGCTGGTGCCAGCCGCGGATTCCTTGTACTTGAGCTTCTTGAATCCCTTGAAATCCACGCGGATCGCATAGTCGGTGGTGGGCAGCTGCAGTGCGTAGACCTCGCCGTCCAGCACCTGCATGCGCATCACATTGCCCACGGCATAGCCCATGGAAAACGGAATGATGGGAACGCCGATGCGGCTGGAAATGGCTTCCCCCACGATATCGGCGGCCCAGGTCTTGTGCACCTGGGGATCGCGCAGATAGTCGGGCAGCAGCTCCACCATCTCCGCCGGCACCTGGATATCGGTCACCTGCAGAAAACGCGGCGTCTGCGCCGGCAGGCTGGCCGTGGACAGCCGCTGGGCGAAACGGCCCCAGATGCCGGGCTTGTCCCCCGTCCCCTCATAGACCTTGGCGACCCGCTCCATGATGTCTTCCTGAGTGGGCTCGCGGCGGAAATTGTCGATGAAGGCAAAGCTCAGCGGATAGGAACGCACCGCCGTCATGGACTTGAAGTCGAAGAACAAGGCCTGTGCACGGACCAGGATGAAGAGCTTGCGCACATCGCCAAAGGACTCGACCGAGACAGTCTCGGAATTGAGCACCAGGGAAACGACCAGGGCCTGGTCCCGGCCCTTGAGCTCGTCGATCGGATCGGTGGAAATCTGCAGGTGCTGGGCCGGCTGCTGCGCCACGAATGCCAGCGCGCGCTGGTAGGCCGAGGTGCCCGCGGCCTTGAGGCGGCTCTCGTATTGCCGCGAGTAGCGGAATCGCTCGTCTATGGAGCGGGAGTCGCCTGCATAGGCGACTCCCGCGAAAGTGACCGACGGCCCATTGGCAGCCATCGCCGAGAAGGACATTCCGGCCGTGAACAGCCATAGCCACATCCAAGCGGCCACCCAGCGCTTTGCGAATCTCACTCCATCCCCCGAATTTGTAATCGGAGGTTACCAGATTATGACAATTTTATGACAGCAAATTGAAAAAAATATTCCACTGCTGCGCCATTCCCGTGGGAATCAATGCCGTTCTCCGGCAATGCGGAACTGGCCGATCACGCAATGGCCGCCATTGCGCCACGCACCTGGACGCACTGCGACCTATTCGCCCAGCATGTTGGCCGACTTCACGATCTGCGCGTAGCTGGCCTTTTCGCGCGAGAGGAATCCGGCGAACTCGGCGGCCGAGCCATCGCCCGGCGTGACACCGCCTTCTTCCAGGGCCTTGCGCACCTCGGGCATTTGCAGCACCTGCACCAGTTCGGAGGACAGCCGGGCCACCACGGCCTCGGGCGTGCCCGCCGGTGCGAACAGACCGCTCCAGGCATTGAGCTCGAAGCCCTTGAGCTCGGGCACTTCGCCAAAGCCCATCACACCCGGCAGGGCCTCGATACGCTGGGCCGATGTCACACCCAGGCCGACGAGCTTTTTCTGGCGCACCAGGGGTGTGGCGCTGGCAGCGGCCAGCATGCCCACATCGACCTGGCCGCCCATGACTTCGCTGAGTATCTGGGCGCTACCGCGGTAGGGCACGTGGATCATGCGGACCCTGGCACGCTCCTGCAGCATCTCCATGGCCAGGTGGGGCAGCGATCCCGCCCCCACGGTGGCATAGCTCAGCGCGCCAGGCCGAGAGCGTGCCAGCGCAATCAGCTCCTGCAGATGATGGGCCGGCAGGCCGGGACGGGCCACGGCCACCACGGGGGCGACGGCCACCAGGCCCACGGGCACCAGATCGCGCTGGGTGTCGTAGCGCACGGAGGAACTCAGCAACTGGGCGATGCCCACCGGCCCGTCCGACCCCATCAGCAGCGTATAGCCGTCGGCCGGCGACTTGACGGCCTTGCTCACGCCCAGCACGCCGCCCGCGCCGGGCACGTTGTCCACCACCACGCACTGCCTGAGACGCTCGGACAGCTTGCGCCCGATCAGGCGCGCCATGGCATCCACCTCGCCCCCGGCCGCAAAGGGCACGATGAGCGTGATGGGGCCGGCGCCCGGCCAGCTCTTTCCCGGCCGGGCAGCCTTGCCGCCCTGTGCAGCCGGGGCGGCGCAAGCGGTGAATCCTGCAGCAGCAGCCAGTGCGGCAGCCACCACGAGACGGCGACGGGAAATGGTCATAGGCAAAGAAACGGTGCGGTCGGTTTGCGCCAAAGCGCCTGCGCGGCGGTCGGGGAAGCGGACCGTGCGCAGGACCGCCATAACTCGGGTAAACCCTAAATTCTGCCATGGCATGCAATTTCATTGCCATATCAAGTTATTTATTTCAATCCGTTGCAACCCTTGGCACTGCATGGAGCCTCCAGGCCTAGGGTTGACGCCAATCCGACGCATGGGACGCATTGCCAGAATCTGCGGACATGCCCAGCCCCAGCCAAATCATCGTCTACGCCACACCGGCCTTTCTGCTGCTGATCGCGCTCGAATGGGGCATCAGCGTGTGGCGCGGCCGCAATGCCTACCGGCTGGCCGATGCCGCCAACTCCATCAGCCTGGGCATGCTGAGCCAGACCAGCGCCGTATTCACGCGCCTGCTGCGCATAGGGCTGTACACCCTGGTCTTCGAGCACCTGGCGCTGTGGCGGGGAGAAGCCTTCTGGACCAGCCTGCCGGGCTGGCTGCTGGCCCTGCTGTTCTATGACTTGTGCTACTACTGGATGCACCGCATGGGGCACGAAGTGGCCGTGCTCTGGGCCGCCCACGCCGTGCACCACCAGAGCCAGGACTACAACCTGTCCACGGCCCTGCGCCAGACCAGCTCGGGCGCCCTGCTGGGCTGGCTGTTCTACCTGCCCATGGCCCTGGCCGGCGTGCCGCCCCTGGTGTTCGCCGTGGTCAGCCTCATCGACCTGCTCTACCAGTTCTGGGTCCATACCGAGCAGGTGCGTCGCCTGGGCTGGTTCGACCGCTGGTTCTGCGCGCCCAGCAACCACCGCGTCCACCATGCCGTCAACGACATGTACCTGGACAAGAACTACGGCGGCATCCTCATCGTCTGGGATCGCCTGTTCGGCACCTTCAAGGCCGAGGACGACCGCGAGCCCTGCGTTTACGGCACGCGCGGCCTGCTGCAAAGCTGGGACCCGGTCTGGGCCAATCTGACCGTCTACCGCCAACTGCTGCACGACAGCTGGCATGCGCGCCGCTTCGGCGACAAGCTGCGCGTCTGGCTCAAGCCCCCGGGCTGGCGCCCTGCCGACGTAGCGCAGCGCTTTCCCCGGCCGGCCTTCGACCTGCAGGCCCACCGCGTGCTGTACGCCCCGCCCATGTCGCCGGCCCTGCGCTGGTTCGCGGGATGGCAGTTCGCTGGGCTGATCGCCGGCGTCGCGCTGTTCCTGTGGCATGCCGACCAGTCCTCCATGGCGCGCAATGCGCTGTGGTTCGCCGTGCTGCTGGCCTGCCAATGGGCCCTGGGCGCGGCCATGCAGGGGCGCATCGGCATCTGGATGGCGCTGGCCATCGAGGCCGGGGCCCTGGCCACCGCCACCAGCGCCCTGGACCTGGTGCACTGGCACTGGCTGTTCAAGCCCCTGGCCATGGTCCTGGCGCTGGCCGCCGTGGCCACACACTGGCGGTCCAGCGCGGCCCTGGCGGCGCTGGACCGCCCGGCCACGGGCGCCTGGTGGCTGGCCGCGGCCCTGGCGGGCTCGCTGGCCGGCGATGTGTTTCTCATGCTGGAGGGGCTGTTCATTCCGGGCCTGGCCAGCTTTCTGCTGGCCCACCTGGCCTACATCGTGCTGCTGCGCCGCGACGCGCCCTGGTTCGCGCACCGCGCCTCGCTGCTGGCCACCCTGGCCCTGGGCGCCGGCATGTACGCCTTCCTGTGGCAAGGCGGCCTGCCGGCGGCCCTGCGCCTGCCCGTGGCGGCCTATGTGCTGGTCATCGCGCTGATGGCCGCCCAGGCCCTGGGACGCGCCCACCACCTGGGCGGCGGCGCGGCCTGGTGCGTGGGCGCGGGCGCCTGCTTTTTCATGGCCAGCGATTCGCTGCTGGCCATCAACCGCTTCGTCCAGCCTTTCGACGGCGCACAGGCCGCCGTGCTGGCCACCTACTACGCGGCCCAGCTGCTCATCGTGCAGGGCTGGCTGAGCCGCTCTTCGCCTCCATCAGGGTTGACCCGGATCAGTGTGCGCGGCACAATGGAGGGATCGCAATTTCAGGAGTCCCCCGTGGACAGTGCCAGTTCAACCAGTGACAAACAGCGCGCCGCAATGGCTTCGCTGCTGGCTGACTGACCGACTCCCGTGATGGGAGCGGCCATGTCGGTCCGGCTCCCATCCATTGCTGTGCATTTCCCTTGAAGCTCTGCGCCCCCCCGGGTGCAGTCCGCGCGCCGTGCCTGGCGGCCTGTGCGCGAACCTGCAGAGCTTGCCTGTTTGACCACGGTTCGCTCCGCACGAAGGCCCCGCCGGGCTTTCGCAGCGGCGCCTTGTGACAGCCCTGCCGCGGCGGTCTTCCTGGTTCGCCAAGGAGAAAGCCATGACCACCACGTTCGTCCGCCCCGCCCTGCCCGCTCGGCAGCACGGAGCCCCCGCGCGCCAGACCGGCGCCTGCGGCCCGGCGACACCTGCGCAAATGCAGGCACAAATGCAGGGGCCGCAAGCCACGCCGCTGCAGGAGGCCATGCGCCTGGACCTGCAGACCAGCTGGCCCACGCACCGTATCCGCAGCTTTCTGAGCCTGCAGCCGCGCTGAGCGCGGCCCGCCACCCCGTCCCGCCACCGCGTCAGAAAGGAGTTCCCCATGGACCCCGATCCCGGTCGATCTTGCCCTGAACACCGCGGGCCGCGCATGTGCGCAGCCCCTCTTCCCATTGCCCAGGCCCCGGCCGGGAGGCTCGCCCACGTCCATTGACACGCAGGCGCAGGCTTCCTTCGGCCGCCACGAAAGGAGCCCGCCATGCAACACATCGCCACGCTGCGCGCCATGCCCGCCACCCCGCGCGCCAGCATCCTGCCCCTGGCCCTGCAAGCCGCCATCGCCGCACGCCGCACCGAGCAGCTGCACGACCTGCTGCTGCAGCACGGCCCCCATCTCTTCGCACATGCCGTCGAGGCGCTGACACCGCGCCAGCAGGCCGATATCCTGTCCCTGCTGGCACCGCAGCAGCGCGCCGAGGTATACCGCCACCTGGCGCCCGCTGCGCGCCGCCAGTGGCTGCAATCGGCCACCGTGGCACGCCAGCCCCTGACCCGCCGCCTGCTGGGCACCTGCCAGCGCAATTGGCACTGGCTGCTCAGCAGCCTGGGCCTGGTCCGCCACTAGAGCCGATGGGAGAGCGCCATGAAAGCCCTCAAGCACCTGTTCCAGGCCTTTTTGCGCAGCCGCCGCGCCATGGGGCTGTTCAGCCGTGATGCCCTGCCCTCGGGCAAGGCCCTGCCCCGCTCGGTGGCGCCCGCGCTCACGCGCGAGCTGCTGCGCGCCTCGCGCGACGACGCCGCCGCCGTGCTGGCGCGTGCCGGCTCCAGCGAAGACGGACTGAGCCGCGAAGAGGCCCGGGCCGCCCTGACGCGCTTCGGCCCCAACGAAGTGGCCCATGAAAAGCCCCTGCCGGGCTGGCTGCACCTCTGGTACTGCTATCGCAACCCCTTCAACCTGCTGCTGACCCTGCTGGCCGTGGTCTCCTATGTCACCGAGGACATGAAGGCCACCCTGGTCATAGGCTCCATGGTCGTGCTGTCCACCCTGCTGCGCTTTGTCCAGGAAGGCCGCTCCAACCGGGCCGCCGCGCGGCTCAAGGCCATGGTCAGCAGCACGGCCACCGTTCTGCGGCGCAACGGCCCGGGCCAGCCCGGCCCCGCCCAGGGCAACGCCGATGCCCCGCACAGCGGTTTCGGCCAGCAGGCGCGCCGGCACGAGGTGCCGCTGCGCGAGGTCGTACCCGGCGACCTGGTCCTGCTGTCGGCCGGGGACATGATCCCCGCCGACTGCCGCGTGCTCAACGCCAAGGACCTGTTCGTCAGCCAGGCCGCCATGACGGGTGAATCCCTGCCCGTGGAAAAGCGTGCCGACGCGGCCGCATCCAGCGGCGCCGGCGTGCTCGATGCCAGCAACCTGCTCTTCATGGGCACCAACGTGGTCTCGGGCACCGCCCTGGCCGTGGTCGTGGCCACGGGCAACCGCAGCTACTTCGGCACCATCGCCACGCGCGTGACCGCCAGCGACCGCACGCCCACCGCGTTCGAGGCCGGCGTCAACAGCGTCAGCTGGCTGCTGATCCGCTTCGCCGCCGTGATGGTGCCCGTGGTCCTGTTCATCAACGGCTATACCAAGGGCGACTGGACCGAGGCCTTTCTGTTCGCCCTGTCCGTTGCCGTGGGCCTGACACCCGAGATGCTGCCCATGATCGTGACGTCCACCCTGGCCAAGGGCGCCGTGGTGCTGTCGCGCCGCAAGGTCGTGGTCAAGCGCCTGGATGCCATCCAGAACTTCGGCGCCATGGATGTGCTGTGCACCGACAAGACCGGCACCCTGACCCAGGACCGCATCGTCCTGGAGCGCCATACCGACGCCTTCGGCCAGCCCAGCGACGAGGCGCTGAAGTTCGCCTTCCTCAACAGCCACTACCAGACCGGCCTGAAAAACCTGCTGGACCATGCCGTGCTCGAACATGTGGAGCTGCACACCCAGCTGCGCGTGGCCGAGGACTACCGCAAGGTCGATGAAATCCCCTTCGACTTCGAGCGCCGCCGCATGTCGGTGGTGGTGGCTGAGCAGGACCACCACCACGAGCTGATCTGCAAGGGTGCGGTCGAGGAAGTGCTGCAGGTCTGCTCGCGGCTGCGCGAAGGCGACGCCAGCCTGCCGCTGGACGAGGACCGGCTGGCACGCGTGCGCCGCGTGACGCGCGAGCTCAACCGCGAAGGCCTGCGCGTGGTGGCCGTGGCCATGAAGGAAGTGCCGCCGCAGCGCAGCGACTACGGCGTGGCCGATGAATCGGACCTGATCCTGGTCGGCTACCTGGCGTTCCTGGACCCGCCCAAGGACAGCACGGCCGAGGCACTCGGCGCGCTGGCCGCGCACGGCGTGTCCGTCAAGCTGCTGACCGGCGACAACGAGCTGGTGGCCGCCAAGGTCTGCCGCGACGTGGGCCTGGCCGCCGACAGCATCGTGCTGGGCACGCAGATCGAGCACATGAACGACGAGACGCTGCGCCACACGGTGGAGCGCCACCAGCTGTTCGCCAAGCTCACGCCGCTGCACAAGGAGCGCATCGTGCATGCACTGCGCGCCAACGGCCACATCACCGGCTTTCTGGGCGACGGCATCAACGACGCCCCGGCCCTGCGCGCCGCCGACATCGGCATCAGCGTGGACAGCGCCGTGGACATCGCCAAGGAGGCGGCCGACATCATCCTGCTGGAAAAAAGCCTGATGGTGCTGGAGCAGGGCGTGATCGAAGGCCGGCGCACCTTCAGCAACATGCTCAAGTACATCCGCATGACGGCCAGCTCCAACTTCGGCAACGTGTTCTCGGTGCTGGTGGCCTCGGCCTTCATCCCCTTCCTGCCCATGCTGCCCCTGCACCTGCTGGTGCAGAACCTGTTGTACGACCTGTCGCAGATCGCCATCCCCTTCGACAACGTGGACGACGAGCTGGTGCGCCAGCCCCTGCGCTGGAACCCCGCCGACCTGGGACGCTTCATGGTGTTCTTCGGGCCCATCAGTTCGCTGTTCGACATCCTGACCTTCGCCCTGATGTGGTTCGTCTTCGGGGCCAACAGCCCCGAGCACCAGACCCTGTTCCAGTCCGGCTGGTTCGTCATCGGCCTGCTGACGCAGACGCTGATCGTGCACATGATCCGCACGCCCCGCTTGCCCTTCGTGCAAAGCCGCGCCTCCTGGCCGCTGCTGCTGGCCACGGGCGCCATCATGGCGGCCGGCATCTGGCTGCCCATGGGCCCGCTGGCCGACTACTTCAAGCTGCAGGCGCTGCCGGCCGGCTACTTCCCCTGGATGATTGCCATCCTGTTCGGCTACGCTTGCCTGGCCACCGTGCTCAAGCGGGTCTACATCCGCCGCTACGGCTGGCAATGACGCAGACCTTCCCAAGGACCCCGCTTTCCCAGCCAAAACAAGGACACTCCACATGCTGGCCCTGCAGAACTTCAATCCCGGCGCCATGCTGGACACCATCGTCAGCCTGTCGGCGGCCTTTGTGTTCGGCGCCCTCATCGGCCTGGAGCGCCAGGTGCGCCAGCGCACGGCCGGGCTGCGCACCAACACCCTGGTCGCCGTGGGCGCGGCCGTCTTCGTGGACCTGGCCGTGCGCCTGGGCGGGGCCGACGGGGCCACACGCGTCGTGGCCTACGTGGTCTCGGGCGTGGGCTTTCTGGGCGCGGGCGCCATCATGAAGGAAGGCGCCAACATCACCGGCCTGAACACGGCAGCCACGCTCTGGGGCTCGGCCGCCGTGGGCGCCTGCGCGGGCGCCAGCCTGATTGCCGAGGCCGGCCTGGCCACCTTGTTCGTGCTGGCCAGCAACACCTTGCTGCGCCCCGTGGTCAACCGCATCAACCGCCGCCCGGTGGACGACGAATCCACGGAATCGACCTACTACGTCTACGCCATCTGCCACCGCGGGGTGCAGGGCGAGGTGCGCGAGCAAATGCTGGAGCTGCTGGAAAACGCCAGCTACCCCGTGCGTGCCGTAGAAACCCACGCCTTCGGCCCCCAGGACACGGAAATCGAGGCCATGCTCTACGCCACCTCGGTGGACAGCGAGGAGCTGGACCGCGTCATCGCTGCCATCGAGTCCCTGCCCGGCGTGCTCCAGGCCTTCTGGAACGCCGGCACCGAGGAGTGAGCCGCCCCCGCCCTCAGCCGGCGCCGTCGCCCGGCACCTGCAGGCCCAGGTGGCGGTAGGCGGCCTGGGTGGCCATGCGCCCGCGCGGCGTGCGCTGCAAAAAGCCCTGCTGGATCAGATAGGGCTCGATCACATCCTCGATGGTGCCCGCTTCCTCGCCGATGCTGGCCGCGATATTGTCCAGGCCCACGGGGCCGCCATCGAAGCGGTGGACCACGGCCTCCAGCAGCTTGCGGTCCATGATGTCGAAGCCCTGGGGATCGACATCGAGCATGGCCAGGGCGCGGTCGGCCAGCTCGCGCGTGATGCGGCCGTCGCCACGCACATCGGCGTAGTCGCGCACGCGGCGCAGCAGCCGGTTGGCGATGCGCGGCGTACCGCGCGAACGCCGCGCGATCTCGAAGGCCCCCTCCTCGTCGATGGGCGCCTCCAGCAGGCCGGCGCTGCGCCTCACGATGCGCGCAAGCTCCTCGGCCGTGTAGAACTCCAGCCGCGCCACGATGCCGAAGCGGTCGCGCAGCGGATTGGTCAGCATGCCCGCGCGCGTGGTGGCGCCCACCAGCGTGAAGGGCTGCAGATCCAGCTTGATGGAGCGCGCCGCCGGCCCTTCGCCGATCATGATGTCGATCTGGTAGTCCTCCAGCGCCGGGTAGAGGATTTCCTCGACCACGGGCGACAGGCGGTGGATCTCGTCGATGAACAGCACGTCGTTGGGCTCGAGATTGGTCAGCAGGGCCGCGAGATCCTTGGGCTTTTCGAGCACCGGGCCGCTGGTCTGGCGCAGGTTCACGCCCAGCTCGGCCGCGATGATGTGGCTCAACGTGGTCTTGCCCAGGCCCGGCGGGCCGAACAGCAGCACATGGTCCAGGGCCTCGCTGCGCTTTCTGGCCGCGCCGATGAAGATCTCCAGCTGCTCGCGCGCCTTGGCCTGGCCCACGTACTCCTGCAGCAGCTTGGGGCGCAGCGCACGCTCCAGCGCCTCCTCGCCGCGCGACACGGGCGCCGCCGAAATCACGCGGGGCCTGGCCGGCTGGCTGTCGGCCGCAAAGCCCTGGCCGAAGTCATCGGTATGGATGCTCATGGCGCGCTCACTTGGCCAGCGCCTTCAGCGCCAGCTTGATGCCTTCGGTCACGCCCACGTCGGGCGGCAGCTTCTTGAGGGCGGCGGCCGCATCCTTGTCCGAATAGCCCAGGGCCATCAGGGCCTGCAGGATGTCGTTCTGGTCGTTGTTGACGAACAGCGATTGCGCCCCCGTATCGGCCCCGATCTTGCCCTTGAGCTCCAGCAGCAGGCGCTCGGCCGTCTTCTTGCCGATGCCCGGCACCTTGACCAGGCGGCCCACCTCCTGCAGCGTCACGGCCTGGGCCAGATCATCCACGCTCATGCCGCTGAGCACCGACAGCGCCATGCGCGGACCTATGCCCGTGATCTTGATCAGCTCGCGAAAGGCCTGGCGCTCGGCATGCGTGCCAAAGCCGTACAGCAGCTGTGCATCCTCGCGCACCACGAAATGCGTCAGCAGGCTGACCCTGGCGCCGCTGGCCGGCAGGTTGTAGAAGGTGCTCATGGGCACCTGCACCTCGTAGCCCACGCCGCCGCAGTCCACCAGCACCTCGGGCGGGTTTTTTTCCAGCAGCGTTCCTGTCAATTTGCCTATCATTGG
>JAIRVR010000011.1 GCA_031253795.1 Burkholderiaceae bacterium
TCGTAGAAGATTTCCGAGCAGGGGCCGCAGGGGCCGGTGTCGGCCATCATCCAGAAGTTATCGCTCTGGTAGCGGCCGCCCTTGTTGTCGCCAATGCGGATCACGCGCTCGGGCGGCAGGCCGATTTCCTTGGTCCAGATGTCATAGGCCTCATCGTCCTCTTCGTAGACGGTGGCCAGCAGACGCTCCTTGGGCAGCTTGTAGACCTCGGTCAGCAGCTCCCAGGCCCACTTCAGCGATTCGCGCTTGAAGTAGTCGCCAAACGACCAGTTGCCCAGCATTTCGAAGAAGGTGTGGTGGCGGGCGGTGTAGCCCACGTTTTCCAGGTCGTTGTGCTTGCCGCCTGCGCGCAGGCAGGTCTGCACCGAGGTCGCACGCTTGTACGGGCGCTTGTCCGTGCCCAGGAACACGTCCTTGAACTGGACCATGCCCGAGTTGGTGAACATCAGCGTGGGATCGTTGCCGGGGACCAGAGGGCTCGACTCGACGATGGTGTGCCCCTTGGATGCGAAAAAGTCCAGAAAGCTCTTGCGGATGTCGGCAACGGTGAAAGTGGGTGTGCTCATGGTGTCTAGGAGTTCGGAGCGCCCACGCAAGGCGCTGTCCCCGCGGGACAAGCTGGCATTATAGGATTGCCCCACCCTTGTGCGCCCAAGCCTCGGCCAAGGCAGGCCTCAGGCATCCGGCGCGGACTCGGCATGCATGTGGCCGACGGGCAGGACAGGCGGGGGCGGATGGCAGGCATTGCGGGCCGCTGATGGCTACGGACCTGATCCTGCTCAGGCTCCGGGTCCGGTCCTGCCCGCATAATCGCCGGCCATGGCAGAACCCACAGACTCCGAACACGCATCCTCCGCCCGGCGCCCTGGCAGCCGCCGCATCGTGGCCTGGCTGATCGCCCTGCCCGTCGTGTTCTTCGCCGCGCTCATGCTGGCCGGTTCCCTGCTGTCCACCCCCGAAGGCGAACAGCGCTGGGTGGACCGCGAAACCATCAAAATCTGCCGCAAGGAGGTATCGCGCCCCGCGGACGAGCGCAAGACGGACCGCTTTGCCTCGGTACAGGACTGCGACCGGCTGGAATTCGACTTCAAGGCCCGCTACAACGAGAACCCCTGAATCGTCTCTCCAGAAAAAAGCAAGGCCGGCAACAGGCCGGCCTTGCTCTCACCTGGATCCGCCTCAATCGCGCGACTCGATGGCGCGGTTGATGCCCAGGGCCGCCAACGTGCACAGCGCGCCGGACAGCAGGTAGGCCCCCAGGGCGACCAGGCCGAAGCGCGAGGACACACCCAGGGCCACCAGGGGCGCAAAGGCCGCACCGATCAGCCAAGCCATGTCGGAGGACAGGGCCGCACCCGTGTAGCGGTAGCGCGACGGGAAGTTGGCCGTCACCGTGCCGGCGGCCTGGCCATAGGACAGGCCCAGCAGGATGAAGCCGACGATGATGAAAATATTGTTGCCCACGGTCCCGCTTCCCAGCAGCCAGGGCGCCATGAAGCTGAAGATGCCGATCAGGCAGGCCATGGTGCCCAGGGTATTGCGCCGGCCCACGCGGTCGGCCAGCCAGCCGGACAGCATGATGGCGCCCGCGGCAAAGAACGCACCGACGATCTGCACGCTCAGCACCTCAACCACGGATTGCTCGGCATACAGCGAAATCCAGGACAGCGGGAAGATGGTCACCAGGTGGAACAGCGCAAAGCTGGCCAGGGCTGCGAAGGCGCCGATGACCACGTTGCGCCCTTCGTCGCGCATCAGGCGCGTCACACCCATGGGCTCGAGTTCGCGCTGCTCGAGCAGCTCGGTATAGGACTGGCCCACGACCAGGCGCAGCCGGGCAAACAGGGCCACCACATTGATGGCGAAGGCCACGCAGAAGGGGTAGCGCCAGCCCCAGCTCAGGAACTCGTCGGCGTCCACGCGAGAGTAGATGTAGGCAAACAGGCCTGCCGCGAGCACGAAGCCCAGCGGCGCGCCGAGCTGGCCGATCATGGAATACCAGCCGCGCCGATTCTTGGGCGCCGACATGGCCAGCAGCGAAGGCAGGCCATCCCAGGAGCCACCCAGGGCAATGCCCTGGCCCACGCGCAGCAGGATCAGGGCCACCACGGCCGACATGCCGGCCTGGCGGTAACTGGGCAGAAAGGCCATGCCCACCGTGCACACGCCCAGCAGGAACAGGGCCAGGGTCAGCTTGGTGGCACGCCCCCAGCGGCGCTGGACGGCCATGGACAGCGAAGTGCCCAGGGGCCGGGCCACGAAGGCCAGGGCAAAGATGGCGAAAGAGATCAGGGTGCCGTCAAGCTTGGACAGCTGGGGAAACAGCAGGGCCGGAAAGACCAGCACGCAGGCGATGCCAAAGACGAAGAAGTCGAAGTATTCCGAGGACCGCCCTATGATCACGCCGACCGCGATCTCGTTGGGAGTGACGTCCTCGTGCGTATTGGCCTGTGACAGGCGCTCGGAGGCTTCGTAGCCATGGGTGGGGAAGCTTGCAGTAGTGTCGAGGCCGCTCATAGATGGATGCTCCTTGTCTCTCACTGACAGCTCCGTTCTACGCCCTCACTTGATCTGGCGCAAGGGCGGTTTCACCTTGGGCCTGTCGGTGTTTATCCCGCTGCGCTGCGCGCCGAATGCTGCCTTGCAGCGGCGCGAGGCGCATCCCCTGCGCCATCCTGGACAGCCCGACCGCAGGGCCGTCCCGCCGACCATCGGGACCGCCCTGCCCGTCAGGTAGCAGAAAGTTCCCGTCATCTCCTTGACGTTGGACAAAATGTCCAATGGACAAATTTATACTCCGTAATACATTTGCACGGATCTTGTAATCCGCGTTTCTATGTAAACGCGCCTTTGTTGCGCCCCTAGCATGCTAAAAATCAAGGAACTCCGTGGGCCTGCGTGGCTCACCGCGGCCGCTTTGACAGCCAGTCTCACTGGCTGCAGCAAAGCCGTCGTGCTCAACCCGGCAGGCGACATCGCCGCCCAGCAAGGCAACCTGGTGGTCACCGCCACCTTGCTGATGCTGATCATCATCATCCCGGTGATCATCCTCACGCTGCTGTTCGCCTGGAAATACCGCCAGTCGAACACCGAAGCCCGCTATGACCCCGAGTGGCACCACTCGACCACGCTGGAACTGGTGATCTGGTCGGTTCCGCTGCTGATCATCATCGCCCTGGGCGCCATCACCTGGATCAGCACCCACAAGCTGGACCCCTACCGCCCGCTGGATCGCGTCTCGGCCACCAAGCCGCTGAGCGCCGACGTCAAGCCCCTGGAGGTGCAGGTCGTCGCCATGGACTGGAAGTGGCTGTTCTTCATTCCCGAGCAGGGAATCGCCACCGTCAACGAGCTGGCAGCTCCCGTGGATCGCCCCATCCACTTCAAGCTGACCTCCACCTCGACCATGAACGCGTTCTACGTGCCTGACCTGGCCGGCATGATCTATGCCATGCCCGGCATGCAGACCGAACTCAATGCCGTGATCAACAAGCCCGGCGTGTTCCACGGCCTGGCCTCGCACTACAGCGGCGCCGGCTTCTCGGGCATGACCTTCAAGTTCCACGGCCTGAGCAACGAGGACTTCGCCCAATGGGTGGCCCAGGCCAAGTCGGAAGGCAAGGTGCTGACGCGCGAGGCCTACCTGAACCTGGCCAAGCCCAGCGAACGCAATCCCGTGGAGCGTTTCGCTTCCGTGGACGAAGGCCTGTACGACAAGGTGCTCAACCGCTGCGTCGAAGAAGGCAAGATGTGCATGCACCACATGATGGCCATCGATGCCGCCGGCGGCGAGGCCTACCTCAAGGCCGTGGGCATGAACCTGCCCCAGGACGTTTGCACGGTGGACAACGCGGACCGCGTCGTGGCCCTCCTGGACAAGCGCGACGCCTCCGTCACCGAGGCGCAGCAATAAGCAGTTAGAGGACGCGGCCGACGGCCCCCGCCCCGGCCCCTCCCATCACGACAAGAGACCGATATGTCTGAACATACCTCCCCGGCACAGGCCCACTGGCTGCTGGGCCGCATCACCTGGGACTCCATACCGATGGCGCATGAGCCCATCGTGCTGGTGACCTTCATCGCCGTGGTGCTCGGCGGCCTGGGCGTCCTGGGCCTGCTCACCAAATTCCGCCTGTGGGGCCCGCTGTGGCGCGACTGGTTCTGCAGCATCGACCACAAGAAGATCGGCATCATGTACATGATCCTCGGTCTGGTCATGCTGCTGCGCGGCTTCGCCGACGCCGTCATGATGCGCCTGCAACAGGCCATGGCCTTCGGCGACAACCTGGGCTACCTGCCTCCGCACCACTACGACCAGATCTTCACGGCCCACGGCGTGATCATGATCTTCTTCGTGGCCATGCCCTTCGTGACCGGCCT
>JAIRVR010000014.1 GCA_031253795.1 Burkholderiaceae bacterium
GGTTGTCGTTAAACTTGGTGCCCAGGAGAGGACTCGAACCTCCACGGAGTTACCCGCTAGTACCTGAAACTAGTGCGTCTACCAATTCCGCCACCTGGGCGCCTCAGGAAAGATTTAGATTGTATATCAAAAAAATGAACCCTCGCACAAAAAATGCCGACGTGAACGACGAAATCTGGGGCAGCGTGCAGGGCCACCGCGACGGGCATGGCTTCGTCATCCGTGACGATGGCGAAAGCGACATCTTTTTGCCACCCAACGAGATGCGTGCCGTGCTGCACAAGGACCGCGTGAAGGTCCGCATCGCCCGGCATGACCGGCGTGGCCGGCCCGAGGGGCGCGTGGTCGAAATCATCGAGCGCCCCGCGCACAACATCATTGGCCGCTTTCTGCAGGAAAGCGGTGTCTGGCTGGTCGCGCCCGAGGACAAGCGCTATGGCCAGGACATTCTGATACCTGCCAATGCCACGGGATCGGCCAAGATCGGCCAGGTCGTGGTGGTCGAACTGACCGAAGCCCCCGCGCTGTTTGGTCAGCCCGTGGGTCGCATCATCGAGGTCCTGGGCGAGGTTGACGACCCCGGCATGGAGATCGAGATCGCGGTGCGCAAGTATGGCGTGCCCCATGTGTTCTCCGACGCCTGCCTGGCCCAGGCCAAGGCCTTGCCGGACAAGGTGCGTGCAGCCGACCGCAAGAACCGCATCGACCTGACCGACGTGCCCCTGGTGACCATCGACGGTGAGGATGCGCGCGACTTCGACGATGCCGTCTACTGCGAGCCTGCCAAAGTGGGGCGCGGCAAGGGCTGGCGCCTGCTGGTGGCCATTGCCGATGTCAGCCACTATGTGACTACGGGCAGTGCCATCGACGTCGACGCCTACGACCGCGCCACCAGCGTCTATTTCCCGCGCCGCGTGATTCCCATGCTGCCCGAGAAGTTGAGCAATGGATTGTGCTCGCTCAATCCCGATGTGGACCGCCTCTGCATGGTCTGCGACATGCTGGTCACGGCCAAGGGCGAGGTCCATGCCTACCAGTTCTATCCCGCCGTGATGCACAGCCATGCGCGCTTCACATACAACGAAGTGGCTGCCATCCTGGCCAATACGCGGGGGCCGGAAGCCGCCAGGCGTGGCGAGCGCGTGGCCGATCTGCTGAACCTGCACGGCGTCTACCAGGCGCTGCTCAAGGCCCGCGAAGCGCGCGGTGCCGTGGACTTCGAAACGACGGAGACGCAGATCGTCTGCGATGAGAGTGGTCGCATCGAGAAGATCGTGCCGCGCACGCGCAACGAAGCCCACAAGCTGATCGAAGAGGCGATGCTGGCGGCCAACGTCTGCAGCGCCGACTTCATCGATCAAAGCGGACGCGTGGGCCTGTTCCGTGTGCATGACAAGCCTTCGCTGGAAAAGCAGGACATCCTGCGCAACTACCTCAAGGCCATGGGGGTGGGGGTGACCATAGGCGACAACCCTGCGACCTCGGAATTCCAGGCCATCGCCAACGCCACGAAGGACAGGCCTGATTCGCAGCAGATCCATACCATGCTGCTGCGTTCGATGATGCAGGCCTTCTACACGCCCGAGAACTCGGGCCACTTCGGCCTGGCCTTCGAGGCCTATACCCACTTCACCAGCCCCATACGCCGCTATCCCGACCTGCTGGTGCATCGCGTGATCAAGTCCGAGCTCGAGGGCTTCCACTACCGCCTGCCCGACTTGCCCACACCGGGTGAGGCCGAAGCCAAGCTGGCCAAGCGCCTGGCCTCGCGAGTCACCGAGCCGCGGCAAAAGCCGCGCAAGCGTGCAGCGGCTGCCGAAATCCAGGCCTGGGAGGCCGCCGGCCTGCACTGCAGTGCCAACGAGCGCCGGGCCGACGAGGCCAGCCGCGATGTCGAGGCCTGGCTCAAGTGCAAGTACATGCGTGAGCATCTGGGTGAGGAATTCGCAGGCACCGTGTCCTCGGTCACGACCTTCGGCATCTTCGTCACGCTGGATGCCATGTATGTGGAGGGCCTGGTCCACATCACCGAACTGGGGGGTGACTACTTCCGCTTCGACGAGGCGCGCCAGGAGTTGCGTGGCGAGCGCTCGGGCATACGCTATGGCATCGGTACGCGGCTGCGCGTACAGGTCAGCCGTGTGGATCTGGATGGCCGGCGCATTGACTTCCGCCTGGTGCGCGAGGGTGAGGATCAGCCTGTGTCCCAGGGGCGTGGGGCACGCCCGACGGGCCGTGACGACTCCCATGCTTCCGATAAATGGGGCCGCCGCGATGCCAAGGACAAGCGTGCCCAGCGCAACGCCCAGCCCAGGCCGCCGGCCGACGGTGCGGTGGCGGCTGGCAAGCAGGGCCGCAAGGCTTCGCGCAAGGCCATGGTCAAGGGGGTGAACCTGGCTGCGCTGGAAGCGGAGTACGCCCTGGCGGGCTCCGGCCTGCCTGCTGTCGAGGCTCCCGAGGTTCCGGCGCCTGCCCCAGGGGTTGCAACTGCGCGCAAGGGTGGGAAAACGGGTCGTCGTTCCGAGGTGCCGGCCGTGGTCGACGACCTGCCTCAACTGCCTCCGCCTTCTCCGGTCCAGGCCTTGCGGGCCCTGGGCAAGAAGGTGTTGGGCGCTGTCAAAACCAAGGCCAAGGCCGGTGTGCCGGGCAAGGCTCCAAAGTCGTCCAGGCGTTAAGGGCTGTTGGCGTCAATCTTCGCGACCCCCAACTGGCGTGAGCTGACCCTGGGCGGATTTGGGCAGGGGTTGGCCCAGTTGCAAGGCCAGCGCCGAGGCGCTGAATGGCAGGGCGCTTGGCCATTGGTCTGCCACCGCGCCATGCCGGTAGGCGGCCAGGGCCGCGGCTTCGGTGGGGGTGCGGCCCTGGGCCCAGAGTGCAGCAATCAGGCCGGCCAGTACGTCGCCTGTGCCGCCTGTGGCCAGCCGTGCATTGCCCGTGGGATTGATCCAGCATGGCTGCGGCACCGCGGCCTTTGCGGTATCGGGTGTCTGGGTTACTACGGTGCCCGAACCCTTGAGCAGGGCCGTGCACTGAAAGCGCAGGGCCAGTTCCCGGGCTGCTTGCAGCCGATCGGCCTGTACTTCGGCCGTGCTGCAACCCAGAAGGCGTGCGGCCTCCAGGGGGTGGGGTGTCAATACCGTCGCTTGCCGGCGGCCATTGCGTTCGCGCAGGGATAAAGCCAGTTGTGGATCCCGGGCCACGGCGTTCAAGCCGTCGGCATCGAGCACCAGGCGTGGTGCCTGTTCGAGAATCCGTGCCATCCAGGCCTGTACGGCCTGGCCGCCCCCGCAGCCGCAGACGACGGTTGCAGAATGCCAGTCCTGGGCCTGGGGGTGGCGCAGCATGATTTCCGGCCAGGGTGCGGTGGCGCTGCTCGCATCTGCATCGTCCAGCAGGGACAGCATGACACGGCCCGCACCGCCGTGCAGGGCGGCCAGGGCGGCCAGCCAGGCGGCGCCGGCCATGGACATGCCCCGCAGGGCCAGGCCTTCGCCGCCCAGGATGGCTACATCGCCATAGCTGCCCTTGTGGCTGGCGTGGGGGCGTGCGTGGACGGCGGTGGGAGCGAACAGCTGGGCGCAGGGTGTGGCATGGTCGGGTTCGCTGCCCGAGGCCAGGCCTGTGCCCAGGTCGTCCCACCAGACTTGTCCGCAGGCATCGCGGCCTGCTCCCGTGAACAGGCCTGGCTGCAGCGTCAGCAGGGCCAGCGTGTGACGCGTGCCACCGGGCGCCGCTCCCGGGGGCGGCGCGAATGGCGGGAGATACTGGCCCGTGTCGGCTGCAAGGCCTGATGCGATGTCCGCGCAAAGTACGGGGCAGTGGGTGGATTGCAGGCTGCGCAGGCAGTCCATCAGGCGCGGGTCCTGGGGTCTGAGGGCATCGTTCGGGAGCCGAAGGCCTATGCCCAGCAGGGCATCCACGCACAGGTCCTGTGCGTCCATGCCTTCGGGCATGGCTTCGATCCATTGCACGCCCGCCTGCCGCGCCTGGTCCCAGGCGGCCTGGGCATCGGCGGGCATGTGGCTGCGTTCACGCGTGCAGGTGACCAGCACGCGGCAGTTGCATGTGCCTGGCGGCGCAGCGTCCATCCATTGGCGCAGCCAGGCGGCAGCCTGCAGTCCGTCACCGCCATTGTTGCCAGGGCCGCAGGCGATCCATACCGTGCGCGCATGGGGTGCCAGGGCCAGGGCCAGGCGCGCCAAGGACTGGCCTGCGCGTTGCATCAGGGCATGTGCGGGGCGCCGGGCGGCTGCCTGGCGCTCCAGTTCACGGGTCGCCGCCGTGTCGAACAGCGGCCATGGCCTGGTGGGAAAGGAAGGGATGCGCAGCATGCGGCAAGCATAGCGGCCACCGCGCTCCCGGTGTTTCAGCCGAACCGGCGGGGGTCGATCAGAAGGCTGTCGATGGGCGTGGGCCGCTGGCCCATCAGGTCGGCCAAGACGGCAGCGCAGCCCTGGGCCATGGCGGCGCCACTGCCGCCGTGGCCCAGGTTCAGCCAGATGCCGGGCAGGCCGCTGGCGCCCAGCAGGGGAAGTCCATCGGTGGTGCACAGTCGTGTGCCGTGCCAGACCTGCACGCCGGCGCTCAGGGCGGCGCTGCCGGGGAACAGCATATTGAGGCGGTGGTACATGCGCTGCAGGGTGGCTTCGTGCGGGGGCGCGCGCCGGCCCAGTTCGGCGCCCGCTGCGAGGCGGATGCGTTGACCCAGGCGTGTCAGTGTCAATTGCTCGCTCCAGTCCACGATGGCGTGGCGCGGTGCATAACTCTCCTCGCGCAGCGGCGCATTGATGCCGTAGCCGTGCAGCGGCCTGGCCGGCAGGCGCAGGCCCAGCGGGGCCAGCAGGCTGGTGGCCTCGGCGCCCGTACAGATGACGATGGCGCCGTGGCTGCGTGGCATGTCCTGGCCGCGCAGCCATACCTGGGTCGGGCGGCCCTTGGCGGCGGCATGCACCTGTGTCACGGCGTGCTGCATCTCGAAGTGCACGCCCATGGCCTGGGCGGCCTGGCGTTGCATCAGGGTAGCGAGCCTGCCGTTGGCTGAGGCGCCTTCTGGAAAGAAGAGGGCGCCGGCGAACTCCAGCTCCTCGCCCAGGGCGGGCTCCATCTGGCGGGTCTGGGTCGCGTCCAGAGGCTCCCAGGTGCTGCCGGCTTCGGACAATGCCTGGAGGGCAGGCTGCAGGCGTTCGCGCTCGGCCTCGGTTCCCAGAAGGACCAGGCTGCCGCGCAGGGATTCCGGGTCCAGCTCCCATTGCTGCCATTGGGCCTGCTGCAACTGCAGGCTATGGGCTGCCAGCTGTTCGAGTGCCACCAGTGCTGGTGCGGCGTCCGTGGTCTTGCGCAGCCGGCGTCCGGCCTGGCGCCGCTGCCAGCGCTCGCTCCAGTCCCCGTGCCAGGCGGGGCCGGGCCGCAGCAAGGCCTGCCGGCCCGGCAGCGCGGTGCTGCGCGTGGCGGGGTCAAGGCCGAAGATGGTCCAGGGCTGGAGCAGGGCTGGCGTCTGCCAGCCCGCGTGGCCGAAGCTGGCTTCCTCGGCCACCGTGCTGCGCTGCTCGTAGACGGTGACCTCATGGCCTTCCAGGGCCAGGGCGTAGGCTGTGGAGACGCCGGTGCTGCCGGCGCCCACAATCGCGATGTTCATTTGGGGGAGGGGTCTGCTGAGTTGGCGCAATTATCCGGCCGGCAGGAGGGGCCGGGAGTGCTAAACCGGCGGCCCTGGACGGAAGGGGAGGGGGATGAAGCGGCAGCGTGGGGCTGGTCTGTGCTAAAATCTTGCGGCTTTGCTAGGGGTTGCCCCTAGTTTCCTTGGAAAACAAGGAGCAAGGCGGCGACTGGAGACTGCATCCATGGGTTTTCCATGGGTGGACGTCCTCGCTGTTTGCACTGGCAAAGTCAATCGCAAACCAGTCCCTTCAAGGTGTTGCGCATTCCCGGAACTTTCCATCACGGACCGGGACGCAATTGTCGGGCTGGATTTTAGACCTAACCTTTGAGGTATTCATATGTCCGTCACTATGCGCGATATGCTGGAAGCAGGCGTCCACTTTGGTCACCAGACCCGTTTCTGGAACCCCAAGATGGCTCCCTTCATCTTCGGCCATCGCAACAAGATCCACATCATCAACCTGGAAAAGTCGCTGCCGATGTTCCAGGATGCCCAGAAGTTCGTGAAGCAGCTGGCTTCCAACGGCGGCACGATCCTGATGGTGGGCACCAAGCGCCAAGCCCGTGAGCTGGTGGCTGCAGAAGCCCAGCGCGCTGGCGTTCCCTACGTTGACCAGCGCTGGCTGGGCGGCATGCTGACCAACTTCAAGACCGTCAAGACCTCGATCAAGCGTCTGAAGGAAATGAAGGCCCAGCAGGAAGCCGGCCTCGAGTCCATGAGCAAGAAGGAACAGCTGATGTTCGTTCGCGAACTGGAAAAGCTGGAAAAGGACATCGGCGGCATCCAGGACATGAACAGCCTGCCCGACGCCATCTTCGTGATCGATGTGGGCTTCCACAAGATCGCCGTGGCCGAAGCCAAGAAGCTGGGCATCCCCCTGGTCGGCGTGGTGGACTCCAACCACAACCCCGAAGGCATTGACTACATCATCCCCGGCAACGACGACTCCGCCAAGGCTGTTCAGCTGTACGCCCAGGGCATCGCCGATGCGATCCTGGAAGGCCGCGCCAACGCACTGACCGAAGTGGCCAAGGCCGCTGCCGGCGAGAGCGGCGACGAGTTCGTGGAAGTGGAAGAATCCGCTGCCTGATCACGCCTGTCCGGCTAAGCGACCTCGTCGCTGAATAAAAAGCGGGGCTCTGGGTAGCCCCGTTTTTTTAAGCCGAAATTCTGTAACGAACCGAACTGACACTGGAGAAATACGATGGCTGCAATTACCGCAAGCATGGTGGCTGAACTGCGCGCAAAGACCGACGCGCCGATGATGGAATGCAAGAAGGCGCTGACCGAAGCGGAAGGCGATCTGGCTAAGGCGGAAGAGCTGCTGCGCGTCAAGCTCGGCACCAAGGCTGGCAAGGCCGCTTCCCGTGTGACGGCTGAAGGCGTGATCGCTTCCTTCATCGATGGCAACAAGGGTGCCATGATCGAAGTCAACAGTGAAACCGACTTCGTGTCCAAGAACGACAGCTTCATCGCCATGGCCAACGCCGCGGCCAAGCTGATCGCCGAGCAAAACCCCGCTGACGTGGCTGCCCTGAGCGCCCTGGCCTACGAGCAGGACGGCTTCGGCCCCACGCTGGAAGACGTGCGCAAGGGCCTGATCGGCAAGATCGGCGAAAACATGTCCTTCCGCCGCTTCAAGCGCTTCGAAGGCACCAGCCTGGCTTCCTACCTGCACGGCTCGCGCATCGGCGTGGTCGTCGAGTTCGATGGCGATGCGACCGCCGCCAAGGATGTGGCCATGCACGTGGCTGCCATGAAGCCCGTGTCGGTGACCAGCGCCGACGTGCCTGCCGAGCTGATCGAAAAGGAGCGCACCGTCGCTGCCGCCAAGGCTGCCGAATCCGGCAAGCCCGCCGACATCGTCGCCAAGATGGTCGAAGGCTCGGTCCAGAAGTACCTCAAGGAAGTCTCGCTGGCCGACCAGGTCTTCGTGAAGGCTGCCGATGGCAAGCAGACCGTGGCCCAGATGCTCAAGGCCGCCAACACCAACGTCAAGGGTTTCACCCTGTACGTGGTGGGCGAAGGCATCGAGAAGAAGGTTGACGACTTCGCTGCCGAAGTGGCTGCCCAGGTGGCTGCCGCCAAGGCCGGCGCCTAAGCCGTCCTCGCGATCGAAACCTTTCCCCCACACCCATAACACCACTGATTCCGGAGAAACACCATGTCCAACGCCGCACCGGCCCACAAGCGCATTTTGCTCAAGCTGTCCGGTGAGGCGCTCATGGGCGACGATGCCTTTGGCATCAACCGTGCCACCATCGAGCGCATGGTCTCCGAAATCGCCGAAGTCACCAAGGTGGGTGTCGAGGTGGCTGTGGTGATCGGGGGGGGGAATATTTTCCGCGGCGTGGCCGGCGGCTCGGTCGGCATGGACCGTGCCACGGCCGACTACATGGGCATGCTGGCCACGGTGATGAATGCACTGGCCCTGGCCGATGCCATGGACAAGCAGGGCCTGACGGCCCGCGTGATGTCGGCCATTGCCATTGAGCAGGTGGTCGAGCCCTATGTGCGCCCCAAGGCGCTGCAGTACCTCGAAGAAGGCAAGGTGGTGGTGTTCGCCGCCGGTACGGGAAATCCGTTCTTCACCACCGATACGGCCGCTGCGCTGCGCGGTGCCGAAATCGGTGCCGAGGTGGTGCTCAAGGCCACCAAGGTCGATGGCGTGTACACCGACGATCCCATGAAGAATCCCGAGGCGACGCGCTACGCCACACTGGCCTTCGATGAAGCGATTTCGCGCAATCTGGGCATCATGGATGCCACGGCCTTTGCCCTGTGCCGCGACCAGAAGCTGCCCATCCGGGTGTTCTCCATCGTCAAGCCCGGCGCGCTCCTGCGCGTGGTCATGGGCGAGGACGAGGGTACGCTGGTGTACGCTTGAGTGCTGGTGTTGCCATACTGCCAGGCACCTCTTCAAGGAACAAGAACATGACGATTGCAGACATCAAGAAGACCGCAGAAGCCAAGATGGGCCAGTCCATCGAGGCGCTGAAGAACAATCTGGCGCGCGTGCGAACCGGACGTGCCAATCCGGCCCTGCTCGATGCCATCCATGTCGAGTACTACGGCTCTATGGTGCCCCTGTCCCAGGTGGCCAACGTGTCCCTGCTGGATGCGCGCACCATCAGCGTTCAGCCCTGGGAAAAGAGCATGGCTGCCAAGGTGGAAAAGGCCATCCGCGAAAGCGATCTGGGCCTGAATCCCGCCTCCCTGGGGGACCTGATCCGCGTGCCCATGCCGCCCATGAGCGAAGAGCGCCGCAAGGAAATGACCAAGCTGGCCCGCAACGAAGGCGAAGCCTCCAAGGTGGCCGTGCGCAATCTGCGCCGCGATGCCAACGAAGCCGTCAAAAAGCTGGTCAAGGACAAGGAAGCTTCGGAAGACGATCAGAAGCGCTCCGAAGCCGATATCCAGAAGCTGACTGACAAGCACATCTCCGAAATCGATGTGCTGGTGGCGGCCAAGGAACAGGACATCCTGGCCGTCTGAGGCTCCGGGATCCGCACTTTTGACATACGAAAACCCCGGTGCCGTGCCGCGCCACATCGCCGTCATCATGGATGGCAATGGGCGCTGGGCCAATCGTCGCTTCCTGCCCCGCCTTGCGGGGCACAAGCAGGGCGTTGAGTCGTTGCGCCGCTGCGCTCGCGCCTGCGTGCAGCGTGGTGTGCAGGTTCTGACCGTGTTCGCTTTTTCCTCCGAGAACTGGAACCGTCCCGAGGAAGAGGTGTCCGGCCTCATGGGCTTGCTGGCCAATGCCCTGGCCAAGGAAGTGCAGCAGCTCAGCCGCGATGGCGTGCGCCTGCATTTCATCGGCGACCGCTCGGGTCTGGGCGAGAAAGTCTGCGCCGGCCTGGCACAGGCCGAGCAGAGCACGGCCCACAACAGCCGGCTGATCCTCAATGTCTGCTTCAACTATGGTGGACGCTGGGACATTGCCCAGGCCGCCGCGCGTCTGGCCAGCAGGGGCGTGACCATTACGCCCGAGAGCCTGGACCGCGAAATGGCCCTGGCCCATGTGGCCGACCCCGATCTGCTGATCCGCACCGGCGGTGAAATGCGCATCAGCAACTTCCTGCTCTGGCAGGCTGCGTATTCCGAGCTGTTCTTCAGCGCCAGCCTCTGGCCCGATTTCGACGAAGCCGCCCTTGACGAGGCCATCGCGGCCTACAACGGCCGGGAGCGCCGCTTCGGGCAGACTTCGGAACAAGTGCAACAGTCGCAACCGTCATTGCCCAAGTCGATGACGAACTGAAAGGGGAGCCAATGCTCAAGCAGCGAGTCCTCACCGCCCTGGTTTTGCTGGCCATTTTGCTGCCTGCGCTTTTCTACCCCTCGGGCATCCCCTTTGCCGTGATCGTGCTGGTGCTGATGGCCGCCGGCGCCTGGGAGTGGGGCCGTCTCAATGGATTCACCGGTGTGGGCGCCATGGCAGTCGGGGGTGTTTGCACGCTCTTGTGCCTGGGCTCCTGGGCTGCTGGCTGGCTCGAACGGCCGCTGCCCGCGGTCTGGATCGTCACGGGGGCGGCCTGGGTGTTGGGTGGTGCGGCCCTGTTGCGCGCCGGCGTGGCCGGCTGGCCTCGCATTGCCGCACCTGTGCGCCTGGTCGGTGGCGTGCTGGCCCTGTGGCTGGCCTGGATGGCCGTGGTGCAGGCACGGCTGATGGGGATCAACTTCCTGTTGTCCGTGCTGGTGCTGGTCTGGGTGGCCGACATCTTTGCCTATTTCGCGGGGCGCAGCCTGGGTCTGAAGTTCACGAAGAACAAGCTGGCGCCTTCCATCAGTCCCGGCAAGAGCTGGGAGGGTGTCTGGGGTGGAATGGTCGGCGTGCTGGTCCTGTCCGTGGCCTGGGCCTGGGCCGACCGGCACTTTGCGGCTGCGGTTCCCAGCTTTTATTCATTGCTGCTGGCACGCGGAACCTGGTTCCTGCTGCTGGCGGCGGTATTCATGGCGGCGATGAGCGTGGTCGGCGATCTGGTCGAATCCCTCATCAAGCGCAGTGTGGGCGTCAAGGACAGCAGCGGCCTGCTGCCCGGCCATGGCGGGGTGCTCGACCGCGTCGATGCCCTGCTGCCGACATTGCCCCTGGCCATGATGCTCACATCCTTTGCGCACCCATGAAGCAGAAAATCACCGTCCTGGGCTCCACGGGCTCCATAGGTACGAATACCCTGGACGTACTGGCACGCCACAGTGACCGCTACGAAGTCTTTGCGCTCAGCGCCGCCACGCAGGTGGACCTGATGCTGCGCCAGTGCGCGCAGTTCCGGCCTGCCTATGCCGTCATGGCCAGCGCGCCCCATGCGCGCCAGCTCGCCAGCCTTCTGCGGGACAATGGCCTCGGCACCCAGGTGCTGGACTCGGTCGATGCGCAGGAACAGATTGCCTCCCATCCCGAGGTCGATGCCGTCATGGCGGCCATCGTGGGGGCGGCCGGCCTGGCTCCCTGCCTGGCGGCTGCGCGCGCCGGCAAGCGCCTTCTGCTGGCCAACAAGGAGGCGTTGGTCGTTGGCGGGGCACTGTTCATGGACACGGTCCGGCGCCACGGCGCGACGCTGCTGCCCATAGACAGCGAGCATTCGGCCATCTTTCAGTGCCTGCCCGAAGACCGGGCCAGCTGGCCCCAGAGGGTGGACAGCCTCTTGCTGACGGCCTCTGGCGGTCCGTTCCGCCAGCGCGATCCCTCGACCCTGTCGCAGATCACGCCCGAGCAGGCCTGTGCCCATCCCAATTTCTCCATGGGCCGCAAGATTTCCGTGGATTCGGCGACCATGATGAACAAGGCGCTGGAGGTCATAGAGGCGCGCTGGCTGTTCGACATGGAGCCTGGCAGCATCAAGGTCGTCATCCATCCGCAGCAGATCGTGCACTCCATGGTGCAGTTCAAGGATGCGTCCATCCTGGCCCAGTTGGGCACGCCCGACATGCGCGTGCCCATCGCCTGTGGCCTGGCCTGGCCGCAGCGCATTTCCAGCGGCGCGGCGCCCCTGGATTTCGCACAGCTGGCTGCATTGACCTTCGAGGAAGCCGATGCCCTGCGGTTTCCTGGCCTGCACCTGTCCTGGCAGGCCCTGAGGGCCAGAGAGGGAACAACGGCTGTACTCAACGCCTCCAACGAGATCGCCGTGGCGGCGTTCCTGGAACGGCGGCTGGCATTTGACCGTATTCACGCTGTGAATTTGCGCACGCTGGAATCCCTGAGCCCGCCTACACTGGGCAGCCTGGATGACCTGCTGGCACTGGACGCGCAGGCCCGCGAGGTGGCGCAGTCGGTGGCCGGCCAGTGGGCCCTGTAAGCCCTGGCGCGCGCCGGGTCTGAGCCCTGGTCAGGCGGATTGCGCGGTGCGGGCCTTCCGCAGTGGATTCAAAGGAGTATCAATTGTTGCTGACCGTTGTTGCATTCGTGGTCGCGCTGGGTGTGCTGATCGCCGTGCACGAATGGGGGCACTATCGTGTGGCGGTGGCCTGCGGTGTCAAGGTGCTGCGTTTTTCCGTGGGCTTTGGCCGCCCCGTTGCGCGTTGGCGTCGCAAGGGCTCGGACACGGAGTTCGTCATAGGCGCCCTGCCTCTGGGGGGCTATGTGCGCATGCTCGATGAGCGCGAGGGCGAAGTGCCTGCGGATCAGCGCCACCTGGCCTTCAATACCCAACCCCTGGGCGCGCGTGCAGCCATCGTGGCGGCCGGCCCCCTGGCCAATCTGGTGCTGGCCGTGTTGCTGTTGGCCGTGGTCAACTGGATGGGCATGCAGGAGCCTGTGGCCAGGCTGGCGGCGCCGCCGTCCGGCTCGCTGCTGCAGACCGCGGGCGTCCAGGGGGGCGACCGCGTGCTGCGCATGGCCCTGGGCGACGAGGAATGGGAGGCCGTGCGCTCGCTCAACGATCTGCGATGGACCCTGACGCGGGCCGCGCTCGACGATGAAACCGTGCGCCTGGAGGTGTTGCACGACCAGCGCAGCAGCCCCACCGAACTGCGGCTGGCCCTGGGAGGCCAGGTCCGCGGCGAACCCGATGCCGCCTTCTTCGAACGACTGGGCCTGCTGGGTCCCTGGACTGCACCCGTCCTCGACAAGGTGATCGCCGGCGGCGCTGCCGACCGCGCAGGACTGCGCCAGGGCGATCTGGTGCTGCGCGTGGGCAGTACGGCGGTGGAAGATGGCACGCAACTGCGCAATCTGATCCGCAAGCTGGGCACTTCCGGCAAGGCCGAATCTTTGCCTTGGGTGGTGGAGCGTGATGGCCGCCAACTGCAGATTCCGGTGCTGCCCGACGTGGGGCGGTCCGAGGATGGCAGCCAGAGCATTGCCCGCATCAGCGCCTACATCGGCAGCGCCCCCGAGATGGCTCTTGTCCAGCGTGGTCCCATCGAAGGCCTGTGGGCCGGAGTGCAGCGCACCTGGGAGCTGTCCTCGCTGACCCTGCGCATGATGGGGCGGATGGTCATTGGCGAGGCTTCGCTCAAGAACATCAGCGGACCCCTGACGATTGCCGACTACGCCGGGCGCTCGGCCAGCATGGGGCTGGTGCAGTACCTGTCCTTTCTCGCGCTGATCAGCATCAGCCTGGGCGTGCTCAACCTGCTTCCTCTGCCGGTGCTCGATGGCGGGCACCTGATGTATTATCTTTGGGAGGGCGTGACTGGCCGCAGCGTGTCGGAAGTCTGGGCCGGACGTTTGCAGCGTGCAGGCGTGGCGGTCTTGCTGATGATGATGTCCGTCGCCTTTTTCAACGATATCAACCGGCTTTGGGGCTAACTTTTCAGCCTATTTCGGCAAGCTGCACTGCGGCAATTCCATTCATGACTAAACGTATCAATCGCCTGGGGGTGCGCGCTGCATCGACCCTGGCCGCCATGGTTTTGGCTGCGAACGCAGCCTGGGCACTGGAGCCCTTCAAGGTTCAGGACATCCGCATCGAAGGCCTGCAGCGCGTGGAGCCGGGCACGGTCTTTGCGTCCATGCCGCTGCGCGTGGGTGATCAGTACGACGATGACAAGGGCGCGGCTGCCATCCGTTCGCTGTTCGCCCTGGGCCTGTTCAAGGACATCCGCCTGGAAGCCAACGGCAATGTGCTGGTGGTCGTGGTCGAGGAACGCCCGACCATCGCCGAGGTGAACTTCGCCGGCACCAAGGAATTCGACAAGGAAACCCTGCAAAAGGCCATGCGCGACGTGGGTCTGGCCGAAGGCCGTCCCTTCGACAAGGCCCTGGCCGATCGCGCCGAGCAGGAACTCAAGCGCCAGTACATCAACCGCAGCCTCTACGGTGCGGAAGTCGTGACCACGGTCACCCCGATCGAGCGCAACCGCGTCAACCTCACCTTCACGGTGGACGAGGGTGCCCCCGCACGCATCAACGAAATCCACATCGTCGGCAACAAGGCCTTCAGCGAGTCCACGCTCAAGGATCTGTTCGACCAGGATACCGGCAACTGGATGAGCTGGTATACCAAGTCCGACCGCTATGCGCGCAACAAGCTCAACGCCGACCTGGAGACGCTGCGCTCGTACTACCTGCAGCGCGGCTACCTTGAGTTCCGCGTGGACTCCACCCAGGTGGCCATTTCGCCCGACAAGCAGACCATTTCGTTGACGGTCAACATCCATGAAGGCGAGCGTTTCGTGGTTTCGGGTGTCAAGCTCGAAGGCAATTACCTGGACCGCGACGAGGAGTTCAAGTCCCTGGTCAAGATCAAGCCCGGCGAGCCTTACAACGCCGACCAGGTGACCGAGACCACCAAGGCCTTCACCGAGTACTTCGGCAACTTCGGCTTTGCCTTCGCGCGTGTCGAGGCCGTGCCCGACATCGATCGCACCAGCAACCGCGTGGCCCTGGTGCTGCACGCCGAGCCATCGCGCCGCGCCTACGTGCGCCGCATCAACGTGAGCGGCAACAATCGTACGCGCGACGAAGTGATCCGTCGCGAGTTCCGCCAGTACGAAGCCTCCTGGTATGACGGCGACAAGATCCGCCTGTCGCGTGACCGTGTGGACCGACTGGGCTTCTTCACCGAGGTGAACGTCGAAACCCAGGAAGTGCCTGGCTCGCCCGACCAGGTGGACCTGGTGGTGGCGGTGGCCGAAAAGCCCACAGGCTCGCTGCAGCTGGGCGCAGGCTTTTCCAGCGCCGAAAAGGTGTCGCTGTCCTTCGGTATCAAGCAGGAAAACGTGTTCGGCTCGGGCAATTATCTGGGTGTGGACGTGAACACCAGCAAGTACCGCCGTACCATGGTGCTGTCGACCACCGATCCCTACTTCACGGACACGGGCATTTCGCGCACCTACGATCTTTACTATCGCACCGACCGTCCCTACTACGACGATGCGGCCTACAAGATCGTCACCTCGGGCGGCAGCGTGCGCTTCGGCGTGCCGTTCAGCGAGATCGATACCGTGTTCTTCGGTGGCGGCGTCGAGCGCTCGGAGATCAAGCCCGGTACCTATCTGCCCCAGGCCTACAAGGACTATGCCGACAAGTACGGCTATGCCAACACCGGCATCCCGCTGACCCTGGGCTGGTCGCGCGACAACCGCGACAGCGCGCTGGCACCGAATTCCGGCCGTTACCAGCGTCTGAACACCGAGTGGTCGGTGGGCGGCGAGGCCCGCTATGTACGCGCCAACTACCAGATCCAGCAGTACATCCCGCTGAACAAGAAGTACACCATCGCGCTGAACGGTGAGCTGGGATACGGCAAGGGTCTGAACGGCCGTCCGTTCCCGCTGTTCAAGAATTTTTTCTCGGGCGGCCTGGGTTCGGTGCGCGGCTTCGAGCAGGGTTCGCTGGGTCCGCGCGACACCGTGGAAAATCTGGCGCTGGGCGGCTCCAAAAAGTTGACCATGAACGCTGAATTCATGGTGCCCTTCCCTGGTGCCGGTAATGACAGGACTTTGCGTCTTTTTACATTCCTGGACGTGGGTAATGTCTACGGAGCGAATCAGAATTTCGATCTTGGCGAGCTTCGTGCATCCACGGGCGTCGGCATCAGCTGGATTTCCCCGCTGGGCCCGCTGCGCCTGGCCTTTGCTCAACCCATCCGCAAGCAGTCCGGGGATAAAATCCAGAGACTGCAATTCCAAATTGGAACTTCTTTCTAATGAAATCTCTTTCTAGCCATTTTTCTCTGGCTGTGCTGCTTGGCGCCATGGCCGTCTCTGCGCACGCACAGGAATTCAAAGCCGGCTTTGTGAACACGGATCGCATCTTCCGTGAAGCGTCGACGGCCAAGGCTGCCCAGTCCAAGTTGGAGCAGGAATTTTCCAAGCGCGAAAAGGAACTGGTCGACCAGGGCAACACGCTCAAGAGCGCCTCCGAGAAATTCGAGCGCGAAGCCCCGACCATGGCCGAAAGCCAGCGCGTGGCACGCCAGCGTCAGCTCGTGGACCAGGACCGTGAATTCCAGCGCAAGCGCCGCGAGTTCCAGGAAGACCTGAATGCCCGCAAGAACGAAGAGCTGGCCCAGGTGCTGGATCGCGCCAACAAGGTGGTCAAGCAGGTTGCCGAGGCCGAGAAGTTCGACGTCATCCTGCAGGAAGCCGTCTACATCAACCCCAAGTACGACATCACTGACAAGGTGATCAAGGCGCTCAACGGCGGCAAGTAAGCCGCAGGAAAGGCTGCATGCCGTGAGCGTATTGTTGGGTCAGATCCTCGATGCACTGGGCGGCGAGCTGGTCGGCGGCGACAGGGAGACCGTGATCTCCCGCATCGCGCCACTGGACTCCGCCGGTGCCGGGGACCTCAGTTTTCTGAGCAATCCCCGCTACCGCCAGCAACTGGCCGCCTCCGAGGCGGCCTGCGTTATTGTGGCGCCCGCTATGCGCGAGATGGCCCAGGCGCGTGGCGCCTGCATCGTGGTGCAGGATCCCTATGCCTACTTCGCGCGCGCAACGCAGTGGTGGAAGCGCCATTGCCGTGCGCCCGAGGCCGTGGGCATCCACCCGAGCGCCATCGTGCACGCCAGTGCACGCATCGATCCGTCGGCCAGCATAGGTCCGTTGTGCGTGGTGGAGGCCGGTGCCTCCGTGGGAGCCCATACCGTGCTCAAGCCGCGCGTCACCATTGGCGAGAACTGCCATGTGGGTGCGCGCTGCCTGCTGCATTCCGGCGTGGTGCTCGGGGCCGATGGGTTCGGTTTCGCGCCTGAAAATGGCGCCTGGGTCAAGATCGAGCAGCTCGGTGGCGTGCGTGTGGGCGACGATGTGGAAATCGGCGCCAACACCTGCATCGACCGTGGTGCGTTGGACGATACGGTGATCGAGGACGGGGTCAAGCTCGACAATCTGATCCAGATCGGGCACAACGTGCATGTGGGCAGGCATACGGCCATGGCGGGTTGCGTGGGCGTGGCGGGCAGTGCGCGCATCGGCGCGCATTGCACCGTGGGAGGGGGAGCCATCGTGCTGGGCCATCTGCAACTGGCCGATGGCGTGCATATTTCGGCAGCGACGGTAGTGACCCGTTCGCTGACACAATCGGGTGTTTACACGGGGATGTTTCCCGTGGATGAAAACGCCAAATGGGAAAAAAATGCTGCGACGCTGAAGCAGCTGCACTCCATGCGCGACCGCATCAAGGCGCTGGAAAAACAGCTGCAGCAATCGGCGGATCACGGCCATAACGGAACGCAATGATGGATATCCACGCAATTCTCAAGCAACTGCCCCACCGCTACCCTTTCCTGCTGGTGGACAAGGTCACGGAGCTTGAGCGCAATACACGCATCAAGGCGATCAAGAACGTCACGTTCAACGAGCCCTATTTCATGGGCCATTTCCCAGGTCGTCCGGTCATGCCGGGCGTGCTCATCCTCGAGGCCCTGGCCCAGGCTGCAGGTCTGCTGGCCTTTGACGCCATGGGCCAGGTGCCCGACGAAAACAACATCTACTACTTCGTGGGCATCGATGGTGCCCGCTTCAAGCGTCCTGTCGAGCCCGGTGACCAGCTGGTGCTGGAAATCACCATCGACCGCGTGCGCGGTGGCATCTGGAAGTTCAAGGGCGTGGCCCGCGTCGAGGACGAGGTGGCCTGCGAAGCCGAGCTGATGTGCACCATGCGCAACGTGGGCTGACGGGAGAATGGCAGCCATAGGCAACATCCATTCCACGGCGCTGGTCGATCCCGCGGCGCGGTTGGACTCGACGGTGTCGGTCGGTCCCTATGCCGTCATCGGGCCGCATGTCGAAATCGGCGCCGGCACCACGATCGGTGCGCACTGCGTGGTCGAAGGTCACACCACGATAGGTCGCGACAACCGCATCTTCCAGTTCGCTTCCCTGGGGGCGCAGCCGCAGGACAAGAAATACGCGGGCGAGCCCACGCGTCTGGTCATCGGCGACCGCAATACCGTACGCGAGTTCTGTACCTTCAACACCGGTACCGTGCAGGATGGTGGTGTCACGGCCCTGGGCGATGACAACTGGATCATGGCCTATGTGCATGTGGCCCATGACTGCGTCGTCGGCAGCCACACCATCCTGGCCAACAATGCCACGCTGGCCGGCCACGTCCACGTGGGTGACCACGCCATTCTGGGCGGCCTCACGGGCGTGCACCAGTTCACCAAGGTCGGCGCCCACGCCATGGCGGGCTTTGCCAGCCATGTCTCCCAGGACGTGCCGCCCTTCATGATGGTCGATGGCAATCCCCTGTCCGTGCGGGGCTTCAATATCGAAGGCCTGCGCCGGCGCGGCTTTGACGCGCAGCGCATACAGGCGGTCAAGCAGATGCACAGGCTGCTGTATCGCCAGGGTCTGACCCTGGAGGCGGCGCGCGACGCCATTGCAGCGCTGTCTTCCGAGCTGCCGCAGGCCGCAGGCGATGTGGCCATGATGCTGGATTTTCTGGCAAGCTCGCACCGGGGCATAGCGCGCTGAGCCTGGCGCGCGAAAGGATTGCATGACGGAGAAAGCGGCGCCTGCGCGCCTGAGCCCATCGATTGCCATGGTCGCCGGGGAAACCTCGGGCGACCTGCTGGCGTCGCTGCTTATGGACGGCCTGCACGCGCGCTGGCCTGAGGCGCGCAGCTTCGGTATTGGCGGCACGCAAATGCAGCAGCGCGGCTTCGAGGCCCTGTGGTCCAGTGAGCGCCTGGCTGTCCATGGCTACAGCCTGGACGTGTTCCGCCGGCTTGGTGAACTCCTGTCCATACGCCGTCAACTGCGCCTGCGCCTGCAGGGCAAGCCGCCAGCGGTCTTTGTCGGGATCGATGCGCCCGACTTCAACCTGGGTCTGGAGGAAGACCTGCGCGCCGCCGGCATCAAGACCGTGCACTTCGTCTGCCCATCGATCTGGGCCTGGCGCGCCAACCGCGTCGACAAAATCCGCCGCGCAGCCGACCATGTGCTGTGCATTTTCCCTTTCGAGCCCGAGTTGCTTGCCCGCCATGGCATCGCGGCGACCTATGTCGGCCACCCGCTGGCCAGCGTGATTCCGCTGCAGCCCGACCGCACGGCGGCGCGTCGCCGCCTGGGCCTGCCCGAGGATGGGTTGGTGCTGGCCGTGCTGCCCGGCAGTCGGCGTTCTGAAGTCCGCTATATTGCCCAGCGCTTCTTTCTTGCCGCATCCTTGGTCAAGAAGGCCTTGCCAGCTATTAAAATAATAGTTCCTGCGGTGCCGTCGCAGTTCGATGCGTTGCAGCGCATCGCGCGCGAGGCCGGTGTGGCCGAGTCGGTCCACATTGTGCGCGGCCAGTCCCATGATGCCCTGGCGGCCTGTGATGTGACGCTGATTGCCAGTGGCACGGCCACGCTGGAGGCAGCGCTGTACAAGCGGCCCATGGTGATCGGCTACAACATGCATCCCTGGAGCTGGCGTCTCATGCGCGGCAAGCAACTGCAGCCCTGGGTGGGTCTGCCCAATATCCTGTGCCGCGACTTCGTCGTGCCCGAGCTGATCCAGGATGCGGCGACGCCCCAGGCACTTTCCCAGTCCGTGCTGCAATGGCTGCACGCCTGCGAACATTCCCCTTCAACCGTCGAAGCGCTGGTGCAGCGCTTCACCGCGCTGCACCATGAACTGCGGCGCGATACTGCCGAACTGGCCGCCCATGCGATCGAGAAAATCATTGCCCCCACTGCTGCTTGAGCAGGTGCACCTGCCCTGGCATGCGCCAGGGTTGGTTGCGGGCGTGGACGAGGCCGGGCGCGGGCCGTTGGCCGGGCCCGTGGTGGCCGCTGCCGTCATCCTCGACGACCTCCATCCGATTGCGGGTCTGAACGATTCCAAGAAACTCACGGCCGCGCGCCGTGAGGCGCTTTACGACGAAATCCGCGCCAAGGCGCTGTGCTGCAGCATCGCCGAGGCCTCGGTCGAGGAAATCGACCGCCTCAATATCCTGCAGGCCACGCTGCTGGCCATGCGCCGTGCCGTGCTCGGCCTGCGGCTCAAGCCTGTGTTGGTGCTGGTGGATGGAAACCAGTTGCCCGTGCTTGACGTGCAGGCCGAGGCCATCGTCAAGGGCGATGCCCTGGTCCAGGCGATCTCGGCTGCCTCCATCCTGGCCAAGGTCACGCGCGATCGCTGGTGCGAGCGCCTGCACCAGCAATACCCTCAGTACGGATTCGACGGCCACAAAGGCTATGGTACGGCTGCCCATCTGGCCGCGCTGCGTCAGTACGGGGCCTGCGTGGAGCACCGCCGCTCGTTTTCGCCCGTGGCCCATGTGGTGGACATTGCGCGCATGGCCGAGCCGCTGGCTGCCGCCCGGGCGCGGCAGGCGGCCGGGCAGGGCGCACAGTCGCTGCTGCTGTCGGCCTGAGGCCGGTTTCGACACTCCGGCGCCCCTGGCGCTGTTTTTCCCCCGCCTGAAAGCCCGCCATGAGCCGATCTTCCGATGCCACCCTGATCCAGTCCCGCGACAACGCGCTGGTCAAGGACCTGCGCCGGCTGGCCCAGGACAGCGCGGCCTACCGCAAGCAGGGCCGCGTCTGGCTGGAGGGTGATCATCTGTGCCGTGCAGCGTTGGCACGCGGTCTGCGGCCCCTGGTGGTGGTGGTGGCGGAGTCTTTCTGGCCCCAGGTGCCTGATGAGTGGCGGGAGGGGGCGGGCAAGACCGTGGTGCTGGCCGACGCCCTGTTTTCCGAGGTCAGCGGCCTGGAGTCACCCGCGCGCATCGGCTATCTCATGGAGTGGCAGGCCGGTGCCGCCCTGAGGCCAGGCGTGGCCACCGTGGTGCTGGACCGGGTGCAGGATGCCGGCAACGTGGGCTCCATTTTGCGCAGTGCGGCAGCCTTCGGCTTCGGCCAGGTCGTGGCCCTCAAGGGCACGGCTGCGCTATGGAGCCAGAAGGTGCTACGCGCCGGCATGGGGGCACATTTCGGTCTGCACCTGGTCGAAGCCGCGGCCGCTGAGGATCTTGAGGCCCTGGGCTTGCCCCTGGTCGTCACCAGCTCGCACCAGGGCGAGCTGATTCAGCGTGCGGACCTGCCCTGGCCCTGTGCCTGGGCCATGGGCCATGAAGGCCAGGGCGTATGCCGGGCCTTGATGGATCGGGCGACCCTGAGTGTACGCATCGGCCAGCCCGGTGGCGAGGAGTCTTTGAACGTGGCGGCTGCTGCGGCCATATGCCTTCACGCCAGCAGCGTGAGTGCCGGCTCACGTCAAGGGTAATCCCGCTCCCCGTCAGAAGGCTGAAGCGCTCACAGCCTATAATGGGCGGCTTTCAAGCATTCCACACTACGCCTAGCGACGCTTCCTCGCCACCCCTTGCAGACAAGCTGTACCCGCACGGATCCGTTCGTGCGGCACGCTGGGCGTAACCGTAATTAGAACCGGAGAACCCAGTGCTTTTGTCTCTCAAGGGAGCATTCCCATCCGCCATCCTGGCGCTCGCAGACGGCACGGTCTTTGTTGGCAA
>JAIRVR010000034.1 GCA_031253795.1 Burkholderiaceae bacterium
GACGAGGCCAAGCTGGACCTGCTGCCCATGGCCTTCACCAAGCAGGGCGCCATGTGGGTCTGGCTGGACCCCCAGGCCCGCACCCTGGTGCTGGACACGGGCAGCCAGGCGCGCGCCGATGAGGTGGTGAGCTCGCTGGTGGAGGGCCTCACAGGCTTTGCGCTGGCCCTGGTCGATACGCAGACCAGCGCCCAGGCCGCCATGGCGCACTGGCTGACCACGCAGGAAAGCCCGGCAGGCTTTTCCATCGACCGCGAGTGCGAACTCAAGGCGGCCGACGAATCCAAGGCCGTGGTGCACTACGGCCGCCACCCGCTGGACATCGAGGAGGTCAAGCAGCACATCCAGCACGGAAAGCTCCCGACACGCGTGGCCATGACCTGGGACGACCGGGTGAGCTTCGTGCTGACAGAAGGCCTGCAGCTGCGCAAGGTGGCAATGCTGGATGCGGTGATGGAGGGGCAGTCGCAGGACGACGGCGGCTTCGATGCCGATGTGGCGATCACCACGGGTGAGCTGTCCAAGCTCATCCCCGATCTGATCGAGGCCCTGGGCGGTGAAGGTCGCACTGGCTTGGGCCAGGATCTGCCGGCCTCGCTCGCTGCGTCGTTCGAGCCAGCCGCGCACTATGAGGCGGACGGCCCGGACCCGATTTATCAGCAGGCGGTAGGACTGGTGCACCAGCACCTCAAGCCCTCAATCTCCTTTTTGCAGCGGCACCTGCGCATCGGCTACAACCGCGCGGCCCGTCTGCTGGAACGCATGGAGAAGGAGGGCGTGGTTTCAGCGCAGGACGCCGATGGCCGTCGGTCTGTTCTCCCAGGACAAGGGCACGGCGAGAAAGCCATTGGGTCTCCTGGCCTACAGGCTGGCGATGTGCCGTTCTGACATGGCCACCACCTCCGAAAAGGTCTGCACCACCTGCGGCGAGCCCTGGCCCGCCGAGGTGGGCTTCTTCCGCGCCCTGGTCAAAAGCCCCGACGGGCTGGCCGACCAGTGCAACGCCTGCGTGTGTGACAAGTACCGCCGCTACCGCAAGCGCAATCACTCCCGCCCGCGTATCACCGACACGCTCGCCAGTATTTGGATGCAGCACCCGGTGGCCACGGGCTCAACAGCATGAACCAAGACACCGAACACCAGCCCACGCGCGCCGAGCGCGATCTGCCGGCCGCACGCCGCGCTGCCGAACGTGCCCGCGCCATCTGGTGGGATGAGCAGAAGCCCAAGCACTGCTTCAGCTGCAGCGCGGAACTGCCTGACGACCATCACCGCGGCGACGCCCTTCCCTGCGGCCACTGATCCCCGCCCAATCCATCAACCCACGGCGCCCGCGCGGCGCCACGAAAGGAAACCCGATGTCCGAATACAAGAACCTGCTGGCACGCAAGGCCGAACTCGACGCCCAGATCGCCCAGGCCCATGCCGAAGCCAAAGCCGAGGGCATCGCCGCAGCCCGCGCGCTGATCCAGGAGCACGGCCTGACCGCTGCCGATGTCTTCCCCGCCGCGAAGGCCAAGGGCAGCGTGGGCGCCCCGAAGTACCGCGACCCCGCCACCGGCGCGACCTGGACCGGCCGGGGCAAGCCGCCGAACTGGATCAATGGGAAGGATCGCAGCTCAATGCTCATTGCGTAATTTGACTTAGGGAATGTCCACGCCCAGCTGATCAGGCATGACATGGACGGAGATATTCCCGATTTATAGATTGGCTCTGATTTAACAGCTTCAAAATGGCGCGCACCACTGGCATCCCAATTCCGGTTATATCTGTGCAGCACCCATCTAGAATCTTCAACTATTTATCAGACATGGGGCGGCGCAAACACTCCAATTCAATCACGCGCTCGGCCCTCTGCTCTATATAACGACGGTAACCCACAAGACTGATGCCGAGTCCAAAGACCTCGCAAGTGTTTTCATCCTTGATAAGGAAAACCACACGGTAGAGCCCATTTGGCTGCCTAACGATCTTGTAATAGGGGCTTGGTTTCTTTGTCATGCCGCCATGGTGCACAAAAATAATCAGCATGTCATCCATCTAATTCTCGATGGGGCACAGCGTTTTTGCAAAATCAATTCAGCCGAATTCAGCCGAATTCACTCTTATTCATTTTTGGTCACGCTAACTCATTAAAAATATTTCTCAATTGTTGCAAAGCCACAACAAATGAACACCATCGAATTCGGCGACTGCCGAGACACCATGCGCGCCTGGGCGGCCCAGGGCGTCCGAGCCCAGATGTGCGTCACCAGCCCGCCCTACTTCGGACTGCGCGACTACGGCCACGCCGGCCAGTTGGGCCTGGAGCAGACGCCGGAGCAGTACATCGCGGCCATGGTCGAGGTGTTCCGTTGCGTGCGCGACGTGCTCGCGGACGATGGCACTCTTTGGCTCAACATCGGGGACAGCTACGCCAGCCGGCCGAACGGCCCCAAGGCCAGCACCTATAGCAACCTGCACGGCGAGGGGGCGGCCAAATACCGAGACCAGCATGCACAGCGCTCGGCCGGCGCCCCGGAAGGCCTGAAGCACAAGGATCTCATCGGCATCCCCTGGATGCTGGCCTTCGCGCTCCGCGCCGATGGCTGGTATCTGCGCCAGGACATCATCTGGCACAAGCCGAACCCGATGCCAGAGAGCGTGATGGACCGCTGCACGAAGGCGCATGAGTACCTGTTCCTGTTCTCGAAGTCGGAGCGGTACTTCTTTGACCACGAGGCGATCAAGGAGCCAGTGGCTGGCGACCCGCACGCACCCCGCAATCGCTGGGATCGAACCGACTACCTCGTGCCAGGCCAAAAGCCGCAGAAGCGGACCAGCCGATCAGGCAACCTCGAACGCAAGCCACGCCCTGGCCTGCTCAACGACAGCAGGCACCAAGCGGGTTCCGTGCCCTGGGAAGGAGCGACTCGCAACCGGCGAAGCGTCTGGACGGTGGCCACTCGGCCATACAAGGGCGCCCACTTCGCCACGTTCCCGCCCACGCTCATCGAGCCCTGCATTCGCGCCGGCAGCCGGCCCGGTGATGTCGTGCTGGACCCGTTCATGGGCAGCGGCACCACGGCCGCCGTCGCGCTACAGCTCGGCCGCCAGTACCTGGGCTGCGAGCTGAATCCCGACTACGAGCCCCTGCAGCGCGAGCGCATAGAGGCCTCTGCCGCTCCGCCCACGGCTAGGCCCCGACGCCGCGCCGCACGACCACCCGAACCAGAGCCCGCACAACGCGGGCTTTTTTGATCTCGAAGCCCTCCCGGCATACCGCGAGGGCTTTCCTGTTTCTGCATCCCGTGAATTCCAACTCTTCCCAGTGCCAGCAGCTGCTGCAGCGCGCAGGCCACGTCATCAACACCACTGCAGCGCATTGGCGGCTGCTCAACAAGGAAGCCTCATGACAGCAATCACGACAGCCGCACAAATCGACGCGCAGACGCAAGAAGAGCTGATGCGCCAAGCTGGCATATGGATAGAGCACTCGACGCTGATTGAAGACGATATGCCGGCGCGGCCACTGGCGTCCGTGCAAGCCGAGAAGCATCAGCTGGACCGCTACACGCAACTGGTGGCAGCCCGCGCCGGGGCAGCTCCTGCCGCTGTGTCGCCCCAGGGCGAGTACCCGCAGTTGCCCGAGGCGGCAGTCTGGAGCGTGGCCGGCGAAGACGGCATGCCAACGCTGGGCAAGGGCTGGATGTTCTCGCCCGTGCAACAGAGCAATGCAACGCTGCCGCTGTTCACCGCTCGGCAGATGTGGGCGTACCACGACCTGGGCCGCCAGTCTGCTCCAGCAGCGCCCGCCCTGGAAGCGCCTGCAGCCCCGGATCTGCGCCAAACGCGAGACAAGGCCGGCATCCTGCATTACCTGACGCCGGAGCAGATGGCCGAAGAGATCGTGCGGCTTGACGCCCGGTTGGCAGCAGCGCCCCAGGCCCCAGCACAGGAAGCGCCTGCAGCCCCTGCCGGCGACCTGGCGCTGATAGTCGCAGCGCTGGAGCACGGACAGCCCCAGATGGCGCACTACGCCGAGCCGTGCGAACGCCACGCCCAGGCCCTGGCAGCAGCGCGCCGGTTGGCAGCAGCGCCCCAGGCACCTGCCAGCGTGGCCGGTGGCTGGAAGCTGGTGCCCGAGAAGCCAACCGACGCGATGCTCGGAGCCGCCCAAAAAGCATGGCTCGCAGATCCACTGCGCCGCTCATCGACTCTGTATGCCGCCGCGCTGGCAGCAGCGCCCCAGGCCCCAGTGCAGGAAGCACCTGCGCGCGCGCATGTAGCAGTGCTGCAGTGCGACTGCTGTGGCCACATCGGCATCAACGATGCAGCCGACGGCAGGGCCGCGTGCAACACCTGCGACTGGCAAGGCGACAGCCCGAGCGAGGACAAGTGTCCAGGCTGCCAAGCGGTCGGCACGATGACATCGGCATGCGCCGAGTGTGGCGCACGCACATCGACTATCGCCGAAACGCACCTGCAGGCAGCGCCCCAGGCACCTGCTGCGCCCGTGTTGCAACTGCCTGCCGCGCGTGCGGGCCGCATCTATGTTGCGGGGCCTATGACCGGACTGCCCGATCACAACTTCCCAGCCTTCAATGCGGCGGCAGTCGCGCTGCGCGCCAAAGGCTGGCACGTCGAGAACCCAGCAGAGCACGGCATCTTGGAAGGCGCCGAGTGGGCCGACTACTTGCACTACGACATGGGCCGCCTGGCAACGTGCAGCGCTGTCCACCTGTTGCCAGGGTGGAGCAAGTCGCGCGGCGCGACGCTGGAGGTGCACGTCGCCACCACGCTGGGCATGCCGATCTTCTTTGCCGACGGCGCCGAGCCCGTTGGCGCAGCACCTGCTGCGCCTGCAGTGGATGCTGCACTGCCAAGCTGGTGGCCAGACTTCATCCAGTGCGTGGCCGAACTGCCCGACCGGAACAGCCCCGAAGACGAACCGGACGCGATGATCGCCACAGCCGAAGAACTCGGCGCGTGCGCTCTCGCAGCCCAGGCCAAGGGGGAGCGCGGCAATGGCTGAGCAGATCCCCAACCTCACGGCCATCAACAACGATCTTTGCGACTTCTCATCGCGCTGGAGCCACGACGGCGACTACATGCGCTGCAGGGGTTGCAAAAGGCCCCAGATCACGAGTTGCATGGACATGGAATTCCCCCATGCAGCGAGTTGCCGCGTGGCCGGAGTCGTGGACCCCCATCCGTGGCGCCGGTACTTGGAAATCATGGAACGTCTGGCCCAGGCCGCACAGCGCCCCACTGGGCACAAGGAGAGCTGACATGGCAATCAAGATCATCGAAGACCAAGAAGACGTGTACCTGACCAGGGATGAACTGATTCGTCTGCGCGAGGAATACGAGCGCGGCGTGAGCTTCATGGTCAATCCGCCCAGCTTTGAGGCGTGGGTTTCGCAGCGCGCCCAGGCGCAGCAGAAAGGACCACAGCATGCCGATCCGGCCTGAAATGCGCGCCCTCTACCCTGCCAACTGGCCGGAGATCCGGGCGCGCATCCTTGCTCGGGCGGGTGATCGTTGCGAGCGCTGCAAGGCGCCGAACCGCACTCGCATCGCGCGCGGCGCAGGAACCGACGAGGGAACCTACATGCTGGACAGTGCCGACGTGTATTGCTCAGAAACGGGCGAGCACCTTGGCCAGACGCACATGTGCAACTACGAAGTGGCCAGGATGGTGGATATCGTGCTGACCATCGCGCACACCCACGACCCGAACCCTGCGAACTGCGCAGATGACAACCTTGAGGCGCTGTGCCAGCGCTGCCACAACAAGCTAGACGCCCCCATGCGAGCAGCCAATGCCCGGGCCACCCGGCGCGCGCGGCTCGCTGTGGGCGATCTGTTCGAGAAAGGACAGACCCCGTGACCACATCAAATTCCCTACCTGACGACGTCTTCGGCCCCGCAGACAGTGACTGGAATGTCAAACGCGAGCAGCTCGAGAAAGCCGCCATTCTTGCAGCCGCCGAGCTCATCGCGCACTCAGGCGCTGCAGGGATACAGGGCCTGGAAGGCTTCGGCGTCTCGCTGAGCATCCAGCTGACCGACAACACGAACTGACATGGGAGACCCCGTGACCACAGCACCAACACCCCTGGCCGGCGTCAGCGCGATCAGGCCGAAGGCGCCGGCGGCCGGCTCCGGCTGGTCCCGCGCCGATCACATCATTGCCATGGCCCACGAACTGGACGCCATGGGCTACCCCTGGCAGGCCTGGACCCACCAGGCGAACGGTCTGCTGGTCATCTCGGCCGTCGAGAAGCCAGACCCCGAGCCAGGCGAGTTCGACGCGGGCCCCGAGTACCACCTGAGCATCAGCGCCATGGGAAGCCGCTGCACCAGCGCCGACGCAATGTGGGCCCTGGGCCAGTTCGACCTGGCCGACGCCAAGGAGGACAACCACGTCCCCGGCGGGCGTGTGCGCAACTTCTGGCGGCCGGTGGCCGACCGCCTCAGCGGCTTCGAATGCCCGTGCCAAGACAGCGAGCCAGCCATGCGCGAGGACAAGGGCGACTTCATCTGGAGAGGAGCACCGCGATGATGGCCAGCAAGAAACACAAGGACTGGCGCGACAAGCGTGCCCCGCACCCCGACGACGAACCAATCACCTGGCCCGCACCCGCGGGCCTTTGCTTTTGAAAGGCCCGACAGATGAAAAGCATCGCCAACACTGCGGCCAAGGGGCCCACCGAAGAAAATGCCGCCGCCATCAGCCCCGAATGGGTATTGGCAAGCAAGTACGAGGAAATGACAGGCGTCACCCGCGAAACCGTGAAGCAGCGCAAGAAAAACGGTACTTGGAAAATCGGCCAGCAGGTCACCGTCGTTTCCCGTCGTCTCTATGTAAACATCAAAGCAGCTGACAAATGGATAAGCGACCAAAGCTCGAAACACCACCTGGCGTAACTGTCCGGGAATTCGCAACCGGCAGCCGGATTCAGATCGCGTTCACTTACGAGGGGCGGGAGTGCCGCGAGATGCTCCCAGCCGGCCCAGTGAACAAATCCAGCATCCAGCGCGCGGCAGTCCTGCGTGAAGACATCCGCGCCAAGATCAAGGCTGGAGACTTCGACTATGCCGAACACTTCCCGGAAAGCCCGCGGGCCGGGGTAAACCGGAAGAAGGCAGGCCTCATGCGTGCTCTGCTCCAGAAGCAGCTGGAGACCTACGAGCGCCAGGTACAGAACGGCCAGCTCTCACCCTCGACATACAACGGGTATGCGAAGGTGATCAACGGGGAGCGGATGAAGCACTGGCACGAGGTGCAGGCCTCGGACGTGACACCCAGCATGCTGCGCGAATGGATCACGGAAATGGACTGCACCTCGAAGGCCATCCGAAATATGCTGATCCCGCTGCGGTCGGTTTTTGAAGATGCGCTCAATGATGGGCTGATCGAATTCGACCCATTCGAGCGCATCGCCCTGACGAAGCTGATCCGCCAGACAAGCCGGGCAAGCGACTATGTGGTCCAACCATTCACCCGCGCGGAGCGCGAAGCCATTTTGGCGGCGTGCCGCGAGGACGAGCGCCCCATGCTCCAGTTCTGGTTCAACTCTGGATTACGTCCGGGCGAATTGCAGGCACTCCAGTGGGATCACATCGACTTCGACAAGAAGATCGCGCGCATCGTGCTCAATCAGGTGGCCGGCGTCATCAAGGCACCGAAGACCGAGGCAGGAAAGCGCGACGTGGAACTCAATGTCGAGGCTATCGAGGCGCTGAAGCAACAGCGCGCCTTCAGCCAGGCCCGCGGCGCCAGGATCTGGCTGAACCCGCGCACCTTGAAGCCATGGACCACTGACGCCCAAATCCGGAAGACGCTCTGGCTGCCAGTGATGGAGCGGGCCGGGATCGAGTATCGGAACCCGTACCAGATCCGGCACACCTATGCGTCCACGCTGCTGACCGCTGGCGCCAACCCCTGGTATGTGGCCCAGCAGCTTGGTCACGAGGATGTGGAGATGGTTTTCCGGACCTACGGCAAGTTCATCGGGGAGGACTACCAGAAGCCGAAGGCGGAACTGCGGCTCGTCAGCGGGTCGTAGCCCGTGCGAATCGCGTGCGAAATCCGTGCGATTCTGACGACACCGCAGGACACTTCAAGGCAAGAAAAAACCGCCACACGCTGAGGTTTTCAGTGTGTGGCGGTGTCTTGAGTGGTGGAGCTGGCGGGAATTGAACCCGCGTCCGCAAGCCTTCGCCGGGCAGATCTACATGTTTAGCGTTCTGTTTTGAGTCTCGCCTCCCGAGTCGCGCAGGCGCACGCTACCCGGGATGCCAGCTTCCTTGGATCTTGCCACGTACTAAGAAGCCCAGCACGCAGCCAGCTGATGTAAATTCCCTTGCAGCCGGGAGGTATTGCTACCCCCTTGCCCAGCCCATCAGCGTGCTGTTGCAAGGCTCACCGGATTTAAGCGGCGAGTGCGAAACGTTCGTCGTTTGCAGTTAGTTTT
>JAIRVR010000043.1 GCA_031253795.1 Burkholderiaceae bacterium
TTCCAGGACGCGCTGGACGACTACTCCGGCATCATGTTCAAGGCCCTGGCCGACCGCCTGGCCGAGGCCTTCGCCGAATGCCTGCACCAGCGCGTGCGCAAGGACCTGTGGGGCTATGCACCCGACGAGCAGCTGGACAACGAGCAGCTCGTCAAGGAGCAGTACCAGGGCATACGCCCCGCGCCCGGCTATCCGGCCTGCCCCGACCACAGCGCCAAGACCGACCTGTTCGCCGTGCTCAGGGCCGACGAGATCGGCATGACGCTGACCGAAAGCCTGGCCATGAACCCGGCCTCCAGCGTCAGCGGCTTCTACCTGGGCCACCCCGATGCCGTCTACTTCAACGTGGGCGAGATCGGCGAGGACCAGCTGTCCGACATGGCCGCGCGCCGCGGCATGGACATCGAGGCGCTGCGCCGGCTGCTGGCGCCCAACCTGGGCTGAGCGCCCAGGCCCGGCCCTGGCCGCCTACTTGTCGGTCCAGGGCGTGGACTTCCACAGCGCCGTGAAGTCCGCCGTGGCCTTGTCCAGGCGCGTCTTCCAGGCCGCGCCTTCCACATAGTCCATTTCCGTGAACTGCTGGCGCATCTGCCTCTGGAACTCGGGGTCGGCGGCAATGGTGCGCAGGGCGTCGGTCAGGCGCTGCTGCACGGCGGCCGGCAGGCCTGCCGGCGCCACGATGCCGCGCTCCGAGTTGAAGACCAGCTTCACGTTCTGCTCGTTGAAGCTGGGCACGTTGGGCGCCAGGCTGGAGCGTGCGGGACTGGCCTGGGCCAGGATGCGCACCTTGCTCTCGAAGGGCATGACCTCGCCCAGGTTCATTCCGCCGATGGTCACATGGCCGCCGAGCACGGCCGTGCGCAGCGGACCCGCGCCGTTGTAGGGCACATGGTTCAGGCGCGTGCCCGTCAGGCGCTCGAACAGCACCATGGCCAGGTGATCGTCGGTGCCCACGCCCGTGGAGCCGTAGCTGATCTCGCCGGGCCGTGCCCTGGCGTCGGCGATCAGGTCGGCCAGGCTTTTGTACTTGCTGTCGGCCAGCACGCTGAAGGCGCTGGGGTCGCGCACCAGGTTGGCGAGGTAGGTGAAGTCGGCCGGCTTGAACTGGGTGCGGCGCTCGATGGGAAGGGTCACCAGGCCCGGCATGTTGGTCATGCCGATGACGTGGCCGTCAGGTGCGGCCTTGGCCACGTAGGCCAGGCCCAGCTCGCCCGATGCCCCCAGCTTGTTGGACACCACCACCTGGGTGCCCAGCTGCTTGCCCAGGTGCACGGCCAGCGTGCGCGCCGTGATGTCCGTGCCGCCACCGGCGGCGAAGCCCACGACGAGTTCGATGGGCTTTTCGGGCCAGGCAGCCAAGGCCGGGCCTGCGGCCAGGGCGAGCGCGCCCAGGCACAGTGACAGCGTGCGGCGGCGGGTGGTCAGGATGCGGTTGTTCATATGTCTCCTTCTTGGAATGGATGGCTGGGCGTTCAGGCGGCCACGGGCGGTACGGTTGGGCATCCCCAGTCGGCCCACAGCCTGGCCACGGCGGCATAGTCCTCGCGGCCGTAGCCGGCGGCCGCCGCCATGTCGTAGACGCTGTGCGATCCCTGGATGGCGAAAAGCGGCACGCCCAGCGTCTGGGCCAGCTGCAGGGCCAGCACCGAGTCCTTGCGCGCAGCATCCAGCGGCATGCCGCCCGCGTAGTCGCCGTTGACGATGCGTTCGGCGTAGCGGTAGGTCAGAGGGCGGTGCAGGCCCATCTGTGCATCCGACAGCAGGGCGATGAGCTTGTCGCACTGCACGCCCGCGGCCGTGGCCATGGCACCGGCCTCGGCGACGACGATCATCACGGCATGGGCCACGGCATTGTTGATGACCTTGGCCGCCGCGCCCGCGCCCAGCGCCCCGAACCAGGTCTGGCGGCTGGCGATGGCGTCCAGCACCGGCTGCACGCGTGCGATCGCCTCGGGAGCTCCTCCCAACGCCAGCGAGGCCGTGCCCGCCACCATCTGGCCCACGCCGGCCATGATGGAGGCGTCGATGAGCTCCACGCCGAAAGGCGCCAGCAGCCTGTGCTGCGCATGGATGTGCTCGGGATTGACCGTGCTGGTCTCCACCACCACGGCGCCGCGCGGCAGCCGGGGCGCGATCTGCGCGAGCACGGCCAGCGAGACGGCGGGCGAGGGCAGGCACAGCACCACGGTCTGCGTGGCGGATATGTCCTCGGGGCCGGCGATGGCTGTGGCGCCGAAGCTGTCCTTCGCACGCTGCAGCTGCGCGGCGTCGAGGTCGAAGACCTGGGTGGTGAAATGCCGGCCGATGCGTTCGGCCAGCGGGTAGCCCATATTGCCCAGGCCGTAGATGGCGACGGGGGTGTTCTGGTTCATGGCGGTGGTCTCCGATGCGGTGGGAAAGGGCGTCACTTGGCGACGGACAGCGGCTGCGCGTGCAATCCGAAATACATGCTCTTGACCTGGGCATACAGACGCAGGCCGTCGATGCCCTTCTCGCGGCCTATGCCGCTGTTCTTGAAGCCGCCGAAGGGCGTGCTGGTCACGGACTGCTTGTAGGTGTTGATCCAGACCGAACCGGCTTCCAGTGCGCGGCCGACGCGCCAGGCGCGCTGGAAGTTCTCCGTCCATATGCCGCAGGCCAGGCCGAAGGCCGTGCCATTGGCCTGGGCGATGAGGTCGGCCTCGTCCTTGAAGGGCAGGGCCACGAGCACGGGGCCGAAGGCCTCTTCCTGGCAGCTGGCGGCGCTGGCCGGCAGGCCGTCGATCACCGTGGGCAGGTAGAAGGCGCCACCGTCGAAGCCGGCACCCGTGGGCGCGGTGCCGCCGCACAGCACGCGTCCGCCCTCGGCCCGCGCGCGGTCCACGAAGGCGGCCACGCGCTCCCGGTGATGGAACGAGGCCAGCGGACCCATCTCCACCCCTTCGGCATCGGGCAAGGCCAGGCGCAGACCCCGGGCCCGTTCCACGACCTGTGCCAGCACCTCGTCATAGATGTCCTGCTCGATGAACAGGCGCGAGCCGGCCACGCAGGACTGGCCCGCCGAGCCGAAGATGCCTGCCACCACGGCGGCCACGGCGTGGGGGCGGTTGGCGTCGGCGAACACCACGTGCGGCGACTTGCCGCCCAGCTCCAGGGCGGCGGGGACCAGCCTGTCACCTGCCACGCGGGCGATGGATCGGCCCGAGGTCGTGCCACCTGTGAAGGAGATCATGCGTATGCCGGGGTGGGCCACCAGGGCGGCGCCCAGGTCGGCGCCGCGTCCCTGCACCACTTGCAGCATGTCCTGCGGCAGTCCGGCCGACAGCGCGATGCGTGCCAGCTCGGGCGCCAGCAGGGGGGAGTCCTCGGAAGGCTTGAGGATGACGGCATTGCCAGCCGCCAGTGCGGGTGCGACCTTGGTCGCATCGTTCATGATGGGCGAGTTCCAGGGCGTGATGGCCGCCACCACGCCAAAGGGCTCGAGCACGGTGAGGGAAACATAGTCGCCGCGTGCGGGCGTCACGTCGGTCTCCAGGGTCTCGCAGACACCGGCGTAGTAGCGGAAGGTGCCGATGGCCGAATCCACCATGCCCCGGCACTCGCCCAGGGGCTTGCCGTTGTCGCGCATCTGCAGCTGGGCCAGCGATTCCTTTTCGGCGGCCAGCCCATCGGCGATGGCCTGCAGCACCAGGGCACGCTTGTGGGGCAGCAGCGACTTCCAGCCGCTGTGGTGAAAGGCCTGCCAGGCCCGTGTGACGGCGGCGTCGAGCTGTTCTGGCGTGGTGGTGGCGATGCGGGCGATTTCCTGCCCGTTGGCGGGATCGATGCTGATGATTTCGGCGGCGTGCGTTGAGGCCATGAAGCGGTTTCCTGTGTTGACTTCCGGGCGCAGTCTAGGAGTGCGCTGTACGAAACTCAACGAGCACGTTGTCGCCAAGAAAGGCGATGAAACTATCAATAAGATGCGGGGTGGGCGCGGGCCTGGCACATGCTTCGAATGTGCCAGGCGTGCCGCCGGAAAGAACGAAGAGACATGAGCCAGCAACAGCGATCAGGGCGCGAGAAGGATGCCGCCTTCCCGCATGCGGCGCTTGCGCCGCAGGTAGCGGCCGTGATCGCCGCCATAGAGACGGACATCATCCGTGGCCGTATCCTGCCCAGGACACGGCTGATCGAAGACCATCTGATGGAGGACTACGATGCCAAGCGCCACGTGGTGCGCGCCGCGCTGACCGAGCTGCAGCGCCTGGGCGTGGTGGTCAAGCCGCCCCATCTCGGGGCCCGCATCCGGCGCTTCGATGCGCAAAGCCTGGAGGACCTCTACCACCTGCGCAGCGTGCTGCACGCGGCCGCCGTGCAGGCCATGCGCCTGCCCGTATCGCCCGAGCGCCTGGAGCCCGTGGCCCAGGCCGCGCAGGAGCATGCGCAGGCCGTGGAGTCTGGAGACCTGATCGCCATCCACCGCACCAACATGGCCTTCCATCGCCTGTTCTACGGCCTGTGCGACAACCCCTACCTGGAGGAGTCGATCCGCCTGCACGACTGGCTGAGCTTTCCCGCACGTGCCTATGCCATCGCCGATCAGGACGCGCTGGTGGTGGCACGCCAGGAACACTCACAAATGGTGGCCGCGCTGCAGGCGGGCGACCGGGCACTGCTGTGCGATCTGGCCCTGCGCCACATGGGTCGGGCGCGCCAGATCTATGCGGACAGGTACTTGATGCGTTGAGTGCATGGGGCCTGGATGGCGCGCGGCCGGGCCCGGTTCATGCCGGATTATTTTTCCGCGGAAGTCACGGGCAGTTCGGAAGGTGGCGTGGGCTGGCCATCCTTTTCGGTCGTGCGATCGAATACCAGGCTCTTGCCGAACACCAATTGGATCCAGGTGGGATAGGTATATGCCGTGCCCTTGTTGTGGTCGATGATGGCGCCTATGCCACCGCCGAGAATGATATTGCCGAACATGCCTCCATTGGCACGGGAAATGGCCCTGGCCGTGGCGTCGGGATTGTCCGTCTGTTTGCAGACGATATCGAGGTCCTTGCTGGAGCGGCGCACCTGGACGGTTTCGCCGGATTTCACCGACACCGTTCCATAGTCATTGGTGAGCTTGCATTCGGCATTGGTGATCAAGGTGTTGTTTTCGCTCTTCGTCTCGACCTTCATGGGGTGCGTGGTGTCGTTGACGACGGAAGCGCAGCCGACCAGGGCAGTGCAGGTCAGGGCAATGGCAATCTTGGGGAACATGGCGATGAAAATAAAGTGAACCCAAGATTGTAACCAAATGAACATTCGCAAATGCAGGGAATGAAGTCCCGCACATCATGGTTTCCATGGATGTATTCCGCGAATGGCCCACCTGCGTCGCCCCAAAAAAACAAGGCGCACGCGGCGCCTTGTTTTCACTGGAAGGACGAGAGCTGATCAGAGCCCCAGTTCCTTGTTGTAGGTCTTGCGTGCCGCCACGGCCGTGTCCGTGAAGTCGGTGAACACGCCGTCGATGCCCAGGCGGTAATAGGTCAGGTATTCCTGCACGGGGTCGCCCTTGTACAGGCCGGCCAGGCGGCCCGGCTCGTTGCGGAAGGTGAAGCTGTGCACGATGAGGCCGGCCTTGTGGGCCTCGCGGATCAGGCCCGTGTCCTTGACCGTGTTCACGTCCTTGAGGCCGGCACCGTCCTTGTAGGGCACGACGGAATGGGCCAGGACCTGGGGCTTCCAGGGGCCGATGCCGTCGGCATAGGTCTTGATGTCGGCCAGGCCTGCGGGCGTGAGCATGGCGGCGAAGGTGCGGGCGTCGCCGGCCAGGGTCCAGCTGTAGGGACGGCCGCTGATGAAGGTCCACTCGTCGTTGGTGATGTAGACCATGGAGCCGTCGCGCAGGCTGAAGTCGTTGCCGTCGATCAGCTGCACGCCCTTGGCCTTCATGCCCGCCTGGCGCAGGTACTTGAGGCTGGCCGGGTCGAAGCTCTGGATGTAGATGGCCGAGTCCTTGGCGTTGAGCTTGTTCTGGTCCAGCAGCTTGATGACTGCGTCCTCGAAGGGACGCGAGCCCGGTGCGCCGCAGCCGTTGGCGATCGCCTGCTGGTTGTTCCAGTAGGGGTTCTTGGTCTCGGCGTAGACGGGGATGGTGCGGCCCAGGGCCTTGCCCTTGGCTGCGGCGATGTCGATCACGTCCTGGGCGCTGATCAGCGGCAGCTTGCCATTCCACTCGGTGGGGCGCTCGGCGCGGTTGTCGAGGATGGTGCCGCCCAGCCAGCCGCGCAGTTCGGCCATGGTGAAGTCGCTGATCGACCAGTCGTTGCGGTGGTCCTCGCCATCGACGACCAGGGCCTTGAGCACGGACTTGGGATCGTTGGCGTCGAGCTGGTCGCTCAGGTACTGGGCCGGGCCGTTGGCGGGAATGGCCGGGTACTTGACGTTGACCAGCACGCCGGCCGTGGTGCGCTGGCGGCGCGCGACCTCGGCATTGGTCTTGGCCACGTCGGCCACGTTGGTGCTGTCGCTGAGCCAGGCGTTGTGGCGGGCCACCAGCTGGCAGTCACGGGTCATGTGCATGTCGAGCTCGAGCATGTCCGCGCCCGCGTCGGCCGCGGCCTCGTAGGCCATGCGTGTCTGCTCCGGGAACTTGCCCGAAAAGCCGCGGTGCGCGATGACCTGGGGCGGCTTGCCGTCGAGCGTGAGGTAGAACGAGCCGCCGTCACCGCCACAGGCCGTGAGGACCATGGCCGCGCACAGGGACGCGAGGAGAGGGGCGCGGGAGAAGGACATAGGACGTTGGGTCATATCCGGAGGCAGGGTTGGGTTGATGAATGGCGCAATGCACCAGCCCAGCAGGTTATTCAGTCAGCCATGTCTGCACCATGACAGTGCCCTGTCCCGCACCCCAAATTGGCATTTTCACCACGGATCGTGGAAGGCCGCGCAGCGGCTGACACAGGGTTATCCCTTGAGAACCGGTGCCAGCGTGGCACGCAGGCGGTCGCCGGGGGCCGGGGGCTCGGGCGAGCGGATTTCCAGCGAGCGCTCCACCGTGCCGATGTGCTCCAGCAGCAAGGCCTTGGCTGCCTCGGTGTCACCGCGCTCCAGCGCTGCCACGATGCGCTCGTGCTCGGCGCAGGACTGGCTGGCGCTGTGCGTGGACTGGTAGAGCGTGGCGGCCAGCGTGGTGCGGGCCGTGAGGTCGCGCAGGGTCAGGGCCAGCAGGCGGTGGCCCATCTGCTCGGCCAGGCAGACATGGAAGTCGGCCAGCAGGAAGGCGCGCGTGGCCGCGTCGGCGTCCGCGATGGCCTGCTGCTCCTGCGCGATGTGGCGGCGCAGCTGGCCGATCACGCTTTGCAGCGGTCGGCCGGCCTCGTTGAGTATGCCGGTCTCGATGACGCGCCGCGCGGCGAAGGCGTCCTGCGCTTCATCGGCCGAGGGCTGGACCACGTACCAGCCGCGGCGCGGCTGCACCTGGACGAAGCCGCGCGCCTGAAGCTGCATCAGGGCCTCGCGCACCATGGTGCGGCTGACCGCGAAGTTGTCGGCCAGCTCCTGCTCCCCCAGCCGTTCACCGGGCGCCAGCTTCTGGGCCAGGATGGCTTCGACCACACGTTCGGCGATGTGCTGGGGGCTTACAGGAGTCATTGCGTGGCCTGATGGTGGGAATGGATGGGTGGAATCGGCTGGGCGGTGGCGGCTGCATCGCCGGCGGGAGCAGCCTCCCGATTGTCGGCCAAGCCGTCGAGCACGGCGTGGGCGCGCTCGCGGTCGATGTCACCTTCCCAGGCGGCAATGGCCACGGTGGCCACGCAATTGCCGATCAGGTTGCCCAGGGCACGCGCAATACCCATGAACCAGTCCACCGATAGCACCAGGACCAGGCCGATGGCGGGGATGGCGGGTATGGCGTGCAGGGTGGCCGCCAGCACCACGATGGCCGAGCCCGGCACGCCGTGGGCACCCTTGGATGTGACCAGGGCGATGGCCAGGATGGTCAGCAGGTCGGCCATGCCGATGGGCGTGTTCGTGGCCTGGGCGATGAACACGGCCGCCAGCGTGATGTAGATGGAAAAGGCGTCCAGGTTGAACGAGTAGCCCGTGGGGATCACCAGGCCCACGGTGGAATCGCGCACGCCCATGTTGCGCAGCTTGGCCATGATCTGGGGCAGCACGCTGTCCGATGAGGTGGTGGCGAAGACCACCATCAGCTCTTCACGCAGATAGCGCAGCAGCTTGATGAGGCTGAAGCCCGAAAAGCGCATCACCAGGCCCAGGACCACGAAGACGAAGAAGATCACGGCCACGTAGAACAGCAGCACCAGCATGCCCAGCTGCCTGAGCGAGCCGATGCCGTACTGGCCCACGGTGAAGGCGATGGCGCCCAGCACGCCCAGCGGGGCCAGCTTGATGAGGATGCCCATGATCTTGAACAGCACGTGCGACAGCGTGTCGATCAGGGCGCCCACCGGCGCGCCGCGCTCGCCCAGCATGGTCAGGCCGCAGCCGAACAGCACGGCGAACAGCAGTACCTGCAGCACGTCGCCCGTGGCGAAGGCCTGGACCACGGTGGTGGGAATGAGCTTCATCAGGAAGTCCACCGTGCCGCCGCTGGTCAGCTTGTCGGCATTGCTGGCGTAGGCGCTCATGGCCGAGGCGTCGAGCTTGCTGGGGTCCACGTTCATGCCGGCGCCGGGCTGGAACACGAAGGCCAGCACCAGGCCCAGCACCAGGGCGATGGTGGTCAGCACCTCGAAATAGATCAGCGATTTGACGCCGACCCGGCCCACGCGCTTGAGGTCGCCGGCACCTGCGATGCCATGCACCACGACGCAGAACACCAGGACGGGGATGATCATCTTGATGAGCTTGATGAAGCCATCGCCCAGGGGCTTGAGTTTGACGGCCCATTCAGGGGCCAGCAGTCCGGCGAGCACACCCAGGATGAGTGCGATCACCACCTGTCCGAACAGTGATCTGGCAAAGCGGCGCATAGTCGTCTTTCGCAAGTTGGATAATCTTGTATGCAAGCTTGCTAACGGCTTGCATGCAAGAATGTAGACAAGCGAAAGATGTGCCAGCAGAGGGTATTCCCTGCAGTTTTGCGCCACTCAAAAGCGCTTCAGCCTTGACTTCCGTGCGGGAAATCGAACCGCTTCCTGCCGGTGCCGCAGGGCCTGCGCGGCAGGATTTCTGGAGACCGCGGGGGAAGGCCCCCGGGGTGCTCACCAGCCTGGTGCGGGGGCGGGAAAACATGCCCGCGCATGGTGCGGCGGGTCGGGCATGGCCCCGTTGCGGGGCATGCAGGCGGTGCCGGAGCACCGCCGGGGACGTCAGCGCAGCGTGTGGTCGTGCGCGCGTTCCTTGATGAAGAAAGCCGCGCACAGGCCCAGGGCCACGCCGAACATCACATAGAAGGCCGGTGCCATGGGCGAGCCCGTGGAGCGGATCAGCCAGGTCACGATGAACTGGGCAAAGCCGCCGAAGACCATCACGGCCACGTTGTAGGCCATGGACATGCCCGACGAGCGCACCTGGGGCGGGAACAGCTCGGCCATGACCGTGCTGAACACGCCGAAGAACACGGCCACGAAGACGCAGACCACGAGCTGGGTGACCAGCAGCTTGTGCACGGTGGGACCGTCGGTCAGCCAGGCGTACAGCGGATAGAGCACGACCAGGTAGCCGATCAGCGAGCCGATGGTCAGCACGCGGCGGCCCACGCGGTCCGACAGGGCGCCGAAGAAGGGCATGATCACCACCATCAGCGCGGCGCCGGCCATCTGCACCATGAAGGCATCGCGCATGGGCAGCTTCAACGTCACCGTGGCGTAGGTCACCAGGTAGGTGAAGGTGATGTAGATGGACACCGTGGCCGTGACCACCAGGCCCATGCCCACCAGGGTTTCGCGCGCATGGGTGCGCAGCATTTCCATGATGCCGATCTGGCGCGCCTTGCCGCTTTGCTGCGCGGCCTGCATTTCCTTGAAGACCTCGGGCTCTTCCACATGGCGGCGGATGTACAGGGCCACGGGGACGATGAGCAGGCCCACGGCGAAGGGCAGGCGCCAGGCCCAGGCCATCAGTTCCTGTTCGGTGAATATCTCGGTGATCAGCGTGCCCGTGGCCGCGCCGATCAGCAGGGCCAGCATCTGGCCGGCCATCTGCCAGGAGCCATAGAAGCCGCGCTTGCCGGGCGGCGCCATCTCGATGAGCAGGGCCGTGGAGGTGCCGAACTCGCCGCCGGCCGCAAAGCCCTGGAGCAGGCGCGCCAGCACGATGAACAGCGGCGCCAGGATGCCCACGGCCGCATAGGTGGGTGCCAGGGTGATCAGGGCAATGGCCACGGCCATCAGGCCCGTGACCATGACCATGGCCGCCTTGCGGCCCTTGCGGTCACCGTACAGGCCCAGCAGGATGCCGCCCACGGGCCGCATGAAAAAGCCCACGCCGAAGATGGCCGTGGTCATGAGGATGCGGTTGATGTTGTCGTCGGGGTTGTCGGGGTTGCTGGGGAAGAACAGCTTGGCGACGATGGGTGTCATGAAGGCGAACACCAGGAAGTCATACCACTCCAGCGCGTTGCCGATGACGGCGGCGACGATGTTGCGGGTCGAGACGGTTTGCTTTGTCAAGGCAGTTCCATTTCCAAAAGGGGATTGAAAAGGCGGCAGTCACGTCCGGGGCATGGGGCGAGGTCCACACCCGGTATGGAACCCGGGCGTACACTGCTTCGCCATATGCAATGCCGATGCCATGGCCTGGGCCGCCACCGAAAGGCGGGCCAGGCCATGGCACCCATGGAACCACATGACTACCTGGAAAAATACCCGCGACTGGCTGGAAACGCTGGTCGGTTTCGACACCACCAGCCGCAACTCCAACCTGGCCTTGATCGAGTGTGTACGCGATGCATTGGCCACGCAAGGCGTGAAGGCCCAATTGTTCCACTCTCCGGACGGTGCCAAGGCCAATCTGTTCGCCACCCTGCCCGCGCGCACCGGTGAAACCCAGGGCGGCATCGTGCTGTCCGGCCACACGGACGTGGTGCCGGTCGATGGCCAGCACTGGGACACCCACCCCTTCGCCCTGGTCGAGAAGGACGGGCGCCTGTACGGCCGCGGCAGCTGCGACATGAAAGGCTTCATCGCCGCCTCGCTGGCCCTGGTGCCCGAATTCCTGGCCGCGCCGGGCGCCAGGCCCCTGCACCTGGCCTTCTCGTACGACGAGGAAGTGGGCTGTGCGGGCGCACCCCTGATGATCAACCAGCTCAAGGCCCAGGGCGCCCGCTTCGATGGCTGCGTGGTCGGCGAGCCCACCAGCATGCAGGTTGTGGTGGCCCACAAGGGCATCAACCTCTACCGCTGCCGCGTGCACGGCAAGGCCGCGCATTCCTCGCTGACGCCGCGCGGCAGCAATGCCATCGAATACGCGGCACGGCTGATCTGCCGCATCCGCGATATCGCCGACCATTTCAAGGCCCACGGCCCCTACGACGAATTCTTCGACGTGCCTTTCACCACCATGACCACCAACCAGATCCAGGGTGGCATTGCGGTCAACACCATTCCCGAGCTGTGCGAGTTCGCCTATGAGTTCCGCAACCTGCCGGGCATGTCGGTCGAAGGCATACAGAGCCAGGTCGAGGCCTATGTGCGCGACGAACTGCTGCCGCGCATGCGCGCCGAGTTCGCCGATGCGCGCATCGAGATCGAGACCGGGGCCAGCGCACCCGCGCTGGAAGCTTCGGAAGAGGCCGCCATCACCGCCCTGGTGCGCGCGCTGACGGGCGATCAGGACAAGCGCAAGGTGGCCTACGGCACCGAGGCTGGCCTGTTCCACAACGCCGGCATTCCCACCGTGGTCTGCGGCCCCGGCTCCATCGAGCAGGCGCACAAGCCCAACGAGTTCGTGGAGCTGTCCCAGCTCGATGCCTGCGAACGCTTTCTGCGCAAGATGGGCAAGAGTCTGTAGCCATTCCCTGAGTCGCTTCGCGCCTTCCCCCCTCTTCGGTGGGGGCGTACGGGCAGCCGGCGACACCCTTGCTGCGGGCGGCACGGCCGGCCCTGGCCCTTGCTCGGTGTTCATCGCTTCGGGGCACGGGAGTGTCGAGGCAATGCCCAAGAAATCTCGTCTTGCCCCGCTCAGCGCACCGGGATCGCGATGGGCCGCAGCGGCGCGGCGTCGCCGCCGCGGATCTTCAGCGGGCCGCCGATGAAGGCGAACTCGTAGACCTTGTCGCGCGACAGCTCGTCCAGGGCCACCAGCTCCATGATGGGAATGCCCTGCTGGGCCAGCAGGTAGGAGTGCAGGGGCACGTAGTCGTCATCCACCTCCGACGGGAAGGTCTCCAGGCTCAGATTGTCGGCGCCCACGACCATGGCGCCTCCTTCCTCGGCCAGGAAGCGTGCGGCATCCAGGCCCAGGCCCGGGGGCCTGGCCATGTAGGCCTGGGGCTGGCCGTAGAGCTTCATGCGGCCCGTGCGGATCAGCACGATGTCGCCCTTTTGCAGGCTCACGCCCTGGCGCCGCAGCGCGTCCTTCAGGTCCTGGCGCGTGATGCGGTACTGGTCGGGCAGCATGTCCACGCCCTGGGCGGCGGCCACGTCGATCATCACGCCGCGTGCCACCAGGGGCGGGAATTTCTCGATGCCCGTGCGTTGCCAGCCCCGGTCGCCCAGGTGCTCGTCGGCGCGAAAGCCGTTCCAGATGCGGCCGCGGATGCCGAAGTGGTTGAGCGCGTCGATGTGCGTGCCCGTGTGGCTGTACATGGAAAACGCCGTGCCCGTATAGCTGCGCGTGGCGTTCATGTCCTTGCCCACGCCCATGGGGTCGTCCACCTCGGTGCCGCGCGGCGTGTGCGTCATCCAGAACTGGTAGCGCGGGTCGCCGGCGTCCTGCCAGCTGGGCATGCCGACGTAGTACTCGGTGGCCAGGTCATAGACCTGCCCGCCCGTGATGCGCTGCAGGATGGCGGCGCGCGAAGCCGGCGTGATCAGGTTCAGGCGGCCGATCTCGTCGGCCGGGCCCCAGGGGCTGGTGCCCACGTCCTGGCGCGCGCCGGCTGCCGGCTCGTGGCCGCCGTGGGCCTGGGCCGCGGGGTGGCCGAGCGTGGCGGCGATGGCGACGAGCAGGGTGCAAAGGCGTGTGGAATTCATGTGCGGTCCTTGATGGCTGATGGACAGCAAGCGTAGGCCGCAGGCCCTGCACGAATAAGGGGCGCGTGCTTGAGGAACTCTTGACGCGGCGTCAAGAATCGCCGCCATCCCCCTCCATGGCGGCGGGCAGTTCCTCGGCCAGGAAATCCACGAAGGCGCGCACCTTGGGCAGCAGGTGGCGCTGCGTGGGGTAGACCGCATAGACATGGCGCGGCTGCGCGGCCTGGCCCGGCCAATCCAGGGCCACCAGCTGGCCCGCCGCAATCGCCGGTCGGGCCAGGAACGAGGGCAGGGGGCCCAGGCCCAGGCCCGCCACCAGCAGCTCGCGCAGCATGAGGCTGTTGTTGACATTGGCACGTGCCTCGCCCGGTGCGTCCAGGCCGTCCACGCCGGCCCACGGGCCTTGCGCAAGGCTGTAGTTCAGCAGCGCATGGCCGCGCAGGTCCTGCAGATCGGCAGGCCGGCCGTGGCGCTGCAGGTAGGCGGGCGCGGCGCACAGCATCTGGCTCAGCGAGGCCAGGCGCCGCGCGATCAGGCTGGAGTCGGCCAGCTCGGCGCTCAGGCGGATGGACACATCGAAGCCCTGGCCCACGGCATCCACCAGCCGGTCTTCCATGGACAGGTCGATCTGCAGTTGCGGATGGCGCTGCAGGAAGCGCGCCAGCAGCGGCGCCAGCGTGCTCAGCGCGAACGACAGCGGCGCGTTCACGCGCAGCCGCCCGGCCACCTGCTGCGACCGGGCGCGCACCGACTGTTCCAGCGCGTCGAATTCATCGAGCAGCCTGCAGCATTCGGCGTAGTAGGCCTGGCCCGTGTCGGTCAGTCCCATGCGGCGCGTGGTGCGCTGGATCAGCACGGCGCCCAGATGGGCTTCGAGCGCGCGCAGCTGCTTGCTCAGCGCGGCCGAGGAAAGGTCCAGCGCATCGGCCGCCTTGGCGATGGAGCCCAGTTCGACGATGCGCCTGAAGGCGCGCAAGGGGGTCAGCGTATCCATGGGGGAAAAAAGGCGAAGGGGGTCGCGCAGCGTAGCAGGGCGCTCGGGTTTGCCAGGGCCTGCGCGCGGGGGCAGGGGCGACAATCGCCAGGTACGGCGCGCACGCCGCGCCCCTTGCCTTCATCGAATCTGCCATTGCCATGCCCCATTCCACTCCGGCCTGCCCCCAGTGCGGCCTTGAAAACACCTATCCCGACGCGGCCAGCTACATCTGCCCCGACTGCACCTTCGAATGGCCCATGCAGGCCGAGGAGGAGGCGGGCGAAGGCGGTGCCGGCGACGGCATCGTGCGCGACGCCAACGGCAACGCGCTGGCCGACGGCGATGCGGTGATCCTGGTCAAGGACCTCAAGGTCAAGGGCTCGTCCACCGTGCTCAAGAAGGGCAGCAAGATCAAGGGCATCCGCCTGGTCGACGGCGCCGACGGCCACAACGTGGACTGCAGGACCGAATTGGGCTCCATGCTGCTCAAGTCGGAATTCCTCAAGAAGGCCTGAGCATGCTGGCGCTGGGGCTCGCGTTGTCGGCAGTCCTGGGGTTGCTGGCGCTGTGGGTGTTCGCGCCGCTGTTCATTGCCCTGGTCGCGGGCGCGGTGGTCGCCTTGGCGCTGCTGGCCCTGGCCAGCCGTGCCGGATGCACCGCCCGCTCTTTGCCCGTGGCGGGCTGGTGGGCCATCGCCCTGAGCGCCGGCGCAGCCTGCGTGGCCATGCTGGTGCTGCTGCCCGACCGGCTCGATGGCGCGCCCTTCCTCGCCTTCGGCATGGGCCTGCTGGCTGCCATCTGCGCGGGAGCGCTGGTCTGGTGTACAGGCTGGCTGAGCGCCGGGCGGCAGCCTGTGGAGGTGTCCTGGTGGACCGGCTCGGCCCTGGGCGCCCTGGGCACCTTCCTCGCCCTGCTGCTGGGCGGCCCCGACACGGCGGGCTGGATGGCCTGGCGTGACCAGTTGCGCGGCTACGAGGCCGTACCGCTGCGCATCGTGCTGACCGAGGTGCCCACGGCGCAGCGCGAGCAGGCCCTGGTCGAATTGCTGCAGCCTTTGCTGGAGCAGGGAAGCCGCGCCATCCGCCATCGCCAGTCCACGCGCTTCGGCAACGCGGTCGAGCACGCCGTGCTGCCCGCCCGCTGGCGCATCGATGGCCTGCTGCTGGAGATCATGCTGGCCGAGCAACCGCCCGCGCCCCTGCTCAGCGCCCATGTCGCCCTGCTGGAGCAGTTCGCCGCCAGCGGCCCTGCCCAGGCGGGCCAGGCGCCGTCCTGGCTGATGCTGGCCAGCGCCCAATGCCTGCCGGCACCGCGCCTGCGAGAACTGTCACGCCTGTTGGGCCAGGGCAGCGAGTTGCTGGCCCGCGCGCGGCGCTGCACGCAGCAGCGCTCGGCGCAATTGCAGCGCCTGTGGCCGCTGCTGGCCGGTAGCGTGGAGCGCGTGGAAGTGGGCGAGGCCGGGCGCTTTCATCCGTGGTTCGGCCTGCAGCGCTGGAAGGTGGCGGCGCCTCCAGAAAACCCCGAACCCTAGGCGGGCTCCACATCCTTCCACTGGCCGGGCTCCAGGCCATCCAGCGTGTAGGGGCCGATGGCCGCCCGGACAAGGCGCAGCGTCGGATGGCCAATGGCCGCCGTCATGCGGCGCACCTGGCGGTTGCGGCCTTCGCGGATGACCAGTTCGATCCAGCAATCGGGAATGCTCTGGCGCACGCGGATCGGCGGATCGCGCTGCCACAGCACGGGGGGCGGATCGAGGCGGCGCGCCTGCGCGGGCAGGGTCATGCCGTCGTTGAGCTGCACGCCCTGGCGCAGCGCCTGCAGCGCGGCCTCGTCGGGAATTCCCTCGACCTGGACCCAGTAGGTCTTGGCCATCTTGAAGCGCGGATCGGCGATGCGCGCCTGCAGCGGCCCGTCGTTGGTCAGCAGCAGCAGACCTTCGCTGTCGGCATCGAGACGGCCCGCCGCATGCACGCCGGGCACATCGATGAACTCCCTGAGACCGCGCCAGCGGCCCTCGGGCGTGAACTGGCTCAGCACGCCATAGGGCTTGTTGAAGCACAGCAGGCGCGAGGGGCCGGTGTCCGGCTGCTCGGCGAAGGCGGGCCGCGGGCGCCGGGATGGGCCCGCAAAGGGGCGCAAGAGAGGACGTTTTCTGGGTTGCATGGACTCAGCGATTGTCGTCGGGATAGATCGTCCGCACGCACTCCAGCCAGGCCCGTGCCGCGCGCGACAGATGGCCGCTGCGCCACAGCTGGACCACATCCCAGTGCAGTTCGGGTCCCACCAGCGGCCGGCTGGACACGCGCCGGGGGTCGAAGCGCGCGATCACATGCTCGAACATCACGGCCACGCCCACGCCTTCGGCCACCAGGTCGCCGATGAAGTCCCAGTAGCGTGTCTGCAGGCGCACCTGCGGGCTGAAGCCCGCGGCCGCGCAGTGCTCCAGCACGGCCTGGTGCAGCGCGAAATCCGAGGTGTAGACCACGAACGGCCGGCGGGCCAGATCGCTCCATTGCACCGGGGCCTCGGGGTCCGTCACTTCGCTGGCGGCAAAGGCCACGCGGGTCTTCTGGTGGGCGATGGTGCAGTGCTCAAGGCCCTGGTCCGCGGCATCGCCTGCGTCACCGCCCGGGCCATCGTCCATGCCGCGCAGGCCCAGGGCCATGTCCAGCTGGCCGTCCAGCAGCAGCTGGCGCTGGGCGCGCGCACCCTGTTCCTGCACATGCAGCTCCACGCCGGGATGGCGCTGCTGGAAGAGGGCGATCACGGGGGCCATGTAGTGGCCGGCCGTGGGCATGATGCCCACGCCCAGCCGTCCGCGCGCAATGCCGTCGACCTCGGCCACCTCCTGCAGCAGCTGGCGCGACTGCTCCAGCAGCTGCAGGCCGCGCGCATGCACCACCTGGCCGGCATCGGTCAGCCGCACGCCGCGTCCCTCGCGCAGCAGCAGCGGGCCGCCCAGCTCCTCCTCCAGCGAGCGCACCATCTTGCTGATGGTCGGCTGGGTCACATGCAGGGACTCGGCCGCGCGCGTGAAGCCATTGCAGCGCACGACCTCGACGAAGTAGCGCAGGGCCCGCAAGTCCATGAGTATTCCTTTTGTGCATTGAAAAAATGAAGATTATTCATCTTACGAATCTAAGTGCAAACCCTAGACTCGCCCCATGCCCCAACCGAACACCCTGCCCGGCCTTCGTCCCCAGGCCCTGCTCCAGCGCTGCTGGCCCTTGCTGCGCGTCATCGTGCAGGTGGGGCTGCTCAGTGCGCTGTGGGTGTCCATGGAAGCGCTGCGCGCGCATTTCGGCTGGGGCATGCCGGCCGGGCTGATCGGCTTTGCCCTGCTGGCCGTGGGCCTGTTCAGCGGCCTGGTCCAGGCGCGCTGGCTGCAGGGCGGCACCAACTGGCTGCTGGCCGAGATGCTGCTGTTCTTCGTGCCGGCCATGCTGGTGGTCACCGAGTACACGGACCTGATACGCCACCAGGGCCTGCGCATCCTCGCCGTCATCGTGGCCAGCACGGCCTGTGTCATGGCCGTGACGGCGCTGGCCGTGGACCGTGTCTACCGGCTGGAGCTGTGGCTGGCGCGGCGCCGTTCCACGCGCCGGAAATGAACGCCATGTCGGACCACACCATCGGCCTGCTGTCGCTGCTGGCCACCCTGGCCTGCTATGCAGCCAACAAGCGCGTCTACCGCCGCCATCCGCACCCGCTGCTCATGCCCATCGTGGCCACGCCCATGGTGCTGATCGCCCTGGCCCTGCTCACCCATGTGCGCTATCCGCAGTACATCGCCCAGACCCACTGGCTGGTGTGGCTGCTGGGGCCGACCACGGTGGCCTTCGCCCTGCCCCTGCACGAAAACCGCCAGCTGCTGCGCAAGCACTGGATGTCGATCGCCACGGGCGTGGTCGTGGCCAGCGGCGTGTCCATCGTGACCACGGTCTGGTTCGCCCAGGCCTTCGGCCTGCCCGTGGACCTGCAAAAAGGTCTGGCCGTGCGTTCGGTGACCACGCCCTTCGCCATCGAGGCCGAGCGCGTGCTGGGCGGCCCCACCGATCTGGCGGCTCTGTTCGTGCTGCTGACCGGCGTCAGCGGCATGCTCATGGGCGAGGGCATTCTGCGGCTGCTGCCGCGCGTGCGCAGCAAGCTGGCCACGGGCGCCATCCTGGGCGGGGCCGCGCACGGCAGCGGCGTGGCCAAGGCGCGCCAGTTCGGCGAGGTGCAGGCCGTCGTCGCGTCGCTGGTGATGATGATCGCGGGGGCGGTGAACGTGCTGCTCGCGCCGTGGGTGCGCACGCTGTTCTTCTGAAGCGGGGCGGCATGGCGCCCCGCGGGCCTCAATAGGCCTTGTAGGGCAGGAACTTGCCCGACAGCACCACGTTCACGCGGTCGCCCTTGGGGTCGGCCTCGCGCTGGATGTCCATGCTGAAGTCGATGGCGCTCATGATGCCGTCGCCGAACTCCTCGTGGATCAGCTCCTTGATGGTGGTGCCGTACACGCTCACCACCTCGTACCAGCGGTAGATCAGCGGATCGGTGGGCACGGGCGTGGGCAGCGAGCCCTTGTAGGGAACGACCTGCAGCCACTTGGCTTCCTCGGGGGTCAGGTCGAATATGGCGGCGAGCCGGGCGGCCTGTGCGGCGTCGAAGGTCATCTGGCCCAGGCAGCCGGCGGTCACCCACTCCTTGCTCAGGCCGACCTGCCGGGCGATATCCTCCCATTTCAGGCCCTTGCCGACCTTGGTGGCGATGATTTTTTCCGTGACGTCGTTGCGGTTCATGCGATGTGCTCCTTGGGGTGGGGGAAGGGAAAGTCAATGGGCCCTGGCGCGGTGCACCAGGAAGTCCACGATGTGGTTGCGCAGCGGGTAGTAGCCGTCGAGGTGGTGCAGGTCGGCGCGCCGGCGCGTGCGTGGCAGCGGGTTGTCGACCATCTCGGCCAGGCCGCCGGGCACATAGCCGCTGGCGGTGTCGCTGCCGTTGCCCATGAGCAGGATGCGGTCGGCCAGCAGGATGGCTTCGTCCACGTCGTGGGTGATCATGAAAACCGTCTGCTGCGTCTGGCGCACGATGTCCATCAGCTCGTCCTGGATGGCGCCGCGCGTCAGCGCATCCAGTGCGCCAAAGGGCTCGTCCAGCAGCAGCATCTTGGGCTGGATGGCAAACGCCCGGGCAATGCCCACGCGCTGCTTCATGCCGCCGGAAAGCTGGGCGGGCTTTTGGTCGATGGCATGGTCCAGCCCCACCAGGGCCACATGCCTTTCGACATGGGCATTGACCTGGGCCGCAGACCAATCCGGCCAGCGCGAGCGGACCGCGAAGCCGATGTTCCCGCGCACCGTCAGCCAGGGCATGAGGGCATGGCCCTGGAACACCACGCCACGGTCCAGGCTGGGGCCGGCGATCTCGCGGCCATCCATGAAGGCATGGCCTGCCGTGGCCCGGTCCAGGCCGGCCAGCACGTTCAATATGGTGGTCTTGCCGCAGCCGGAATGGCCGATCACGCAGACGAACTCACCGCGCCGCATGCCGAAGCTCACGGCGTCGAAGACGGGCCTGGAGGGGTCGTAGGCCTTTTGCAGGCCTTCGACCTGCAGGAAGCACGGGGCCGCCCCGTCGGAGGGCTGCGGCAGGCTGCCGGTCGTGCGCTTGTCATTCCACATAGGTCACTTTTTTCTGCAGGGCCGCGAACGACTGGTCCAGCAGCATGCCCACCAGGCCGATGGTGAGGATGGCGAACAGCACATTGGTCAGCGACAGGTTGTTCCACTCGTTCCAGAGGAAGTAGCCGATGCCGGTGCCGCCGACCAGCATTTCGGCGGCCACGATCACCAGCCAGGCAATGCCCATGGAAATGCGCATGCCCGTCAGGATGGTGGGTGCCGCGGCGGGCAGGATGACCTGCAGCGCCTTGCGCAGGGGCGAGACCTCCAGCGTGCTGGCCACGTTGAGCCAGTCCCGCTTGACGCCGGCCACCCCGAAGGCGGTGTTGACCAGCATGGGCCAGACCGAGCAGATGAAGATCACGAAGATGCCGCTGGCCGACGAATCCTTGATGGTGTAGAGCGCCAGCGGCATCCATGCCAGCGGCGAGATGGGCTTGAGCACCTGGATGAAGGGATCGAGCGCCCGGTGCAGCAGCGGCGACATGCCTATCACGAATCCCAGGGGGATGGCCACCAGGCAGGCCAGCGCAAAGCCCGTGCCCACGCGCAGCAGCGACCAGCCCAGCTGCACGCCTATGCCCTTGTCGTTGGGGCCCCGGTCATGGAAGGGGTCGGACAGGTGGCGGAGCACGGCGCGGCCAAACTCCGACGGTGTCGGAAAACCCGCCTTGCCGGCGCCATCACCAGCGCTGCCGGCGCCGTCCGGGGCCTTGCCCAGCAGCTGCAGGTACTCGACCTGCTCGGGCGTCAGCGCGGCGGTGGCGGCAGGCGTGGTGCCGCTGCCCGTCAACCCGGACCACACGGCCAGCAGGCAGGCCAGGATCACGGCCGAAATGGCCAGGGACTGGATGCGCGGGGATGCTTTTCTCATCGCGGTTTCCTGTCGGCGTCAGCTGGACTTGCGGATGGCGAAGCTGTTCGCGTAGGCCGCGGCCCGGGCCGGGTCGAACTCCTTGCCCATGATGGTGAACTTGCGCGTCACGCCATCGGGCACGGGCATGCCCAGGGCCTGCATGTGCTTCTTGGCATCGGTGATCAGGAAGATCTGCCGCGCCAGCTGCTGGTAGTCCACATCCTCCTTGACATAGCCCCAGCGCTTCATCTGGGTCAGGATCCAGACGGCCATGGACTGCCAGGGGATGGGGTCGAAGTCCACGCGTCCAGGAACGTTCTGGACCTTGCCCAGGCCGTCGGCGAAGCGGCCGGTCAGCACCTGCCGGATCACCACCTCGGGCTGGTTCAGGTAGTTGGCGGGTGCGATCGCCTTGGCGATCGCATCGCGGTTGGCCGGGTCGCGCGCCATGGCCGATGACTTGAGCACGGCGCGCAGCAGCGCGGCGAAGGTATTGGGCGCGGCCTGTATGAATTTCTCCGAGGCGCCGAAGGCACAGCAGGGATGGCCGTCCCATAGCTCGCGGGTCAGCAGGTGGATGAAGCCGACCTCCTCGTACACGGCACGCTGGTTGAAGGGGTCGGGGCCCAGGTAGCCGTCGATGTTGCCGGCGCGCAGGTTGGCCACCATCTCGGGCGGGGGCACGACGCGGATCTGTATGTCGGTATCGGGGTTCAGCCCGTGTTCGGCCACGTAGTAGCGCAGCAGGAAGTTGTGCATGCTGTACTCGAAGGGCACGGCGAACTTCATGCCCTTCCATTGCCGGGGATCGCGGTTGTCCCGGTGCCTGTTGGCCAGGGTGATGGCCTGGCCATTGGTGTTCTGGATGGCGGCCACGCGCATGGCGGCCTGTGCCGAACCGATGCCCATGCTCATGGCGATGGGCTGGGGACTGAGAAAGTGCGAGACATCGTGCTCGCCGTGGATCATCTTGTCGCGGATCAGCGCCCAGTTGGCGGTCTTGATGACTTCGGCCTTCAGCCCCTCGGCCTCGTAAAAGCCCAGGGGGTGGGCCATGATCAGCGGCGTGGCGCAGGTGATGGGAATGAAGCCGATCCTGACCTCGGCCTTCTCCAGCGGTGCCTTCTCCTGGGCCATGGCCTGCAGCGCGCCCAGCGGCAGCACCGAGGCGATGGCCGCGCGCGCCGTGCCGGCACCGACGGCCCGCAGGAAGCGGCGGCGCACGGCATCTTCCGGGAACAGGGCCTTGATGAAGGACGCCTCCAGGCGGTCCTCGCACAGCGCCTGCGCGGTCCGGGCCACGCTGCCGTGGTCTTCGGGGGCATGGTTCTGGCCGCAGGCGCAGCGCAGGGTCAGGGGGCGTTCGGCATCGTAGGCCGCAGCCGCCTCGGAGCGGGGCAGTTGGAACATGGCAGACCTCGTTCATCAAAGGAATGCCCGGGACTTAGCAACATCCACACCCGAAACCATGCCAGGCGGTGCCTGTGCGCAAGTTCGCGGAACAAGCTGCAACGCCCTGTAGTGCCAGCCCTACAGGGGTGGCAAAAACACCGGCCTCGGGTCAGGGCGAGGGGTGGTTGAGGGCGAACAGGGTCAGCTCCACATCGTTGCGGGTGCCGGTCTTTTCGAGGATGCGTGTGCGGTAGGTGCTGACGGTGTTGGATGCCAGGCCCAGCCGTGCACCGATCTGGCCCACGCTCAGACCCGAGGTGAGCAGCCGGTAGACCTGCTGCTCGCGGTGGGACAGGGCCTGGCCGCCCTGGCTGCGGCCGGCCGCCAGCGCCAGGGCCTCGGCCGTGGCGGGGCTGACATACATCCGGCCTGCGCCCGCCTGGCGCACGGCATGCACCATGTCGTCGGGGTCGGCGCTTTTGTGCAGATAGCCCTTGGCGCCCAGCTGGATGCAGCGCACGGCGTACTGGCGCTCGGGGTAGGTGCTGAGCATGAGCACGGGCAGCTGGGGGTGGCTGCGCCGCAGCGTGCCCAGCACGGACAGTCCGTCCTGGCCGGGCATGGCGATGTCCAGCAGCACCAGGTCGATGGCACCGGGCCGCTGTGCGAGGCGATCCAGCACCTCATGGCCGTCCGCGGCCTCTGCCACGACGGCGATGTCCGGGGTATCGGCAAAGATCTGCTTGATGCCCTCGCGCACGATGCGGTGGTCATCGGCCAGCAGGATGCGCAGCGCGGCAGGGTTCATGGTGCGGTCTCCGGGTCGGGTGGCAGCGGCACCTGCAGATGCAGGCAGCTGCCCTGGCCGGGCTGGCTGGAGATGTGCAGCAGCCCGCCCAGCTGGCGCGCGCGTTCGTGCATGCCCATGACGCCATAGGCCTGGGGCGCCTGCCAGTCGCGCTGCTCCATGCCCCGGCCGTTGTCGCTCACGCGCAGCTGCAGTTGCCGGTCCTGGCACAGCAGCTGCACATGCAGCTCGCTGGCCTGGGCATGGCGCGCCACGTTGGTGAGGATCTCCTGGAAGATGCGGAACACGCCCATGGCGAAGCGGCCGGCCGGGGCCGGCGTGTCCTGCAGCGTGCCGTCCCAGTGCAGGCGCAGCTCGCTTTTGTCGGCGCACTCCTGGGCCTGCCATTCCAGCGCGGCCCACAGGCCCTGGTGGTCCAGCAGGCTGGGGCGCAGGTCGGTGATGATGCGGCCCATGTTGTCCACGGCCTGCTCGATCAGGTGGCCCATGGCCTGGCATTTGCACTGCAGCGTGGCGTGCAGTGCCTGCGTTTGCGCACCGGCCGTGGCCAGGCGCTTTTCCATCCACTTGACGTCCAGCTTGAGGGCCACGAGCAGGCTGCCCAGCTCGTCATGCACTTCGCGTGCGATGCGTGTGCGCTCCTGCTCGCGGATCTGCTCGGAATGCGCGCTCAGCGCCTGCTGCTGGCGCAGGGCCTCATGCAGGGCCTGGGTGCGCTCCCGCACGCGTGCCTCCAGGGCGGCATGGCTGGCTTCCAGGGTCAGGGTCGCGGCGCGGCGCTCGGTGATGTCCACGAAGGTCACGACGGCACCCTGGGGCTGGCCGTCGGCGCCCAGCAGCGGATAGCTGGTGTACTCGACGGGAAAGGCCGTGCCGTCCTGGCGCCAGAACACTTCGGAGTCGATGCGGCAGCCCGTGCCATGGCGAAAGGCACGGAAGATGGGGCAGTCGGCATCGGCATAGGGCACACCGTCGGCATGACTGTGGTGCGTCAGCGCATGCATGTTGCGGCCCATGATGGTGCCGGCGGGCAGGCCGATCATGCGGGCCCCCGCAGGATTGATGAAGGTGCAGCGGCCCCGGATGTCCACGCCGAACACGCCTTCCCCCGTGGCGGCCAGCAACTGGGCGGGCAGCAGGGGCGCAGCCGCCACGGCAGGGCTCCAGGGCGGTGTGGAAAATGCAGGCATGTCAGGCATGGGCTGCACTAAGCAAGTGCCGTGCCTTGCCGTTGCCAGGGACCGTATGCTGCCGGATGGGCGCAGGCTGCCGCACCATGCATGCACCCACCGGATGCCCATGCGCTGCGGCGGTGCACGGGGCCGGTGGGTGTGCGGATGCCGGCCGTGGCCGGCGGTGGTTCAGGCCAGGGTGTAGGCCGTCTTCACCGTGGTGTAGAACTCCTGCGCATAGCGGCCCTGTTCGCGCGGACCGTAGCTGCTGCCCTTGCGTCCGCCGAAGGGCACGTGGTAGTCCACGCCCGCCGTGGGCAGGTTGACCATGACCATGCCGGCCTGGCTGTGGCGCTTGAAATGGCTGGCGTGCTTCAGGCTGGTGGTGGCGATGCCCGCGGCCAGGCCGAAGGGCGTGTCGTTGGCCACGGCCAGGGCTTCTTCATAGTCCCGCACGCGGATCACGCTGGCCACGGGACCGAAGACTTCCTCGCGGTTGATGCGCATGCCGGCGGCCGTGTCCACGAACAGCGTGGGCGCCATGTAATAGCCCCGGTTGCCGCTGCCCGTGTGGCAGGCCACGGCACCGCCGCCGCCGGCCAGCACGGCGCCTTCGGCCTTGGCGATCTCCACATAGGAAAGGTCCTGTTCCAGCTGGGACTGGCTGACCACGGGACCCATGTCGGTGCCTGCGGCGCGGGCATCACCCACCTTGATGCGGGCCATGCGGGCCTGCAGGGCCTCGATGAAGGCGGGATAGATCCTGTCGGTGACGATGAGGCGGCTGGACGCCGTGCAGCGCTGGCCCGTGGAATAAAAGCCGCTTTGTGCGCACAGTTCCACGGCCTGGGCCAGGTCGGCGTCGTCCAGCACCACCTGGGGGTTCTTGCCGCCCATTTCGAGCTGCACCTTCTTGCCGCTCTTCACGCAGGCCTCGGCGATGCCCCGGCCCACGCCCACCGAACCCGTGAAGCTGATGGCGGCGATGTCGGGGTGGCGCACCAGGGCGTCGCCGATGACACGGCCCGGCCCCATGACGAGGTTGAACACGCCGGCGGGAATGCCGCTGCGGTGGATGATGTCGGCCAGGGCCCAGGCGCTGCCGGGCACCAGGTCGGCGGGCTTGAGCACCACGCAATTGCCGAAGGCCAGGGCCGGCGCGATCTTCCAGGCGGGGATGGCGATGGGGAAGTTCCAGGGCGTGATCAGGCCCACGACGCCCACGGGCTCGCGCGTGATCTCCACGCCGATGCCGGGGCGCACGGAAGGCAGGGTCTCGCCGGCCAGGCGCAGGCATTCGCCCGCGAAGAACTTGAAGATCTGGCCGGCGCGGCCCACTTCGCCAATGGCCTCGGGCCGGGTCTTGCCTTCCTCGCGGGCCAGCAGATCGCCCAGCTCTTCCTTGCGGGCGAGGATCTCGTTGCCGATCCTGTCCAGGGCATCGTGGCGGGCCTGGATGCCCGAGGTACTCCAGGCGGGGAAGGCGGCAGCGGCAGCGGCGATGGCGGCCTCGACATCGGAGGCGTTGCCCTGGGCGTATTCGCCGATCACGTCGGACAGGTCGCTGGGATTGGTGTTGGCGCTGTAGCCGTCGGCGGCCTTCCATTGGCCGTTGATGAGGTTGTCGTGGCGGGACATGGGGTGCTCCGAAAGAGAAGGTAAACAGGGAAGGAAGGGGGCCGTGCAAGGCGCTAGAACCGGCGCACCCCCAAACGAGGGACACCGAGGAAGGGCCGCCCGCACCGAGGGTGTCATCCCCCTCTGGGGGAAGGCGCGCAGCGCCTCAGGGGGAGCTCTACCTCACCATGCAGGGCCGCTTGTTGTCGAAGCTCCAGCCCGGGATCAGGTACTGCATGGCCATGGCGTCGTTGCGCGCACCCAGCCCGTGCTCCAGGTACAGGGCGTTGGCGCGCTGCAGAGCGGAACGGTCCACGGTGACGCCTAGGCCCGGGGTCTTGGGCACGTCGACGAAGCCGCCGCGGATCTGCAGCGGGTTTTGGGTCAGGTACTGGCCGTCCTGCCAGATCCAGTGGGTGTCGATGGCCGTGACCTTGCCGGGCACGGCGGCCGCCACATGGGTGAACATGGCCAGCGAGATGTCGAAGTGGTTGTTGGAATGCGAGCCCCAGGTCAGGCCCCAGTCGCGGCAGGTCTGGCCCACGCGCACCGAGCCGGCCATGGTCCAGAAATGCGGGTCGGCCAGGGGAATGTCCACGGATTGCAGCGACAGCGCGTGCACCATCTGGCGCCAGTCGGTGGCGACCATGTTGGTGGCCGTGGGCAGGCCGGTGGCGCGGCGGAACTCGGCCATGACCTCGCGGCCCGAAAAGCCGTTTTCCGCGCCGCAGGGGTCCTCGGCATAGGCCAGCACGCCGTGCATGTCGCGCATCAGGCGGATGGCGTCCTTGAGCAGCCAGCCGCCGTTGGGGTCCAGCGTGACGCGGGCTTCGGGAAAACGTTCTGCCAGCGCGGTGACGGCCTCGACTTCCTGCTCGCCGGCCAGCACGCCGCCCTTGAGCTTGAAGTCGTTGAAGCCGTAGCGCGCGTGGGCAGCCTCGGCCTGGCGCACGATGGATTGCGGGTCCATGGCGGTCATGTGGCGCACCTGGGTCCAGTCGTCCGTGCCGCTGCGGTCTTCGCCGGGCCTGACATAGGGCAGGTCGGTACGGTCGGTGGGGCCCACGAAGAACAGGTAGCCCAGCATTTCCACGCGATCGCGCTGCTGGCCTTCGCCCAGCAGGGCGGCCACGGGCACGCCCAGGTGCTGGCCCAGCAGGTCCAACAGGGCCGATTCCACGGCCGTGACGGCATGCACGGCGATGCGCAGGTCGAAGGTCTGCAGGCCGCGACCGCCCGTGTCGCGGCCGGCCAGGGCCTGCTGCAGGTTCTGCAGCAGCTGCAGATGCCTGCCCACGGACTGGCCGATCAGCAGGGCCTTGCTGTCCTCCAGCGCCTGGCGAATGCCTTCGCCGCCAGGCACCTCGCCCACACCGGTATGGCCTGCGCTGTCGTGGATGAGCACGATGTTGCGCGTGAAATAGGGCGCGTGCGCGCCGCTGAGGTTCATGAGCATGCCGTCGCGGCCGGCGACGGGAATGACTTCAATCTCGGTGATGGTCGGGGTGGAGGACATGGCGGTCTCTTGGAACGGTCTCGGAAAAAAAGCTATGCGGCGGCCGTGGCCGCCTGCTGGGCGGCCGACCACGGCACCTCGGCCACGGGCTCGCCCGTGGCGATGAATTGCGCCAGGTTGTGCAGCACCAGGTCGGCCATGGCGCGCCGGGTCTCGTGCGTGCCGCTGGCGATGTGGGGTGCGAGCACCACGTTGTCCAGCGCCAGCAGGCCGGGATGGGGGTGGGGCTCGTCGTCGAACACGTCCAGGCCCGCGCCCGCGATGCGTCGGTTCTGCAGCGCGGTGACCAGGGCGGCCTCGTCGACCACGCTGCCGCGCGCCACGTTGACCAGAAAGCCCTGCGGGCCCAGGGCATCGAGCACCTCGGCATTGACGAGGTGGCGCGTGCCATCGCCACCGGCGGCCGTGATGACCAGGAAGTCGGACCAGCGCGCCAGCTCCAGCAGGGAGGGCAGGTACTGGTGGGGCGAGCCTTCGATGGGGCGGCGGTTGTGGTAGGCCACCTCCATGTCGAAACCGGCCGCGCGGCGCGCCACGGTGGAGCCGATGCGGCCCATGCCGAAGATGCCCAGGCGCTGGCCGCTGGCCCGCGTGCGGATGCCGAAGCGGCCGCGACTCCATTCGCCGCGGCGCACGAAGCGGTCGGATTCGCTGAGGCCGCGTGCCGCATCCAGCAGCAGGGCAAAGGCCATGTCGGCCACGCAGTCGTCGAGCACGCCCGGCGTATAGCCCACGCGCGCACCCTGGCGCTGCAGGGATTCGCGGTCCAGGGCGTCGAAGCCGACGCCGAAGCTGCTCACGAAGCGCAGCCGGGGCAGGGCATCGACCACACGGGCGCTCAGCCCCATGGCGGCCGAGGTGACCACATATTCGAACTGCCCGCCCTGCTCGGCCAGGAAGCGGTCGGGGTCGGCCTGCTCGGACAGGATGTGCACCTCATAGGCCTGTGCCAGCTCGGCATCGAGCGGGGGCAGCGGCATCTTGCCGATTTGGAGAACGCGTGGACGGGAGGTCGCCATGCCGGGAAATCCTTGCTTGAATCAATGGTGGAGGCCATGGCCTCCAGGGTGGAAGCGGCCCGCCGCAGCGGGCCGCCGGGGGCGTACAGCTTATTCGGCCTTGATCCCCTTGTCGGCGATGAGCTGGGCGTAGGTCGCATGGTCGGACTCGATCAGCGCGGCGAACTGCTGGGGCGTGGTGGTCCTGGCGACGGCGCCCTGTTCGTTGAGCCTTTGCGTGATATCGGGCTGGGCCACGGTGTCGCGTATGGCGGCGGCCAGTCGGTCGATGGTGGCCTGCGGCGTGCGGGCCGGGGCCAGCACGCCCACCCAGGAAATGGACTTGAAGCCGGGCACGGTCTCGGCCACCGTGGGCACGTCGGGAAGGGCAGGCACACGCTTGTCGCCGGTCACGGCCAGGGCGCGCAGCTTGCCGGCCCTGATGTGGCCCAGGCTTTCGAGCACGGTGGCAAAGGTGATCTGTACATGGCCGGACAGCAGGTCCACGATGGCCGGGCCACCGCCACGGTAGGCCACATGCTGGATCTCGGTCTGCGTGGCGCTCTTGAACATCTCGCCGGCCAGGTGCATGGAGCCGCCGGGACCCGAGGTGCTGTAGCTGAATTTGCCGGGTTGGGCCTTCAGCAGCGCGATCAGTCCGGCCACGTCCCTGGCCTGCACGCCGGGATGGACCAGCAGTACCTGGGGCAGCTCGGCGATCAGGCTGACCGGGGCGAAGGCCGTCTTGGCGTCGTAGGGCAGCTTCTTGTAGAGGATGGGGTTGATGGACTGGGTGCCGATGTTGCCCAGCAGCACGGTGTGGCCATCTGCCGGCGCGCGCGCCACCTGGTCGGCGCCGATCACGCCGGCGGCGCCGGGCTTGTTTTCGATGACCACGGTCTGGCCCAGGCGGCTGGACAGGGCCTGGCTGAGCAGGCGGGCGCTGGTATCGCTGCCGCCGCCCGGCGCAAAGGGAACGACCAGGGTCAGGGGTTTGCCGGACTGCTGTGCGCCAGCGGCGCAGGACAGTCCGGCCAGGACCAGTGTGACCAGCATTCGGCGAGAGGGGTGACGCATGCCTTGTCTCCGTTATCGGTGTTGTGTGGGTGCATGGGCCGCGGGCTGCGGCAGGAAATGCCGCCAGGCGCGGGGCGCCCGGCGGCGGCGGACCGCCTTCAGTCGGCGGTGATCTTGCGGGTCTGGATCAGCTGCTTCCAGCGCTCCGATTCCTGGGCCTGGTAGCGCGTGAATTCCTCGGGCGTGTTGCCCACGATTTCCAGGCCCTGTTCCACGAAGCGCTTGCGGATGTCGGGTTGCTGCAGGGCGGCGATGGCAGCCTTGGCCAGCCTGGCCTTGACGTCCGCGGGCAGGCCCTTGGGCGCGGCCATTCCCTGCCAGGAATAGACCTCGGCACCCTTGACGCCGGCTTCGGCCAGCGTGGGCACATCGGGCAGCACGGGTGAGCGCTGTGTGCCGGTGACGGCAATGGCATGCAGCTTGCCGCTGCGCAGATGGGGCAGGACGGCGTTGACGTTCTGGAACGAGAAATCCACCTGGCCGCCGATCAGGTCGGTGATGGCCGGAGCGCCGCCCTTGTAGGGCACGTGCATGCCTTCCGTGCCGCTTTGCTGCCAGAACAGCTCGGCCGACAAGTGGTCCGAGGAGCCGTTGCCCGAGCTGGCGAAGCTGATCTTGCCGGGATTGGCCTTGAGCGCCGCAATGACCTCGGCCACGGTGCGGGCCTTTTGCGCGGGGCTGGCCACGAGCACGTTGGGGGCCTGTACGGGGATGGTGATGTAGTCGAAGTCCTTGCCGGCGTCGTAGGGCACGTTCCTGACCAGGTGGGGCGTCACCACGAAGGGGCCCAGCGATGCCACCAGCAGGGTGTAGCCGTCAGCCGGGGCGCGCTTGACGGCGCCCGCGCCGATGGTGCCCGTGGCGCCGGGGCGGTTCTCGACGATGAAGGGCTTGCCCAGCTGCTCGCCCATGCTCAGGGCCACGGCGCGTGCCACGGTGTCGGTGGAGCCACCGGCCGGAAAGGGCACGATGACGTTCACGGCCTTCTCGGGAAAGCTGCCTGCCGCCTGGGCGGCCAGGGCCAGGCTGGCGCCCAGCGCGATCAGTATCTTTTTCATGCTTTGTCTCCTGAAGGCGCGGGACCCGGTTCCTGGCCAGGCCCCTGCGCCCGGTCTTATTGCGGGCCGAGCTTGTCGATCAGGGCCTTGAGCTCTTCCATCTCGGAAGGCTTGAGGTCCGTCAGCGGGGCGCGCACGGGGCCGGCATCGTGGCCGACCAGCCTGGCGCCGGCCTTGATGATGCTCACGCCGTAGCCTTCGACGCGGTTGCGGATCTTCAGGTAGGGCATGAAGAATTCCTTGAGCAGCCTGTGCTGGGTGGCCATGTCGTCGGTGCGCACGGCCTCGTAGAACGCCATCGCGGTCTTGGGGATGAAGTTGAAGACGGCCGAGGAGTAGACGGGCGTGCCCAGGGCCTTGTAGGCGGCCGCATAGACCTCGGCCGTGGGCAGGCCACCCAGGTAGGCGAAGCGGTCGCCCATCTTCATGAAGATGGAGGACATGGTCTCGATGTTGCCCATGCCGTCCTTGAAGCCGACCAGGTTGGGGCAGCGTTCGGCCAGGATGGCCAGCGATTCGGGCGTGAAGCGGGTGCGGTCGCGGTTGTAGACGATGACGCCGAACTTCACGCTCTTGCAGACCTGCTCCACATGGGCGATCAGGCCGTCCTGGCCGGCCTCGGTCAGGTAATGGGGCAGCAGCAGGATGCCGTGGGCACCCAGGCGCTCGGCTTCCTGGGCGTGGGCGATGGCGGTGCGCGTGGGGCCCCCGGCGCCGGCGATGATGGGCACCTTGCCACGGCAGGTGTCCACGGCGGTCTTGATGATCTGGCCGTATTCCTCTCCGTACAGCGAGAAATACTCGCCCGTGCCGCCGGCCGCGAACAGGGCACTGGCGCCGTAGGGGGCCAGCCACTCCAGGCGGGCCGCGTAGCCCTTGGCATTGAAGTTGCCCTGGCTGTCGAAGTCCGTCACGGGGAAGGACAGCAGGCCGGAACTCATCACGTTCTTGAGGTCTTGGGGGGTCATGGTGCTCTCAGGGAATAAGGGGAAAGGTGAAACGAAGGGACGGAATCAGCAGTCCGTGGCGTTGCGTATGAAATCCTCGCGCCCCAAGCCAGGGACACGCCGGCCGCGCCGCCCCGCACCGCTGCTGTCGCCGGTTGCCCGGATGCCCTCCTCCCGCGCAGCGGGAGAGGGCGCCGTGCACACGGGCGCCGTGCACACGGGCGCCGTGCATACGGGCGCCGTGCACACGGGAGAAGGCGCGAAGCGGCTCAGGGGGTGCTTCATGTCAATCCAGCTTCAGGCCGGCGGTTTGCACGACCTTTTGCCAGCGCTGGCGCTCGGTGGTGATGAAGCGCGCGGTCTCGGCAGGGTTCATGGTCACGACCTCGGCGCCCTGGCCCGTCAGGCGGGCGCGCACCTCGGGCGAGCGGATGGCGGCGACCAGGGCCTCGTGCAGGCGCTGGACGATGGCCTCCGGCGTCTTGGCAGGTACGACCACGCCCTGCCAGGTGCCGGTCTCGAAGCCGGGAACACCCTGCTCGGCGATGGTGGGGACGTCGGCGGCCAGCGGCATGCGCGTGCCTTTGGACAGGCCCAGCAGCTTGAGCTTGCCGCTCTGCACATGGGGGTAGGTGGCCAGCATGCCGTTCATCAGCACCTGGGTCTGGCCGGCCACCGTGTCCTGCACGGACTGCACGCCGCCCTTGTAGGGCACGTATTCCCAGCGCGCGCCCGTGGCGCGGGCCAGTTCCACGCCGGCCAGGTGGGGCGCGCTGCCTGTGGCCGTGACGGCGAAGCTCAGGTCCTGCTTCTTGGACAGGGCCACGAGTTCCTGCAGATTGTTGGCCGGCACCGAGGGGTGGACCACCAGCAGATGGGGCGAGTAGGCCAGCATGGCCGTGCCGCGCAGGTCCCTGGAGAGGTCAAAGGGCAGCTTGGTGTACAGCGAGGGGGAGATGGCCAGCGCGCCCAGGTCGCACAGCATCAGCGTATGGCCGTCGGGCTGGGACTTGGCCAGCGCATCGGCGCCGAGGTTGCCGTTGGCGCCGGGCTTGTTCTCGATGACCACGGGCTGCTTGAGCGCCTGCGACAACAGGGGACCGATGGAGCGCGCGATGATGTCCGAGCTGCCGCCGGGCGGGTAGGGCACGATCAGGCGGATGGGACGCGTGGGCCAGTTGCTCTGGGCCAGGGCGGCGGCGCCCGAGGCCGCCAGGGCCGAGGCGCCGGCGGCGCGCAGGAATTGCTTACGGCTCAATGTCATGCTTGTCTCCTGGGTTTTATGTTGTCAGTTGTCGTACAACTTGAGGCGATTCTGAACCCAGAACAGGCATTCCATTCCAAGGGTATACCCTTGGGTTGTCTGAATTCCCTGAGCGGCTCAGCGCGGATTGCCGGGCGTGCTGGTCTTCTGGGCCAGGCGCAGGCGCTCGCGGCTGTTGGTCAGGTGGATGCGCATGGCGGCGCGCGCCGAATCGGCGTCCTGGCGCTCGATGGCCGACAGGATTTCCTCGTGCTCGCGGTTGACGCGGCGCAGGTAGTCGGGGTCGCGCTGGGGCTGGTGGATGGAGGCGATGCGCGTGCGCGGGATCAGCTGGGCGCCGAAGTGCCGCAATATGTCGCCGAAGTAGCGGTTGCCCGTGGCCTCGGCGATCTGGGTGTGGAAGGCCAGGTCGTGGGCCACCGTGTCCTCGCCGCGCGCGAAGCTGACCTCGAAGGCCTGCAGCGCCGCCTGGATGGCGGCCAGCTGCTCGGGCGAGCGGCGCAGCGCGGCCAGGCCGGCGGATTCGGTTTCCAGGCTGATGCGCAGTTCCAGCACGGCCATCACGTCCACGGCCGTGGACAGCTCGTCGGCATTGAGCTGCAAGGCCGTGGAGGACTGGGGCGCGCGCACGAAGGTACCGATGCCATGGCGGGTTTCGACCAGGCCCGAGGCCTGCAGGCGCGACAGGGCCTCGCGCACCACGGTGCGGCTGACCTCGTAGGTCTGCACGAGCGAGGACTCCGTGGGCAGCTTGTCGCCTTCGGCCAGCAGGCCGTTGCGGATCTTGCTCGCGAACTCGTCGAACAGCAGGGCGGCCAGATTGCGGCCGCTGCGACCGGACTTGCCTCTCAGGGGAAGCTCGATCGATGGGGGTGATGCGGGAAATCCCTTTGCCGAACTTTCCATGGTGCTGATCATAATCGCTCCAAGTTGTACGACAACATATCACAAGACGTCTGCCTCAGCGACACCTTACCACCGACCGCCTTTCTCACGCATCCGACCTGCGCCGTCCCAAGATGAGCACTTCCCACGCGATCCGCCACATCCGCATCACGCCCATTGCCTTCCGTGATCCGCCCCTGCTCAATGCCGCGGGCATCCATGAGCCCTGGGCGCTGCGCTCCATCATCGAGATCGAGACCGCTTCGGGCCTGGTCGGCATCAACGAAAGCTATGGCGACCAGCCCATGCTGGATGCGCTGGCCAAGGCCGCCCCGGCCCTGGTCGGACTGTCTCCCTGGGCACTCAATGCCATGGAGGAGCGCGTTGCGGCCCTGGTGGCGCCGCCGGCGCAGACGGCATCGGAGTTCCTGGGCCAGCAGGTGTCGCTGGCGCCGGGCACCCATGTATCCAAGACCGTGGCCAAGGTGGTCAGTGCCTTCGAGGTGGCCATGCTCGACCTGCAGGGCCAGTTGGCGGCGGCGCCCGTGGTCGACCTGCTCGGCGGTGCGGCGCGCGACAGCGTGCCCTTTTCAGCCTACCTGTTCTACAAGTACGCCGAGCATGTGGGCCAGCCCTATGCGCCCGATGCCTGGGGCGAGGCCCTGACGCCCCCGCAACTGGTGGCGCAGGCCCGCCGCATGATGGACGAGTACGGCTTCCAGAGCATCAAGCTCAAGGCCGGTGCCCTGCCTCCCGAGCAGGAGGCCGCCGGCATCCTGGCCCTGGCCCGGGCCTTTCCGGGCACACCGCTGCGCATAGACCCCAACGGCAACTGGACGGTGAAGACCAGCCTGGAGGTGGTGCAGCAGTTGCGCGGCGTGCTCGAATACTACGAGGACCCGGCCCCGGGCCTGGACGGCATGGCCGCCGTGGCGCGCGAATGCGATGTGCCCCTGGCCACGAACATGGTGGTGACGGACTTCGCCGAGTTCCGGCGCAATGCCGACATGGGCTGCCCCGTGAAGATCGTGCTCAGCGACCACCACTACTGGGGCGGCCTGCGTGCCACCCAGCGCCTGTCCACGCTGTGCCGCACCTTCGATCTGGGCCTGTCCATGCACAGCAACTCCCACCTGGGCGTGAGCCTGGTGGCCATGACCCACCTGTGCGCCAGCGTGCCCCTGCTGACCTATGCCTGCGATACGCACTACCCCTGGCAGGACGAGGAAGTGGTCGCGGGCGGCCGCCTGCGCTTCGAGCAGGGCCGCCTGCGCGTGCCCACGACGCCGGGTCTGGGCGTGACGCTGGATCCCGAGGCCCTGGCCCGCCTGCACGACAACTACCTGCGCTGCGGCATCCGCCACCGCGACGATCTGGGACAGATGCGCAAGTACGACCCGTCCTTCACGGGAAGGCAGCCACGCTTCTGAGCGCGGGCGACGGCCTTTTTTTCAACGATTCCAACGACACGGACCTTCAGGAGACAAGACATGCAACGCCGCACACTGATCCAACATTCCCTGGCCGCCGGTGCCTTGCTGCTGGGCGCCAGCTTCGCCGCCGCGCCCGCCCTGGCCCAGGGCAACTGGCCCACGGGCAAGCCCATCACCTACCTGGTGCCCTTTCCTCCGGGCGGGAACACCGACACCCTGGCCCGCGTGATCGCCCAGCCCCTGAGCAAGGCCCTGGGCACGCCCGTGGTCATCGAAAACCGGGGCGGTGCCGGCGGCAGCGTGGGCTCGGCCCTGGCCGCGCGCGCACCGGCCGACGGCTACACCATCCTGGGCGGCACCATCAGCTCGCACGCCATCAATGTGAGCCTGTATTCCAAGCTCGACTACGACCCCGTCAAATCCTTCACGCCCGTGGCCATGCTGGGTTCGGGTCCCCTGGTGCTGGTGGTACCCGCCGCCAGCCCCTACAAGACGTTGGCCGACGTGCTGGCCGCCAGCAAGGCCAAGGCCGGCGGGCTGACCTCGGCCTCGCCGGGCAACGGCACCTCCAACCACATGGCGCTGGAGCTGCTGGCCTATCAGACCGGCGTGAAGTTCACGCATGTGCCCTACAAGGGCAGCGGCCCGGCCGTCCAGGACGTGATCGGTGGCCAGGTGGACATGATGTTCGACACGGCCCTGGTCGTGGGCCCGCATGTGCAGTCGGGCAAGCTGCGCCCCATTGCCGTCACCAGCTCCAAGCGGCTGGAGTCTCTGCCCGACGTGCCCACCATTGCCGAGGCCGGCGAGAAGGGCTTCGACATGGGCTCGTGGCAGGCCGTGTTCGCGCCTGCGGGCACGCCCAAGCCCATCGTGGACCGGCTGCACGCGGAAATCATGAAAATCGTGGCCACGCCCGAGGTACAGGCGCGACTGAAGAACTTCGGCATGCTGCCCTCGCAGATGACACCGGCCGAGCTGGGCGACTACCAGAAGGCCGAGGTGGCCAAATGGGGGCAGGTGATCAAGGCGGCTGGAATAAAAGCCGAATGACCCCATGAGGCGCTTCGCGCCTTCCCCCTTCTCGCTTCGCGGAGGGGGACAACGCCTTCGCCGCGAGGCGGCTCTTGCTCGGCGTTCCTGGGTTGGGACGTGACGGTTGCGAGGGCTGCGCTTCGATTGCGGCAGGCTCCTTAGCACATCGAGACATTGCCATGAGTACCCCACTTGCCCTTTCCATCAGCATGCATCCGGCCGACAACGTGGCCATCGTGGCCAATGACGGAGGGCTGCCGGCCGGCACGGTGCTGGCCAGCGGCCTGGTGCTGGTCGACAAGGTGCCGCAGGCGCACAAGGTGGCCCTGGTGGACATTCCGGAAGGTGGCGAGGTGCGCCGCTACAACGTGGTCATAGGCCATGCGCTGCAGGCCCTGCCCGCGGGCAGCTGGGTGCACGAGCGCCTGCTGCGCATGCCCGAGGCGCGCTCGCTGCAGGGCCTGCCGATCGCCACCGTCCAGCCGCCCGCGCTGGAGCCGCTGACGGGCTATACCTTCGAGGGCTACCGCAATGCCGACGGCTCGGTGGGCACGCGCAACATCCTGGCCATCACCACGACGGTGCAGTGCGTGGCGGGGGTGCTGGATTTCGCGGTGCGCCGCATCAAGGCCGAGCTGCTGCCGCTCTATCCCCGGGTGGACGATGTGGTGGGACTGGAGCACACCTATGGCTGCGGCGTGGCCATCGATGCCGTGGGCGCCGAGATACCGCAGCGCACGCTGCGCAACATCAGCCACAACCCGAACTTCGGGGGCGAGGTGATGGTGGTCAGCCTGGGGTGCGAAAAGCTGCAGCCCGAGCGCCTGCTGCCGCCGGGCTCCTTTCCCATCGTCGACGAGCGTTCGCCCGACCTGGACGTGGTCTGCCTGCAGGACGAGGCCCATGTGGGCTTCATGTCCATGGTCGACTCCATCATGGACAGCGCCAGGACGCACCTGGAGCGCCTGAATGCGCGGCAGCGCGAGACCGTTCCCGCCAGCGCCCTGGTGGTGGGCGTGCAGTGCGGCGGCAGCGACGCCTTCAGCGGCGTCACGGCCAACCCGGCCGTGGGCTTTTGCACCGACCTGCTGGTGCGCGCGGGCGCGACCGTGATGTTCAGCGAAGTCACCGAAGTGCGCGACGGCATAGACCAGCTCACGGCGCGCGCTGGCAGCCCCGAGGTGGCCGAGGCCATGATCCAGGAAATGGCCTGGTACGACGCCTACCTGGACAAGGGCCGTGTGGACCGCAGCGCCAACACCACGCCCGGCAACAAGAAGGGCGGCCTGTCCAACATCGTCGAAAAGGCCATGGGCTCCATCATCAAGAGCGGCTCGGCCCCCATCACGGGCGTGCTCTCTCCGGGCCAGAGGCTGGCCGACCGCGGCATACGCAGCGGTCTGGTCTATGCGGCCACGCCGGCCAGCGACTTCATCTGCGGCACGCTGCAGCTGGCGGCCGGCATGAACCTGCATGTGTTCACCACGGGCCGCGGCACGCCCTATGGCCTGGCCCAGGTGCCCGTGATCAAGGTGGCCACGCGCAGCGACCTGGCGCGGCGCTGGCACGATCTGATGGATGTGAACGCCGGCCGCATCGCCGAAGGCCAGGCCACCATTGCCGACGTGGGCTGGGAAATGTTCCAGCTGATGCTGGACGTGGCCAGCGGGCGCAAGAAGACCTGGGCCGAGCAGTGGAAGCTGCACAACGCCCTGGTGCTGTTCAATCCCGCGCCGGTGACCTGAAAAAAACGGATGGGATAACGCACGATCAACGGATCAGGCGTTGAACTGCAGCGCGTTGGTCAAGTCGCCCATTGGCTGATGGCCGCGCGCGATCATGGCGTTGTCACGCTGCTGGATACCATCCAGCGTTTCCAGGTCGAAGGTGCGGGTGATCAGGCGCAGGATGGAGCCCGTGTCGTAGATGGTGTGGTCCACCGTGCCCTTGCGGGCGAAGGGCGATACCACCAGTGCCGGGATGCGGACGCCGGGTCCCCAGCGGTCGCCCTTGGGCGGCGCCACGTGGTCCCACCAGCCGCCGTTCTCGTCCACCGTGACCACCACCACCATATTCTTCCACTGCGGGCCGGCCTGCAGGCACTTGACGATGTGCGCGATGTGGCGGTCGCCCGAGGCGATGTCGGCGTAGCCGGCGTGCATGTTCAGGTTGCCCTGCGGCTTGTAGAAGGTCACCGGTGGCAGGTGGCCGGCCTCGACGGCGGCCAGGAAGCGGTTGGTGCGCGACTCGTCACCCAGACCGCCGTCGCGCAGGCGCTTGTGGCGCTCAGCGGGATGGTCGGGACCCAGGTTCTTGAAATAATTGAATGGCTGGTGGTGGTACTGGAAGTTCGGGATCTTGGGGATGCCCCCGGAATCCTTGAACTCGTCCAGCGTCGCCTGCCAGGCGCCGGCGTACCAAGCCCATTCGATGCCTTTCTTGTCGAGCTTGTCGCCGATGTGTTCGTGGGTCTGCGGCACCAGCACACTGGGCTGGTTCGGTTCGGCGTATGCCGGATTGCTCTTGTCACGCGGCGAGGTAGGCCAGTACGGCGGGGCCATGGTATTGACCGCGTAGCCATCCGGTGTCAGTGCGCTGGGGCCGAATTTCGGCACGCCCTGCATGGCGCTGGCCGGGCTGTTCTCGGATGGCTCCAGTTCGGGCGACAACGGATTGTTGTCGCGGGTCCTGGCGACCTGGGTGCGCGCGACCGAGTCCATCACGTTGGGATAGAAGCCGGGTCTTGCTGCGACCAGGTACTGGTGGTTCATGAAGGAACCACCGAAAGCGCCCTGGAAGAAGTTGTCGCACAGGACAAACTCGCGGGCTATGTCCCACAGACGCAGGTTGAACCTGGTGTCGGCATAGTGGCCCATCACCAGCGCACCGGAGTCAGCCCAGGCAACGAACCTGTCGTTCTTGCCGCCGTTGATCTGCATCTGGTTCTGGTAGAACACGTGCCACAGGTCGCGGGTGACCAAGCCCAGCGGCAGTGCTTCGCCTCGCGGGCCCTTGAGTGCGAAGGGGGCGTTGGGCAGGTTGGTCTGGTATTGCTTGCCGGCCTCGTAGATCACGCCTTCGATGGTTTGCTCCTGGCCGACCACGCCACCCCACACCTGCGGCAATTGCCTGAGCAGGCTGCCGTCGCGGTCGCGCTGCAGATATTCCTCCGGCCTGAGTTTGGACAGCGGCTTCTCCACACCCGGGAAATCGCCGAACAGGTTGTTGAAGCTGCGGTTTTCGGCGTAGATGACCACGATGGTCTTGACGTTGTCGCGCAGTGCGCGGTCCAGTGCCAGGGCGTTGGCTGGATTGCCGGCCGGATCGTGCGCGTTGCCATGCGTGGCGCAGGCGGTCAAGGTGCCTCCTGCGCTGAGTGCGGCCACGCCGCCCAGGAAGCGACGGCGGCTATTGCTTTGCGGGGCCCTGGCCGGTGTGGCGCCATGTTCCTGGACGGCAGACGAGGGCTTGCCGCCCGGGGTGGATGGGTCGTGGATGCTCATGGGTGCTGCAGGGTGGGATGGGGTTGAAAGGCGCGCAATGGCGGGGGAGGCCGATTTATATGGCGCGCAAGGGCCTCGTGCGTGCGATGACATGGCTCATCTGCGCGCCAAGGTAGGCAGGCTGCGCGCCATTGCATTGAGTGGTCGCGGTGCCTGGAGTCGCAGCCCGATTGGATGAGCGTGCGCATCCGGAGCTCCCGCGCGCGGCAGCGTGAAACCCTGGCCGCCAGCATCCTGTTCCGTGACCTGGGGCGGTGGCCGGGCGCAACCCTGTCGGCACAGGCTGACAGGGCAGGGCGGCCGCACTGCGCACAATGGGGCCATGGCCTCAGAACCCACCGCAACCCCTTTCCTCGCCTCCTGGCAGGCGCGCCTGCAGCGGCTGCTGGAGCTCAATCCGCTGCGCGCCATGTGGAACTCCGTGCAGCTGTGGCTGGACGCCGACGGCCTGCGCATGAGTGCGGCCATGTCCTTCTACGGCATCCTCAGCCTGGCGCCCCTGCTGCTTTTGCTGGTCGGCCTGCTGGGCTGGTGGGTGGACCGCAGCTATGTGGAGCACCAGCTCATCGACCAGGTCCAGGGCGTGATCGGCGAGCGCGGCGCCCAGGTGGTGCGCGGTGCCCTGGCCAGTGCCCAGCGGCCCGACGAAGGGCGCCTGGCCTCGCTGTTCGGTTTCATCCTGCTGATGTCGGGCGCCACCGGTGTCTTCGTGGAGTTGCAGTCGGCCCTGGAAAAGCTCTGGACTTCGGACGGCTCGCCGCGTCCGCCCAAGGCCGTCTGGTGGCGCATGGCCGCGTTGCGCCTGCGCGGCCTGACCTATGTGCTGGCCCTGGGCTTTCTGCTGCTGGTGTCCATGGTGCTGTCCACGGCCATCCAGCTGGTCACCAACTGGGCCGGCAACCAGCTGCAGCTGCAACCGCTGGGGCCGCTGATCAGCCTGATCAACGAATGCGTGTCCTTCGGCATCGCCGTCGTGCTCTTCGTGGGCCTGATGCGCATCGGCAGCGGGCCCAAGCCGCGGCTGCGCTACCTGGTCTTCGGTGCCATCATCGGCGCCCTGCTGTTCACGCTGGGCAAGCAGGCCCTGGCCTGGTACCTGTCCACGGCCGCCGTGGTGTCGGCCTATGGCGCGGCGGGGTCCCTGGTCGTGCTGTTGATGTGGATCTACTTCTCCTCGGCCATCTTGCTGTTTTCCGCGGCCACGGCCAAGGCCTTCAGCGATGCCAGGGTACGCTTCACCCATCCCATACGGTGGACGGACCCGGCGTCGGCCGCACCCGCGGCGACCCGGGACGGCGGCTGAGGCCGGCGCCGCTGGCGCCGCTTCCTGGATGCAACATTGGAGAAGAAGGCGCCCCGGCCGCACCGCCGGGGCGGCAAGGACAACATGGACCGATTGCAGACCATGCGGGTCTTCCAGACCGTGGCCGACGAGGCCGGCTTTTCGGCGGCAGCGCGCCGCCTCGACATGTCCGTGCCCACGGTGACGCGCCTGGTGGCCGATCTGGAGCAGCACCTGGGCACGCGGCTATTGCAGCGCACCACGCGCAGCGTCAGCCTGACCGAGGCCGGCGAGGCCTATCTGGAGCGTGTGCGCGGCATCCTGGCCGACGTGGAGGATGCCTTCAGCCTGGCCCAGTCCCACACGCTGGAGCTGTCGGGGCCCGTGCGCGTGCTCACCCCGCCCGTCTTCGCAGAGCATGTGCTGGCCCCCCTGGTCGCGGACTTTCACCGTGTCTACCCCCAGGTGGGCATCGAGGTGTTCGTGGAATCGGCCAGCGAGGCCGCCGTGGGCGAGTACGACATCACCTTCCTCAACGCCGAGGAGGGCTATGACGCGAACGTGGTGGCGCGGCCCATCGTTTCCACCTGCGGCCTGGCCTGTGCCTCGCCCGACTATCTGGAGGCCCACGGCGTGCCCGCCGTGCCCCAGGACCTGGCCGACCACCAGTGCCTGCTGCGCCGGCGCATACAGGGCCGCAGCGACCTGCTGCGCATGCGGCGCCTGGACGGCAACGCCGGCGAGGTGGAGGTGGCCGTGCGCCCCGTGCTGGTGGCCAACCACACGGGCACGCTGCTGCGGGCCACGCTCGACGGCGCGGGCATCAGCACCCAGCCCCTGGACCTGATTGCCCGCCACCTGCGTTCGGGCCGGTTGCGCCATGTGCTGCCCGAATGGACCACGGGCCGCTTCACGCTCTACGCCACCCTGCCCACGCGCAAATTCATGCCGGCGCGCGTGCGCTGCTTCCTGGACTTCGTGGCCGAGCACACGCAGCGCTCCATGCAGGGCCTGCCCGAAACCCTGCCCGCGCTGTCCATCTGAGACCCCGGGGCCGAGGTCCCGGGCTGTCATCTAGGTTACTGGCAAAGCCGCCGTGTTCTCGGGGTTTGTCTGGTGAATTCCGCTGTGCGGAACCACGCGGTTGCCGCTGTCCCTGCCCGCCTCCTAAGCTGGTTCCCAGGCCGTTCGCATTCCCCCTGCGAGGCCGGCACAGCAAAAAGGAGACAAGGCAATGCGAGATCAGACCCCGGCCGGGTGGCGGGCCCCGGCCCCCATGCATGGGAGGCGTTGAATGGACGTCTTCCTGCAGCAAGTGCTCAACGGCCTGACCCTGGGCGGCATCTATGGCCTGGTGGCCCTGGGCCTGACCCTGGTCTACGGCATCCTCCATGTGCCCAATTTCGCCCACGGCGGCTTCTACATGATCGGCGCCTTCGTGGCCTTCCAGGCCATGGTGGCCTGGAGCTGGGGCTACTGGGCTGCCATGCTGACCGCCGCCGTGGCCGTGGCCGTGCTGGGCGTGCTCAGCGAGCGGCTGATCTTCCATCCGCTGCGCAAGGCCTCGCCCCTGCATCCCAAGATCGCCTCCATCGGCCTGCTGCTGTTCCTGGAGGCCGGAGCCCAGGCGCTGTGGGGCGCGGACTTCCAGCGCATGCCGACGCCCTATACCTCCATCGTCGAGATGGGCGGCATCACGGCGCCGGCCCAGCGCCTGCTCATCATCGTGGCGGCCTTCGCGCTGATGGTGGCTCTGCACCTGTTCCTGACGCGCACCACCACGGGTTCGACCATCATCGCCATGGCCCAGAACCGCGAAGGCGCCTCCATGGTGGGCATCGACGCCAATCGCGTGTCCATGATGACCTTCGCCATCTCGGGCGTGCTGGCGGCCGTGGCTGCCACGCTGTACGCACCCATCAACCTGGTCTACCCGGCCATGGGCCACCTGGTCATCACCAAGGCCTTCGTCATCATCATCCTGGGCGGCATGGGCAGCATTCCGGGCGCCGTGCTGGGCGGGCTGATCATCGGCTTCGCCGAGAGCTTCGGCGCCTACTACATCTCCACCGACTACAAGGACATCATCGC
>JAIRVR010000027.1 GCA_031253795.1 Burkholderiaceae bacterium
CGCATGAAGCTCAAGTCCCTGCTGGGCAACATGGGCACCGAAGTCGTCTTCAAGGCCGACGACAAGATCGACAACGTGATCCTGGACAAGAAGGAGTGCACCTACTCCTACTTCGCCGACCCCATGTACGTCTGGATGGACACCGAATACAACCAGTACGAAGTGGAAGCCACCAACATGGGTGACGCCATCAACTACCTGGAAGACGGCATGGAAGCCGAAGTCGTGTTCTACGACGGCAAGGCCATCTCCTGCGAACTGCCCACCTCCGTGGTGCGCGAAATCACCTGGACCGAACCCGCCGTCAAGGGCGACACCTCGGGCAAGGTGCTCAAGCCTGCCAAGATCGCCACCGGCTTCGAAGTGCCCGTGCCCCTGTTCGTGGACCAGGGCGACAAGATCGAAATCGACACCCGCACCGGCGAATACCGCAAGCGCGTCTAAACAACGCCTGCCGTCCATTCTGCGAAGCCCCTGGCAGTCTCTGCCAGGGGCTTTTTCTTTGCCCGGACCGGATGCAAAAAAATTTACCCGGGTTTTATTGACGTGCAAATTTTACCCAGGTAATATTTGCGCATGACCACACACCACACCTCCGAGATGGCCGCCGAGGCCACCCCACGCTACACCGTCTTCCAGGGCCACAGCCAGCTCCTGCAGGCCGACAGGCCGGCGGTGCTGCGCCTGCTGCAGGACCATGACCAGCAGTCCGGCGCCAGCGCCGCGCAACCCCTGTGGGTGTTCGACGACCACAGCGGCATGCGCCTGGACCTGGACTGGCGCAGCGAACTGGCGGCCACGCCCGCAGACGCCGAAGCCGCCGCACCGCGCAGCGTGGGGCGGCCCAAGCTGGGCGTGGTGGCGCGCGAAGTCACCCTGCTGCCGCGCCACTGGGAATGGCTGAACCGCCAGTCCGGCGGCGCTTCGGCCACCTTGCGGCGCCTGGTGGAGCAGGCACGCAACGCCCATGCCGAGCAGGACGCCATCCGCGCCGCCACCGAAGCCAGCTACCGCTTCATGAGCGAAATGGCCGGCGACCTGCCCCACTTCGAGGAAGCCAGCCGCGCCCTGTTCGCGCGCCAGGCCGACGCCTTCGTCCTGCACACTGCCACCTGGCCCGCCGATGTGCGAAGCTATCTGCAGCAGCTGAGCCAGCCGCTGTGGCCCGCGCAGGACTGAAGACCGGAGCCCTTCCCTTTTCTCGTCGCAATACAGACACACAACATGACGAAACCTTCCGAATCCCTATCCCCGCCAGGCACGGCCGCCGGCACGCCCCCCGTGGCCGCCAGCCAGCCGCTGTGGCGCATCTTCCTGGTCTTTCTGGGCCCCATGGTCCTGGCCAACATCCTGCAGTCGCTGTCGGGCACCATCAACAGCGTCTTCATCGGCCAGATGCTGGGCGTGCAGGCCCTGGGTGCGGTCGCCGCCTTTTTCCCGGTGATGTTCCTCTTCATCGCCTTCGTGATCGGCCTGGGCGCGGGCGCCTCGGTGCTGATCGGCCAGGCCTACGGGGCGCGCATGCATGACAAGCTGCGCGCCATCGCCGGCACCACCTTGTCCGTGGGCCTGCTGTTCGGCCTGGCGGTCGCCCTGTTCGGCGGCCTGTTCACCGAACCGCTGATGCGGCTGCTGGGCACGCCACCCGACATCCTGGCCCAGGCCACGCTGTATTCGCGCATCGTGCTGCTGGGCATGCCCGGGCTGTTCGTCTTCCTGCTGGCCACCTCGCTGCTGCGCGGCGTGGGCGACACGGTATCGCCCATGCTGTCCCTGCTGATCTCCACGGCCACGGGCCTGGTCTGCACACCGGCGCTGATCGCGGGCTGGGGCGGCCTGCCCCGGCTGGGCGTGGCCAGCGCCGGCGTCTCCATGATCATCGGCTTCACCCTGGCCCTGGCCTGGCTGGGCTGGCGGCTGCGCCGCATCGGCAGCCCGCTGGCACCCAATGCCGCGCTGTGGAAGGCCTTGCGCATCGACCGCACCCTGCTCAAGAGCATCTTGCGCGTGGGCATTCCCACGGGCGTGCAGATGATCGCCTCCTCGCTGGCCGGCCTGGTCGTGGTCTCCCTGGTCAACGGCTTCGGCTCCAGCGCCACGGCCGCCTATGGCGCGGTCAACCAGATCAGCTCGTTCGCACAGTTTCCGGTGATCTCCGTGGCCATCACGGCCTCCATCCTCGGGGCCCAGGCCATCGGCGCGGGGCGCAGCGAGCGGCTGGGGGCCATCACGGCCACGGCGATACGCATGAACCTGGCACTGGGCGCGGCCCTGGCCGTGATCGGCAGCCTGTTCGCACGGCCGCTGCTGGGCATGTTCATCACCGACGAGCAGGTCCTGGTGCTGGCCATCGAACTGCTGTACATCGTGCTGTGGAGCGGCCTGCTGCTGGGCTGCTTCATCGCCCTGTCGGCCGTCATGCGCGCCAGCGGCGACGTGGTCGTTCCCACGGCCATCACCATCACCGTGCTGGCCGTGCTGGAGTTGCCCATGGCCTGGTGGCTGAGCCGCAGCTTCGGGCTGATGGGCATCTGGATGGCCTTCCCGCTGTCCTATACCCTCACCCTGTGCCTGCAGACCGCCTACTACCGGCTGGTCTGGAAGAAGCGGCCCATACGCCGCATGGTCTAGGGTCTGCGCACCTTCATCCCGGGGATCGCGTTGCCCCCAATGAACGTGAACAGACCCCAGGCCCCGGCCTGCCATGGAAAAAGGGCTTCCCCGAGGGAAGCCCTTTTTTTGGCTGGCGCAAGGCTCAGGCGTTCAGGTCCAGCACGATGCGGCCTTCGATCTTGCCTTCGTGCATGCGCGCGAAGATGTCGTTGATGTTCTCCAGCCTGTCGGTGGCCACCGTGGCCTTGACCTTGCCCATGGCGGCGAAGTCCAGCGACTCCTGCAGGTCCAGCCGAGTGCCGACGATGGAGCCGCGCACCGTGACGCCGCTGAGCACCATGTTGAAGATGGGCAGCGGAAAGCTGCCCGGCGGCAGGCCGTTGAGCGACACCGTGCCGCCGCGCCGCACCATGCCCAGGGCCTGCTCGAAGGCCTTGGGCGAGACCGCCGTCACCAGGGCGCCATGGGCACCGCCGATTTCCTTTTTCAGGTAGGCCGCGGGGTCCGTGGTCATGGCGTTGACCGTGACCTGGGCGCCCAGGCGCCGCGCCAGCTCCAGCTTGCCGTCGTCCACGTCCACGGCCGCCACGTTCAGCCCCATGGCCTTGGCATACTGCACGGCCATGTGGCCCAGGCCGCCGATGCCCGAGATCACCACCCAGTTGCCGGGTTTGGTGTCCGTGACCTTGAGCCCCTTGTAGACGGTGACGCCGGCACACAGCACGGGCGCGACTTCGGCAAAGCCCACGTTGCCGGGCAGCAGGCCCACGAAGTTGGCGTCGGCCAGCGCGTACTGGGCAAATCCGCCGTTGACGGAGTAGCCGGTGTTCTTCTGCTGTTCGCACAGGGTTTCCCAGCCGCCCAGGCAGTGCTCGCAATGGCCGCATGCCGTGTACAGCCAGGGAATGCCGACCCGGTCGCCTTCCTTCACATGGGTGACGCCCGCGCCCACGGCCGCCACATAGCCCACGCCCTCATGGCCGGGGATGAAGGGCGGGTTGGGCTTGACGGGCCAGTCGCCGTGGGCCGCATGCAGGTCCGTGTGGCACACGCCGCAGGCCTCGATCTTGACCAGCACATGGCCGGGATCGGGCCGGGGCACCTGGACTTCCTCGATGGTCAGCGGCTTGCCAAACTCCCGCACCACGGCGGCCTTCATGGTCTTGTTCATCCGTACCTTCCTTTCTCGAGAGCCAAAGAATGGAGACAGCATTTCAGCGAAGCGTCCATGCCGTCCTGATCAGGATCAAGCCAGGCAATAAAAAAGGCAAGGATTCCCTTGCCTTGTGTTCCGGATGGGGCGGCCCGCAGGCCGCGCCTCAGACCGGCTGGCCCACCAGGTCGTGGCCCTGGGTGCCCACGATGCGCGCCTTCACGAAGTCGCCCACCTTGTAGGTCTTGCTGGCCTTTTCGGGCGGCAGCAGATGGACCACGCCATCGATCTCGGGCGCGTCGGCGTAGCTGCGGCCCGTGCCGCCCTTCTTGCCCAGGCCCACGGACTGGTCGACCAGCACCTGCAGGGTCTGGCCCACGCGGCGCTGCAGGCGCTCCGTGGACACTTCCTCGGCCACGGCCATGAAGCGCGCGCGGCGCTCCTCGCGCACTTCCTCGGGCAGCATGCCGGGGATGTCGTTGGCGGCAGCGCCTTCCACAGGGCTGTAGGCAAAGCAGCCGGCGCGATCGATCTGGGCTTCGCGCAGGAACTGCAGCAGGTGCTCGAATTCCTGCTCGGTCTCGCCGGGGAAACCCGCGATGAAGGTGGAGCGGATCACCAGGTCCGGACAGATCTCGCGCCAGCGCTGCAGGCGCTCCAGGTTCTTCTCGCCGTTGGCCGGGCGCTTCATGCGCTTCAGCACATCGGGGTGGCTGTGCTGGAAGGGCACGTCCAGGTACGGCAGGACGCGGCCCGTGGCCATGAAGGGAATGATCTCGTCCACGCTGGGATAGGGGTAGACATAGTGCAGGCGCACCCAGGCCCCGTAGGGCTCGGCGATCTGGGCCAGGGTCTGCACCAGCTCCAGCATGCGCGTCTTGACCGGCTTGCCGTCCCAGAAGCCCGTGCGGTACTTCACGTCCACGCCGTAGGCCGAGGTGTCCTGGCTGATGACCAGCAGCTCCTTGACGCCGCCCTCGAACAGCGCGCGCGCCTCCTTGAGCACATCGCCCACGGGACGGGACACCAGGTCGCCGCGCATGGAGGGGATGATGCAGAACGTGCAGCGGTGGTTGCAGCCTTCGGAAATCTTCAGATAGGCGTAGTGCTTGGGCGTGAGCTTGATGCCGGCCTCGCCGAAGGCGCCAGGCACCAGGTCGATGAAGGGATCATGGGGCTTGGGCAAGTGGGTGTGGACCGCGTTCATCACCTCCTGCGTGGCATGGGGGCCGGTCACGGCCAGCACGCTGGGGTGCACTTCCTGGATCAGGTTGCCGCCATCCTTGCCGGCCTTGGCGCCCAGGCAGCCCGTGACGATGACCTTGCCGTTCTCGGCCAGGGCCTCGCCGATCGTGTCCAGGCTCTCGCGCACCGCGTCATCGATGAAGCCGCAGGTGTTGACGATGACCAGGTCCGCGCCCTCGAAGGTCTTGGACGTCTGGTAGCCCTCGGCGCTGAGCTGGGTGAGTATGAGTTCGGAATCCGTGAGGGCCTTGGGGCAGCCCAGGGATACGAATCCCACACGCGGCGCGGCCGCACCGGCAGGGGTTGTCATGTTTTTTGCGTCGCTCGTGGGGTTCATAGGGGCGATATTGTCCCAGTTCTGGACGAACCTGGCACATGCCCCGCCAACTTGTCCCCTGAAAGCTCAGCCGTTGCGCTTGATTCCCAGCGCGCCCAGCATTTGCTCGGTCTGCTTTTGCATCTGTTCCTGCATCTGGCTGAACATGCTCTGCGACTGCTCCATGTAGTTGCTCATCATGTTCTGCATGGCGGGCGGCTGCATGCGCATGAACTGGCCCCAGGCCTCGGGCGAGCTGCCCTTGGCCTGCTCGGCCAGCTTGTTCTGGAAGTCCGTGAACATCTGCACGTTCTTCTCGAGGTAGGAACCCATATAGCCCTGCATGGCATGGCCGTAGAAGCGGATGATGTTGGCCAGCACGGCCTCGGAGAACATGGGTGCGCCGCCGGCCTCTTCCTCGAGAATGATCTGCAGCAGGATGCTGCGCGTGAGGTCTTCGCCCGTCTTGGCGTCCTTGACGACCACGGGCTCGCTGGCCATGACCAGCTGCTTGACCTCGGCCAGGGTGATGTAGGAGGAGGTGTCGGTGTCGTAGAGGCGTCGGTTGGGATACTTCTTGATCACACGCTGGGCGCTGGGGGCGGCGGCTTTTGTCGTTTCTTGCATGGCAAGCTTCTCCTCTCGTACGGACAACCATCTATTGCAGTGCAACAGATTCTAGGCAGTGGACAACCCCCTGGGCGCAGCAGTAACCCTGATGGTGTCCTCCGGGTGACGCGGCCGGCGTTCAGGCAAAAAAAATCCCGCGTGAAGCGGGATTTTTTCGCAGTCCTGGGGACTGCTTTGTTTGGTAGGCGCAATTGGACTCGAACCAACGACCCCCACCATGTCAAGGTGGTGCTCTAACCAGCTGAGCTATGCGCCTGTCGTTTGCTGAAGCCGCAAGTATAGCAGCGCCCGACAGGCCAATTTCAAAAATCGCCCAGATTTTCT
>JAIRVR010000039.1 GCA_031253795.1 Burkholderiaceae bacterium
TTGAAGTGAACTTCACTTCTATTCTCATGAGCGTTTTTGGCTTCAAAGAGCCTAGTTCCAAAGAACTTGGCTGTTCGCCTCAAACGCCCACGCTTATCGGCTGTATATTTTTAAGGATCCGAAGATCAGAATTTCTTCTTTTCTTCTGACTCGCTGCGATCAGCGAAGCCTTGAATTCTAGCACAGTTTTGAGCGTCGTTGCAATCAAATTTCTTCGATCGCTTCATCAACCCTGCGAGGTGCAACTCGCTTTCTTCAACCACTCCACTCTTCAGTGGAGCCTTGCAGTGTATCACGTTTTTTCGTGCTGTCCGCAAGATTTTTTCCTTCATCACCGCCTGCACAGCAGTGCGGCGACGAGGGAGCGAACTATAGCATGGGTTTTTACCTAGAACATGAAAAAGCAGGATTTCTGCACAGGCAGCCCTGTGTTCCAGCGCCCCGCCTTGCTCGGCCCTCCCGTTCCCTGCCCTGGCGGGCAGGGAACGGGACAAAGGCCTGGCAGGTGTGTGCTGCAGCGCCGACCCCACGGATAATGCGCGCACGATGGCATTGATTACTTTGTTGGACGCCCAACTGGCGTTCGGGCATGTGGCGCTCCTGGACCATGCCCAGTTCTCCCTGGAGAGCGGTGAGCGCGTGGGTCTGATCGGACGCAATGGTGCGGGCAAGTCTTCCCTGCTCAAGATCCTGGGCGGCTTGGCCAAGGCCGATGACGGCCAGGTGCAGACGCAGTCCGGAGTGCGCATTACTTATGTGGCACAGGAGCCCGTACTGCCGCCCGAGCAGACCATCTTCGAGGCTGCCTCGGCGGGCATTGCCCAGGTGATCGCGCTGCGTGACCGTTATCTGGCTGCTGCCGAAGGCGAGGACCTGGACGCCCTGCAATCGCAGATCGAGGCCTACGATGCCTGGAACTGGGAGCGGCGCGTGGAAGAGACGCTGCAACGACTGCACCTGGAACCCGAGGCCGTGGTGGGCACCTTGTCGGGAGGCATGAAAAAGCGTGTGGCCCTGGCACAGGCCCTGGTGGCGCGCCCCGATGTGCTGCTGCTCGATGAGCCGACCAACCACCTGGATCTGGATGCCATCGAGTGGCTGGAGGAGCTGCTGCTGTCCTTCAAGGGCAGCGTGGTGACCATTACCCACGACCGCTCCTTCCTGGACCGCATCTCCACGCGCATCGTGGAGCTGGACCGCGGCACCTTGCGCTCCTACCCCGGCAATTTCGCCCAATACCAGCTGCAAAAGGAAGATCAGCTGGCCCAGGAGGCAGTGATCAACGCCAAGGCCGACAAGCTGCTGGCCCAGGAAGAGATCTGGATACGCAAGGGCGTGGAGGCCCGGCGTACGCGCAGCCAGAGCCGCATCGGCCGCCTGGAGCAATTGCGCGCCAACCGTGCGGCCCGCCGCGAGGTACTGGGCGGTGTGAAGATGGATATTGCCTCGGGCAAGGGCGACGGCTACCAGGGCAAGATCGTGGCCGAGCTGAGCGACGTCGCCAAGTCCTTTGGCGACAAGCGCATTGTTTCGCACTTCAGCGCAACCATCCTGCGCGGAGACAAGGTGGGCCTTATCGGCCCGAACGGCGCCGGCAAGACCACCTTGCTCAAGATGATCCTCGGCGAGCTGGCACCCGACAGCGGCACGGTGCGGCTGGGCGCCAACCTGCAGGTGGCGTATTTCGACCAGATGCGCCACCAGATCGACATGGATGCGACGCTGGAAGATTTCATCAGCCCCGGCAGCGAGTGGATCGAGATAGGCAGCCAGAAAAAGCATGTGAAAAGCTATCTGTCGGACTTCCTGTTCTCGCCGGCCCGCGCCCATTCTCCCGTTCGCTCCCTATCCGGAGGTGAACGCAACCGCCTGCTGCTGGCCCGGCTGTTCGCCCGTCCGGCGAACGTCCTCGTGCTGGACGAACCCACCAACGACCTGGACATCGAGACGCTGGAAATGCTGGAGGATCTGCTCCAAAGCTACGACGGCACGGTGTTCCTGGTCAGCCATGACCGCAGTTTTCTAGACAACGTGGTCACCAGCACGATCGCCTGGGAAGGCCCCGGCCAGTGGCGCGAGTACGAGGGCGGTGTGCAGGACTGGCTGGACCAGTCGCGCCGCAGCCGGGAGGCGACCGAGTCGGCCCAGCCCAAGCTTGCCAGGGAAGAGGCCAGGCCAGCGGTCGCACGCACCGATGGCAAGCCCAGGCGCAAGCTCAGCTACAAGGAGCAACGCGAGCTGGAGCAGTTGCCCGACCGCATCGCCGCACTGGAGGCCGAGCAGCAGGCCATACAACAGGCACTGGCTGACGGTTCGCTGTATGCCAGCGACAACGCGCGCGCCGTGACCATGCACCAGCGCGATGCCGCCATCGACGAGGAACTGATGCAGGCACTGGAACGCTGGACGGAGCTGTCCGAGTAAAACGACAAAGGAGCGCCAGGCGCTCCTTTTTTCATGCGGACGGCTGCCGCGGGGTCAGATGCGGTGGTGGACCTGATCCGCCCCTATGCGCAGCTTGCCCAGCAATGCCGCCGCGATCTGATTGAGCGGCAGCACCTCGTCGGCCGCGCCATGGGCGATGGCCTCGCGCGGCATGCCGAAGACGATGCAGCTGGCTTCGTCCTGCACGAAGTTGTAGCTGCCTGCATCCTTCATCTCGCGCATGGCCGCCGCGCCATCGGCCCCCATGCCGGTCAGCATGATGCCGAAGGCGTTGCGGCCAGCACAGGCCGCCACGGATTTGAACAACACCTCGACCGAAGGCTTGTGGCGGTTGACGGGCGGCGCGTCGTCCACCACGGCCACGTAGTTGGCACCGCTGCGCTGCACCCAGAAATGCTTGCCACCCGGTGCGATATAGGCATGGCCGGGCAGGAGACGTTCGCCATGCTGCGCCTCCTTGACGGTCATCTGGCACAGGCTGTTGAGGCGGGCTGCAAAGCTGGTGGTGAAGCCCGGCGGCATGTGCTGGGTGATGACGATGGCCGGGCAATCGGCCGGCAGATGGGTGAGCACCTCGCGGATGGCCTCGGTCCCCCCCGTGGAAGCGCCGATGGCGATCAGCTTTTCGGTGGAGATGCGGCCCAGCGGCGACAGGCTGGCGGCCGGACGGCCCACCGGTGCGCTGGCATGGGCGGCCGGCGCGGCAGCGGAGCCCGCAGCCGTGCCACGCGGCACGGCCGGAAGGCGGCGCACCTGGGCGACGGCGGCGACCCGGATCTTGTCCACGATCTGCGAGGCCAGTTCCTGCAGGCCGTTGGCCACGCCCACGCGCGGCTTGGCCACGAAATCGATGGCGCCCAGCTCCAGTGCGCGCATGGTGACTTCGGCGCCGCGCTCGGTCAGCGTGGAGATCATGACGACGGGCATGGGCCGCAGGCGCATGAGCCGGCCCAGGAAATCGATGCCGTCCATGCGCGGCATTTCGACGTCGAGGGTGATGACGTCGGGATTGAGCTCGCGGATCATTTCGCGGGCCACCAACGGATCGTTGGCCGAGCCTATGCACTCCATGTCCGGCTGGCGATTGATGATCTCGGACAACAGACTGCGCACCAGCGCCGAGTCGTCCACCACGATCACCCGGATTTTCCTGTCCATTCCTTTGACACCTTCCTCAAAACAGGTCGACCGAGCCGCCTGCCGTATTGCGCGCCACGGCGGCGGCATTGCCGCGCGTGAACTCCTGCTGCACCAGCTCCTCGGGGTGGGCGTGGGCCAGGCGCTTGACCATGGCCTTGCCGCTGGCAGGGAAGAACACCACCTTGCGCGGGTAAATATCCAGCACATCCTCCGAGACGATGGGGATGCGCTCGGTCTGCAGATACTGCGTGACGAAGGCCGTGTTGCGCTCGCCCACGTTCATGGTGGTGAAGTTGTGCATCACCTGGCCGCCACCGAAGATCTTGGCCTGCAGGTACTCGCGCCGAGCGCCGAGCTTGAGCATTTCATTGATCAGCAGCTCCATGGCGTAGGAGCCATAGCGGCCCGAGGCCTCGGAGGAGTCGCCATCGGGCAGCATGAAGTGGTTCATGCCGCCCACGCGCATCGCCGTGTCCCAGAGGCAGGCCGAAATGCACGACCCCAGCACGGTGACGAGGATGACATCCTCGCGCGAGACGAAGTACTCGCCCGGCAGCACCTTGACGGCGTTGTGCTGAAAATGCGGGTCGTAATAGAAGAATGACGCCTCGCCCGGATAGCGCGGCATGCGCTTGAGCTGCTCCAGCGAGGAGCGCGGCGCGGGTTCGCCAGGGGCGGGATAGTCACTGGCGGCGTAGCTGTTGATGCGCGGCATGCGTCGACGCTCCGGCGATGACGGGGCAAGCGAATGGTCCAGGCTCATGGGCAGGCCCTTGCGTGCGCGGCCGCAAAGCGGGCGCCGACGAGGCAACCGGCATCAGCGGCGCTCATAGACGGTCTTCCCCTTGAGCGTGAACAGGTCGCGCGAGTCGCTGAAATTCTCGGCATGGCCCACGAAGAGCAGGCCGCCGGGCTTCATCACGCGGTGTATGCGCTCCAGTACCCGCCTCTGGGTGGCCGCGTCGAAGTAAATCATGACATTGCGGCAGAACACCGCGTCGAAAGGCTCGCGAAAAGGCCAGTCGTCGCGTATCAGGTTGACGTTGAGAAACTCCACCAGCTTGCGCAGCTCGGGCTTGACCCGGACCAGGCCGGCGTTGCCAGCCTTGCCGCGAAGGAAGAAGCGGTGCAGCCGCTCGGCGCTCATGCCCTTGATGCTTTCGGCGCGGTAAACGCCGGCCGATGCCGTATCCAGCACACGCGAATCGATATCGCTGGCCAGCAGCTGGAAATTCGGTGTCGCCCCCAATACCTCCATCGCCGTCATGACGATGGAATAAGGCTCCTCGCCGGTGGAGGCGGCATTGCACCAGACCCGCCAGGCCGTGCCCGCAGGCCGGCTGCGCAGGTGCTGGGCCAGGATTTCGAAATGGTGCTGCTCGCGGAAGAATGCCGTGAGGTTGGTGGTCAGGGCGTTGACGAACTCCTGCCACTCGACGCCGTCGGCCTGCGATTCCAGCCAGTCCAGATAGGTGGCAAAGCTGTCGTAGCCGGTCTCACGCAGGCGCCTCGACAGGCGGCTGTAGACCATGGCGTGCTTGCCGTCGTGCAGGCTGATGCCGGCACGCTGGTAGATCAGCGCCTGCACGCGCGCGAAATCGCGGGACGACCACTCGAACTCGCGCCCCTGGGCCAGGGGTCCGTTGCCCGCGCCATCGTCGATGGCGGGGCGCGGCGCCAGGGCGGCATTGGAAGAACCGGATCGCATGAAAGCCTCGCAGCCTTGGCTTTCTTCAGTCCGCCGCAGCGACCAGGCCCATGTCCACGTTGTTCATGAGCTTTTCGATGTCCAGCAGGATGAGCATGCGCTCGCCCACCGATCCCAGACCCAGGATGCAGCCGCTGTCGATGGCGCTTTCGATGTCGGGCGCGGGGCGCACGGCGTCGGCAGCCAGTTCCATCACATCGCTGACCGAGTCCACCACGATGCCCACGACGCGGTTGCGCAGGTTCAGGATGATGACCACGGTGAAGCTGTTGTACTCGGCCTGGGCGCAGTTGAATTTCAGGCGCATGTCCACGATGGGCACGATGGTGCCGCGCAGATTGACCACACCCTTGATGAATTCGGGCGCATTGGCGATGCGCGTGGGCGGTTCGTAGCCGCGGATTTCCTGCACCTTCAGGATGTCGATGCCGTATTCCTCCTGGTCCAGGCGGAAGGTCAGGTACTCGCGTGCCCCGTTGGCAACGCCCTCTGCAGTCTTAGCGGTCACGCTCATTGCTCAGCTCCTCAACTGGCGGGCCCGGGCCTTGTGGCGCCCGGGCCATGGTTGTTTCGATGCGGACCGGCCCGGCCAGCCCGCCATAAAGGTTGGGCGCTCAGTGGCGCGCACGGCGCACCAGCGCCCCGGTGTCCAGGATCAGTGCCACCGTGCCATCGCCCAGGATGGTCGCGCCGGACACGTTGGGCACCTTGCGGTAATTCGATTCCAGGTTCTTGACCACCACCTGGTGCTGACCCAGCAGCTCGTCCACGAGCAGGGCCACCCGGCTGCCGTCGGATTCGACCACGACCATGATGTTGCTGGACTTGCTGGTGTCCTGGCGAGGCACCTGGAAGGTCTTCTCCAGTGCGAACACCGGCATGTATTCGTCGCGCACCTTGACCAGCTGGGTGCCGTTGGCCACGGTGTTGACATCCTCGGCCTTGACCTGGAAGGACTCGACCACCGAGGACAGGGGCAGGATGTAGACCTCGTCGCTGACGCCCACGGACATGCCGTCCATGATGGCCAGGGTCAGCGGCAGGCGCACGGCCACGCGCATGCCCTGGCCCTGGGTGGACTCGATCTCGACCGAGCCTCCCAGTGCCGCGATGTTGCGCTTGACCACGTCCATGCCCACGCCACGGCCCGAGACATCGGTGACCACGTCGGCCGTGGAGAAGCCGGGCGCGAAAATCAGCTGCCACACATCCTGGTCGGCCATGTTGTCCGAGACATCCATGCCGCGTTCGCGCGCCTTGCGCAGAATTTTCTCGCGGTTCATGCCGCGGCCGTCGTCGCGCACTTCGATGACGATGGAGCCGCCCTGGTGGGAGGCGGCCAGGGTCAGCGTACCGTGCTCGGACTTGCCGGCAGCCAGGCGCTCCTCGGGCATTTCGATGCCATGGTCCACGCTGTTGCGCACCAGGTGGGTCAGCGGATCGGTGATCTTTTCGACCAGCCCCTTGTCGAGTTCGGTGGCCTCGCCCAGGGTGATCAGGTCGATCTTCTTGCCCAGCTTGCCGGCCAGGTCGCGCAGCATGCGCGGGAAGCGGCTGAACACGGTGGACATGGGGATCATGCGGATCGACATCACCGATTCCTGCAGATCGCGGGTATTGCGGTCCAGGTCGGCCAGGCCGGCCAGCAGCTGCTGGTAGGCCGAGGCGTCCAGGCCATGGCTGTTCTGCGCCAGCATGGCCTGGGTGATCACCAGCTCGCCCACCAGATTGATGAGCTGATCGACCTTGCTGACCGATACGCGGATGCTGGTGGACTCCATCTGGGCCTGCTGGGCCTGGGCCGTGGCCTTGGCCGCAGCGGGCCTGGCCGCGCCGCCCGAGCCACCGGCGGCCACGGCACCACCGGCCTGGGGCAGGCCGGGCGCACCATTGAAGAAGCCATAGGCTTCCTCTGCCGGCGGGATCGCCACCGAAGCCAGACCGGCATCGGGGTCATGATGGGCCACTGCTTCGGCGACGGGCTCGGCCGGCGCTGGAGCGGCGCTGGCCGCCACGGCATTGGCCGCCACGACGCTGGCCGCCACGGCATCGGCTGCTGCGGGAGCGCCGGCGCCATCTGCTGCAGGCGTGATGCGCACCTGTTCCTTGGCCACATGGAAGGCGAAAAGGTCGAGGAGGTCGTCGTCCGTGGAGCTGGTCAGCACATGGAACAGGCGGCTGTGGGCCTGGTCACAGGCCAGGTCCTCGATGCTGCCCAGGCCCGGGATGTCGCGGAACAGTTCCTTGATGGCCTCGGCCATCTCCAGACGCTCCAGCGGGCCGATCAGAATGTGCAGGGCGCGGCCACCCTGGGCCGGCGGAGTGCCGACCACGCCACCGGCGGGCGCCGGCACGGGAGCAGGCATGGGCGCCGCGGCGGCCGGCACGGCAGGTTCGGCCACATAGACGGGTGCCACCGGTGCGGCGGCAGCGGGAACGGCGGTCCGGCCCTCGGCCAGGGCCTCGATGCGGGCCACGAGGTCGGTGGTGGACAGGGCCTCGCCCTCGTCCCCCGCCTGGTGGCGGGCCAGCAGGCTGCGGCTGGCATCGGCAGATTCCAGCAGCACGTCGACCATCTCGGGAATGGGCGTAATTTCGTGGCGGCGCAACCGGTCCAGCAGCGACTCCATGCGGTGGGTCAGCTCGGTGACGTCGGCGAATCCAAAGGTGGCGGCGCCACCCTTGATGGAGTGAGCGCAGCGGAAGATGCCGTTGAGCTCTTCGTCATTGGCCGCCGACAGATCCAGATTCAGCAGCATCTGCTCCATCTGGTCGAGGTTCTCGGCCGCTTCCTCGAAGAAGATTTGATAGAACTGGCTCAGGTCGAAGTCCGCGCCCGCTCCCGTTCCATCCTGGTGTAGATCCGCCATTATTGATCCTGCTTTTTCCTGTTGCCCTTGGTTATCGGCTCAACGCATCACTTTTTGAATGACTTCGATCAACCGGTTCGGATCGAAGGGCTTGACCAACCAGCCGGTGGCCCCTGCCGCGCGCCCGGCCTGCTTCATCTGGTCGCTGGATTCGGTGGTGAGGATCAGGATGGGCGTGTTCTGAAACTTCGGGTTTTCACGGAGTTTGCGTGTCAGACCAATACCATCGAGGCGCGGCATGTTCTGGTCGGCCAGCACCAGGTCCACGTTTTCGACCTGGGCCTTTTCGAGCGCATCGACGCCATCCACCGCCTCCACGACCCGAAACCCCGCCCCGGCGAGGGTGAAAGACACCATCTTCCGCATCGAGGGGGAATCATCAACAGCCAGAATCGATCGCATGTATAGCTCCAACAGACGGGCAATAAGAAGGGGATGGACGCATGGGCAGCCAGCTCAGAAGAGCTCGACCGAACCTGCATCCATCTCGCTTTGCGTGACGGGATTGGGCCGGTCGGGGATCGCCGGCAGGCCCAGGGATTCATCGTCCCCCTCGTCGACGCCCATGGTGGCTGCGGCCAGTTGGAAGGCGCAACCTTGCAAAGTCTTCGTAATATGGGCGATCAGCTGGGAGGACATGTCGTGAAACTGCAACTCGGTCACCGCGAGCCGCAGCGAGGCCCTTGCGGCATCGAGCTGAGGCAGCTGAGGCAGTGCCTGACTGCCCAACTGGCCATGGGCCTCGTCGAAGCGCTCCATCAGGTTCTCTGTCGCATGATTGAGCAGGCCTTCGAGGCGATGCAGATCGCGCATCGCCACCAGCAAGGCATCCTGCAGGCCTGCGGCCACCATGACGGGCATGGGAACGGCAGGCTCACCCGAAGGCTTGTGCATTGACTGCATTGTTACTCCACCAGCGTATCAGCCCATCGTGCACCATGCCCCATGGCATGGCCAGTCCCAGTCGATCGCCTACCGGGGCACGGCGCACCCCTTGATGTACACGACCACTTACATTTATGTTCCAAAATGTATCTCATGATAGCGCCCCTGCGGATGCCAGACCACCGCAACGGCCTTTGCGCATTCTGCATATCGAGGATTCTGCCGCCGACCAGGCCCTGGCGCGACTGAGTCTGCTGCGCGGCGGCCTGACCTGCGAGGTCAGCGTGGTCGACGTGCTGGACGATGTGGCACGGGCGCTGGAGACGCAGACCTTCGACCTCATCCTGGCCGATTACCACCTGCCGGGCTTCACGGCGCTCGACGCCTGGGAGCTGGTGCGCGGCCGACCCGACCACCCACCCTTCGTCCTGCTGTCGGGCGCCATCGGCGAGTCGGCCGCCGTGGGCGTGATGCGCGAAGGCATCAGCGACTACCTGCTCAAGGACAACATCACCCGCCTGCCCCATGTGGTCTCCCATGCACTGGAGGTGCACGAGGCGCGGCGCGCTCGCCACCGGGCGGCGGCCGAGCTGGCGGCCTCGGAGCGGCGCCTGGCCGAGCTGACCGAGCACCTGCAGACCTCGATCGAGCGCGAACGCGCCGACATCGCGCGCGAAATCCACGACGACATCGGCGGCTCCCTCACTTCGGTGAAGTTCGACATGGCCTGGGTGGCACGCAACGCCCCCGAGGGCGGCCTGCGCGATCACGCCCTGGCCGCGCTGGAGATGCTGGAGCATGCCCTGGGCGCCAGCCAGCGCATCATGATGAACCTGCGTCCGCCGGTGCTGGATCAGGGCCTGGTGGCGGCCGTGCAATGGCTGGCCGAGAATTTCGAACGCCGCACCGGCGTGCCCACACGCTGTCGCAGCAGCCGTGAAACCATGGACATGGCACCCGAGATACAAGTTGTTGCATATCGAACGGCGCAGGAAGCGCTGACCAACATCGGCAAATATGCCCAGGCCAGCCATGTGGACATCGACCTGTCCGACCATGAGGGTTTTCTGACGCTGGAAGTCACGGACAACGGCGTGGGCCTTGCGGAAGGCGCCCGCGACAAGCCGCGTTCCTTCGGCCTGCGGGGCCTGGACGAGCGGGCCCGCACCGTCCATGGCTGGCTCGATGTGAGCAGCCAAGCCGGACGTGGAACCTCGGTCATCGTCTCCATCCCGCTGACCGGCGGCGGCGCTTGCCCTAATATCCCGGGCATTGATGAAGAATCCTGAGCGCCCTGGCGGCGTGACCTTGTTTGGGGGAGAGCGACCTTGATCCACGTGGTGCTGTGCGACGACCATGCGGTGCTGCGCCGGGGCATACGCGACACCCTGGCCGAAGCGGTGGACATCACCGTGACCGCCGAGGCCGGCGGCTATGCCGAGCTGCGCGAGCAATTGCGCACGGCCGCCTGCGACGTGCTGCTGCTGGACATCAACATGCCGGGCCGCAGCGGCCTGGAAGCCCTGGCCAGCGTGCGCGAGACCCATCCCCAGATCCGCGTGCTCATGGTGTCCATGTATCCCGAGGACCAGTACGCGCTGCGCTGCCTCAAGGCCGGTGCCCAGGGCTATGCCAACAAGGCCGGCGACCCCATGCTGCTCATCGAAGCCGTGCGCACCGTGGCCGGGGGCCGCAAATACCTGACCGCCGAAGTGGCCCAGATGCTGGCCGACAGCCTGGCCCAGCCCGCACCCCAGGTGCCGCATGAAAGCCTGTCCGAGCGCGAGCTGCAAACCCTGATCAAGATCGCCGCGGGCCAGCGCCTGACCGACATCGCCACCGAACTCATGCTCAGCCCCAAGACGGTCAGCGTCTACCGGGCACGCGTGCTGGAAAAACTGCAGATGACGAGCAATGCCGAACTGACGGCCTATGCCATCCGCAACCAGCTGATCTGAAACCTCTGCCGCGGCGCTGCGCCGCCGGCGCAGGCCCTTGCCCTGCGTCTCTGCCCCCGGGGCACGGGGGTTGGCCAGCCGTGGGGTCTGGGTGGACATGGTCCCTCGCACGGCCTACATGCCCACGCCGAAGCGCGAGATACCCTGCTGCAGAAGGGCCACCAGCGGCTGCTCGAGCAGCGGCAAGGTGGCCACCAGGCCCGTCAGGCCCACGGTGAGCGTGACCGGAAAGCCCACGGCATAGATGTTCATCTGAGGCGCCACGCGCGAGATGATGCCCAGCACCAGGTTGACGAAGAGCAGCATTGCCACCATGGGCAGGGCGATCCAGAAGGCACTGGAGAACACGGCCGTGCCCATTTCATGGATTTTCATCTGCTGGATGGCCTGCAGAAAGCTGCCATCCACCGGAAAGGCCTCGAAACTCTTGAGCACGGCCATGAGCACCAGCAGGTGGCCGTTGATGACGATGAACAGCAGGGTGGATATCTGCACCATGAAGCGCGCCACTGCGCTGAGCTGGGCATTGGTGGTGGGATCGAAGAAGCTGGCGAAATTCAGGCCCATCTGCAGGCCTACGACTTCGCCGGCCACCTCGACGGCGGCGAAGACCAGGCGCACGGCAAAGCCCACGGCCAGGCCCACGCCCACCTGCTGGACCAGGGTGGCCAGGGCCTCGGGGGAATTGATGCCGATGACAGGCTGCTCGCCCAGGATGGGCTGGGCGCAGACAGCCACCAGAAAGGCCAGGCCGATCTTGGCGCGCATGGGAATGGCACGCTGGGAGAACACCGGCGCCACCGAGAACAGGGCCAGCACGCGCAAAAAGGGCCACAGCACGGGAGACAGCCAGGCGACGAGCTGCGCTTCGCTGAAAGTGATCACGGCCCGTTGTCCTGCGGTATTCCTGGCGCGGGGCTCAGCCCACGGCCTGGGGAATGGTCTCGATGGTGCGGCGGATGAAGTCCACCAGGGTGGATAGCATCCAGGGGCCTGCAATGGCAAAGACCACCACCGCCGCGATCAGCTTGGGCACGAAGGCCAGCGTGGCCTCGTGCACCTGGGTGACCGCCTGGAAGACGCTGACCGCCAGGCCCACGACCAGCACCACGCCCAGCACGGGCAGGGAGATCATGAGCAGCAGCATCAGGGCCTCGCGGCCGAAGGTGAGCACATATTGGGCGGTCATGGCAGGCCTTGCAATGGAATCTAGACGTTGAAACTGGCGGCCAGGGAACCGATGAGCAGGTTCCAGCCATCGGCCAGCACGAAGAGCATGAGCTTGAACGGCAGGGCCACGAGCACGGGCGACAGCATCATCATGCCCAGGGACATCAGGATGGAGGAAACCACCATGTCGATGACCAGGAAGGGGATGAAGATCATGAAGCCGATCTGGAAGGCCGTCTTGAGCTCGCTGGTCACGAAGGCCGGCACCAGCACGCGCAGCGGCGCGGTCTCGGCCGTCACGCCGCTGTCCAGCCGGGCCAGGCGCGCGAACAGCGCGAAGTCCGACTGGCGCGTCTGCTTGAGCATGAAGGCCCGCATGGGTGCCTCGGCCTTTTCGACGGCCTGCTCGAAGGTCGCGGCATTCGTGGTGTAGGGCACGTAGGCTTCCTGGTAGACACGGTCCAGGGTCGGCCCCATGACGAACAGGGTGAGAAACAGCGACAGCCCGATGACCACCTGGTTGGGCGGTGCCGACTGCGTGCCCAGGGCCTGGCGCATCAGCGACAGCACGATGACGATGCGCGTAAAGCCCGTCATCATCAGCAGGATGGCCGGCAGAAAGGACAGCGCCGTGAAGAACAGCAGGGTCTGTATGGGCACCGAATAGCTGGTGCCGCCGCTGCCCTGGCCTATGACCAGGGGCAGACTGGCCGGCGCGCCCTGGGCCCAGGAGGCCAGCGGCGCGGCGCACAGCGCCAGAAGGGCCAGGCCGGCGGCCGGGCGCATACGCGGGAAATCAGACATGGTCGGCACCATTCGCGGGCAGGTTGCGCGCTTGCGCCATGGCGGAGGAGAAATCGGCAGCGGGCGGCGACTGCAGCACGTGCAGGCACTGGATGTTCTGTGCCGTCACGCCCAGGACCAGGCGCACGGTCTGCGCGCCCTCGCCCACTTCCACGGTGACCACACGCTGCTGCGGACCGATGCCCACGGCGCCCAGCACGCGCGACTGCAGACCGGCCGAGCCGCGCAGCGACGCCGTGCGCTGCTGCAGACGGCGCAGCAGCCAGGGCAAGGCGGCCATGGCAGCCACCAGGGCCACGACCAGCAGCAGGGTGGGCCACAGCGGCCCCATGGCGGAAGACTCAGCCACGGCTGACCCGGCGCAGGCGTTCGGAGGGCGTGACCACATCGGTCAGGCGGATACCGAACTTGTCGTTGACCACGACCACCTCGCCCTGGGCGATCAGGTAGCCATTGACCAGCACGTCCATGGGCTCGCCGGCCAGTGCGTCCAGCTCGACCACCGAACCCTGGGCCAGCTGCAGGATGTACTTGATCGGCACCTTGGTGCGACCCAGTTCCACGGACAGCTGGACAGGGATGTCCAGCACCATGTTGATGTCGTTGACGGGCACGTCGCCACCACCCGGGAAGGTGCGCACGGGCTCGCCCGACAGCGGGCCGCCCTGTTCGGACTCGAGCTTTGCATCGCGCTCGCGCTGTTCGTCCAGCGCCTCGGCCCAGCCCGAGAACGGATCGTCGCCTGCCGGCTTTTGCGAATCTTCAGTTGCCATTGTTTTCTCCCATCCAGCCTGCATCGGCGCCGCGCAGGCAGTGCTCGACGCGGATTGCGTACTTGTCGTTGTGAGTGCCGTACTGGCACTCGAAAATCGGAACTCCGCCGATGGATGCGCGGATCAGCGGTTCGCGGTCCAGTTCGATGAAATCGCCCGGGCGCATGGCCAGCAGCTGCTCCACGGTGGCATCGGCGCGGGCCAGCTCGGCCACCAGGGTCACCTCGGCGGCCTGGATCTCGCGCTTGAGCACCTTGACCCAGCGGCGGTCCACTTCGATGGAATCGCCCTGGGTGGAGGAATACAGCACGTCGCGTATCGGCTCCAGCGTCGCATAGGGCATGCAGATGTGGATGGAGCCCGAGATGTCGCCGATTTCCAGCTGGAAGGCCGTGGACACGACGATTTCGCTGGGCGTGGCAATGTTGGCGAACTGCGGCTGCATTTCCGAGCGCTGGTAGGCCAGCTCCAGCGGATAAATGCCGTGCCAGGCCTTTTTGTATTCCTCGCAGATCACGTTGACCAGGCGGTTGATGACGCGCTGCTCGGTGTGCGAGAAATCACGGCCTTCGATGCGTGTCTGCAGCCGGCCTGTGCCGCCATACAGCGTGTCGATGACGCCGAAGACCAGGGAAGGGTCGCAGACCACGAGCCCGCTGCCGCGCAGCGGACGGATGGCCACGATGTTGAAGTTGGTGGGAACCACCAGCTCGCGCAGAAAGGCGCTGTAGCGCTGCACCGACACCGTGCCCACCGATACCTCGGGGCTGCGCCGGATGAAGTTGAACAGTCCGATGCGGAAATTGCGGGCAAAACGCTCGTTGACGATTTCCATCGTCGGCATGCGCCCGCGCACAATGCGCTCCTGGCTGGAGATGTCGTACTGGCGGATGATGCCCGCCTCGACCTCTTCGACCGTGGACTTCTGGCTCTCTCCGGTCACGCCCTCCAGAAGGGCGTCGACTTCTTCCTGGGAAAGAAAAGAATCGCTCATACGCGCCTCCTTCGCCCGATTACTGGATGATGAAGCTGGAGAACAGCACGCGGCGCACAGGGCTCTTGGCCGTGCGGCGGCGCTCGCCGTCCTCCTCGTCCGCATCCTCGTCGCGGCTGCGCTTCTTGGCCTTCTGGTTGCCGTAGCCCAGCGGGGCCGACACTTCGCCCAGCACGTCGGCAGCCAGGCGCTCCTTGCCGTCGCGCTCCAGCAGCTCCTCAGCGGTGCGCTGGGACACCAGCATCAGGATGCCGTTGCGGATGCTGGGCAGGTATTGCTTGACCATGGTCGCCGTCTTCTCGTCGGCCAGCTCCAGGGTGATGCCGATCTGCACGAAGCGGTCGCCACCGGGGTCGGCCAGATTGACCACCAGGCTGTCCAGGGGCAGGAAGGTGGGCACGGAGACCGCCGCCTTGCTGGCCCCCTCCTCTTCATCGGGATTGCCGCTGTGGCGCTGCGCCAGCAGCACGTAGGCGGCCGCAGCGGCAATGGCCAGCACGGCGATGATGGCGATCAGCACGATCAGCTTCTTGCCCTTGGCGGGGGCAGGAGCTGGCGCGTTGTTGTTGGCGGCATTGGGTGTGGCAGACACGGGAATTCCTCTGGTGAGCGGGGCTGCCACGCGCTTGCACATCATGCGCAGCGCCATGACGCAGCAGGCCCATGGCAGGAATTATTCGGTGTTTGCCCCCTGCCCCATGCCGCGAATAAGCGCGCTAAACCCCGGTTTCTCGCTGGCTAGCCGCGTCACACGCCCCGCCAATGCGCACAGGCCGGGTAGCGATCGCTACCCGGCCTGTCCAGGATTTCTGCATGGCCGCTCCGCGGCCGAAGGTCAGACGAAGAGGTCCACGCCGCCGCCCGCCGCGCGGCCGGCACCCGCGGCAGCCGGGCGGCCTTCGGAGACGCCGCCAGCATCGACCATGGCGCTGACCCGCCCCTGGCGGGCCTGGTCACGACCGCCCTGGCGCTCCGACTCGCCGCCCGCAGCCCCGGTGTCCACACTGACGCCCGCCAGCTGCAGGCCCTGGGCCTGCAGCAGCTCACGCAGCTGCTCGGCGCCCTGGCCCAGCCATTCACGGGCCTGGGCCTCGCTGCTGCCAAAGCGCACATGGGCCTCGTTGCCCTGCAGGCTGACCTGGACCTGGATGGCGCGCCCCTCGTGCTCCACGGACAGCGAGGCGTTCTGGCTCTTGTTGTGCACCCAGAAGGCCACCTGCTCGGAAATCTCCTGCTCGCGCTCGCTGGCGGGCGCCGCATCCGAGCCCTGGGGCTGGGCGAACGCGGAGGCATCCTGGCCTGCCTGCTGGCCGGCCTGCTGACCTGCGTGCGCGGCGCCCACGGCTGCGGCCACGCCATGGGCGGCCGGGGCCACAGCCTCGGAAGCGGCCGTGCCGCCTTCGCGCGCCCGCTCGAACAGGCCGCGCCATTCTTCGGGCTTGACGGCCGCCATGCCCTGCACGGCAATGCCCGAGGCCAGCGCCATATCGTGGCGCAGACCGGCCACCGCCGCATCCACGCCAATGGCTGCATGCGCGCCGGTGCCCGGAGCGGCCGCGCGCGCTGCGCTGGCGCTGGTGGCAGCGCCATCGGCACCCATGGCCGCCAGGACCTCGGAGGATGGGGCGCTGGCAGGCAGGCCGGTGCGGCCAGCGGTGCCGGCCAGGGCCGGAGCGGGCGCATCGGCGCCAGCGGCCTGGGCCAGCGCGGCAGCATCCAGAGGGCTTGCCGTATCCTGCGCCGCAGCCGTGGATGCCGGCGCCATGAAGGCCGCATGCGCAGCCTGGCCCTGGGCCAGGCCTTGCTCCTGGCGCAGCATGGCCAGGGCGGCATTGCCACGGCCCGACAGCCAGTCGCCTGCCGCGCCCTGCACCAGGTCGCGGTCGGCCTTGCCATCGAGCTGGGCCGTCTGCCCCACCAGGCTGGACCAGGGCATCTGGCCCTGGCTGGCCAGCAGCAGAGCGTCGGCCGTCAGGATCGGCACGCCGGTATCGGGGGAATTCGCCAGCACGGAGCCACCCTGGGAGGCAGGGCGCCCGCCGGACTCCAGGCCCATGGCGGCAGCCGCGGCCTGGGCCAGGCCATCGAGGCCCGGCAGGGCCGCATCCACCGCGCCCGCGGCGAACCCGGCCACGCCATCCAGCGAGGCGAGCACGGAGGAAAAGCCGGTCGCCTTGCCATCGCCCTGTACGGGCAGGCCGCGCGCCGTGCGGACGGCTTCCAGGCCGCGCGTCAGGTCCGCGCGTCCCTCGACGCGCTTGTCTATCGTGGTGTTCGCCATGTCAGGCCTCTTGCAACTGCAGCCCGAAGCTGCGACGGAAAAACTGGAGGGCTGCGCGGTCGTCGGTTTCCTTTTGCTCGCGCCGCATCTGCGCCAGCGCCAGGTCACGGCGGCGCACCTCGACCACCTTGCGCAGGCTGCTCACACGCAGCTCGCAGGCCATCAAGGCCTTCTGGGCGGTTTCCAGGCGGATGGCCAGGTCGGCCATGACGCGCTGCTGCAGGCCGATGGCATGCTGCAGCCGGTCCATGAACTGGTACTGGTGGAACATCACCTCGGGCTGCACGGACTGGTTCTCGTGCGCACCCCAGCGGCGCTGCATTTCCTGGACATAGGATTGCAGCTGGTCCATCTGCGCCTGGCCCGCCTGCTGTGCGCGCTGGCGTTCCTGCACCACCTGGCGCGACTCGTCGCGCTTGCGGGACGCGGCATCGATGGCCACCATCAAGGCATTCAAGGACGACATGCTGGGCTCTCCTCCCTGGTTCTGTTAACGGATCACGCGGCTTCGAGTGCGGCGGCCATGCCCGAGATGCTGTCCTCCATGGAGGCAGACTCGAACATGCTTTGCTGCAAAAAGGCCACCATGGCCGGCTGCAGCCGTATGGCCTCGTCCATCTGCGGGTCCGATCCCGCCACATAGGCGCCGACCTGGACCAGATCGCGCCCCTTCTGGTAGCGCGAGTAGACAGCCCTGAAACGGCGTGCCAGCTCGAAATGCTCGCGGGACACGACGTTGTGCATGACGCGCGATGCCGACTGCTCGATGTCGATGGCCGGGTAGTGGCCCGACTCGGCCAGGGCCCGGGACAGCACGACGTGACCATCCAGGATGGCGCGCGCGGCGTCGGCAATGGGGTCCTGCTGGTCATCGCCTTCGGACAGCACGGTGTAGAAGGCCGTGATCGATCCCACGCCGTTGAGGCCGTTGCCGCTGCGCTCGACCAGGCCGGGCAGCTTGGCGAAGCACGAAGGCGGATAGCCCTTGGTGGCCGGCGGCTCGCCGATGGCCAGGGCGATTTCGCGCTGGGCCATGGCATAGCGGGTCAGCGAATCCATGAGCAGCAGCACATGCTGGCCCTTGTCTCGGAAATGCTCGGCGATGGCCGTGGCATAGCTGGCACCCTGCATGCGCAGCAGCGGCGGCGCATCGGCGGGCGCAGCCACGACCACGGCACGGCTGCGGTCCTGGGCGCCCAGGATGTCCTCGACGAATTCCTTGACCTCGCGGCCGCGTTCGCCGATCAGGCCCACCACGATCACGTCGGCCTGGGTATAGCGCGCCATCATGCCCAGCAGCACGGACTTGCCGACACCGGAGCCCGCGAACAGGCCCAGGCGCTGGCCCCGGCCCACGGTGAGCAGGGCGTTGAGCGAGCGTACGCCGGTGTCCATGGACTCGCGCACGGGATCGCGGTCCATGGCGTTGATGGGACTGCGGTCCAGCGGCTCGGCCGTCACATCGGCCAGGGCACCGCCATGGTCCAGGGGCTGGCCCTGGGAATCGACCACACGGCCCAGCAGGCCATCGCCCATGGGCAGGCGCAGCACGCCCACCGCCTGGGAAACGGGCTCTTCGGGGCCGTCGCCAAAGCGCAGGGCAGGAATGAAGGGGGCGGCTGGCGTCACGGTGGCGCCGCTGGAAAGGCCCTGGATGTCGCCGGCCGGCATCAGAAAGGCACGCTCGCCGGCAAAACCCACGACCTCGGCGAGCACGGGCTCCTGGCCAGCCTGGTGGATCCAGCATTGGGAGCCCACGGGCACGCGCAGGCCCGTGGCTTCGAGCACCAGGCCCGTCAGGCGTGTCAGCGTGCCATGGCTTTCCAGCGGGATGTCGCCATGCAGGCGTGCCTGCGCATTGGCCAGCATCTGCTGCCAGGGGTTGGCGGTTTCAGGCAATGCGCCCGACACCTGCATGCGGGCTTCAGCGCTCATCGCGCTCTCCGTCATACCAGGTGGAGACCAGGCCCAGCGCGGCCACGGCACGGCGCCAGCGCTTGTCCAGGCCGCCATCGACTTCGGAGCCACCTGCATCCACGCGGACATCGCCCGCGGCGACACCGGCATCGGACACCCACTGGACCTTGGCCTGCGCACCGTGTTCGGCGCGCAGCGCGGGATCCAGCGCGGTGAAATCCTGGGGGTTCAGACGCACGGTGGCGGGGCGGCCTTCGGCCACCAGCATGTCCAGAGCCTCGCGCACCACGGGCAGCAGGGCCTGGGGCTGGCTGCGAAGTTCCTGGCGCACCACCTGGCGTGCGATATCGCAGGCCAGTTCCAGCACCTGCTGCGCCATGCCGGACTGCAGCTGCCTGAGGCTGGCCTCGAGGTTGGACAGCAGGGCCTGGGCCTGGGCGGCCGTTTCGCGGCCGGCACCGGCCACATAGTCATCCATGTGCTGCTGCCACTGCTGGCGGGCCTGCTGCTGGCCTTCCTCCAGCCCCTGGGCATGGCCCTGAGCGCGCGCCTGCTCCAGCAGCTCGTGCAAACGGCCCTCATCCAGGCCGTGGACCGGGCTGTCGTCCGTGTGCTGGACCGCTTCGTTCTCCAGCACATCGGCCGGCAGGGATGGGGCATCGAAACGGCCGGCCATGGACAGGCTCTGGAACACCGGAGCGGCCGCGGGCGCAGCCGACAGGCCCGGCAAACCCGGCAGGGAACCCAGGCCGTCGACTTCGCCGAAGCGCCACTGCACCACCTTGCGCTCGTCGATTTCCTCCGAAGGGATGAAGCGCGAGTGCAAGCCGTTAGACATAGCTGTCCTCCGCGCCACCGCCTATGGTGATCTGGCCTTCCTCGGCCAGGCGGCGCACCACCTTGAGGATTTCCTTTTGCTGGGCTTCCACTTCGGACAGGCGCATGGGGCCACGGCCTTCCAGGTCCTCGCGCAGCGATTCCGCCGCACGCATGGACATATTGGCCAGGATCTTGTCGCGCACTTCCATGGAGCCGCCCTTGAGGGCGATGATCAGCGTCTCGGAGACCACCTCGCGCAGCACCAACTGCACCGAACGATCGTCCAGCTTGACCAGGTCGTCGAAGACGAACATCTTGTCCATGATCTTCTGGGCCAGGTCCGGGTCGTAGTTGCGGATGGTGTCCAGCACGGCCACGTCGGCATTGCCGCCGAGGTTGTTGATCATTTCGGCCGCGGTCTTGACGCCGCCCAGCGAGGTCTTGCGGATCTTGTCGCCGCCGGCCAGCACCTGGAACAGCACTTCGTTGAGGTCCTTGAGCGCCGTGGGCTGTATGCCCTCGAGGGTGGCCACGCGCAGCATGACTTCGCTGCGAAAGCGCTCGGGCAGCTGCATGAGCACGGCCGCGGCCTGTTCATGCTCCAGGTGCACCAGGATGGCGGCCACAATCTGAGGATGTTCGCCGCGCAGCAGCTCGGCCACCGACAGCGGGTCCATCCACTTGAGGCTTTCGATGCCCGACACGTCGCCGCCCTGCAGGATGCGGTCGATCAGCAGAGCCGCCTTGTCATCGCCCAGCGCCCGCTTGAGCACGGAGCGCACATAGCCGCTGGCGTCGTCCACCAGCAGGCTTTGCGCGGCCGCGTCGTCGGCGAAGCGGTTGATGACGAAGTCCACCTTCTCGCGCGAGACGCCGCGCATGTGCGCAATCGTCTCGCCAAGCTTTTGCACTTCCTTGGGCGTGAGGTGCTTGAACACCTCGGCCGCTTCCTCCTCGCCCAGGGAGACGAGCAAGATGGCGGCGTCGTTCAGGCCTCGTTCATCCATATCTCAGCAATCCGTTGTGCAAGGCCTCAGGTGGCCTCGCCGTTGATCCAGGTTTTGACGATGTTGGCCACCGCAATCGGGTTTTGCTTGGCCAGCTGGCGCGCCTGCTCCAGGCGCAACTGTTCCTGTGTGGGCGACAGATCGACGGCGGGCGCCGCCAGCGCGGGCCGGTCCAGGGCCTCGCCCTCGATGGCATTGAGCTGTCCGCCCACGGGCACGCGCTTGCGGCCCTTGAGCATGGGACGCACCAGGCCGAGCAGCAAAATGGCGCCGAACAGGGCCAGGCCGATGGGAATGCCCAGGCTGCGGGCCATGTCCTGCACTTCGGGCTGGCGCCACAGCGGCAGCTCGGCCGGGACTTCGTCCTGCACGAAGGGCGTGCTGACCAGGTTGACGGAGTCGCCGCGTTCGGCGCTGTAGCCCACGGTCTCGCGCACCAGGGTCAGCAGTTGCTCCTGCTGCTGGGCCGTGAGGGTGCGGGCCGCTGCGGCAGCTGCCGCGGCATCGGTGCCGGCGGCGGCCGCTGCGGTAGCGGTCAGGGGGGCATTGATGACCACGGCCGCGGTCAGGCGCTTGATGCTGCCCGTGCTTCCGCGGGTGTGGCGCACCGTCTTGTCCACCTCGTAATTGGTGATGGATTCGCGCTTGCTGCCCGTGCGGGCGGCGTTCTGGCCATCGGCGGGCTGGGGTGCGGGATTGGCACCGTTGATGGCAGCCGTGGCGTTCTGCGGCGGCTGGTTGCTGGTGGCGCCCGGAATGCCCGTGGGCTGGGGCGGCTTTTGCTCGCCCGAACTTTCCACCACTTGCTGGCTGCGCACCACGCCAGCGTCCGAAGACTGGTTGGGACGGTGCTGCTCCGAGGTCGATTCGGTCTGGCTGAAGTCCATTTCGGCCGACACCTGGGCCTTGACATTGTTCTTGCCGACCACGGGCTCGAGGATGTCCAGGATGCGGCGCACGTACTGCTGCTCGATCTGCTGCGTGTAGTTCAGCTGCTGCATGTCCACGGCGTTGGCATTGCCGTCGGGCGATTGCGACAGCAGCTTGCCCGAATCGTCCAGCACGCTGACGGCCGACGGCACCATCTCGGGCACGCTGGAGGCCACCAGGTGGACGATGCCGGCGATCTGTGTGCGGTCCAGGATGCGGCCCGGATACAGGCTCAGCAGCACCGAGGCCGAAGGCTTTTGCTGCTCACGGAAAAAGCCGTTCTGGTTGGGCAGGGCCAGGTGCACGCGTGCGCTTTGCACGGCGGCCAGGGCCTGGATGGAACGGGTCAGCTCGCCCTCGAGGCCCCGCTGGAAGTTCAGGCGTTCCTGGAACTGGGTGATGCCGAACTTGCTGTTTTCCATCAGTTCGTAACCCGTGACCGATCCCTTGGGAAGGCCCTGGGTGGCCAGCTTCAGGCGCACGTCGTGGACGCGGTCGGCGGGGATCAGGATGGCGCCACCGCCTTCGGTATAGCGGTAGGGCACGTTCATCTGTGACAGCTGGGCGACGATGGCACCGCCATCCTTGTCGCTCAGGTTCGAGAACAGCACCTTGTAGTCGGGCTGGCGGTAGAACATGGCAGCGGCCGCCACGGCGACGACCAGCAGCACAGCAACCGCGCCCCAGCGCATGCGCTGACCGCGGTCCATACCTGCCCAACGCTGCTGGAAGGCAGGCTGGGGGACGGGAGTGGCATTCGGGACAGGGACTTCGGCGACAGCAGACATTTTGGTTCCATGTGTTCAGACCCTGCACACACAGAGTCCTAGCGTGCTGTCGATTATTCGAAGTCCAGGCTTTCACGTTCGCCCGATAAGCGCGCCGTTTGGCCGTCTATTCACGCCGATGTGCGACGACCATCCGTCCTACGATCTCGTCCATCTTGCAAACTTCCCATGGAACTGTCATGGACCTTCGCATCCCCAGCACCACCTCTCCCCTGTATGGCACCCAGCTCCCCAAAGGCGTGGGCGCCAGCGACACATCGACCAAAGTGGCGGCCGGCGGCTTCAGCCAGGCCCTGCAGGGTGCACTGCAATCCGTGAGCGCATCCCAGGACCATTCGGGCCGGCTGCAGCGCGAAGTCCAGATGGAAAACCCGGCCGTCAGCCTCGAAGAAACCATGATCGCCATGCAAAAGGCGCAAATCGGTTTCCAGGCCACGGTGCAGGTGCGCAACCGCCTGGTCCAGGCCTATACCGACGTGATGAACATGCAGGTCTGAGGACCTGCCTTTTTCCAGGCTTTTCCCCGCAGGTGCCCGGGCGCACCCGCCATCCCTGACACGCCAGCCTTGCGCGACGGCCTCGGGGCGCAGCCACGCCAGCACGGCGCAGCCGCAGATCCTCGCCCCTTCATCCCCTTCTTTTCTCGCCGGACACCGCACTGGGCAAGCCGCCATGGGTCCGCCTGGCGACTGGCGACTGTGCACGCCCCAGCCAGGCTGACGGCCGGGCCGCAGAAATGGCGCCAGAACAGACCATCAACGACAAAATCCCGCCAAGGCAGCCACACCTTGCGGGACGCAATGGACACGCACCGCTCAGCGGCGGATGCGGCGGATATCAACTTTTCGCGTGGTAGATGCGGGCCTTGCCCGGGCCTGCGTGGGGCTGGCCGTACAGATTGCGGCCATAGGTGGCATCGCTGCCCACCTGGGGCACCAGGGCTTCGGCCTGGCGCTGCGCGACCACGCTCATGCGCGCCAGCTGGTCGCGCTGCAGGGCCAGCTGCTGGCCCAGCGACCGGGCACGCTCACGCAGCTCGGGCGTCCAGTCCGCGGGGCCGAAGCGGCGCACCAGCTCCGAGAATGCCACCATGGCATCGCGCAGCCGGCCGCTGGACTGCTCCAGCCCCTCGGCATTGCGCGAATCCAGCGATGCGGACACCATCCGGACCACCGCGTCCAGGGAATCGAGCATCTCTTTGAGCGTCATGGATCAGACCTTGCTGTAACGACTGGGCACCCCCGTGGGGACGCCGGCAGGTGGGAAAGCGAACCGGCGCTCAAACGCGCGAGTGCGAGAGGAATTCCTCGGAATTGGCCAGCAGCTTGTCGGCCACGGCATCGGCATTCACTCGGAACGTGCCGTTGGCGATGGCTTCGCGGATTTCCTTGACGCGGTTGGCGTCGAAGTCGTCGCTGGCGCGGCTGTTCTGATCCAGGGCGCGGGCCGAGGTGGAAAACGACACCGGCACACCGGCGGCACGGGCCGGCTGGGCCTGGCTCGATTCCTCGGTGGCAACGGCGCTGGCCGTCTTGGCCTGCTGCTTGCCGGCGGCGGCCTGGGCGGCGGCGGCGGGCAGTTCCGGTTTCTGACCTATTTTCATGTTGATTCTCCAATCGTCCTGGCGGCGCAGGGCGCTGTAGCCTAGCTTTCGGCCATCCTGGACGGAACTTGAGGGCTATTTTTACTGAACCAGCACCACGCCCTCGGAGTTCACCACTCCGGAGATCTGGCGCCCATTATCCATGCGAACCCGCACGGTCTGGCCTTCGCCGGCCGCGGCCATGGCCTTGCCCGAGGAAGTCACGGCAAATCCGCCGCCGTTGACCATGACCCGCACCTGGGCGCCGACCGCAAACAGGGCCGGCGGGCGCAGCATGTTCTGGCGCAGGGCCTGGCCGGCGGCCAGGGGCCGCGCAGCCACCTGACCGACCCAGTCCTCCGGATTGGCATAGACGGCGGCAGCATCCTCGGCCCAGTCGACCTCGGCCTGGATGGCGTCCTCGGCGGCCAGCGGGCGGCCCGAGGCGACGCCGTTCTGCAACACCCAGGCCGGCCCCCAGGCCTTGACGGTCATGGGCAGAAAGACATTCCAGGCCACGGGGCCCTGCACACAGCGCAGGCCCAGCCGGGTGCGGCCCCACAGGCGCGAGCCTGCGGGCAGATAGGGTTCGACCCTGGCACAGGCCGCCAGGCGCAGCCGTGAATCGAGCTGGCCCAGCTGCACTTCCATGCGCAGCGGCAGCGTACCGGCGCCCGACGTCCCCTGCTGCAGGGCCTCGTCGGCGAAACGCTGGCCGATCTGCATCAGCTGGGCCGTTCCATCCTGCGCCGCCGCAGGCAGGGCCTGCAGGGCCACACCGAAGACGGCCAGCGCGGCCAGGGCCGGGCGCACCCGCACCAGGGCACGGGCGGGGAATGGCGGGCTATCGGTTCGCAAATTGGACATGGTGGCAGCTCCTGGCTGGCTGGCGGCACTTCCGGGAGGAAGGCGGCCAACCCGATCGATGACCGCAAATATAGGACGACCGCGCAATTGCGAAGCGCCGAACTGCGCAGGCAAACGCGCGTTCTTCGCGCTTTAGCAAACAGGCCCGATTTCCATAATCGACGCATGCCGCAGTCCGTGGGCTGCTGCCATTTAGTCAACCGATACACGACCCTGAGGGCGAGGCCGACATGCTCGACAAGATGACCGAACGACTGGATTTCCAGGGCAAGGCGCTGCTGCTGCGCGCCGAGCGCCAGCGCGCGATCGCCAGCAACATCGCCAATGCCGACACTCCGGGCTATGTGGCGCGCGACTTCAATTTCCGCGAAGCCCTGAGCGCGGCCACCACGGGCCCTTCGCCCATGACCCTGGCCAGCACCAGCGCACGCGGACACATTCCCCTGCCCGCCGCCGCCTCTGGCGAGAGTGCGCAAAGCCACCTCGGCTATTCGGTGCAGTCCCAGCCCAACATGGACAACAACACCGTGGACCTGGACCGCGAACGCGCCAATTTCGTGGACAACGCCGTGCGCTACGAGGCCACGCTGCGCTTTCTGAACGGCCAGGCCAAGACCATGCTCAGCGCCATCCAGGGCCAGTAAACCGCTTCAACGAATACAGGAGCCCCTCCATGTCCATGTTCTCCATCTTCAGCATCTCCGGCAGCGCCGTCAGCGCCCAGTCCCAGCGCCTGAACGTCGTGGCCTCGAACCTGGCCAACGTCGACGCCGTGGCCGGCCCCGACGGCAAGGCCTACCAGGCCCGCCAGGTGGTCTTCCAGACCGTGCCCATGGGCGAGGAAGGCTCGTCGGGCGTGCGCGTCAGCTCCATCAGCCAGGACAACACGCCGGGCCGCCGCACCCTCGACCCCCAGCATCCGCTGGCCGATGCCGAAGGCTATGTCACGCATTCCAACGTCAGCGCCGTGGACGAGATGGTCAACATGATCTCGGCCTCGCGCTCCTACCAGAACAACGTCGAGGTCATGAACACGACCAAGTCGCTGCTGCTCAAGACCCTGCAGATGGGCCAGTGAGCTCCATCCACCCTCGATTCCAGGAGCCACCCCCATGATTTACGGCACAGGCAACGTCGGCAACACCGCCGACACCACCTCCAAGACCAATACCAGCAACTCGGTCACCGATCCCAATGCGGCGCAGGACCGCTTCCTGAAGCTGCTGGTCGCGCAGCTGAACAACCAGGATCCCATGAATCCCATGGACAACGCGCAGATGACCTCGCAGATGGCGCAGATCAACACCGTGACCGGGATCCAGCAGCTCAACCAGACCATGGCCAGCATGTCCAGCCAGTTCACGGCCATGCAGGTGCTGCAGGGCACGCAGATGATCGGCCGCACCGTGCTGACCGAGGGCAACACCCTGGGCGTGGGCAAGGACAACAAGTACACGGCGGCCTTCGACCTGGCCGACCAGTCCGCCAGCCTGAAGGTGCAGATCACCACGGCCAGCGGCGAACTGGTCGACACCATCGACCTGGGCAGCGGCACGGCAGGCCGCAACTACTTCACCTGGGACGGCAGCAACTACAAGGGCGATGCCTCCCAGCTTCGCTACAACGTGGTGGCCACCAACGCCGACAAGGCCGTGTCCACGACCACGCTGTCGCCCCACGCCGTTCTGGCCACGGGCGCCAGCGACGGCAAGCTGACGCTGGAGCTGGACGACGGCACCAGCATCGCCTACTCCGCCGTCAAGGCCGTGTACTGAACCGCACCACCCCACACACACATCGCAGGAGCACACCATGGGATTCCAACAAGGCCTCTCCGGTCTGAACGCCGCCAGCAAGAACCTGGACGTGATCGGCCACAACATCGCCAACGCCAACACCACCGGCTTCAAGTCTTCGCGCGCCGAGTTCGCCGAGGCCGTGGCCAGCGCCATCGGCTCGGCCAGCGGCCAGACCAGCGGCATCGGTGTGAACGTGGCCGCCGTGACCCAGCAATTCCGCCAGGGCCCGATCACGACCACGGGCAACAACCTGGACGTGGCCATCAACGGCAACGGTTTCTTCGTGGTGCGCCAGCCCGATGGCAGCACGGCCTATACGCGCGCCGGCAGCTTCGGCCTGGACAAGCAGGGCAACCTCAAGACCGTGCAGGGCGACAATGTCATGGGCTATCCCGTGGACCCCGCCACGGGCAAGGTGCTGGCCGGCGGCCAACCCGTTCCCATGGTCTTCCCCTCCGGCCAGCCCATCCCCGCCAAGACCACGACCAAGGTCAACGTGGAGCTGAACCTGGACGCGCGCGCCACGCCTGCCGCGGGCAATCCCAATGCCACGCCGCCCGTCGCCGCCACGCCGCGTGCCACCTACGGCACTTCGCTCAATGTCTACGACAGCCAGGGCGTAGCCACTTCGGTGCAGATGTATTTCGAGAAGGACGCCGCCTCCAATACCTGGAAGGTCTATGACGGCCTGGACGATCCCACGGCCACGCCGCCCAAGGTCGCCAACCTGCTCACGACCCTGGTCTTCGACGCCTCCGGCAAGCTGACCAGCGGCAGCCCCGTCACCGGCGTGCAGATCGCCAGCAGCAACCCCAATGCGCCCACACCCGGCACCATCAACGGCACGGCCGGCGTGACCCTGGATTTCTCGGGCATCACCCAGTACGGCACCAAATTCGCCGTCAGCAACCTCAAGCAGGACGGCTACACCTCGGGCGCCCTCAACGGCATCAACATCGGCAGCGACGGCTCCATCGTGGCCACCTACTCCAACGGCGTGACGCGCACCGAAGGCCAGCTGGCCATGGCCGCCTTCACCAACACCCAGGGCCTGGCTGCCGTGGGCGACAACAAGTGGGCGGAAACCTCGGATTCGGGCCCGGCCCTGCAGGGCACGGCCGAGACCGGCACCTTCGGCTCGCTGCGCTCGGGCGCGCTGGAAGATTCCAATGTGGACCTGACCGCCGAGCTGGTGAACATGATGACCGCGCAGCGCGCCTACCAGGCCAATGCCCAGACCATCAAGACCCAGGACCAGGTGTTCTCGACCCTGGTGAACCTGCGCTGATAGGCCCGAACTGAGTCAGGAGAGCCGGCATGGACCGCATCATCTACACCTCCATGACGGGCGCCAACGCAGCGGCGCAGCGTCAGTCCGTGCTGGCCCACAACCTGGCCAATGCCGGCACCAACG
>JAIRVR010000053.1 GCA_031253795.1 Burkholderiaceae bacterium
GTGGGATTGGTCAGCGCATCGAGCAACTGGCCCACGGGTGCGGCCACCGTGCCGCCGACCAGGCCGTCGACCACGCCCTGGACCGTGGTCACCAGACCATCGCCGCCACCGGTGCCACCGCCGGGGACCAGACCGCCGAGCAGGCCGCTGACCAGTTCGCCCAGACCGGAGCTGCCCAGGCCATCACCCAGGCCTGCAATCAGCTGGTTGAGGGTGCCGATCACGGGGGCCAGGGCCTGGCCGTCCACCTGGGTCAGGCCGTTGACCAGTTCGGTCAGCACGCCCAGGGGGCCGCCGTCCACGCTGGTCAGGCCTTCGAGCACACCGGTCACGATGGACACCGTGCCGTCCGTGGGATTGGTCAGCGCATCGAGCAACTGACCCACGGGCGCGGCCACCGTGCCGCCGACCAGGCCGTCGACCACGCCCTGGACTGTGGTCACCACGCCATTGCCACCACCGGTGCCGCCACCGGGGATCAGACCGCCCAGCAGGCTGTGGACCAGGTCGCCGATATTGCCGCTGCCCAGGCCATCACCCAGGCCGGCGATCAGCTGGTTGAGCGTGCCGATCACGGGGGCCAGCGCCTGGCCATCCACCTGGGTCAGGCCGTTGACCAGTTCGGTCAGCACGCCCAGGGGGCCTCCCTGCACATTGGTCAGGCCTTCGAGCACGCCGGTCACGACGGAGAGCGTGCCGTCCGTGGGGTTGGTCAGCGCATCGAGCAACTGACCGACGGGTGCGGCCACCGTGCCGCCGACCAGGCCATCCACCACATCCTGCACCGTGGTCACCACGCCGACCGGAGCCGGCGGGGTGCCCGAGCCGCCGCCCAGCAATCCGCCGAGCAGGGTACCGACGCCGGCCAGCAGGCCGTTTTCACCGAGCAGGCCGTTGAGCACGTTGCCGACCACGCCACCCACACCGCCGGGGCCCGGATCCTCCAGGCCCTTGATCAGGCCATTGAGCGTGGTGATCAGGGGGTTCAGTCCCTGGTTGTCGATATTGACCAGGCCGTCGACCAGCTGGGTCAGCACGCCCAGAGGACCACCCTGTGTATTGGTCAGGCCTTCCAGCAGGCTGGTTACGGTGGACAGCGTGCCGTTATTGGGGTTGACCAGGCTGTTGATCAGGTCGGACACGGGGCCGGCCACCGTACCGCCAGCCAGCGCTCCCACCACATCCTGTACCGACGTGATCAGGCCATGGCCATCCGTGGGGTCCGTGGGATGGGTCGGATCCGTGGGGTTGGTCGGGTTGGTCGGGTTCGTGGGGTTCGTGGGATTGGTCGGATTTGTGGGCTCAGTCGGATTGGTGGGGTTGGTGGGGTTGGTGGGGTTGGTGGGGTTGGTGGGGTTCGTGGGGTTCGTGGGTTCCGTGGGGTTGGTCGGATTTGTGGGGTTGGTGGGATTGGTCGGGTTGGTCGGGTTGGTCGGGTTGGTGGGTTCCGTGGGGTTGGTCGGATTCGTAGGGTTGGTGGGATTGGTCGGGTTGGTGGGTTCCGTGGGGTTGGTCGGATTCGTGGGGTTGGTCGGGTTGGTCGGATTCGTGGGGTTGGTCGGATTGGTGGGTTCCGTCGGATTTGTCGGATTGGTCGGATTCGTCGGGTTGGTGGGGTTGGTCGGATTCGTGGGGTTGGTCGGATTCGTCGGGTTCGTCGGATTGGTGGGTTCCGTCGGATCGGTCTGGTTCGTGGGGTTGGTCGGATCCGTGGGCTGCGTGGGATTGGTCGGGTTGGTGGGGTTCGTCGGATTGGTCGGATTGGTCGGATTCGTGGGATCCGTGGGGCGGGGAGGCGTCGAATCGTCGTCCTTGTTGGCTGCGGCAATCAGACCCAGGCCGCCCGCGCCGATCAGGCCGGCCAGCAGGAAGTCACTGAGCACGGACCCGCCCGCGGTCGCGCCATCCTTGGCGACGATCAGGCCCATGGCGTCGCTGTCGCTGGCCGGTGCCACCTGCACATTGCCCGAGGCCAGGTCCAGCACCATGGCACCGGCTCCGTCATCGTTGCTGCGATAGGCCAGCGTGGCTTCCGTACCGCCTTCGAAGGTACCGACCAGCACCTGTCCGTGCTGGCCCTGGAAGGTGGCCTGGGCGCTGCCTTCCTTGGGCACGATGATCTTGTCGCCCATCTGCAATTCGCTGCCGGCCTGCGCCGAAAGGGTTTCACCATTGCGCACGATCTGGACGCCAGGGCTGACCTGGGTCAGTGTGGCCGGCGCTGTCTTGGCGGCGCCTGCCGCAGGAAGCGGCATGACCGCAGCCTGGGAGTCCGACGTGGTCAGCTGAGCGACCGTCACGCTGGAGGGGAGGGCGGGGCTGGTTGCCATGTTGCTGGCAGGCTGCATCGATTGGGCGGTCATTTACTCTCTCCAGAAAGGGTTGAGAAGACAAAGGTCAACAGTGGCTTGGGAGCCAGAAAAATCTGTCTGCCCGTTTTGTGCAACATGCATGCCACGGTCGTACCGCCCCGGTGGATGGTCTGGAATGGCTTCTAAGTCATTGATATGTAAGGAATTGATTTTTGTTCACAGTCTGGTTACGGCAGGCTGTTACGCCGGGCGTTACGTAACGTGGCCCGGCTTGCTCCGTTACCTCCATCCCCTGTCCGGGGGATGAATGGCCACCCCGGGTGGCGGGGCTTTGGCATGGAGCCGACTTGCCGGGCCTATGCGCCGAAGCCACAACCGCATTCGCCTATAAAATTGCTGGCTTTTGGCTGCGAGAATGAGCCTCGCTCACACTCGCTCAGCGCTTGAGCGAACAGGCCCGTCTTCCAACTTCATTGCGTAGAGAGCGCCCATATGCCGATTCCGTTCAAAGTTCCGCCACAGCTGCCAGGCGCCTACCGTTCGCGTCTGGCCAGGCCCGTGGCCATAGCCGCCATCAGTCTGGGAGCGGCGTTGTGCGCAGGCCTGGCCCAGGCCTCGCAGGAGACATTGGACGAGGTTTCCAAGCTGCTGGAGCAAGGCAAGGCTGCCCAGGCCGCCAAACAGGCGGAAACCTATCTCAAGCAAAACCCCGCCGATGTGCAGATGCGCTTTCTGCAGGGGGTGATCGCCGCCGAGCAGCGCCAGAATGCGCAGGCCATCAAGATATTCACCGCGCTGACGCGGGAGTACCCCAATCTGCCCGAGCCCTACAACAACCTGGCCGTGCTGTATGCAGCCGAGGGACAGGAACGCAAGGCTTCCGAAGTGCTGGAGCAGGCCATCCGAACCAACCCCAGCTATGCCACGGCACATGAAAACCTCGGCGACCTGTACGCGCGCATGGCCAGCGATGCCTATGCCAAGGCCTTGCAGCTCGATGGCTCGCGCCAGGCCATACAACCCAAGCTGGCCCTGATCACCCAGATCTTCCCCAAGCAGGGCGGTGCCCAGGGCAAGGTGACCGTGGCCCAGAACAGCCGCGACGACCGGGCTGCGGCCTCCAAGGCCGCCGAGGCCAAGGCGGCTGAAGCCAAGGCGGTCGAAGCCAAGGCAGCGGAAGCCAAGGCCGCAGAAGCCAAGGCCGCCGAATTCAAGGCGGCGGAGGTCAAGGCCGCCGAGGCCAAGGCTGCGCAGGCCAAGGCTGCGGAAACCAAGGCGGCCGAGGCCAAGCTGGCCGAAGCCAAGGCCGCGGAAGCCAAACAGCAGGCACAGGCCAAGGCCAAGGCAGACGAAGAGGCCAAGCAGCAGGCGCAGGCCAAGGCCAAGGCCGAGGAAGAGGCGAAAAAGCAGGCGCAGGCCAAGGCCAAGGCCGAGGAAGAAGCCAGGCAGGCAGCGGCCAAGGCCGCAGCACCCGCCGCCGTGGCTGCCGCGCCCGCGACGCCTGCGGCTGCCGCGGTCGCCCAGGCCACCGATCACGACAAGAAGCCCGCCGACACCGCGGCCAAGTCCGCGGCTGCCGATGAGGTCGAAGCCGCCGTCAAGGCCTGGGCCACGGCCTGGGCCACGCAGGACATCAATCGCTACCTGGATGCCTACAGCGACAAATTCGCACCGGCCGATGGCAGCAGCCTGGCCAAATGGAAAGAGGTGCGCCGCCAGCGCATCGTCGGGCGCACGCCCATCGTCGTGACCTACCGTGATCTCAAGGTCTCCGTGGACGGCGACAAGGCATCGGCCCAGTTCCGCCAGTACTACGCGTCCGGAGCCCTCAAGACCACGACGCGCAAGACCCTGCGCATGCAGCGTGAGAAGGGCCAGTGGCGCATCACCCATGAAGGAACCGGTGGTTGATGCCTGAACGAACAGGCCCCGGGTCCAGATCCCGTGGCGCGATGGACAAGCTGGCAGTGCCTGGCAGGCCTGCCGGCTTTTTGCGTCTGCAGGGGCGCTTGATGGCGGCGGCCCTGCTGCTGGCAGCGCTTTCGGCCAGCCCGGCTCTCCATGCCAAGCCGGCTAAAACCAAGGCCAAGCCTGTGGCGGCCAAGCCGGCTCCGGCGAAAAGCCGTGCCCCGGCCTCCCGGGCGCTGGTGGCGGGCGCGGCCACGGCCGTGGCCGCGGGCGGTGCCGCTGCGGCCGTCTCGCACAAGCCCAAGGCCGCCGGCGCTTCGCAAAGTCAGGCCGAAGCCCGCCTGCTGGCCATCATCCGGCAGGTGGAACAGCGGGATCTCGATGGCGCCCTCAAGGCCGCCGCGGACCTGACCGCCGATGTCCCCAATTTCCGCGCGGCCCAGCTGGTGTATGCCGATCTGCTGCGCTTCAAGACGGGTCGTGGCTCCGAGGTGCTGGCGGGTACACCGGTCGCGGCGCCAGCACCGGCGGCGGCCGGCGGCGCACGCACGGGGGTGCTGGTCAAACACAACCTGTCGGTGGGGGCGGTCACCCGCCTTGAAGCCACCCAGGCCTCGCCCAGCCAGATCCAGCTGCAGGCCCTGCAGGACGAGCTCAAGCGCCGCCTGCACGCGGACAGCGCCAGCCCGCCTGCGGGTGCCATACCCAGCGACTTCCTGATGCTGGGCGCATCCGTGCGCCATGCCATCGCCATCGATGCCAGCAAGTCCCGGCTCTATCTGTTCGCCCACGAGGATGGCGGCCTGCGTCTGCTGGGCGACTTCTATGTCTCGGTCGGCAAGCTGGGCACGGACAAATGGCAGGAGGGCGACCAGCGCACGCCGCTGGGCATTTATTTCGTGGGCCGCCACATCCCCGGGCCCCGGCTGCCCGAGTTCTACGGCAAGGGCGCGCTGACCGTCAATTTCCCCAATGACTGGGACAAGGCCGTGGGCCGCTCGGGCAGCGGTATCTGGCTGCATGGCTCGCCGCCCGACCAGTTTTCGCGCGCCCCCGAGGCCAGCGATGGCTGCCTGGTCCTGGCCAACCCCGACCTGACCCTGCTCATGCAGACCGTGGACCGCCAGACACCGGTGCTGATCCGCGACCAGCTGCAATGGGTGGCGCCCAAGGCGCTGGCCCAGCAGCGTGCCGCCGAGTCCTTTTTGCGCGTGATCGATGAGTGGAAAAGCGCCTGGCACGGCACGGACCTGCACCGGCTGGCGGCCGTCTACACAGACGACTTCCTGCAATCGGCATCCGCGCGCGGCTCCCAGGAGCGCCTGACCGCCTACTTCAACAGCCCGGGCGTGACGCTCAAGGACCTGTCGGTCTATTCCTGGAAGGACGGACAGGGCGAGATCCGCGTCGTCAACCTGCGCGCCAGCAGCAAGGCCTTTGCCGATGGATTGCCGCTGCGCCAGTACTGGCGCAAGACCGGCGGCCGCTGGCGGATCTTTTCCGAGGATGTGATGGGCTGAGACAGCCATGAAAAAAGCGCCCTGAGGGGCGCTTTTTTTGTCGGCTTCAATCGGGCCTCTTTCAAAAGAGGTGTTCGATGCGTGCGAGGGGCGTCGGGGCTGCGGTGTCCAGCTAAACTTTATCGAGAAGTCCACGCTACTTGCCCTTCAGATTGCGATTGCCTGCCGCATGCTGCTGATGGTGGAGCAGGCAATCTGTGGATGTCGAAATATCAAGAGAGGTCGCCATTTGAATCCGGCACAGAGAAATACACAGCTTGATTGGGAGCTGAGGGCTGCAGTCCGTGGCTTTGTTGCGTCGATCTGCGCCAGTCGGTTGGTCGTTGCAGACATGTCAGAGCTTGTTCGTGTGACATCAGTGCTGCCGTTGCCGAATTTGGCCTATTGGGAAAGCTTGATGCGCAACGAGTTCGAATTCGGGCTTGCGCAGTCAACCCGCAGCGCACCGGAGAAAGGTGGGTGGCGGGTATTGAACTCATTTGGCCGTCCTGCGCAGGAGGCCGAGCCCCACCGGTTCCTGACGTGGATCGACCTGAGCAGTTGGAATGGCCATGTGCGTGAAAGGACACTTCGTACGCTCACCGGGCCTGCACCCAATAGCTTCTTCTTGTCCTTGGCCGTACGCCGGCTCAATGACTGGGTTCCACAGGTCCGTGCGGCGGCGAGAGAGGCTGTTCCCAGGTTGGCGCAAGCCACAGACCCGGAGCAAGTGGTCGACATGCTGTGCGCCATGCTACCGACTTGGACCTCCTGGGGGCGCGTAGATCCATCGGACAAGCAGGTCATGATGGAGCTGGTTTCGATGAAAGCAGTTGCGTCTGAGCTCAAGCGTCGTGTGACGGGTTCACCGTGCGGCCCCATGACGGCTGTGTTATCGCAGGCGCTGCGAACTGCGGCACTCGATGGATGTTTGATGCAGATCGCGGAGGAGGCTGTTCAGCCGGTGGTGCGGGCCGTGGCCCACCGAACACTGCTTGCGGGGAAAGCTGTATGGGTAGATGGGCACAGCTGGAGGTGGATCGACATCAGGTATGGCCGGAAGCGGCTGGATCACATGTTTGCTGAAAGACCCCTCCAGGAGGTGCCTGCGTTTCTTGACGTTCTGAATGCCGCTGCAGCCGACCGATCACCCATCGTCAGGCGCATAGCTGCGCAAGCGCTGGTCAGGGAAATGGGCCACCTCGGAGAGGCGGTTCTGCCATTGGTGCGTCGATTGGCGGAAGATGCATCGCCATCGGTTGCGGAGCGGGGGGAATTCATCCTGAAGCGACTTACGGCGCAGGTGGGGTGAAGGGCGTTCTCAGTCCAATCTTCCTTGCCGAAGTATTTCACTTCGAATCCGAACCGGCATAAAGATAACCCGGCTGCGTCCAATTCGATCGTGCAGGCCAGCTATCATCCTCGGCACTCAATGGAGGAGTCCATGTTGATAACCGCATCTGCCATAAATCCACCCGAGCAAGGCCCTTCATGGGATGAGCGCCAGGAAGCTGCAGACAAGGGACTGATCTCTGCGTGGCTTGCTGGACGTGCCCAGCGTACAGCGTGGCCTGAGATCGCCTTGGCAGCGGCAAGGGGAGAACTACCCCCTCTGCCGTTCAAAGGTGGAGTTGAGCGCGAGATACGCGCCACCAAAACCGGCGCACTGCACTACCTGGCAATGTGGCAGGGTCTTCGTGGAGAAGATCTCCACATTGACCTATCAAGCGAGATTGAGAAGGTTTGCGCGCGAACCGGGGTCACAGTGGTTTTCACGGCCGACATCAGCAAGCTGCTTCAGGCAACGGCTTCCTAGATCGCGTGCTCCGGCGTTGCCCCAAGCGCCGTGGCCCATGCATCTTCCGGGACGATCTTGAGATCCAGTCCCTTCTGTTTTAGCTCCATGGCCTTCTCGATCTTCGTACCGAAAGATCCGTGCTTCCATTCGGCACTTCCAAGGCCGCCGATGACCAAGTAGTGAAGCTTCTTGGTGACGTTGGCAACGCTCCCACCACGGGCAATGACTGCTCTCTCGCAGATGCTCCTTGGGCCGAATGCGAAATCTCCCGTGAAGCAGAACAGGCGTTCGCGGTGCTCGATCACCACATCATCGTCAAAGGCTAGTGTGGTGACGCGGGGCGTCTCGGCCAACTGGTCCAAAGCGCCGCCGATGAGCGCATTGAGCGTGGCAATGAGATGGGCTCGCTCCTCAGGTGTAACCAAGCCATCAGCAAGGATGTGCTTCACCTGGGCATGAATGACAGTGCCTGGCCAAAGGAGAGAAACGCTCTCTGCCTTGGTCAACCACTCATCGAGAAACTGGATTTCCCGGTCATGCAATTCGCCATCGGCAAGCACACCTTGAACAATGCCGACCAGTGCAGCGCACGTCTGCTTCATCTCACTGCGGAACGCAGCGGCTTGGCGTGTGTACAGAGATTGAGCGTCCATCATCACCTCCCTTGCCTGGATGATGACCTACGGGCGCAAGCTACGCAACACCTTGTTACGTATCGATGTTTTACGTCACGTGACACACCAAACAAGGGGCGATGTGGGTGAGCACCATAACCCACGCTGATTTTTTACGTCAAAAATTCAGGCCTTGGCAGATTCGATGTCTGCTCATGGATCAGAAGCCGGACCCCCAGTCTGACGGTCCAGGCTCGCCCGCGCAATGTGCTCCCGAGCACACCGAAACGGTGTTCTCGGGAATGATGATCACAAATCCTGCCTGTGTCCGCCCTGCGCGGTGCCCGACTCATCAAGGGGGTATCAGTTTGGAGTCCCCCTTCGTCAGTAATTTTTTCGAGAACAAAGCCCAGCATGGTTCGCCCAGCGGGGCTTTTTCTTTTAGAGTTCAGCGTGGATGACGCTCATACCCCGGTCACCTTTTTTGTAGCCGGGACGCGGCTCAGCGAAAGTCTCTCCTGTTTCTTTGAGATTAACAATCTTATCCAGAGTACAGAGATTCCAATCATGGTCCCATCGAACGTGACTGCCGGCAGTCTGGAAGCACCGCAACACCGGATTCCCTGCCGTGGAAACACCAACTGTATGCGGCTCTACTACTCTGGGATGCCCATCGTACTCGAATGAAAGAACGCGCTTTCCATTGATTGCGTCAATGATCTTTTGCCTCACAAATACACTCCTTAAGTGGCCTATAGGAGACTCATAGGTTGAAGACAATTAGTTACATTAAACTTACAAATCAAATAAAAAGCGTAATGGTTTTTATGATTGATACATTCCAAAGATTGTGATGAATATTCATGCATGCGCGGGGGGCTTGCCTTAATGAGTTGGACAGGTCGTCTAGCCATTGACACGCGCGATGATCGAATGCAGCTGGGAGTCCAGGAGGAGTCGAAGCGGCTGTAGCTCCGGAGCAGTCCCAATTTGGCGCGGACGCCGCCTGAGCCTGCGTGGCGCGTCTCAGGAGCATCCGCAGGGCGGACAAGGGGTGGGGGGCCAAAGTTTGGAGCCCCTGGCGCACTAGACCGCCCTGTTCCGCATGCGCAAAAAATTTCCCCCGCTTGAGTTTTGTTAATCAAACAGAAACGCCCAGAAACCCAGCATCCATGCGGGTTTGCGGGGCGTTTTGATTTCTTTGATCTGCTGATTCTTTGATTATTTTTTAAAAGTATCAAACGCTAGGCATCGCTGCTACAGAAGGCTGTGGAAGCACTCAGAACGGCGCCACGTCCAAGGACCAACTTGCCAAACGCTCTCGGAATCCGATGGGTGTTGCAACCGCATCAAACAGTTTGATGGAGAAATTCTGCAACCATGGGTAGTGCGGGATGTACTTGGTCCCTGTGACGATGTACTCCAACTCCTTTGAGCTGTAGAGAGCATTGAGTGAGGTCAGCACGGACTCTTCAAGGACGTGCCATTGCAGCAATGTGCCGAGATCGTTCGCCTTGCTGAGGTTGAAGGCCTTCTCCAAGTCGTGGCCCAGCTTCCGGCGAAGGTGCTCGTGAGTGATGCCCTTTGTAAGAAGGAAAGCTTTGAAAGTGAGCTCTAGCCCATGACCCAAGAGGTAAAGGGCCGGTACCGGAGGCATCGCCATGCCGGGATTTAACCGGGCCGCACGCTCGTACACAACGAAAGCAGCCTCCAGGAACTCATGCCCATAGCGAGCCATCCCCATGGGCGTCGTTCGCTCCGGATCGTCATGCGGATGCAGTTGGTTCCCTTGACTGGCCATTGCTCCATCCATTGATGGGTAGATTGATGGGTACAAGAAAAAAGCGCCCTGAGAGGCGCTTTTTTCCTAGTCATCTGGCGGAGACTGTGATAAGCCTACTCGCGTTGCACATTGCTGCATATTGAAGCCAAGTTATTGATTTTCCTTGGATTCGCGCTGCATCGTTGTTGCACTGCGTTGCGCATTGATGCCTTAAATTGCACATCGTATGTGGGCAGGATGTGGGCACAGAGATAATGCGCGGATGCCGAAATTCGCAAAAGAACTGACTGCCGCAGCCGTCGCCAAGCTGCGCGAGCCAGGACGCTACCCGGTAGGCGGTGCAGCGGGCCTCCATCTTCGCATCACGGACGGGGGAGCGCGTCTCTGGGTGCACCGCATTATGGTCGATGGGAAGCGGCGCGACATCGGCCTGGGGCGCTTCGAGGATGTGAGCCTGTCTCAGGCTCGTGACGCCGCCAGGGATAAGAGCCGGCTGGTGCGCCAAGGCATAGATCCATTGCCGGCGCTGCAGCTGGCGCCGGTGGCGAAGGTGGTCAGGACGTTCCGTGCCACGGCCGAGGAGTACGTTGAGTCAAAGCGCGACGGCTGGCGCAATCAGAAGCACAGGGCGCAGTGGACAGCGACGCTTGAGGCCTACGCCTACCCGGAGATCGGTGAGAAAGATGTGGGTGAGATCGGCATCGATGACGTGCTGCGCGTGCTGCGCCCGATCTGGGCTTCGAAGACGGAGACAGCGACACGCCTGCGCGGGCGCATCGAATCCGTTCTCGGATACGCCGCGGTGCGGGATGGTCGCAGCGGCATCAACCCGGCCAGCTGGCGGGGTGTTCTGGACAAGATTCTGCCGGCGCCGGACAAGGTGCGAACCAGGGAGCACCATCCGGCCATGCCAATTCCAGACGCGCCGGCCTTCATGCTGGCGCTGGAAGATGTTGCCGGGGCGTCTGCGTTGGCGCTGCGTTTTCTGATCTTGACGGCCGCGCGGTCTGGTGAAGTGCGTGGAGCAACCTGGTCGGAGGTGGACATGCAGTCCGGCATCTGGGCGGTGCCTGCGGAGAGGATGAAGGCTGGCGCCGCGCACCGGGTGCCCCTCAGCGGCCAGGCGCTGGCGCTGCTGGAGAGCCTTCCCCGGTTCGCCGGCTCGGATCTGCTGTTTCCGTCACCGCGAGGCGGCCAGCTTGCCGACATGGCGATGACTGCTCTCATGAGGCGTAGGGGCCTCGCGTATGTCCCGCACGGATTCCGCTCGACTTTCCGCGACTGGGCCGGAGACCATACGGAGTACCCGCGAGAGATCGTGGAAGCCGCGCTCGCACACGCTGTCGGCAATCGTGTGGAGGCGGCGTATCGGCGCAAGGATGCGCTTGAGCGTAGGCGCCCGCTCATGCAGGACTGGGCGAACTTTTTGTATTCCACTCACCCCGCTGCCAGCGCTGCAGGTCCGACTCCCGCCAAGCTGTAGCTTTAGGGCCGATGGGCACGGGCGGTGGGGCTATACCTGCTTTGACCCACCGCCACCACGTCACGCGGTGCACCGGGGCGAACTTCTCCAGGACCTGTTTTTCGCGGTACATGGTTTCTGGTTGCGGCATTGTTGATTCTCCGTTGATGGAGCCAAGTGAAGTGCGGCGGATCTCCCGCCTGCTGATACGCATCCCACAGCGCGAGGCCGGCATCGCAACGCGGCTGAGACCGCGTGACCCCGGCCGCTATGCACTGTGAGCACTGAAAGTGGTGGGCCTGATAAGCCTTGTTAGCGGATTCCCAGGCGCTGGCGCTGGGCGGCGGCTCAGGCATAAAAAATCCCGCTCTCGGCGGGGTCAGGTGGTGGGCTGGGTTCGCGCCATCGGTCGCGCTTGTCGCCCCGGTCGCGGGCTCGCTCGCTCATGAAGATCCCCCCGTGACGCGGCGGCGTCCGGGCTTCATGGCCCGGTGATGCTTCATTCCCACGAAGATGCAACGGCCGACAGGCTCCCAGGCAGAGTAGTCGTCGCTCAGGTACTCGTCATCGGCGCGGATGGTGTCAATCCCGTGCACAAGCGGGCGGTAGCCATGCGGCGCACAGGGGGCGCGAACGACAGGCTCCAGCACCTTCAGAAAGCGCGTGGAGATGCCGCTGAACTCGATGCTGTACCAGGCATCGCACTCGGCCTTGTACATGGCTGGTGCAATGATGGTTTTGCCATCGCCCCAGGTCTCCTTTTCGACCCAGTACCAGCCTCGATCCAGGTATTCGGCGGCTGGTTGGGGTGTTGGCGCTGTGGTCACGGGGTCTGTCCTTTCTCGTTGGCCGGCGCCAGTTCATCGGGAACGTCCACGCTGTCGCCCAGTTTGCTGGCCACGTAGCAGCGCATGGCGGCCACCAGAGGATCGGTTTCGTGCCACGCAATGGCGCGACGGCCATTGACGCCCGCATGCCATGTCGTGGCTGTCCAGATGCCGGACGGGCCCCAGCCTGGGCTGTTGCCGCCGTTGCGATGGACGCGCGATCCTGGCGGGCTGATGCCGATCTGCTCGCGGTAGATGATCGGCCCGGCTTGCGCCCAGTTTTGGCTGGGCTCATAGAGAACTGCGTGCTCTCCAGCAGTGCCGAGTCGGCTTCGCTGATGCAGTCGGTCCTTGAAATTGCCGCGTGGCAGGTTGAAGAAGATGCAGATGGTGCGGTCGTCGTCCTTGTCAACGCCCACCGGCATGCCGTCAATGACCTTGAACGAAATGCCTTCGCACTTCTCGGCTGTTTGTGCCACCGCCCAATCAAGTGCGGGGCCGGAGAGTTCGCTGGTGCTGATGATGGTCACGATGCCGGTCCTTTCTGCTGCGCCTGGGCGCGCGCCTTGGTCGTCGTGTAACTCGGCGACCACTCCACCTCAAGGTCGAACTTGCCCCCGCAGGTGTCGCATTCCAGGCCGTGCGCCGATTCGTGGCGGTCGTCGCTGCTTTGCTTGGTGGCGCAGTACGGGCAGATGATGTCGCTCGTGTAGACGCAGTCGTCCTCGCTGTGCCCGTTCGCCTCGGCGGCGGCCAGCGCCTCCGCTTTCCGTGCGGCGTCCAGCGTTTCCTGGCACGGCTTGCACCGCCAGCCGCCTTGCACGCCCCACGGGGCCTCTGTCAGGTCGGCGCGCGTGCAATTGCAGGTCACGCAGCGGTCGTGTGCCTCGCAGGGGGAGTAGTTGTAGGTCTTGCCAGTCCCCAGGCATTTTTCGCAGGCGCACACCCAGTACCAAGCACCATCGATGCGGTCGGCGAACAGCCCTTTGGCAGGAGGCTCCATTCGCACTTCCGGCAAGCCAGTCTTGTGCCATGGATCGTTCCAGACCTGAGTGCTTCCGCTGCGCGTGCGCTGCGTCCATGCTCATCGTGCACTCCGTTTCCCGGACTTGGACCACGGCACTTCCAGAAGCGGATCCTGTCGGCTCCCTGGCTCGCATAGGCCCGGCGAAGCTGGCCGAGGCTCTCGGCTTCAGCGCCCCGCACAGCAGCGGCCGAGATGCAGCACGCACACGCGAACTGCTCAGCGACATCGCCGCAGTCATCCCGCTGGCAGTCCAGCAACACATCTACCGCAACCCATCATGACCACGAACTCAATCCGCAAGATGCTCGAAAGCCGGGAAGCGAAACGAGCAGACGCCGTGCACATCCAGTACGAAAGCCTGGCCGTCGAGCTGGGCATCAGTCCGCAGTCGGTCAGCAAGGCCCGCCGCGGCGAAACCATCGCATACCGGCCAGCTGCCGGGCTGTTTTCTGGGTTGATCCAACAAGGGGGAATGAGGGCATGAGGCTGATCGCACTCTGTGGCGCCGCTGGCGCTGGAAAAGACACGGTGGCGGACATGCTGCCCGCGCAGAAGCTGGCTTTTGCCGATGCGCTGTACGGCGAGGTGGCCGAGGCCTGGTTTGTACAGCAGGCCATCCTGCGCCGCCGTACCACCAAGGAAGTTCCGACCTCGATGCTGCCCATCGTCGCTTGTACTGACACTGACTTTTGCATGTTCAAGGCGCATGAGGACTGGCTGGCCCCGCGTAGCCCGCGCCAGATTTTGCAGTGGTGGGGCGACTACCGCCGTGCTGCCAACCCGGACTACTTCGTCAACCGCACGCGCGAGGTGATCCAGGCTGGCGGCCCGACGCAGGCGTGGGTGATCTCCGATTGCCGCTTCCCGAATGAAGCGGCCATGGTGCGCGAGCTGGGCGGCCAGATTTGGCATGTGACCCGCCCTGGCGTCCAGGCTGGCGCCACAGGCCACATCAGCGACACGGACGGAAGCCAGTTCGCCCCCGACCGCGTGATCGCAAACTATGGCTCCCTCAGGACCCTGCAGCTGGCGCTGCGCGAAGTGATGCGGGAGGTCCAGTGAGGATCGAACTCCCGTGGCCCCCGAAGGAGCTGAGCCCGAACGCCCGCCTGCACTGGGCGAGCCTGGCCAGGGCCAAAAAGAACTATCGCCATGCCTGCGCATATGCCGCCGTGCAGCAGGGCGTGCGCCGCGTGCCTGCGCAGAAGCTGCACCTGGCCCTGACGTTCCATGCGCCGACCCGCCGCGCCTACGACCTGGACAACGCCCTGGCGCGCATGAAATCCGGGCTGGACGGGCTGGCTGACGTGCTGGGCGTGGACGACAAGCACTGGAGCCTGAGCATCGCCCGGGGCGACACCCCTGGCGGCCGCGTCGTTGTGGAGGTGTCCCCATGCTGAACAAGCTCAACGACCGCGAGCGCGAGCACCTTGCTGCCGTGAAGGAGCTGCCATGCAGCGTGTGCGACGCGCCTGGCCCGAGCGAGGCGCACCACGTCAAGCAGCACCGCCAGTACGTGTGCATCGCCCTGTGCGAGAGCTGCCACCGCGGCGCGTTGCTGGGGCTGCATGGTCAGCGCCGCATGTGGGCGGTCAAGCGGATGGATGAAATGGACGCGCTGAACGTGACCGTGCAGCGCTTGATGGGCAATTGAGGAGATCACGATGAGCGATGCACCAACGACGCAAGAGCGGTACGCCGCCGCCACCCACTCCAGCAACCTGCGCTCCAGCGCTGACACGGTGGGCGATGCCGACTACCTGATCGCGGCAGGCCTGTCCAAGGCGCGGTTCGGCATCCTGCTCATGCGCCTGCAGTCCGAGTGGGACGCATCGGCATGCCGCATTCCTAACCGCCCCACGCGACGCGACATCGCCCGCGCTGCTCAGCAGTCGCTCGGCAAGGGCATCACCAAGGTCACCAAGGAAAGCAGCGAGGCCGCCCGCAAGCGCCTGGAGGCGACGTACCGCAGCGAGAAGGCCATGCTGTCGCAGCGCCTGCGCTCTCTCTCTGCCGTACGCCGCCACTTGGCGATCAAGCTCCTGCTGGACGACCTGCCCGACGAGTCGGTCACGGACATCGTGCTGCGCTGGCTGGACCCGGCGTGCCCTGTCTGCCAGGGGCGCGGCAAGCAGTTGCAGAAGTGGAGTGAGGCTGAGCTGTCGGGCGATGCATGTGGTTGCTGCGGCGGCTCAGGCAAGAAGCCCGAGGGCAACGACACCGAGCGGCTGGCGCTGAGCTACATGAGAGCTTGCGTGGGCGACGCAAGGCACGGCATCAAGCGAAAAACTGCGGGCAGGCATTGACGCATGCAGGATTGTGTTTAAAATTGCGACTGCTGGTTCGCAAGGAAAAATCCTGCTGACTGGCGTCACCGTCAAGCCGCGCCGATGCCTGCCCGTAGCGACACCAGCGATCCTTCGATGTAAGGGTGCGTCTAAAAACGCCTGCGAAATTTTCAGCAGGCGTTTCAATTTAGGTATGCTTTGTTCTTTGTGGAGTTGATATGAGCCAAACACAAATGGATGAAGTTGAGAAGCTTGCGGCTGTCGTGCAAGGCATGCCTCCTGGTGATGAGAAGACGCTCCATATTGAGGCGGAATTCAGAAGCAAGGAGCCCTCCATAGCTCTGAAAAACGCATTGGAAAAATATTTGTCCGAGAAACATATACGCTTTAAATGTATTGAAATTGAGGGTTCTCATGATCATTTCCGAGTGGAAACATAGCCTTCAGTTTCAACCTCTAAGCAGCGGGCGGGAGCATGAGTGAGTGGATTACAAATGTGCTTTCCGTTGTTGCAGCATTTTTAAGTGCTATTGCAACTTGGTTGGCATGGAAGACTTCTGTTGCTGCATTGGATGTTGCTAAGCAGGCCGAGCTTTCTGCGGCTGAGGACAGAATTGCATTGGCTAGGGAGCGTTATTCACTGTCAGTTTCGAGGCTTCAGGCGCAGGCTTCGCTGCTTTCTGCTGCGACCAACGATGCTCAGTTGCTTATCCGATCTAACGCTATGAAGAACGACAGTCTTGGTTCATCTCGGACTACTCTTCAGTTGGATGAGGTTGATGGCTTCGCAAAAGTGGCGGAGCAAGCTTTGCTGATGCTGGCTGCCGCGAAGGTAAATCCTGATGAAGAACTGTCTCTTTCGAATTTGAATGATGCAATCCGTAACGTCCAGCTTTTACTTGTTCCAGTTGACTCCGCACTTGAGCGTATGAGTTACCTGAGGGCGCGCGTCGAGCGGGTCTAGGGAAAGCATTTTCGATTCATCACAGGCCACCGTTAGGTGGCTTTTTCGTTTCCGCCGCCACCAGGTGCGCCTGGCAAAGCATGCATTGAGCATGGGGTGCAAGGCCTGCGTGGCGGCACCCATCAAGGAGTTCCGCATGACGCTTCGCGCTCAGATCCAAGACCATGCCGGCGTGGCCGCCGCCAAGATCCGCAATGCCATGCAGGAGTTCTCCGACGCCACAGGCCTCGCGGCATCGGTCGATGTGCGCTGGGTTGAGCAAAACCGGCTTGAATCCAAGCTCCCCGAGTTCATCGTGTCGAGCGTGACGGTGCGATTCGATGATGCGGCGGTCAGTCGGTGAGCAAGCTTCAGACCCTGAAGAGCGCGCTGGCCGTTCTCGATACGCGCCGCGTGCAGACGATGCAGGCCGGCAGCTGGCGCACCAGCGACCAGACCAGCAGCCAGCGCGGCTACGGCTACAAGTGGCAGAAGGTCCGCGAGCAGTTCCTGCGTGAGCACCCTCTGTGCGTGATGTGCCAGGCGCAGGACAGGGTTGAGGCCGCCACGGTCGTGGACCACATCACCCCGCACCGTGGGGATCAGTCGCTGTTCTGGCGGCGCAGCAACTGGCAGCCGCTATGCGCCAAGGGCACCAAGTACGGCATATCGGCCGCCGCGTACCCGTATCTCGACATCAAGGGCCTGACGCTGGAGCAGGCCAAGGCGATCTATCTGGAGGACTTCTGGGACGTGATCGGCCGCGCTCACCCATCGATCAAGTTCCAGGTGTTCGACGCTGCGGTAAACCATGGCCTAGGCAATGCCGTGCGGATCCTGCAGCGGGCCGTGATGGTGGCGGATGACGGCATATGGGGGCCGCGTTCGCAGGCCGCCCTGGACGGCATGCAGGAGCTGCGCGGGCACAACGATGTGCTGCTGCGCTTCCTGGGCTTCCGGCTGAAGTTCTGGGCCAGCCTGGCCAAGTTCGACCAGTTCGGGCGCGGCTGGACGAACCGGGGCGCTGAGAACCTGCTGTTCGCTGCGGAGGACAACTGATGATCAGCGAAAAGCTTCTGCCGGCCCTAGTGGCCGTGCTGGTGGCCAGCGCTGCAGGCAATGCCCTGCTGGGCTGGGCCTGGCTGTCCGCACGAGATGATGCGACCACGGCCCGCGCCGAGCTGGCCGGCATGCAGCAGCAGCGCGACGGCGCACGCCAGGCGGCCCAGGCCTGCAGCGATGCGACCGAGGCCCTGGGCGCCATGGCCGCGCAGCGTGCAGCCGAGGCGTCGCCGGCCCGTGCTGCTGCGGCTGGCCAGGCTGCCGCGCTCAACGCCCGCGCCGACTACACGCTGTCGCGCCAGCCGGCAGCCGGCGACAGCTGCGCTGCGCTCCAGGCCCTGGGCGCCGACTGGCTCAAGGGGAGGGCGAAGCCATGATGTGCTCTGCCTTGGTTGACAAATCGGGAAAAATGCAAGAACGGTTGGTTGACAAATCGCGGATTTTGCAAGGTCCGCTGCTGCTGGCCGTGCTGGCGCTGGCGGGCTGCAGCTCCGTCCAGCGTGTCGAAATCCAAGAGGTCAAGGTGCCTGTGCCAGTGGAGTGCCGCGAGCCGATCCCGGACAGGCCTGCAATGCCCACCGAGAGCCTGGCCGACGACGCCGACCCCTTCGTGCTGTTGCGCGCAGCCCTGGCTGAGATCGACAGGCGCGAGGGTTACGAGGTGCGGATGCTGGCTGCGCTCATGGCGTGCACGCGGCCGATCAAGGGGTAGTCAGGGCCGTGCGCCGGATTCACGGGTCAAGGTTTGCGCCAGGGCCACCACGCGCCGCGCGCTCGCCTGCAGCCGGTAGATGCCTTGCATGGCCAGGCCGGTCAGGGCCTCGGCCTCCTTCACAGATTTCCCGTCGCACAGCACCATGCGCAGCGCCTCGCGGCTGGGGGACTGGCGCAGGCGCATCAGCAGGGCCAGGGCCTCGAATTGCTCGCTGCTCATGCGGCCGCCAGATCTGCCTCGCGGCCTAGCATGTCAACCATCCACGAGAAACCTGTCTCGTCGGAAACCTGCACTGCCCGATAGCCCAGGGCTTTGGCGGCGCGGGCCGTGAACAACTGCACATCCCACGATGCGTCCGCTGCGTCTTCGGGCTCGATGCTGTCGATGTCGTGCGCAGACTTGGACTCTTCGATCAGAGCTTCGGCGTCTTCCTCGCTCACGCCCAGGCGGGCGGCCAGCTCAGTCACCAGCGGCTGCAGCTTCTCCGCGTCTTCGTGGAAGAAAAGGCGGCTGGCGCGGATCACGTCATCGTCGTTCAGCTCAAGCTTGTATGTCTCGAAGCTGCCCGCTGTCATCACGTAGACCCGATCAGAAAAGAACAGGAACTCACCAAAGCGGCCAGACGTGTGAATCTTGTCGATCTTGACGGGGCTGGTGTGAAAGAGGTCCATGTCGTTCTCCTGTCGGTATGGCCTCATTATTCAACATGCAAAAGTTGAATGCAATGATTTTCTACGCTTGAGCGGTGAAATAGTCGCGGACTCAATCTTCTGGGCACCGCTCCATAGCCCAGTCCAGGGCCGCCTCGGCCGTGTCGTGCGGCCCGTCGAATGCCTTGATGCCGCGCTCATCGTCCCAGAGGGCGCCATCCCAGCGCCGTGCAGCTGGAAAGGGCAGGCGGCCGTAGTCCACCACGACGGCATACCAGCCCGGAGCAGTGGGCCGGCCGGTCCAGATCATGGCCCGTGCCCTGGAGCATTGCCGCCACCGTGGCTGCGGCACATGGCTTCCATCAGCTCATCCTCGGTGTCTGGCACTATCCGCTCGATGCGAGTTTCGGGCAGCATGATGGCCTCCGGGTGGCTTTTCCGAATGAACTCCTCGGTGCAGTCAAAGCGCGTGGTGCGCCAGCGGCCCATGTGGTTCTGATAGCGCCAAAGGTAGGTGATTTGGGTTTTCATACTGGTTATTTAACCAGTGTTTTGCGGGTGCATGTAAGTTAGCATCCACTTATGTGCAATCGATATAAGTCACCCCGCGAAGATGAGATCGAACGCATGTGGCGCGTGGGATCGCAGAGCCCGAACCGCTGGTGGGATGCTGAGGTGTTCCCGCGCGGTACCGGCGCGTTCGTGCGCCGCGCGCAGGACGACACGGGCTACAGCCGGGAGCTTGTCGCCGGCACCTGGGGCCTGATCCCCTGGTTCGCCAAAGAGCCGAAGCTCAAGTACCCGACGAACAACGCGCGCAGCGAGGAGCTTGCGCAGAAGGCGAGCTACAAGCACCCCTGGGCTAGGAGCCAGCGCTGCATCATTCCCGCGACAACGTTCGACGAGCCATGCTGGGAGACCGGAAAAAATGTGTGGTGGAGGTTCGCCCGCGCGGATGGTGACCCGTGGGGCCTGGCGGGCTTGTGGAATGTGTGGACCGACCCTGCCACTGGGGAAGTCCATGAGAGCTACACGATGCTCACGATCAACGCGGACGCGCACCCGCTGATGAGCCGCATGCACAAGCCGGACCCAAAGCTGCCGGCTGACCAACAGGACAAGCGCAGCGTGATCCCCATCGAACTTGCCGACGTGGACCAGTGGCTTGCCGGCACCGTGGCCGACGCATCACAGCTCCTGCGCGTGGCGCCGGTCGAGGTGTTCAGTGCCGGGCCGATTTCTTAGACGAAAACAAAAATGCCCCAGTGCCTATTGGCATTGGGGCGCTTTTTTTATGTGGGCACGTTTGTGGGCATTACCCTTTCGTGCCTTGTAACTTGTTGATTTATATGGCTATCTGGCGGAGACTGTGAGATTCGAACTCACGGACGGTTGCCCGTCGGCAGTTTTCAAGACTGCTGGTTTAAACCGCTCACCCAAGTCTCCGAAGCTGCGTATTCTAGCCGCCCCGGTGGCCTTGCCGCCCGGAAAAAAGGGCGCTCTTGCGAGACGCCCTTGCCGGCTGGATGCGCTCAGCTGCGCTGGGCGATGGCCTGGGCGGCCGCCAGGGCCGTCATGTTGACCACGCGGCGCACGGTGGCCGAGGGGGTCAGCACATGGGCTGCCGCGGCGCCGCCCAGCAGGATGGGGCCGATGGTCGTGCCGTGGCCGCTGGTGGTCTTGAGCACGTTGAACAGGATGTTCGCGGCGTCCAGGTTGGGGCAGATCAGCACGTTGGCCTCGCCATGCAGCGAGGAGTCCAGCAGTGCGCGGCCGCGGATGGCTTCGGACAGGGCGGCGTCGCCGTGCATTTCGCCATCGCACTCTATGCCGGGATTGGCTGCGGCGAACAGGTCGCGCGCGGCGCGCATCTTGACGGCCGAGGCGCGGCTGGACGAGCCGTAGTTGCTGTGCGACAGGAAGGCCACCTTGGGCGGCAGGCCGAAACGGGCCACTTCGTCGGCCGCCATGCGGGCGATGTCGGCCAGTTCGGTGGCGTTGGGTGCCTCGTTGATGTAGGTGTCGGCGATGAACAGCGTGCCGCTGTCCAGCATCACGGCGTTGACGGTGGCGAACTCGCCGGCGCCGGCCTTGAGGCCGAGCACGTCGCGCACATGGGTCAGGTGGCTGTCGAACTTGCCGACCAGGCCGCAGAGCATGGCATCGGCATCGCCCAGATGCACCATCAGCGAGGCGATCAGGGTGTTGGAGCGGCGCACGGCGGCCTTGGCGGCCTCGGGGGTGACGCCGTCACGGCCCATCAGGTGGTGGTATGTCTCCCAGTACTGGCGGAAACGCGGATCGTCCTCGGGGTTGCAGATCTCCACGTCCTTGCCCAGCTGCAGGCGCAGGCCGGCCTTGGCGATGCGTGCCTCGATGACGGCGGGGCGGCCGATGAGGATGGGCTTGGCCAGGCCGTCATCGACGGCCACCTGGGCGGCGCGCAGGACGCGCTCGTCCTCGCCTTCGGCATAGGCCACGCGTTGCACGTTGGCCTTGGCCGCGGCGAACACGGGGCGCATGAACATGCTGGTCTGGTAGACGAAGCGCGTCAGGCTTTCGCGGTAGGCGTCGTAGTCGGTGATGGGACGGGTGGCCACGCCCGATTCCTCGGCGGCCTTGGCCACGGCCGGCGCGATGCGCAGGATCAGGCGGGTGTCGAAGGGGGTGGGGATGAGGTAGTCGGGGCCGAACTTCAGCTCCTTGCCCTGGTAGGCGGCGGCGACTTCATCGCTGACGTCCTGCTTGGCCAGGGAGGCGATCTCGCGCACGCAGGCCAGCTTCATGGCTTCGGTGATCTTGGTGGCGCCGCAATCCAGGGCGCCACGGAAGATGTAGGGGAAGCACAGGACGTTGTTGACCTGGTTGGGGTAGTCCGAGCGGCCCGTGGCCATGATGCAGTCCGGCCGAACGGCCTTGGCCAGTTCGGGGCGGATTTCGGGCTCGGGGTTGGCCAGGGCCAGGATGATGGGCTTGTCGGCCATGGTCTTGACCATGTCGGCGGTCAGCACGCCGGGGGCCGAGCAGCCGAGGAAGACGTCGGCGCCGTTGACCACGTCGGCCAGGGTGCGGGCCTCGGTCTTCTGGGCATAGCGGGCCTTGGAGGCGTCCAGGCCACCGGGGCGGCCTTCGTAGATCACGCCCTTGGAGTCCACCATGTAGACGTTTTCGCGGCGCACGCCCAGGCCCACCATCACGTCCACGCAGGCGATGGCGGCTGCGCCGGCGCCCGAGACCGCGATCTTGACGTCGCCGATCTGCTTGTTCACCAGTTCCAGGCCGTTGAGCAGGGCGGCGCTGGAGATGATGGCCGTGCCGTGCTGGTCGTCATGGAACACGGGGATGTTCATGCGCTTGGACAGCTCCTGCTCGATGTAGAAGCACTCGGGCGCCTTGATGTCCTCCAGGTTGATGCCGCCCAGCGTGGGCTCCAGCGAGGAGATGATCTCGATCAGCTTGTCGGGATCGCGTTCGGCCAGCTCGATGTCGAACACGTCGACACCGGCGAATTTCTTGAACAGGCAGCCCTTGCCCTCCATCACCGGTTTGCCGGCCAGGGGGCCGATGTCGCCCAGGCCCAGCACGGCCGTGCCGTTGGTGATGACGCCGACCAGGTTGCCGCGCGCCGTGTATTCGGCGGCCAGCGAGGGGTCGGCCTGGATGTCCAGGCAGGGGTAGGCCACGCCGGGCGAGTAGGCCAGGGACAGGTCGCGCTGGTTGGACAGCGGCTTGGTGGGCGTGACGGCGATCTTGCCCTTGTTGGGGCTGCGATGGTATTCGCGGGCCGCGTCGCGCAGGGCTTGTTCGGCGTTGGACAGAGTTTGGGTCATACGAAACTTCTCACAAATGGCTCTCGGAGCTTACCGGATGGCAACAGCCTATGAGGGTCAGGACAGTTTTGCTTCAGGGAAATCGACAACAAGCCCCCTGGCGCCTTTGGACGGCAGGGGGCGTCGGGTCCGGCGGATGGGCCGGGCCGTTGTTGGGGTGCCCGCCAGGAAGGGCACTGTTGCATCAGTGGGCGTCAGCCTGGCGTGCGGCCCGGACCGCAGCGGCGGTGTCGCTGCTGGCTCCGTTGAAGAAAACGTTCAGTGCTACGGCGGTAATCGAGGCCAGCAGGATACCGGATTCGATCAAGGGATGGATGGCGTGGGGCATCCACTGACGGAAGTTGGGGGCTACCAGGGGAATCATGCCCACGCCGATGGAGACGGCGACGATCATGGCGTTGTTGCGATTGGTCTGGAAGTCCACGTTGCTCAGGATGCGGATGCCCGTGGAGGCCACCATGCCGAACATCACCAGGCCCGCGCCGCCCAGCACCACGGTGGGCAGGGATTCGACCAGGGCGCCCATCTTGGGCAGCACGCCCAGGACGATGAGGATGACGCCACCCGCCACGCACACCCAGCGGCTCTTGACGCCGGTGACGGCAACCAGGCCCACGTTCTGCGAGAAGCTGGTGTAGGGGAAGGTGTTGAAGATGCCGCCGATCAGGGTGCCGAGGCCGTCGGTGCGCAGGCCGCGCGTCAGTTCTGTCTGGCTGATTTCACGGTTGGTCATGTCGCCCAGGGCCAGGAACATGCCCGTGGACTCGATCATCACCACCACCATGACCAGGCTCATGGTCAGGATGAGGATGGGGTCGAAGATGGGCGTGGCGATCTCGAAGGGCAGGACCAGGGTGAACCACTCGGCCTTGGCGACCTTGCTGAAATCCATCAGGCCCATGGCCACGGACAGCACGCCGCCGATCAGAATGCCCATGAGCACCGAGACGTTGGCCAGAAAGCCCTTGGCAAAGCGCGCGATCAGCAGGATGGACAGCAGCACGATGGCCGAAATGCCCACGCCCGTCAGGTCGGCGTACTTGGGGTTGGGAATGGTGGGCACGACGGCAAAGCCCTTGGGCACCGGCGGCAGGGACGAGCCCGGGGCGCCGGCGGCGGCCTGGGCGTCGGCCAACCACTTGAGGTGCTCGGGATTGGGCACGCTGGGCGCCGTGGGGCCCACGGGATTGCCGAAGATCCAGTTCACGCCCACGCGCATCAGGCTGATGCCGATGACGGCGATGATGGTGCCCGTCACCACGGGCGGGAAAAAGCGCAGCATGCGGCTGATCAGCGGGGCGATGAGGATGGAGATCACCCCCGCCCCTATGACCGAGCCGAAGATCAGCCCCGCCCCCGCGGCGCCGCCCGTGGTCTGGGCCATGGACACCATGGGGGCCACGCTGGCGAAGGTCACGCCCATCATCACGGGCAGCTTGATGCCGAACCATTGCGTGGCACCCAGGGCCTGGATCAGGGTGATCAGGCCGCAGCAGAACAGGTCGGCCGAGATCAGGTGGGCCACCTGGTCGGGGGGCAGGTTGAGTGCGCGGCCCACGATCAGGGGCACGGCCACGGCACCGGCATACATCACGAGCACGTGTTGCAGGCCCAGCGCCGTGAGCTTGCCCATGGGCAGCATCTCATCGACGGGGTGAACGGAAGATTGCATGGTTTTTTGTCTCCTCGCTGATATGGGGGTAAGGACGCGGCTGTGACATGGTTTTGCGCCAGCATCCATACAAAAAGTGTATACAGATCATGGGAAAATTCCGCTCCCGGTAAACCCTGTTGCGGGACGCCGCAAACCATTCAGGAGCATGCCAACCACAGGGGGAGCGCCGTGCTGCGATGCAGGATGGGCGCCAGCCCATGGGGCGGGCGGGCTGCATGGCCCTGGTGCCTTTCCATGGCCCGCCGTCAGCCGGTGGGCCGGCTTCGGCCCGGTGCCCGGGCGTGAAAAAGCCCGGCGTTGCCGGGCTTGGGCGCGAACCCGGGCCACGGAGCCCGGGTCAAGGGGACAGATGGACGGTCAGGCCGTCAGGTCGCAGAGCATGCGGGCCACGACCTTGGTGGCGCGACGCAGGTCTTCGAGCACCAGGCGCTCGTCGGCGCGCTTGGCATGGGACTCCAGCACGGTGCGCGGGCCGGCGCCATAGATCACGCCGGGGATGCCGCGCTCCACGTACAGGCGCACGTCGGTGTACAGCGGCGTGCCCACGGCCGGGGGCCTTTCGCCGAAGACGGCCTCGGCATGGGTCTGGATGGCGTCCACCAGGGGCTGGTTGCCGGGCAGGGGCGTCATGGCATTGGCCAGCAGCAGGCGCTTGATGTCCACGCGCACGGCGTCCTCGCCCGTGTAGCCGCCGCGGGTGTTGAAGTCGGCGATGGCCTGGGCAATGACGGCGCGGATGCTGGCTTCCACCTCGGCCGGGTTTTCCTCGGGGATCATGCGGCGGTCGATCTTGAGCACCACCTTGCCGGGTACCACGTTGGTGTTGGTGCCGCCTTCGATGCGCCCGATGTTCAGATAGGGGTGCTTGATGCCGGGCACCTGGGAGGTCACCTGCTGGTACTTGGTGTTTTCGGCGTACAGCGCGTTCATCAGCACCACGGCGGCCTGCAGGGCGTCCACGCCCGTGTGGGGCACGGCCGCATGGGCCATCTTGCCCTGCACGGTCACTTCCATCTGCAGGCAGCCGTTGTGGGCCGTGACGACTTCGTAGCTGAAGCCGGCGGCGACCATCAGGTCGGGCCGGGTCAGGTTGTTGGCCAGCAGCCAGCCCGGGCCCAGGATGCCGCCGAATTCCTCGTCGTAGGTGAAGTGCAGTTCCACGGCGCCCTTGGTGGGGCGGGCCACGGCCTCCAGGGCGCGCACGGCGTAGGTGAAGGTGGCGAAGTCGCTCTTGCTCACGGCCGAGGCGCGGCCATAGAGCTTGCCGTCCTCGATGGCCGCGCCATAGGGATCGCGGCTCCAGCCCTCGCCGGGCGGCACCACGTCGCCATGGGCGTTCAGCGCAATGGTGCGGCCGCCGTCGGCGGCGCTGCCGTAGGGGCGGCGCACGATGAGGTTGGTGATGGTCTCCATGCCATAGGCCCGGACCTGGTCTTCGGGCACGACATGCTTTTCGACCTCGTAGCCGAAGTCCTGCAGCAGCGCGGCCGTGCGCTCGGCGTGGGGCGCGTTGTTGCCGGGCGGCGTGTCGGTGGGCACCTGCACCAGGGCCTGCAGAAAGCCTACTTCCTCATCGAAGTGCTGGTCGATCCAGGCGTCCAGCGCGGCGTAGGTGGCTTGCTTGTCTTGGTTCATATTGGTCATTGCTGTTCTTGGGACAGTTGGTTCAGTACGTGGGAGAAGGCATCGACGGACAGCTGCATGTCGTCGGCGGTGGAGCTTTCCAGCGGGTTGTGGCTGATGCCGGCGTTCAGGCCGCGCACGAAGAGCATGGCTTGCGGCATGATTTCGTGGATCTTCATGGCATCGTGGCCGGCCCCGCTGGGCATGCGGTACAGGGGCACGCCCAGGGCGTCCACGGCGGCTTCCCAGCGCGCCTGCCAGGCGGGGGCGCTGGGTGCGGCGGCGGCCTTCATGGCCAGCTCTGCCGTGTAGCGCAGGCCGCGGCGCTGGGCGATGGCGTCCAGCTCGGCCAGGATGTCGCTGACCATGGCGTCGCGCTGTTCGTTGGTGGGCGCACGCAGGTCCAGGCTGAACTGGCAGCGGCCGGGCACCACGTTGACCGATCCGCTGGGCACGTTGAGCTGGCCCATGGTGGCCACCGAGGTGCCGTCGCGCGCGGCGCGCTTTTCCATGTACAGGGCCAGTTCGGCCACGCCGGCCGCGGCGTCGCGGCGGCGGTCCATGGGCGTGGTGCCCGCATGGCTGGCCATGCCGATGACTTCGCAGCTGAAGCGCGCGCTGCCGTTGATCGAGGTGACGATGCCCAGGGGGATGTCCAGCTCGTTGAGCACGGGACCCTGTTCGATGTGCACCTCGATGAAGCCCAGGTAGCGTGCGGGATCGCGCTGCAGCCTGGGAATGTCGTCGATGCACAGGCCGGCGTGCTGCATGGCCTCGCGCAGCGTGATGCCGTCGGCGTCCTTTTGCTCCAGCCATTCCTGCTTGAAGTCGCCGATCAGTGCGCCCGAGCCCAGGAAGGTGGCCTTGTAGCGCTGGCCTTCCTCCTCGGAAAAGCCCACGACCTCGATGTGGAAGGGCAGGCGCCGGCCCTGGCGGTGCAGCTCGCGCACGCAGGCCATGGGCACGAAGATGCCCAGGCGGCCGTCGTACTTGCCGCCATTGCGCACGGTGTCGTAGTGGCTGCCGGTCAGCAGGGTCCTGGCGTCCTCGGTGGCGGCCTTGTAGCGGCCGACCACGTTGCCCACGGCGTCGATCTCGACCTCGTCGAAGCCGCAGTCGCGCATCCAGTGGCTGATGCGCTGGGCGCAGGCGCGGTGGGCATCGGTCAGGTAGGTGACGGTCAGCTGGCCTTTTTCCGCATAGCCGGGATCGCTGTGCTGGGCCAGCTTCTCCTGCCAGTCCCAGACATCGTTGCCCAGCTCGGGCGTGTAGCCGAACTTGTCGTTGAGGCGGATCTCGGCGATGCGGTGGATGTTGCGCAGCGCCTCGGCCCGCTCGAAATCGGGGTGGTTGTGCAGGCGGCGCTCGAAGGTCTCGATGATCTCGGCCTTGGACAGGCCTGTGCCGCGCGGGCCGCGCACGGCCAGGATGAAGGGAAAGCCGAAGCGCCTGCCGTAGTCGGCGTTGAGCTTGCGGATGTGCTCCAGTTCCTCGGGCGTGCAGCGGGTCAGGCCGGCCTTGTTCTGCTCGTTGGTCGATTCGGCCGTGAGCGAGTTGGTTTCCATGGCCTTGCCGGCCAGCTCCGGGTGGGCGCGGATCAGGTCCAGCTGGGCCTGCAGCGGTGCCTTTTCCAGCACCTGGGCCATGGCGTACTTGGCCTGGGCCAGCGAGCGGAAGGGGCGCCGGGCCAGGGCGGCCTCGGCGATCCAGGGAGAGTGCTCGTACAGGCCGTCCAGCAGACCGGTGGCGGTCGCCAGGTCGGCGGCATTCAATTGCTCCAGCGTCAGTGCCATGCTGCGTTATTCCTTGTCGGGGTGGTTGTGCGCCCAGTGGCGCGCGAGGTCGATGCGGCGGCAGACCCAGACCTTGTCATGCCGCTGGATGTGGTCGAGAAAGCGCTGCAGCGCCGTGATGCGGCCCGGGCGGCCCAGCAGGCGGCAGTGCATGCCGATGCTCATCATCTTGGGGGCGTCGTCGCCGGCCGGATCGCCTTCGGCGTACAGGGCATCGAAGCTGTCCTTCATGTACTGGAAGAAGGGATCGGCATGCGAGTAGCCCTGGGGCAGGGCGAAGCGCATGTCGTTGCAGTCCAGCGTATAGGGAACGATCAACTGACTGTGGACGCTGCCATCGCTTTTGCCCACCTTCATCCAGAACGGCAGGTCGTCGCCGTAGTAGTCGCTGTCGTAGGTGAAGCGGCCATCGTCGGCCACCAGGCGGTGGGTGTTGGGGCTGTCGCGGCCCGTGTACCAGCCCAGGCCGTGGTCACCGTCGTGGCCGTACAGTTCGCCGAAGATCTCCATGCACTGCTGCATGTGGGCGCGCTCGGCCTCGATGGGCATGTTCTGGTAGTGGATCCACTTGAGGCCGTGGCAGGCCACTTCATGGCCCAGCTCGTGGAAGGCCTGGGCCAGCTCGCGGTGCTTTTGCAGGGCCGTGGCCACGCCGAACACCGTCAGCGGCAGGCCGCGCTTCTCGAACTCGCGCAGGATGCGCCAGACACCCGCGCGCGAGCCGTATTCATAGATGCCGTCCATGCTCATGTGGCGCTCGGGGTAGGAGGCCGGGTTGAACAGCTCGGACAGGAATTGCTCGCTGCCGGCATCACCGTGCAGCACGTTGTTTTCGCCGCCTTCCTCGTAGTTGAGCACGAACTGCACGGCCACGCGGGCCTGGCCGGGCCAGCGCGCATGCGGAGGGGTGCGGCCGTAGCCGATCAGGTCGCGGGGATAGGGGGCAGTGGCGTCGTATGTCATGCGGATAGGGAAGAAAGGGCCATCGAAAGATCACTGGTCGGCATGTCGCGGTCGAAGGTCAGGCCGGCCTCCACATGGTCCAGATGCTGCTGCATGAGCCGGACCGCGTGGTCTGCATCACCGCCGGCCAGGGCGTTGACGATCTCGCCATGCTCCTCGTGCGAATGCTCGGCGGCCTTGCTGGACTGGTACATCAGCGTGATCAGCGCACAGCGCGAGATCAGCTCGCCCAGCAGCTGGGCCAGCACTTCGTTGCCCATGAGCTCGGCCATGCGCACGTGGAAGTCGCCCAGCAGCTCGGTGCGCTGGCCGACATCGTTGCCGTCCATGGCCTTTTTCTCGGCCGCCACGTGCTGCTTGAGCGCGCGGATCTTGGCCGGCGTGCTCTGGGCGATGAAGGCGCGCACCATCTCGGCCTCGAGCATGCGGCGCACGGCGAAAACCTGGCGGGCCTCGTCCACCGAGGGCGTGGCCACGAAGGCGCCCCGGGCAGGCTCCAGCCGTATCAGGCGGTTTTGCGACAGCTGGAACAGCGCCTGGCGCACCAGGGTGCGCGAGACGCCGAAATGGTCGGCCAGCTTTTGCTCGGCCAGCTTGGTGCCGGGCAGGAGGCGGTGTTCGACGATGGCCCGTGTCAGGCTCTCGACAATGAAACTGGTGGTGGAAGTTTCCATCCGGCCATCATAGCCGTGGAGAACAAGAGTTGTATACAGTTTCTGTCTACTAGTTCCTAGCGTTTCCCCGTATACGCCGGCCCAGGGGCCGGCCGGTCAGAAGCCCGGTGCGGCGGCGTCGAAATGGCGGGTCAGGTGCTCCACGAAGCGCTGCACGCGCTGGGTGGCCGCATGCCGCTGCGGATAGACCACATGGATATCGGCCGGCGGCGTGGCATGGCCGGCCAGCACCTCGACCAGGCGGCCGCTGCGCAGATAGCGCGCGATATCCCATTCTGCGCGCATGACGATGCCCAGGCCCGCCAGCGCCCAGCTGACGGCGATCTCGCCGTCGTTGGTGCTCAGGCTGTCGCGCAGGCGCACGGACTCGGTCTTGCGGCCCTGGGCAAAGCGCCAGACGCCGTGGGCCTCATCGCCCTGGCGTATGTCGATGCATTCATGCCGGACCAGGTCGCGTGGCGTGGCCGGCGTGCCGCGCCGGGCCAGATAGGCGGGTGCGGCGCACAGCAGGCGGCGGTTGGGGGCCAGGCGGTGCGCGATGACGCGTGCGTCCGGCGGTTCGCCAAAGCGTATGCACAGGTCGAAGCCGTCATCCACCAGCGGCGGCGGCGAGGCCGACAGCTGCAGCTGCACCTGGATCTGCGGATACCGGCGCACGAAGCTGGTGATCAGGGGGGCGATGTGGCTGCGCCCGAAGCCCAGCGTGGCATTGATGCGCAGCAGGCCCTGCGGCTGGGCCGGCATGCCGGCTACGGCCTGTTCCATGGCATCTATGTCGTTGAGTATGCGGCGCGCATGTGCCAGATAGGTCTGCCCCTCGGGCGTCAGGCCCAGGCGCCGAGTCGTGCGGCTGACCAGCTGCACGCCCAGCCGCGCCTCCATCTGGGCCAGCCGCTTGCTGGCCGCGGGGGTGGTGATGCCCAGTTCGCGGGCCGTGGCCGACAGGCTGGCGCAGCGCGCCAGCAGGCTGAAGAACGCCATCTCCGAAGGGGCCGAGACAGGAGTGCTCATTGTTGAATCAAAGTGAACAATGCCATCACTCTAAGGGCGGTTGCCGCGGCGCTCCATCGATAGATTCACGGACAGGGCCATGGCTTTGCATGGCCGCCGGGGCCTGGGAGGTCCCGGGAACCACCGCACACAAGGAGCGCATTCATGAGCAAGAACTACCGCATCGCCTGCATTCCCGGCGACGGCATCGGCAAGGAAGTGGTGCCCGCCGGCCAGGCCGTGCTGCAGGCCCTGGCCGCCACCCAGCCCGGCCTGGGCTTCTCTTTCACCAGCCACGGCTGGGGAGGTGATTGGTACCGCGCCCATGGCGAGATGATGCCGGCCGATGGACTGGATGCATTGCGCGACCAGGACGCCATCCTGTTCGGATCGGCCGGCGACCCGCACATCCCCGACCATGTGACGCTGTGGGGCCTGCGCCTGAAGATCTGCCAGGGCTTCGATCAGTACGCCAATGTGCGGCCCACGCGCATCCTGCCCGGCATCGATGCGCCGCTCAAGCGCTGCACGGCCAGGGACCTGGATTGGGTCATCGTGCGCGAGAACTCCGAGGGCGAGTACGCGGGTGTGGGCGGGCGTGCCCACCAGGGCCACCCCATCGAGGTGGCCACCGACGTCAGCATGATGACGCGTGCCGGCGTGGAGCGCATCATGCGCTTCGCCTTCCGCCTGGCCCAGTCGCGGCCGCGCAAGCTGCTGACCGTGGTCACCAAGTCCAATGCCCAGCGCCATGCCATGGTGATGTGGGACGAAATCGCCGTGCAGGTCGCGGCCGAGTTTCCCGACGTGCGCTGGGACAAGGAACTGGTCGACGCGGCGACGGCCCGCATGGTCAACCGGCCCGCCACGCTGGACACCATCGTCGCCACCAACCTGCATGCCGACATCCTCAGCGACCTGGCCGCGGCGCTGGCCGGCAGCCTGGGCATCGCGCCCACGGGCAACATCGATCCCGAGCGCCGCTACCCCAGCATGTTCGAGCCCATCCATGGCTCGGCCTTCGACATCATGGGCCAGGGCCTGGCCAACCCCGTGGGCACATTCTGGAGCTGCGTGATGCTGCTCGAACACCTGGGCGAGCACCAGGCCGCGCGCCGGCTGATGCAGGCGGTGGAGCAGGTCACGGCCGACCCCGCGCTGCACACGCGCGACCTGGGAGGCAAGGCCACGACGAAGCAGGTCACCGATGCCGTGTGCGCGCGGCTGCATGCGGCCGTGGCCGAGGCCGTGCCGGCCTGACTGCGCAGTGCCATGGTCCGACAACACACAACAGGAGACAAACCATGAACCGCTTCACCAAGGCCCTGGCCTGCGCCCTCGTCGCAGGCACCATTCCCGCCAGCTGGGCCCAGACCTGGCCGGCGCGCCCCGTCAACCTCATCGTTCCCTTTCCCGCGGGCGGCACGACCGACGTGCTGGCGCGTGCCCTGGGCCAGGAGCTGTCCCGCAGCCTGGGCCAGCCCGTGGTTGTCGAAAACCGTCCCGGCGCGGGAGCCACCCTGGGCGCGGACCATGTGGCCAAGGCCCGGCCCGATGGCTACACCCTGCTCATGGGTGCCGTCCACCACACCATCGCCACCAGCGTCTACCGCCGCCTGGGCTACGACTTCCAGAAGGACCTGGCGCCCATCACCGTGGTGGCCGTGGTGCCCAATGTGCTGGTGCTCAACCCGCAGCAGCCGGCCAGGAGCGTGTCCGAACTGCTGGCCCTGGCCAAGGCACAGCCCGGCAAGCTGACCTATGGCTCCAACGGAGCGGGAACCGGCCAGCACCTCATCGGCGCGCAGTTCGAGGCCCTGGGCGGCGTGGAGCTGCTGCATGTGCCCTACAAGGGCAGCGGGCCGCTGACCACGGACCTGCTGGGCGGGCAGATCGCCATGTCCTTCGATACGGTGACGCCCGTGCTGCCCCATATCAAGGCCGGCAAGTTGCGCGCGCTGGCGGTGACCACGGCCAGGCGTTCCGTGGCCCTGCCCGACGTGCCCACGCTGGACGAGGCCGGCCTCAAGGGCTTCGACATGGGCACCTGGTTCGGCGTGCTGGCGCCGGCTGCCACCCCCCGGGAGGTGCTGGCTCGGCTGGGCGCGGACATGAACCGCATCATCGAATCGCCGGCGTTCCGCAGGAAGCTGGAGGAAATAGGTGCCGAGCCCATGGGAGGCTCGTCCGAGCAGATGGCGCGCCAGATCCAGGACGACACGCAGCGCTTTGCCCGGCTGGTCAAGGAAGCACGCGTGGCCGTGGAGTGAGGCCGCGGGGTGAGGCCGCGGGGTGCCGCGGCCGCCGGCCCGGGCGAATCAGTTTTGACTTGACCGATCGCCCCCGCCGTCGCCGGAAATTCCATAATGCTGCGGCGGAGACAAACACCTATGACCAGCACTACGGACCAGCACCTTACCGATCCCCAGGCATTCCTGCTCGAGCTCTACCGCGCCGCGGTCCAGAGCGCCCAGCCCCTGTACAGCATGGCCTCCTGCCTGCCCGCGCCGCCCAAGGGGCGCACCGTGGTGCTGGGCGCCGGCAAGGCCGGCGGCTCCATGGCACAGGCGCTGGAGGCCCTGTGGCCCGCCGAAGCGCCGCTGTCGGGCCTGGTCGTCACACGCTACGGCCACATTCCGCCGCGCCCCGAAGGGCTCGCCCGGCGCATCGAGGTGGTCGAAGCCGCCCACCCGGTGCCCGATGCCGCGGGCCTGGCGGCGGCTGAGCGCATCCTGGCCCTCACCCAGGGACTGACCGAGGACGATCTGGTGCTGTGCCTGATCTCGGGCGGCGGATCGGCCCTGCTCACCCTGCCGGCCGAAGGCCTGGACCTCGAGGAAAAGCAGCGCATCAACCGTGCCCTGCTGGAGAGCGGCGCGGCCATTGGCGAGATGAATTGCGTGCGCAAGCACCTGTCGCGCATCAAGGGCGGGCGCCTGGGCGCGGCCTGTGCGCCCGCGCGCGTGGTCACGCTGACCATCAGCGACGTGCCCGGCGACGATCCCTCGGTCATCGCCAGCGGCCCTACCGTTCCCGACGCCAGCAGTTGCGCCGATGCCCTGGCCATCCTGGCGCGTTACCGCATCGAGGTGCCCGAATCCGTCCGGCGTGCCCTGGAGGCCGGCGGGCTGGAAACGCCCAAGCCCGGCGATGCGCGCTTCGCCGGCCATGAGGTGCACATGATCGCCACGCCCCGGCAATCGCTGGAGGCGGCCGCACGCGTGGCCGAGGCGGCGGGGCTGCGCACCCATGTGCTGTCCGATGAAATCGAGGGCGAGTCGCGCGAGGTGGCCAAGGTCCACGCGGCGCTTGCGCGCGCCGTGGCACGCCATGGCCAGCCGTTCGCGCGGCCCTGCGTCATCCTGTCGGGTGGCGAAACCACGGTCACCATCCGCCAGCGGCCAGCCGGCACGCCCAAGGGGCGGGGCGGGCGCGCGGGCGAGTTCTGCATGGGCCTGGCCCAGGCCCTGCAGGGTCAGGACCAGGTCTGGGCGCTGGCGGCCGATACCGACGGCATCGATGGGGTGGAAGACAACGCCGGGGCGCGGGTGTCGCCGGATACGCTGGCCCGCGCGCAGGCGCAGGGGATGCGGATCGCGGAGTACCTGGACCGCAACGATGCGTATGGCTACTTTGAGGCGTTGGGGGATCTGGTGGTGACCGGACCTACGCATACCAACGTGAACGATTTCCGGGCGATTCTGGTTCTCTAGGTTTTTGTCCCTGCCGGGTGGCTGATTTTCGAGGCCGGGTCTCGGCCCGGCCTCTTTGTCACGCCCCGCGCGGCAGCGTCTCCCACCAGTCGTTGTCGAACTTGCCCTGCAGGAAGGCGATGAAGGACTGTACCTTCTGCGGCACCAGGCGCGGCGAGGGGTAGACGGCGTGGATTTCCTGCTCGGGCAGGCGGCAGCTCTTGAGCACCTCGACCACGCGGCCGGCCTGCAGCGAGTCGTGGGCCACGTAGCGGGGCAGGGCGGCAATGCCCATGTGCGAGCGTGAGGCCGCCAGCAGGGCCGACAGGTTGTTGGAGCGCAGCCGTCCCGTGACGGCCACCGAGACCGCTTCGCCGCTGGCGTTGCGCAGTCGCCAGATGTCATTGCCCTGCACGCTGCTGTAGATCAGGGTGGCATGTTCCTTGAGGTCCGAGGGGCGTCGCGGCGTGCCGCGCTTGCGCAGGTAGCTGGGCGAGGCGACCAGCACCCAGGGATTGACGCCCAGGGTGCGTGCGCCCAGGCTGGAGTCGGCGAGCTTGCCCAGGCGCAGGGCCACGTCGATGCCTTGGGCCACCAGGTCGGTGTAGCGGTCCTCGAAGCTCAGGTCGATCTGCACCTGGGGGTTGTGCGTCATGAATTCCAGGGCCAGAGGAATCAGCACGCGCCGTCCGAAGGCCACCGAACTGCCGATGCGCAGCTGGCCCTGCACCTGGGTCTGGCGCACCTGGACCACCTTGTCGGCCTCGGCCACGTCGTTGACGATGGTCTTGCATTTCTCGTAGTACAGCGCACCGGCCTCGGTCAGGCTGACGCCGCGCGTATTGCGGTTGAGCAACCTCACCTTGAGCCGGGCCTCCATGGCCGCGATCTGCTTGGTCACGGTGGGTTGCGTGGTCGCGAATTCATGCGCGACCTTGGTGAAGCTGCTGGTCTCCACCACGCGAACGAACATGTGCATGGCATCGAGTCTGTCCATGGCCAGGTCTTCCTTTGCGTCTGATTTATTCCTGTGTGGAATAAATTTTATGGCCTGTGCTGACGTTCCGCTGAGCGCCCTGTCTGCCTAGAGTTGACGCCAGTTCGAAGGAGACCTCCCATGGCAAAAATGAAAGCAATCGAAGCCGCAGTCCGCGTGCTGGAAAAAGAAGGCGTGAGCGTGGCATTCGGCGTGCCCGGCGCCGCCATCAACCCGCTGTATGCGGCGCTCAAGGACCATGGCGGCATAGGCCATATCCTGGCCCGCCACGTCGAGGGCGCAAGCCACATGGCCGAGGGCTACACCCGTGCCGTGGCCGGCAACATCGGCGTGTGCATCGGCACCAGCGGACCGGCCGGCACCGACATGATCACGGGCCTGTACTCGGCCAGCGCCGACTCGATACCGATTCTCTGCATCACGGGCCAGGCACCGCGCTCGCGCCTGCACAAGGAGGATTTCCAGGCCGTGGACATCGCCTCCATCGCCAAATCGGTGACCAAGTGGGCCACCACGGTGCTGGAGCCGGCCCAGGTGCCGCGTGCCTTCCAGCAGGCCTTCCACCTGATGCGTTCCGGCCGTCCCGGCCCCGTGCTCATCGACCTGCCCATCGACGTGCAGCTGGCCGAGATCGAATTCGACATCGAAACCTACGAGCCCCTGCCGGTCTACAAGCCTGCGGCCACGCGCAAGCAGGCGGAGAAGGCCATCTCCATGCTGAACGAATCCGAGCGCCCGCTGCTGGTGTCGGGTGGTGGCGTGATCAATGCCGATGCCTCCGACCTGCTGGTGGAGCTGGCCGAGCTGCTCAACGTGCCCGTCATTCCCACGCTGATGGGCTGGGGCACGATTGCCGACGACCATCCGCTGATGGCCGGCATGTGCGGCCTGCAGACCAGCCACCGCTACGGCAACGCCACCATGCTGGCTTCGGACTTCGTGCTGGGCATAGGCAACCGCTGGGCCAACCGCCACACGGGTTCGGTCGAGGTCTACACCAAGGGCCGCAAGTTCGTGCACGTGGACATCGAACCCACCCAGATCGGACGCGTGTTCGCGCCGGACTTCGGCATCGTCTCGGATGCGGGCGCGGCGCTGGCGCTGTTCGTCGAAGTGGCGCGCGAATGGAAGGCCGCGGGCCGCCTCAAGGACCGCAGCGCCTGGGTGGCCGAATGCCAGGGCCGCAAGGGCAGCGTGGACTATCTGCGCAAGACCCATTTCGACAACGTGCCCATGAAGCCGCAGCGCGTCTACCAGTGCATGAACCGCAGCCTGGACAGGGACACCTGCTACGTCTCGACCATCGGCCTGTCGCAGATCGCGGGCGCGCAATTCCTGCACGTGTACAAGCCGCGCAACTGGATCAACTGCGGCCAGGCCGGCCCCCTGGGCTGGACCGTGCCCGCCGCCCTGGGTGTGCGCGTGGCCGATCCGGCGCGCAAGATCGTGGCCCTGTCGGGCGACTACGACTTCCAGTTCATGATCGAGGAACTGGCCGTGGGCGCGCAGTTCAAGCTGCCCTATGTCCATGTGCTGGTCAACAACAGCTACCTGGGCCTGATCCGCCAGGCACAGCGCGCCTTCTCCATCGACTACTGCGTGCAGCTGGCCTTCGACAACATCAATGTGGACGACAAGGAAGAGTCCAAGGGCTACGGCGTGGACCACGTCAAGGTGGTCGAGGGCCTGGGCTGCAAGGCGATCCGCGTGCACCGTCCCGAGGACTTCGCGCCCGCCATGCAGCAGGCCGAGGCCTGGATGGCCGAGCACCGCACGCCGGTGGTCGTCGAGGTCATCCTGGAGCGCGTGACCAACATTTCCATGGGCGCCGAGATCGACAACGTGGTCGAGTTCGAGGACCTGGCCGCAGCGCCTGCCGACGTGCCCAGCGCGCTCGCCCTGCTGGATTGACCGGCCTGCCACGCCACACCACACGGCATTGCACTGCACTGCTTTTTCTATCGGCGGGGCACCCTGCGTGCCCTGCCGCTCCCAACCCACCAAACGACTACCGGAGACTTCTGACATGCCCCGTTTTGCTGCCAACCTCAGCATGCTGTTCACCGAGGTGCCCTTCCTCGACCGCTTCGAGCGCGCGGCGCGCGCCGGCTTCGAGGCCGTGGAATTCCTGTTTCCCTACGCCCACACGGTCCAGGAGATCAAGGAGCGCGTGGACGCCCATGGCCTGCAGATCGTCCTGCACAACCTGCCGGCCGGCGACTGGGAGGCGGGCGAGCGCGGCATTGCCTGCCATCCCGACCGCGTGGACGAGTTCCGCGCCGGCGTGGCCAAGGCCGTGACCTACGGCCATGCGCTGGGCGTGCCCCAGCTCAACTGCCTGGCCGGCAAGGCGCCTGCCGGTGCCGATGCGGCGCTGCTGCGCCGCACCTTCGTGGACAACCTGCGCTTTGCCGCCTCGGCGCTGAGCGCGGCCAACCTGCGCCTGCTGATCGAGCCCATCAACCCCTTCGACATCCCCGGCTTCTACCTGAACCGCACGGACGAGGCCCTGTCCATCCTCGACGAGGTGGGCGCGCCCAACGCCTTCGTGCAGTACGACATCTACCACGCGCAGCGCACCGAGGGCGAACTGGCGGCCACGCTGCAAAAGCACCTGGCCCGCATCGGCCACGTGCAGCTGGCCGACAACCCGGGCCGCAACGAGCCGGGCTCGGGCGAGATCAACTACCCCTTCCTGTTCGCGCACCTGGACCGCATCGGCTACCAGGGCTGGGTGGGCTGCGAGTACAAGCCCGCGCGCGATACCGAATCGGGCCTGGGCTGGATCGAGGCCCACGCCGCCGTCGCCGCCTGAGCGGCCGCAGAACATCTTCGGATTTACCGGATTTCCCAAAAACGACAAGGAGTACACAGCATGAATGCATCCTCTCTCAAGCTTGGTTTCGTGGGCCTCGGCATCATGGGCGCGCCCATGGCGGGCCACCTGCTCACGGCCGGCCACCAGCTGTTCGTGAACACCCTGGGCAAGATCCCCGCGCAGATCGCCGAGAGCAGCGCCACCCAGTGCACCACGGCGCGCGGCGTGGCCGAGCGTGCCGACATCATCTTCCTGATGCTGCCCGACACGCCCGATGTCGAGAAGGTGCTGTTCGGCGAGGACGGCGTGGCCGCAGGCCTCAAGGGCAGCAGCGGCAAGGTGGTGGTGGACATGAGCTCCATCTCGCCCGTGGCCACCAAGGACTTCGCGCGCCGCATCGAGGCCATCGGCGCCCGGTACCTGGATGCGCCGGTCTCCGGCGGCGAGGTGGGCGCCAAGAACGCCACGCTGTCCATCATGGTCGGCGGCCCCGAGGACGTGTTCGCGCGCGTCAAGCCGCTGTTCGAGCGCATGGGCAAGAACATCACCCTGGTGGGCGGCAACGGCGACGGCCAGACCGCCAAGGTGGCCAACCAGATCATCGTGGCGCTGAACATCGAGGCCGTGGCCGAGGCGCTGCTGTTCGCATCGCGCGCCGGCGCCGATCCGGCCCGTGTGCGCGAGGCGCTGCTGGGCGGCTTTGCCTCGTCCAAGATCCTGGAAGTGCATGCCGAGCGCATGATCAAGCGCACGTTCGATCCGGGCTTCCGCATCTCGCTGCACCAGAAGGACCTGAATCTGGCCCTGAGCAGCGCGCGCCAGCTCGGCGTGTCCCTGCCCAACACTGCCCAGGCGCAGGAGCTGTTCAACAGCTGCGTGGCCCACGGTGGAGCGGGCTGGGATCACTCCGGCATGGTGCGTGCGCTGGAGATCCAGGCCAACTTCGAAGTGGGCCAGAAGGTCCCGGCCTGATGCCGCGCCGCTGACAACGCGATTGGTGGGAGGGCGGCCTTGCGCCGCCCTGTTGTGAAAAGCCGCGCCCGGCAACGGGCGCGGCTTTTTCTTGCCATGAAACGCATGCGCTGCATGCTCAAAGACCTGCGCTATGCGAATACTCTATAAAACCGCCACAGCCCAACTCAGGGACACCGAGGAAGGGCCGCCCCGCACCGAGGGTGTCGTCCCCCTCCGCGAAGCGAGAAGGGGGAAGGCGCGCAGCGCATCAGGGGGTCAGTACCCCAATGTCTGGCCGTCGGGATTGCGGGGGTCGGAGGCGCCGTAGAGCATGCCGTCGCGCAGCTGGATGGTCTGCGTGCGGCCCATCGACGCCTTCACGGCAACGTTGTGGCCGCGCGACTTGAGCAGGGCCACGGTGTCGGGGCTGATGCCCTTTTCCACGCGCAGCTCATCGGGCGTCCACTGGTGGTGGAAGCGCGGCGTGGCGGCGGCCTCGGCCGGGTTCATGCCGAAGTCGATGGTGTTGACCACGGTCTGCAGCACGGTGGTGATGATGCGCGCGCCGCCGGGGCTGCCGGTGACCAGCACGGGCTTGCCGTCCTTGAGCACCATGGTCGGCGTCATCGACGACAGCGGGCGCTTGCCTGCGGCCACCGCATTGGCGTCGCCACCCACCAGTCCGTAGGCATTGGCCACGCCGGGCTTGGCCGAGAAGTCGTCCATCTCGTTGTTGAGCAGGATGCCCGTGCCCTTGGCCACGATGCCGCTGCCGAAGTTGGTGTTCAGCGTATAGGTCACGGCCACGGCGTTGCCCGCCTTGTCCACCACCGAGTAGTGCGTGGTCTGGTCGCTCTCGTAGGGCTGGGGCTTGCCGGGGCGGATGTCCTTGCCGGCGCGCGCCTGGTAGGGGTCGATGCCGGCGGCCAGCGCCTCGGCATAGCGCTTGGAGGTCAGGCCCTTGAGCGGCACGGTCACGAAGTCGGGATCACCCAGGTATTCGGCACGGTCGGCATAGGCCAGCTTCATGCTTTCCGCCATGTAGTGGATGCTCTGTGCGCTGTTGACGCCCCACTGGTTCATTGGCCAGCGTTCCATCATGTTGAGGATCTGGATCAGGTGGGCGCCGCCGGAGGACGGAGGCGGCATGGTCACGATCTCGTAGCCACGGTAGGTGCCGCGCAGCGGCTCGCGCTCGGCGACCTTGTAGCTCTTGAGGTCCTGCAGCGACAGGGCGCCTGCATGCGGTGCCATCTCGGCCGCGATCTTGCGGGCGATGGCGCCTTCGTAGAACACCTTGGAGCCCTGCTGGCCGATCAGGCGCAGCGACTGGGCCAGGTCCTTCTGCACCAGGCGGTCGCCGCGCTTGAGCGGCTCGCCCCCGCGCCAGAAGATGGCCTGGGTGGCGGGCCACTGGCCCATGTTCTTCTTTTCCTGCTGCAGGATCTGGGCCAGGGTCTCGCTGACCGGGAAGCCCTTGTCGGCCAGCTTTGCGGCGGGCGCGATCACCGTGGACAAAGGCAGCGATCCCCATTTCTTCAGCGCATGCTCCATGCCGGCCACGGTGCCGGGCACGCCCACGGCGTAGTGGGTGTAGAGCGATTTGCCGTCGATGACCTTGCCATCCGCACCCACGTACATGTCGCGCGTGGCCTTGGAGGGAGCGACCTCGCGGAAGTCCAGCGCAATGTTCTTGCCGCTCTTGGCGTCATGCACCACCATGAAACCGCCGCCGCCGATGTTGCCCGCGTTGGGCAGGGCCACGGCCAGCGCAAAGCCCATGGCCACGGCGGCGTCCACCGCATTGCCGCCCGACTTCAGGATCTGCAGGCCGATGCGCGAGGCCAGCTCCTGCTCGCTGGCCACCATGCCGCTCCTGCCCACGACGGGATGGAACACATCCATGTCGAAGTCATAGGCGGCGCTGGCGGCCTGGGCAGCGCTGCTCTGCGTGATGGGCGCCGCTGCCGGGGCAGGCGCTGCAGCCACGGGTGCCGGCGCCGCCGAAGCTGCTGGCGGCTGCGTGCTGCTGCAGGCGGCCAGGCTGGCAATGGCCAGCGCCAGGCTGGTTGCAAGCAAGGGGGAGCGAAGTTGCATCGGTATCTCCTTGGCAGATGAAACAGTGGAACAGTGGAAAAAGAGCGCGGGTCCTGTGCCGCCCTGTGCGCGCTGGCCGGAGGGTCCTGCGGCCAGGGTGGCGGCGGACCACAGTGTAGAAGCATGGCGTCGGCAGCCTTCCCGCGCGCCGGCCCAGGCGCCGAAAGTGCGGGTATCTGCCTAGACGCCGACCGTGCAACGCCCTTCAAGGGCGTACAAAAACTGTATACACTTTAAGAATGCAGGGCAGGGCCGCGAGTGCTGTCGCGCGCCGCGCTCCGTGCATTGACCAACCGATGACAACCGGGCGGGCCAGCTCCCGCCGCACAGGAGATTTCCATGGGCCTGAGCACCCACGTCCTCGACACCATGAATGGCTGCCCCGCAGCCGGCATGGCCGTCGCGCTGTATTCCACCGATGGCGACCAGGCCACGCTGATCAAGAGCCTGGTGCTCAACCACGACGGCCGCACCGATGCTCCGCTGTTCGACAACCACAGCCTCAGGACCGGCACCTACCGCCTGACCTTCGACGTGGCGGCCTACTTCAAGGCCCGTGGCGTGCAGCTGCCCGAGCCCAACTTCCTCAACAAGGTGAGCCTGGACTTCGGCGTGGCCCATGCCGACCAGCACTACCACGTGCCCCTGCTGGTCAGCCCCTGGAGCTATTCCACGTACCGGGGCTCCTGACCCCTGCTGCAGGCAGGCTGTCGGGGGATGGCCTGGAGTGAGCCCTGAAACGAGGAACGGCCCGCATTGCGGGCCGTTCCTGTTTTTGTTTATGTTCCTGTCTCTGCCGGAGGGCGGGCTACTTGCCCTTGGCGTGCCCCATGGCCACGACCAGGGCCGTGACGAAGAAGAAGGCCTGCAGCTCCAGCGCCCAGCCTCCCGAGCTGTGCAGCTGCATCACCTGGCCCGTGTGCACCAGCGCAAAGGCCACGACCATGTTGATCGCAATCACCAGCGCCGCGGGCACCACCCACAGGCCGACCAGCAGCAGCAGCGGCGCCACCACCTCACCCAGATAGACCGCATAGGCCAGCCAGCCCGGTGCGCCCGTGGACTCCACCATGCGCTCGATGCTGCCTATGCCGTAGCGCAGCTTGGCCCAGCCATGGAAAAGCAACAGGACCGCGAGCGTGACGCGCAGCAGCACCATGGCTGCCTGGGGATGGTGAAAGTGGCTCCAGAACTTCATGAACTCCCTCGGTGTGGATGACCCGGCCTGCCGGGCGTTGCCGTGCTGCATTCTGGCATCAGCGGACTTGGGGCGCTGGCTGTGGCGGCCCGGCACGGGATTTTCAGACATTTCCTGCGGGCCTGTAGTCCTATGGCGCAACTTGTGACATGCCTCATCACAAGTACCGCAAAGCGGCCTAGCATCGGGCTCAGCCTGTCTCAGAAACGGTTTGCGAGCACTGGAAGGGGTGCCCGGGACCGGGGAGGCAAGGTGATCAATCCAGCGAACCGATGGGGTCTCCCCCAAAACGTCCAACCAAGAAAGGCAGGTTTTCCCATGCGTGAGTTTTCTTTGCGTACCGTCGTGATGGCCACTGCACTGGCGGCCGGCAGCATGGCCATGGTCGGCTGCACGACCACCAAGCCGGAAACCCAGTCCGCGCCGCGTGCCGACGCCACCACCGTCAACGCGCGTGCCAACGCCGCTCTGGAGCGGCTGTACCAGACAGCGCCCGGCTCCAAGGAAATGGTGGCCCGCTCCAAGGGCGTGCTGATCTTCCCCTCTGTGATCGGCGGCAGCTTCGTCATCGGGGTCGAGCATGGCCGCGGCGTGCTGCGCGTCGGCGGCCAGAACAAGGGCTACTACAGCACCACCGGCGCCTCGGTGGGCTGGCAGGCCGGTGGCCAGTCCAAGGCTGTGATCTATGTGTTCAACACCCAGGAAGCGCTGGACAAGTTCCTGGCCAGCGATGGCTGGTCCGTGGGCGCCGATGCCACGGTGGCCGCAGGCAAGGTGGGCGCCAATGGCAGCGTGGACACCACGACCGCCCAGGGCCCTGTGACCAGCTATGTGCTGACCAATGCGGGCCTGGAAGCCGGCGTGTCGCTGCAGGGCTCGAAGATCACCAAGGTGGTCGAGTGATCCCGGCCCTGAGGGGCCTTTGAACGAAACCGGCCTGCGGGCCGGTTTTTCTTTGCGCGGTCGTCTCAGTCGGCGCCAGCGACGCCGCCTTCATTGCCGCTGTCCGGCGCAGCCGGCGGGAGAACGGCCTGTTCTATGCGCTCCAGGCGCTTTTCGATGCGCTCCACGGCATCGGCACTCATCTTGATGTCGTAGATGCTCACAGGCTCCTCGCATTCCAGCGAAGGGTCCGTCGCGGCCGACATGCGGCCAAGCACAGGGGCCTCGAACGTGGTCTGCAGCCGGGCCACGACTTCGGCGTTCATGGAACGGCCGGTGCGCTTGGCTGCCTCCTCGATGAGGTCCTTGAGTTCCTGCGGCAGGCGCAGCTTGTACTGAGGATCGGTCTGTTTCATCGCCGGCAATCATGGACCGGAAAGGTATTGACTGCAAGGGACCTGAAAGGTATCGTGGCTTCGGGACCAGCACGGTCCCGCACAAGGGGTGCCATGAAGTCAGTCAAGCAATCCGGCCGCCGCCATAGCAGATCCTCACCACAGCACCAGGAGGTGCTGGCGGTCGATGCGCTGTGCCACATGGGCGCGGCCCTGGGCGTGCTGGAACTGCATGCCGAACGCGCCGGCTCGGCCATGGTGTGTGCCGCGCGTGATCTGCTGCGCGGCTACCACGCCAGCGCTGACCAGGCAGTGGCCAGCCTGCAGGCTGGCCACCGCGCGGCAGGCGTGCTGCCGAAGCTGTCACAGGACCTGGGCTATGCCATCGAGGTCATCGACCGCGTGAACGATGACGCCCCGGATGACCTGGTGCTCTATGCCGTGACCTGCCTGCTCAGAAGCGCCAGGAGCTTTGCCGACGGCCAGCCGCGTGAGCAGCCCTGAATCGGCCTGAATCGGCGTGAAGCTCAGAGCTGGCCTTCGGTCAGCGTGTCGAGCTGGAAGCGGCCGGACTTGTCCCAGAGCCAGGTATCGGTATACGTGATGCGGGCGGCGCCGGCCGGGGTGGGGAAGGGCGCGGCGGCGCGCACCAGGCGCTCGATCTCGCTCACCACCTCGGGGGCATGGCTGGGCGCGCGCATCCAGTGCAGGCGCTGGACCTGGCCGTTGCGGTCGATCTGCACCTGCAGCACGCCGATCGCGTAGAGCATGGGCGGCAGCTGGCCCTTGTAGATGCGCTCGGCATTGCGTGTGTACAGATGGTTGGCTGCCACCTTGCGGTACTGCAGCTGTGCGCTGGAGGTGGCTTCGTCGGGGCGCGGGCCGGGGCCGGGCGGCGACTTGCAGGCCGTGACCAGGGAGGCAATGGCGGCCATCAGCCCCGCCCACAGCCAGGGACGGCCGGAACGTGGCTTTTGCACGGAACTGTGCTGAGAGGAATCGGGGGAATCGGGCATGATTGCGAGCGTATCCTGAAACGCTGCGGCACCGGCAGTCGGAGCGCAAAACTCAAGTGCCGCAGCGGAAAATCCCGCAACAAATTCCAACGAAGCCCGCAGGCGCCATGACGGGCTGTCAGGTGCGCCCATGTGGAGTGACACGTTCAAGAAAGTCGAGCAGGGCCTTGCGCAGGGGCCGCTGTGCTGGGTCGAGGTGATGGAGTCGCGCGGCTCGGTGCCGCGCGAGCGCGGCGCCTGGATGGCCGTGTTCGCCGACCGCGTGGCCGGCACCATTGGCGGCGGCCACCTGGAGTTCGACGCCATCGACCGCGCCCGCAGCCTGCTGCGCGACGCGGCGCGTCAGGCCGGATTGCCCGCGCAGCCTGGGCAGGCCGTCCCCGCCCTCGCCGAGCACCAGCACCGCTACCCGCTGGGTCCCAGCCTGGGCCAGTGCTGCGGCGGCGTGGTGATGCTGCGGTTCGTGCTGGTGCCCCAAGGCCGCATGGACATGCTGCGCGAGCGGCTGCAGCCTCCACGCGACTGCGTGGCCCTGTTCGGCGCAGGCCACGTCGGCCATGCGCTGGTGCGCCTGCTGTGCAATCTTCCCTACCGCGTGATGTGGGTGGACAGCCGCGATTCGGTCTTCCCCGAGGAGGAGCACGAGCTTGTGCAGTGTGAATACTCCGATCCCGTGCAGTCCGCCGTGGCCGACCTGCCCGCCGGCTCCCATGTGCTGATCATGAGTTTCAGCCATGCCGAGGACCTGGAGGTGGTCGCCCAATGCCTGAGCCGCCAGCGCCAGCACGGCGACCTGCCCTATGTGGGCCTGATCGGCAGTTCCACCAAATGGGCCACCTTCCGGCGAAGGCTGCGCGAGCGCGGTTTCAGCGACGAGGAGCTGGACCATGTGACCTGCCCCATCGGCGTGCCCGGCATCAAGGGCAAGGAGCCTGAGGTGATCGCCGTGGCCGTGGCGGCGCAGCTGCTGCAGCGCCGCACCTGCGCAGAATCAGGGAAATCTCTAGTGAATTGATTTCGCGCAAGCCGGTTGGCTATCGAAAAATTGCATACACTTTGTGTCTACGAAATGGTCGCAGCGGTGCACCGGCGGTATATCACCGGGTGCGCGGCCTTTTTCTTCTGCTCAGAGCGCCCGCAGTGGTGAGCAGGTTGAACACCGGCGGCCCCCACGCTGCCAAGGTTGAGAGCTATGGAAAGCTACATTCTCGACTGGGCCAACCTGCTGTTGCGCTGGCTCCACGTCATCACGGCCATCGCCTGGGTCGGTTCCTCCTTCTATTTCGTCTTCCTCGACAGCAGCCTGACGCCGCCTGTCGACGACGACCTCAAGAAGCAGGGCGTCAGCGGCGAGCTCTGGGCCGTGCACGGCGGGGGGTTCTACCACCCCGTCAAGTTCAATGTCTCCCCGCCCAAGCTGCCGGACCATCTGCACTGGTTCTACTGGGAAAGCTACACCACCTGGCTCAGCGGCTTTGCGCTGCTGACGGTGTCGTATCTGTGGAACGCCAAGATCTACCTCGTCAATCCGGCCGACCCCAACGCCATGGGCTCGGCGGCGGCCATTGCCTCGGCCCTGGCCTTCCTGGTCGTGTTCTGGCTGCTGTACGACGGCATCTGCCGCGTCTTCGGCCAGAAGAAGAACGGCGACGCCACGGTGGGCGCCATGGTGCTGGTGCTGGTGTGCATTGCGGCCTTCCTGGCGTGCCACATCTTCCCGGGCCAGGCCGCCTTCCTGCTGATGGGCGCCATGCTGGCGACCTCGATGAGCGCCAACGTGTTCTTCTGGATCATCCCCGGCCAGCGCACGGTGGTGAAGGCCCTGAAGGAAGGCCAGCCCGTGGACCCCATCCACGGCAAGCGCGGCAAGCAGCGCAGCGTGCACAACACGTACTTCACGCTGCCGGTGCTGTTCGCCATGCTGTCCAATCACTACGGCTGGCTCTACAGCCATGAGCTGAACTGGCTGGTGCTGATCCTGATGATGTTCGCGGGCGCCGCCATCCGCCAGTTCTTCGTGATGCGCCACGGCTTCAAGCTGGGCCGCAATGCCCATCCCTGGCCCTATGCCCTGGTCGGCGTGCTGGTGCTGATCGGCACGGCCGTCTGGCTCAAGCCTGCACCGGCGCCTGCCGCCACCCCTGTGTCTGCGCCTGCCGCAGCCCCCGCACCGGCTCCCGCCGCCGTGCAGGCGCCTGCTGGTGCCGAGCCTGCCGCGACGGCGGCAACCGGCTCCGAAGCTGCTGCGCCCGTTGCGACCGCTGCTCCTGCTCCCGCCGCCGACGGTGCCGTGGGCTACGCCCAGATGGCGCCCTTCTTCCAGCAGCATTGCGTGGTCTGCCACGGTGCCGCCCTGCAGCAAAAGAATGTGCGCCTGGACTCGCCCGAGCAGGTCAAGGCACACGCCCAGCAGATCTACCAGCAGGTGGTGCAACTGCGCAAGATGCCCTTTGGCAATCCAGGTGCCCTGAACGATGACGAGCGCGGCATGGTCAAGCGCTGGTACGAGTCTGGTGCATCTGTGAACTGATCGCTGGGTCGCGCCCAAACGCTGTCAGCGCTTGCTTTCAGCGTTTGGCGGCCAGCCACCAGCCCGCAGCCTCGCAAGAGCCTGCGGGCTTTCTGTTTCAGGCGGGCCAGGCCGCCGCGGTGCCGTGCACCACGCCGATGGACAGCGTGGTGCAGGCAAAGAACCGGCGGATGCCGTGGCGGTCCTCGGCCCAGATGCCTCCGGCCTCGCGTGCCTGGTCGTCGAACAGCCGGCGCGCCTCGCCTGCGAAGGCGCCGACGATGTCCTCGCAGCGCTGCTGCCAGTCCTCGCTTTGCATCAGCAGCATGAAGTCGTCGCCGCCCACATGGCCCACGAAGTCGCGCCGCGCATCGCAGTGCGCCACGGCCAGCCGCGCCACCAGGCGGATCATCTGGTCGCCGCGCCAGTAGCCGTAGTGGTCATTGAAGGGCTTGAAGTGGTATCTGGGGATCGATCATGGGCTCAACTTTTCAGTTGGATACATTGTGTTTCACTGGTGACATACTTGTGACAAGTATGCCGCCTGCGGACCGGGGTGCTGGCGGCGGATTGACATGGCTCAAAACGCGGCAGGAGCAAAGCCGGCAAAGTTGCATGCATGTTCGCCCTGTCTTCCTTGCAAGCTTTCGCCTTCGCGCCGGGTTCCGCCCAGGTGTTGGCCGCGGGTACCTGGCTCAGGCTGCGTAGGCAGTCGCCGGATACGGTGATGTATCTGGAGCGCGGTCGCGTGCTCCTGGGCATAGGCCAGGGTGGGCAGATGCGCCACCAGCTCGGTGTCGTGGAGGGGCCGGCCTGGCTGGATGCTGCCTTTGTGCTGCAGCGGCGCAGCAGCAGCCTGGACATGCTGGCCGACAGCGATGTCCGCGTGCAGCAACTGCCCCAGGCCGACTTCCTGCAGGCCGTCTCGCAGCTGCCTTCGCCCGCACAGCAGCTGCTCCAGGACATGGCCCAGGCCTACTGCGCGCAGACCGAGCTGGCGGTGAGCCGCCTGTCCAAGGACGCCGAGGCGCGCTGCGCCCAGTGGCTGCTGCGCCATGCCATGCCGCACGAGGCTGGCGGCCTGCGCGTGACGCTGCACCTGCGCAAGCGGCTGATCGCCGCCCAGCTCGGAATTGCACCCGAGACTTTCTCGCGCGTGCTGCGCCAGTTGCGTGAGCACGGGCTCATCGCGGGCCGGGGCAATGTCATCGATCTGCCCAAGCCGGCGGCCCTCGAAGTGCTCGCCGTAGGCTGATTCCCACGCCGCTGGCCGGTGCCGGCCTGCACGCGGCGGGCCTTGCGGGGCGGGGTATCCACTGGTTCGCGGGTTCCACCCAGTGGGACGGCTTTCGGGCCTGCATATATTGATGGCGTCATGTCACTGGACGCCCGCCGATCTCCCTTTTTCCAGGCACTGCTGGCATCCCAGGATGCTCCGCAGCTGTCGGATTCACCCTCGCGGCCGCGCGCGGCCACAGGCTGGGGTGCCATGCGCTGCACGGTGCTGGCGCTGGCCGCTGCCGCCGTGCTGCTGGCGGGCCTTGGCAGTGTCTGGTGGGTCGCGCACAGCATGCGCCAGCAGACGCTGGAGCGCGCCGTGGCCCGGCAGGCCGACGAGGTCGATACCGTGGCGCGCATGCTGGCTGCGCGGCTGGAGCAGCAGCAGCGCCTGCTGTGGGTCCTGGCCCAGGGCATGGCCGACCAGGGCAGCGACCCGAGCCGGCTGATGGGCGAGATGCTGCGCGGAGACGCCTCGGTGCGGCTGTTCGACACCCTGCAGCTGGCCGACGCGCGCGGACAGCTTCAGCTCAGCCTGCGCGGCGGCCGTTCCGAGCCCCTGGCCGATCTGGACGAAGGCGTGCGCGACGTGATGCGGCGCAGCCTGGCCGATGGCCGGCCCGTGGTCTCCACCATGGTCCGCAAGGGCGCCGATCCCGGAATGATGGAGTTGCTGTATGCCGTGCCGCTGCGCACCGGCGACGGCACGGTCAGCGGCGTGCTGTCGGCCGGAGTTCGCATGTCCGCCCAGGCCCTGCTGCCGCCCAGCATCGACCCCTCGCGCTCCGGCGGGCGCCTGCTGGTCATGCAGCGCGACGGGCAGATCCTGGCCCACTCCGACCCCTCGCGCTGGTCGGCGCGCGCCGAGGCCGAGCCCGGCCTGGGTGCGGACTGGCTGCAGGACCCCGCGGCCGGCGCAGTGCAGGTGGGCCCCGACACCCAGCGGCGCGCGGGCTACCTGGTGACGACGGCAGGCATGCCGCTGCCGCAGTGGCTGGTGGTCAGGATCACCCCCGAGGAAGCCATCGCGCCCAGCCTGGCGCCGCGCGTGCTGTGGTGGCTGCTGGCCGCCGTGGCCGGTGTCGCTGGCCTGCTGGTGCTGCTGCTGATCCTGGTCACCGAACCCATGGCGGCCCTGCACCGCACTGCACGCCAATGGCTGGCGGGCCAGGGAAGGCTGATGGCCGAGGAGCCGGATCCCGCGCCCGAACCCGAGCCGGGCCATGCCGAGGAAGGCGGCTGGCGCATGCCCTGGACCCATGCCTGGGGCGAAGCCTCCACGCTGTGGCAGGCCCTGCATCGCCTGGGCCAGATGGGGCAGGAACAGGCGCAGGAGGTCGGCCGGCTGCAACTGCAGCTGCAGACGCTGATGGACTACGCGCCCGTGGGCCTGGTGGTCACGCGGTCGGCGCATCTGGAGCTGGTGGGCCTGCAGGCCGCGCGCATGCTCGGCTACCCGTCGCGCGAGCTGCAGGGGCAGGCGATACGCCAGCTGTGCGCCTCCGACGCGGCGCACATCCAATTGCTGGAGCGCGTGCGCAAGGACCTGGACATGTACGGCCAGTTCGACAGCGAGCAGTGCTTTGTGCGCAAGGACGGCCGTCCCATCTGGGTGCGCCTGCACGGCCAGAGCCTGCAGCGCCTGCAGCGCGGCCTGGAGCCGCGCGCCGTGGTGCCGGCAGACCCCACCCTGGTCTGGGTGGTCGAGGACGTGACCATGCAGCGCCTGGTGCGCGAGCAGCCGGGCTGGAAGGCCATGCACGATCCGCTGACCCTGCTGCCCAACCGCGAGGCCTTTGCCGTGCGCCTGCATGAATGGCTGCAGGAGTGCAGTGCCGCCCAGCGCCTGCCGGCCGAGGCTCTGCAGGACGGTGAATCCGCCATGCAGCGGAGCGGCACCACCGCCGTCGCCACGGTCGAGGAGGACGAGGCGGCGGAGGCCGTGGGGCTGCCGCAGCATGGCGTGATCCTGTTCCTGGACCTGGACCACTTCGCCCACGTCAACCAGCAGGGCGGCCACGCGGCGGGCGACGAGGTGCTGTGCCACATGGCCCGGCTGATCGACAGCGTGGTCCGGCCGCTGGGCTGGGTGGCGCGCCTGGGCGGTGATGAGTTCGCCGTGCTGCTGGCGGGCACCTCGGCGGAGCAGGGCATGCTGCTGGCGCAAAGCCTGTGCATGGCCGTGCAGGACTGGGAGGGCGCCCATGAGGGGCAGCGCTACCTGATGGGCGTGAGCGTCGGCATGGTGGTGCTGGATGCCCGCCAGCACACGGTCAGCAGCGCGCTGCGCTCGGCCGACATGGCCTGCTATGCGGCCAAGCGCAAGGGCCGCAACCGCGTCGAGGTGCTGGAGGCGGCATAGATGCAAGGCCGTCTCCTTACTCGAAGGACTCGCTGAAGCGCCGCAACCCCTCGGGATCGATCAATGTCAGCGACCCATAGGAGACGCGGACTGCGCCGATGTCCTCCAGTTCGCCCAGGGCGCGGTTGACGATCTGTCGCGACACGCCCGCCAGGCTGGCCAGTTCCTCCTGCGACATGCCCAGGTGGCGGTTCTCGGCGTCCGGATAGAGCCTGGCATCCGTCAGTTCGGAGATGCAGTGCGCCACGTGGCGGCTGGAGTGGTGCAGGCGCGCATGCTCGCAGCGGCTGATGAACTGGCCCAGCCGTGCATTGACCTGGTCCAGCAGAAAACGGTTGAAGCCGAGGCTGTGCTCCAGCAGCCAGTGGAAGGTGGCGGCAGGCATCAGGGCCAACAGGGTGTCTTCGATCGCCGTGGCATCGAAAGGCCAGCCTTCACGCTTGAGCAGCGTGCCTTCGCCGAACCAGCAGCCCGGGGAGAAGGTGGCCAGCGTGGTGGTGCGTCCGGTGGGCGACAGGGCATGGATCTTGACCACGCCCCGGACGACGCCGGTCCAGTGGTCGGCCCGGCGCGCCTTCTGGCACAGCGAGGTGCCGGCCGGTATCTCACGCAGCAGCACTTCGCGCCGCAGCCTGAGCAGGTGGGCCTTGCTCAGGCTGGGTGCAAAGGGTGCGGACTTCAGGACATCGCTGATCGTGGGGAAGGGCTGCATGGCGGGCGATGTGATTTTTCAATGGAAGTTTGTTCTTTCATTGGTTCGACCGGCACTGTGCAAACCCTTATCTGTTCTCTCCGACCAGCGTCCTTGGCGCGTCAATCGTTGCGCGAGACCGGCCTGGGTCCGACCCGCCTGCCTGCGGGTCCCGCGCTGAAATCGGTCAGAAAGGCTGCTTCCTGCGTCTGGCCCGTGCCAGGCTTGCTCCAGTCGCAGACCCCTGTGGGGAAAACGGCCGCAAGGCGTGCCTGCTGCGCGGCGCTGAAAGTGACGCCCGGATAGTCCTGGCTGGTGAAGGACAGAGGCTTGCGCTGGCACTGGTAGATGTCCTCGGCGCGGGGACCTCCAGCCACCTGGCGCGGCGACAACGTGGGCTTGAAGCTGCACGCCGGATCGTCAAGCGCCAGAGTCCGGTCCCCGGCGGCAAGGCAGACATCCTTCAGGTCAGCCGGCTTGTTGCGCACCACTTTCTGTGCCAGAGGGATGGCGGACGTATCGCTTTCGATCGCGGACAACCAGCGGTCCATCATGGCAAAGGATTGGTTGACCATGGCCCGTGTGACCGGGCCTTGGGTTGCGCGGATCACATGATTGTCGTGGCCACCGTTGCCTGCATCCAGACGTGCGCGCTGCTGGAGGCTGCGCCAACTCATATGGATGTCTGCGCCCAGCTCGGGCCGCAGGTCGATGATGGCCACCTGCGAGAGATTCTTCGCGTTGCTGTGCAGGCCGCTGCTGTAGATTCTGGGCAGCAGATCAGCCGGTGCCTGCTGGCGGCTGGCCACCGGAGCCGCCGAGCCTCCGGTCCAGTCCAGATCGGCGGTGTAGCTGCCAATGCCCTCGTTGAGCAGCACGAAGTCCTCGGCGCCGATGGCTCCCGACTGCAGCGCCTTGAGTCCGTATTGCACGCCTACGTTGTCGTAGGGCATCACAGGTTTGATGTTGCCGTCGGCGTCGCGGGCCGTACCGTAGACCGCCACCAGCATGTCGTGGATGGAGCAGCGCACGCCCTGGGGCCGGGTCTGTGGGTCGTAGGTGATGGCTGCTGGAAAGCCCGGGCCGCAATTGATGGGCAGCCTGGGATTTTGCGGTGTGATGAAGGTGGCTGCCCAGGTGCCGCAATAGGCGGCTGGATGGCCATTGATGGCAGCCCTGGCGGCATCGGGCAGCGCCTTGCCTGCCGCTGTGCCGTAGTAGTTTGTCAGAAGGCCACAGTCCCGCGTCTCCATCCAGGTGGACACGGCATCTGGGTAGCTATAACCCGTCTGCAGCCCCTGCAGCAGCCCCGGCATGGCCGACGAGATCACGGTCTGCATCATGGAGCCACCAGAGCTTCCGTCGCCCATGGTGTAGCGCACCTCGCCATAGTTCTCGATCAGGTGCTCCTTGATGCGCATCATGCTCTCGGCGGCCAGCAACTCGTTGTTGTTGTGCAGGTGATTGGTCAGCATGGCCTTCACCACCATGTGGCCCGCTGCGAGCGCGTTGGCGTCGAACAGCACGCTGCCGGTGGCCTGGTCGAGGGCGTTGACCGCCGCCTCCTGGAAGCGGTTGCCCGAGGCTGAGGCGCCGAACTTCCACAGCAGCTTGCCGTTCCAGCCTTTTTGCGGAGCCCAGGGAGCCCATGGCTGGGCGGGGTCGTAGTAGGCCAGTATCTGGTAGGTGCCGCGGCCCATCACCCCGGTTTCCACGCGCAGCAGGTGCTTGACCGTATCGCCACGGTCATTGGTGAAGTCGGCAATCTCGCTGTCGGCAGGCCGTTGCGACGGGTCGAAGGGCAGGTGGCAGGGGGCGGCGCCCGTGGTCCCGGGTGTGCAGGCGCTGCCCTGCCTGGACTTGGGCATGTAGTAGTAGGTGTACTGGGTCCTGGTATTGCAAAGGGCATCCACCGGATCGGTGTCGAGCCCGCTGACGCGCGTGGTCACGGTCGCCGACAGCGCCGTGCCCGGCACGGAAACAGTGGCCTGTGCGCCATTGCGCGTGGCGCAGATCCAGGGTTGGGTCTGCGGGCCCGCGAAGATGGAGTCGCCCCGGCCGTGGTTGGTGATGTCCAGGCGTGCCCGCGCACTCCCGGCGGCCGAGGCGGCGAGGGTATTGGCGCCCACCCGCAATCCGTCGATCCGGCCCAGGATGCGGCCATTGGCGCGCTGCGCGAATTGCGCGGTGACGTCGGCTCCGTTCAATTCCACCTTCAGTGCACCGGCGGGACTGCCCTTGGGCAGCAGGATTTCAAGGTAGGCATTGCCATCGCTGATCATGTCGGCCCGGTTGGAAAGGCTGAGGATCTCGATGGGCTGCGGGCCGGCATCGCCGCTGCTGCCGCAGGCCGTCAGCAGCGTGGCGAGCACGGCGGCCATCGCCATGCCCGAACGAGGGGCTGTCTGTGTCATGGGTTTTGTCTCCTGCATCCACTTCTTCTTGAAGCGTTTTCATTGAAGCACGCTAACAAATGGAAGTCTGTATAGGTTTTGACAATGCATGGATGGTCCCGTGCCATGGAACTGGCGCGCATATTGCATGCGCTGCGCTCACAAGTGTTTAACGCCCCCTGCCCAGGCCATTCTTGGTGCTTGTATCTAGCTGGCCGGGGCCAGGGCTGGGTTACCCTGCGGGCTTTTCATGATCTGCACGGCGGCTCCCCGCGTCGTGCCCCTTTGGTGATTGCTTCGCTACATGCGCGACCAGGCCCTGTTCGACAAGATTGATCTGCATCTGATCCGGGTGCTGCACACGGTGCTGACCGAGCGCAGCGTCTCGCGTGCCGCATTGCGCCTGGGCATGCACCAGCCTGCGGTGTCCGCTGCGCTCAAGCGCCTTCGCGACCTGGCGGGCGATTCGCTGCTGGTGCGCTCGGGCGCCCACATGCAGCCCACCGAGGCGGGACTGCGCATGGTGCAGCCGGCCGCCGACATCCTGCGCGCGGCCGAGGGCCTGTTCAGCGATGCGCGCCATTTCGATCCCCGCACCTCCACGTGCACCTTCCGCATCGCCGCCAGCGACTACCTGGACCCGTTGTTCCTGCCGCGCCTGGTGGCCCATCTCAAGACCGAGGCGCCCGGCTGCCCCGTGGACATCCTGGCGCTCAACGGCGACGCGCACTACGAAGTGCAACTGGCCCAGGGCGATGTGGACGTGGTGATCGGCAACTGGCCCGAACCGCCGCAGGGCCTGCACATGGCCAGCCTGTTTGAGGACGAGGTGGTCTGCCTGGTCAGCCCCCAGCACCCGGCCGTGCGCCGCGGCTGGGATGCGGCCCAGTGGCTGGAGGCCGAGCACATCGCGCCCACGCCCACCTATCCGGGCGCGCGCGGCGTGATCGACGACCAGTTGTCCCGCATGGGCCTGCAGCGCCAGGTGGCGGCGCGCTGCGCGCATTTCAGCCTGATTCCCGACATCGTGGCCACCAGCCTGCTGGTGCTGACCACGGGGCGGCTGTTCTGCGAGCGCTTCAGCCAGCGCCTGCCCCTGGTGATCCTGCCCTGCCCGGTGGAGTTTGCGCCGCTGGTGTACTACCAGCTGTGGCACGCCCGCACGCACATGGGAGCCTCCACGCGCTGGCTGCGCGACGCCGTGCGGCACGTGGCCCTGATGTCCCGGGCCCGATAGGCGACGGCGGCAGGAAACGCCTTTTTGGTGAACAAAGTGATGGCCGATATGAGGGCCGCCAAGGCGTTTTCAAGGACTTGTGTTCCAGTTTGTTGCAGAAATTGAAAGACAATCCCAGCCATGAATCCCCCCGATACAGTCCCTCTGCCAGCCGCAGCGCCGCCCCGGCTGCAGCTGACAGGCATCACCAAGCGCTATCCGGCGGTGGTGGCCAACAACGGCATTTCGCTGACCGTGGGCGCCGGCGAAGTGCATGCCATCCTGGGCGAGAACGGTGCCGGCAAGTCCACGCTGATGAAGATCATCTACGGCGCCGTCAAGCCTGATGAGGGCCGCATCGAGGTCGATGGCAAGCCGGTCCACATCCGCAATCCCCAGGAGGCGCGCCAGCTGGGCATCGCCATGGTGTTCCAGCATTTCAGCCTGTTCGACACGCTGTCCGTGGCCGAGAACGTCTGGCTGGGCCTGGACAAGAGCCTGCCGCTGGCCGAGGTGGTGCAGCGCATCGAGTCCACGGCGCATGACTACGGGCTGGAAGTCGATCCCCACCGCCCCGTGCACACGCTGAGCGTCGGCGAGATGCAGCGCGTGGAAATCATCCGTGCCCTGCTCACGCATCCGCGCGTGCTCATTCTTGACGAGCCCACCTCGGTGCTCACGCCGCAGGCGGTGGAAAAGCTCTTCGTGGTGCTGCGCCGCCTGGCGTCCGAGGGCTGCTCCATCCTCTACATCAGCCACAAGCTGCACGAGATCCGTTCGCTGTGCACGGCCTGTACCGTGCTGCGCGGCGGGCAGGTGACCGGCGTGTGCAACCCGGCCGTGGAGAGCAATGCCTCGCTGTCGCGCCTGATGATCGGCTCGGAACCGCCCGAGCTCACGCACCGCGAATCCCAGGTCGGCGCCAGCGTGCTGCGCGTGCAGGGCCTGGCGCTGCCGCGCTCTGAGCCCTTCGGTGTGGACCTGCATGGCATCCATCTCGATGTGCGCGCGGGCGAAGTCGTGGGCATCGCCGGTGTCTCGGGCAATGGCCAGAAGGAATTGCTGTACGCCCTGTCCGGCGAGGATACGCGTGCGGCGCCCGAAATGGTGCAGATTTCCGGCCGGGAGGCGGGACGCCTCGGGCCGGGCCGGCGCCGTGCGCTGGGCCTGCACTTCGTGCCGGAGGAACGCCTCGGCCGTGGCGCCGTGCCCAGCATGGGCCTGGCGCACAACCTGTTGCTGACGCGCAAGACCGCGCTGGGCGCGGGCGGCTGGATCCGCATGGGCCAGTTGCAGGAGCAGGCGCGCGCCATCATCGCGCGCTTCAACGTCAAGGCCGGTGGCCCCAACGCGGCGGCGCAGTCGCTGTCGGGCGGCAACCTGCAGAAATTCATCGTGGGCCGCGAGATCGATGCCAGGCCCACGCTGCTCATCATCTCCCAGCCCACCTGGGGGGTGGACGTGGGGGCGGCCGCGCAGATCCGCGGCGCCATCCTGCAATTGCGTGACGAGGGCTGCGCCGTGCTGGTGCTCAGCGAGGAGTTGGACGAATTGTTCGAAATATGTGACCGCCTGCATGTGGTGGCCAAGGGCCGGCTGTCGCCCTCGGTGGCGCGGGCCGATGCCACCGTGCAGCAGATCGGCGAGTGGATGAGCGGCCTGTGGGACGGTGCTGCCGCCCCGAACTCCGCCAGGGGAGGCGCGCATGTTCAAGCTTGAGCAACGCCCCCAGGCCTCCAGGCTGTGGACCTACGGTTCGCCTGTGCTGGCGCTGGCCATCACCGTGCTGATCGGCGTGTGCCTGTTCGTGATGCTGGGCAAGGACCCTGTGCGCGGCCTGCAGGCCTTCTTCTGGGACCCCGTCAAGTCCCCCTATGCGCTGGGCGAGCTGGCCGTCAAGGCCACGCCGCTTCTGCTGATCGCGCTGGGCCTGGCCGTGTGCTTTCGCTCCAATGTGTGGAACATCGGTGCCGAAGGCCAGTTCGTGATCGGCGCCGTGGCCGCAGGCGGCGTGGCGCTGCTGGCGGACAAGACCACGGGGCCGTGGATCGTGCCCGCCATCCTGGTGGCCGGCATGCTCGGCGGCATGGTCTGGGCCGGCATCGTGGCCCTGCTGCGCGACCGCTTCAACGCCAATGAAATCCTGGTCAGCCTGATGCTGGTCTACGTGGCCACCCTGGTGCTGGGCTTCCTGGTCTACGGACCGTGGAAGGACCCCATGGGCTACAACTTCCCGCAGACCAAGACCTTCGAGCGCGTCACGCAGATCCCCAAGCTCATGCAGGGCATGCGCACCAACATCGGGCTGCTGCTGGCGCTGGCCGCGGCGGCCATGCTGTGGGTCTTCCTGTTCCGTACCCGTGCCGGCTTTGCGCTGCAGGTCGGTGGCCTGGCCCCGGCCGCTGCGCGCTACGCGGGCTTTTCCTCGCGCCGCGCGCTGTGGACGGCGCTGCTGATCTCGGGCGCCGCCGCCGGCCTGGCCGGTGCGCTGGAGGTGGCCGGCCCGCTGGGCCAGCTCACACCCTATGTCCCGGCTGGCTACGGCTTCGCCGCCATCATCGTGGCCTTCGTCGGCCGCCTGCATCCCGTGGGCATGATCTTTTCCGCGATTCTCATGAGCATGTTCTATATCGGGGGCGAACTCGCCCAGTCGCGCCTGGGCCTGCCCAAGGCGCTGACCGGCGTGTTCCAGGGTCTGCTGCTGTTCACGCTGCTGGCCTGCGACACGCTGGTGGCCTACCGCCTGCGCTGGGTGTCCCGCACGCCAGCCGCCCCGGCCGCTGCGGCGCCTGCAGTCAAGGAGGCCCGCTGATGGAATCCTATGCACTGCTGCTGGGCTCCACGCTCAGCGCCGGCACCGTGCTGGCGCTGGCCGCGCTGGGCCTGCTGATCAATGAAAAGGCCGGCATCGTCAACCTGGGTGCCGAGGGGATGATGCTGTGCGCCGCCATTGCGGGCTTTGCCGCCGTGGTCCATACGGGCAGCACCACCGTGGGCTTTCTGGCCGGCATGGGCGCGGGCGCGCTGCTGGCCGCCATCTTCGGCGTGCTGGTGATCTGGCTGAACACCAACCAGTACGCGACGGGGCTGGCGCTGTCGCTGTTCGGCACGGGCTTCTCGGCCTTCCTGGGCCTGGGCTATGTGCAGGCGCGCCTGCCCGAGCTGCCCAAGTTCGCCGTGCCCTGGCTGTCCGACCTGCCCGTGGTCGGCACGGCGCTGTTCCGCCTGCACCCGCTGGTCTATGGGGCCGTGGCCATTGCGGCGGCCCTGGTCTGGTTCCTCTACCGCACGCGGGCCGGCCTGGTGCTGCGTGCCGTGGGCGAGTCGCCCCAGTCGGCCCATGCGCTGGGCTACCCGGTGCGCCGCATCCGCCTGGCGGCCGTGGTCTTCGGTGGTGCCATGTGCGGGCTGGCCGGTGCCTACATCTCCACCGTCTACACGCCGCTGTGGGTGGAGGGCATGGTGTCGGGCCGGGGCTGGATCGCGCTGGCGCTGACCACCTTTGCCACCTGGCGCCCTGCGCGCGTGCTGCTGGGCGCCTACCTGTTCGGCGGCGTGACCATGCTGCAGTTCCACCTGCAGGCCACGGGCGTGCAGGTGGCCAGCCAGCTGCTGTCCATGCTGCCCTACCTGGCGACCATCGTCGTGCTGGTGCT